>NZ_BMCS01000001.1:746439-1492879 GCF_014635305.1 Williamsia phyllosphaerae | reverse complement strand
GACCACGACCCGGTCGACGTTGGCGACGCCCGAGTAGGCGCCGGCCAACATCGGCGGGATGCCCAGCAGGATCAGCGCGAACATCGTCGGGGTCAGGCCCAGGCCCATCCACAGGATGAACAGCAGCAGGAGTCCGAGTGTGGGCAGCGAACGCAGTACGTTGACCAGCCCGACCACCACCACCTCGCCCTTGCCGGTGTGGCCCACCAGGAGACCGAGCGGGACCGCGACGACGGCGGCGACGGCCACCGCGATCACGGTGTACTCCAGGTGCTGGCCGATCAGCAGACCGAGTCCGTCGACGTCGGCGGTGCCCGACCAGTTCGAGCCCGTCGTCAGGTAGGAGACGGTGTCGGAGAGGATCCCGCTCATGCCGTGGCCCCCTCGGCGGCCATTCCGGTGGTCTGCGGCGTCGTCGCCGGGACCGCGCGGCGACGCAATCGTCGGGTCGGACGCGACGCCCGCGTCCACGGGGTCAGCACACGTCCGAGTGCCACCAGGATCACGTCGATGACCAGCGCGAGGACGACTGTGGCGATGATGCCCGCGATGATCTCCCCGGTGTAGTTACGGCTGTATCCCTCGGTGAAGAGCTTGCCCAGTCCGCCGAATCCGATCACCGACCCGACCGACACCATCGAGATGTTCGTGACGGACACGACCCGGATCGACGCGATGAGGACCGGGATCGCGAGTGGCAGCTGCACTTTGACGACACGTTCCCACGGTTTGTACCCGACGGCCTCGGCGGCGTCGAGGGAGGCGACCGGGACCGCGTCGAGCGCCTCGGGAATCGAACGGACCAGCAACGCGGTCGCATACAGCGCCAACGCCACGATCACGTTGACGTCGGAGAGGATGCGGGTGTTGATCAGTGACGGCAGGACGATGAACAGCGCGATCGACGGGACGGTGAACACCACCGATCCGACGATGACCGCGATCCGGCGGGCCACCGACGACCGGTGCACCGCGAGCCCGAGCGGGATCGCGATGACCAGGGCCACGACGATCGGGATGAGCGAGAGCTTGAGGTGCTCGAGCAGCAGGCTCCAGACCTTGTCGAAGTGCGTGAACAGGTAGGTCATCGCACCGACTTCCGTTCCCGCTCGATGACCCCGAGGACATCGGCCGCGCGGACGCCGCCGGTGACCGTGCCGCCGGAATCGACGACCACACCCAGACCCGACGGCGACGACAGCGCGGCGTCGAGCGCCTGGCGCAGGGTGCCGCCCTCGACGAACAACGACCCACCCGCCGAACAACTGTCGTAGACCCCGGCACCGCCGGCGTGCGCGCGGACCCCGTCGGCGTCGACCCATCCGAACGGCCGTCCGTCGACCAGGACCAGGCGCCATTCGTCGGGGCCGAGATCGAGTGCGTCGATCCCCGACTCGGTGATCGGCGCCAACGGCTCGAGAGCGACGTCGCTGCCGGAACTGAACTGCAGCAACCGGTATCCGCGGTCACGGCCGACGAAACCGGAGACGAAGTCGTCCGCGGGAGCCGCCAACAGACGCTCAGGCGTGTCGTACTGGTGCAGTCGTCCACCGGATCCGAAGATCGCGATCCGGTCGGCGAGCTTGACCGCCTCGTCGATGTCGTGGGTGACGAACACGATGGTCTTGCGCAATTCGCCCTGCAGACGCAGCATCTCGTTCTGCAGATCCTCGCGGACCACCGGGTCGACCGCGCTGAAAGGCTCGTCCATCAGCAGGATCGCCGGGTCGGCGGCCAGGGCCCGCGCGACCCCCACCCGCTGCTGCTGCCCGCCGGACAGCTGCGCAGGGAAGCGATTGGCCAGGCTCGGGTCGAGTCCCACCCGCTCGAGGAGCCTGATGGCGTCGTTGCGGGCCTGCTTGCGTGAGACACCCTGCAGCACCGGCACGGTCGCGACGTTGTCGACTATTCGCTGGTGCGGCATCAGACCGGCGCTCTGGATCACGTATCCGATGCCGCGACGCAGCGTCACCGGGTTCACCGTGGACACGTCGTTCCCGTCGACGCTGACCGTGCCGCTGGTGGGATCGATCATCCGGTTGATCATGCGCATCGACGTCGTCTTGCCACATCCCGAGGGTCCGACGAACGCGGTGAACGACCCCTCTTCGATGGTGAGGTCGAGGGTGTCGACGGCAGTGGTGCCGTCCGGGTAGGTCTTCGTCACCGAGTCGAACGTGATCATGGACATCCTTGTCTTCTCCGACGGCGCCGGGCCGACGTCAGGCGAACGACCTGTCGAGGTTCTCTTTGGCAACCCACTCCGAGGCGGCCTGCTCCACCTCGAGTTTGCGGGGGCCGGACACCGCGTAGTTGAGATCGCGCAGCTCCTCCACCGTCAACTTCGACGAGACGGCGTCGATCACCTTCGACACCTTCGGCGTCGCCTTGGATTTCGCGATG
This sequence comes from Williamsia phyllosphaerae, assembly GCF_014635305.1. Taxonomy (NCBI): domain Bacteria; kingdom Bacillati; phylum Actinomycetota; class Actinomycetes; order Mycobacteriales; family Nocardiaceae; genus Williamsia; species Williamsia phyllosphaerae. Next base: position 1,490,476 of record NZ_BMCS01000001.1, on the reverse strand, counting down.
AGCGGCACGATGTTGTTGGCCGGGAAGTTGTTCTTCGGGTCCTCGAGGACCACCAGGTTCTCGGTCTTGATGGCCGGGGTGGTGGTGTAGATGTCGGCCGCGGTCACCCGTCCGCTGGTCAGCTCGTTGATCGTGGCCTGCCCGCCGCTGTCGTTGTTGGGCTTGAAATCCACTCGCAGGCCGTAGTTCTTCTCGAGCCCGGGAACACCGACCGAGCGCGTCGCGAACTCGCTGTTGGCCATGAAGCTCACGGTCTGCCTCTTCGAGAGTTCCGCCAGGTCGGCGATCGACTTCAGGCCGTAGCGCTTCGCCGTCTCCGACGTCACGGTCACGCTGTCGGCGTCCGACCCGGGCGCGGGGGTCAGCACCGCCAGGTCGTCACCGAGCACCTCGGGGAAGGCCTTCGTGATGTCGGGGAGGCTGGTGACCGAGGAGAGTTGTTCGGCGCGTTGCGCACTGATCGTCGGGGTGTTCGCGGCCAGGTACTGCAGCAGGTTGCCCGCGAAGTCGGGGACGAGGTCGATGTCGCCGGCCCGCAGCGCCGGGATGTAGCGCTCGCGTGTCCCGGAGTTGAGCTGATCGGTCACCACGAAGCCGTTGGCCTCGAGTGCATCGATGTAGATCTGGCCGATGATCTGGGCCTCGAGCACCCCACCGGAGCCCACACTGATGTGGTTCGGATCGGAATCGCGGGACCCGGGGCGGTTGAGCGGATCGAAGCAGGCGGTGGCCATGGCCGCGACGAGAACCAGCACCACCACCATGACCGCGTGGCGTGGATGCGGTCGGTTCACAGAGATCCCCACCCCACCCATGAAACACGACTGCACCAGCCCGCGCGCGGGATCAGGCGTCATTGACGTCGGGCGGTCACGATCACGTAGGGCGAATCGAACGCAACCCGACCGTCGGCGGCGACGTGCCGCGTCAACGCGACCTCGAACGCCGACATCAACCGATCGTGCTGCATCTCGCTGATCCGGTGCAGCACGTTGACGTGCATGGGGGACTCGTCGGAGATGAACGTCAGGGCGGACTCCAACGACTCGAATTCCCATGTGTGGGTGCGGGTCACGACATCGACGTCCTGGAAGTCATCGGCGAGCCGGGCGTGGATCGTGTCGTGCTCGCCCCACTGGTCCGGTGACGGCCCGGTCTGCGCGGGACGACCGAGGACCGACACGATCGGGTCGTAGAACGGGTTGTGCGTGGCGCGCACCCACGCCGAGAAGCCGAGGACGCCGCCAGGTCGCAGCAGCCGGGCCAGTTCGGCGAGCTGCCGGTCGGGGTCGACGAAGATGATCCCCATGTTCGACACGGCGCCGTCGAACGAGTCGGCGTCCAGGCCGGTGTCGGAGGCGTCCGCGGTGATCCACGCGATGTCGGCACCGGCGGCACGCGCCTTGTCCTCGGCGATGGCGACGAGGTCGCCGGTCAGGTCGACGCCGGTCACGTGCGCGCCGCGTTCGTGCGCGGCGAGCGCCGCACTCCCGGTGCCGCACGCGAGGTCGACGACGTCGGCACCGTCGAGCGGACTCACGTCGTCGAGGCGGGACACCACCTCGTCTGCGATCGCGGCGATACGTTCCGCAACCGCCTCGTACCGACCACGCGACCACTCCATCGGAGACGACATGACGTCACACTAGCGCGTACGAGAACACCGCCCATGGCGTTGCTCAGCTGTCGTGCGAACACGGGCGCCCGCCGACAATCGTTGGCTAGCCTCTCGGGTGTGATCCCCACATGGCGGCAGATCCGTGCGCTGAACTACGGCACGATCGGGCGGACGGTCCACGGTGCTGTTCGCCGCCTTGGGCTCGAGGAACCCGAGGAGATCTGGTTCGATCCCCCCGGACGGTGGCAGACCGCCGTGGCGGGACAGACGACTCTGATCGTCACCCCCTCCGACCGGTACAGCCGGACGTCGGATGCGATGGTGCACACCGACATGACCCAGGACGGTGGCGGCGATGTCGTCGGTCCAGGAGGCGACGGTAGGGCTCTCGTCGCCGCACACCTGAACTGGCCGGTACCCGGTCAGTACGATCCACCCTCGGTCGGCGAACCCACCAGCATCGAAGAACGAACTGTGCACGGCAGGCGAGGATGGCAGGTCGTCTTTGCCACATCCCCGATCAGGAGTTCTGAGCAAACCTTCGTCATCGATGCCGAGACCGGACTTGCGATTGCCTGGCAGACCGAGAACGACGTCGTCGAGATGCTCTGGCACGAAATGGATGAGGTGTTCTCCGACGAGCTGTTCCGATGGACGGGGCAGACCATCGAGTACGAGAACGAAAACGTTCGGTGGCGACGGAATAACGAGGCAAAGCAGGAGCGGTTGATGGAGCTCCCGCGCTCCGTCCCAGGATGGGTGCCGACCGCCGTCTCCACACATACCGCGGACGGCGACCCGCGAACCGGAGCAGTGGACGCATCGGTGTACGCGTACGGGCCGAGTGTGATGCTCCGACGCTGGCCGACGGGTTCGAACCCACCTCGCGCGAGTCCGGAGGTCGCGTCGCACACTCAACACGCGCAGATCAGTGACGCCGTCTGGACTCATGAACTCCGTTGGCAACCCGGGACGCTGACCGACGAAGATGCCGCACGGACACTGGAGTCCGTCTTCCTGATGCCGCCCTTGTCGGGACCGATGCCCGGGTCCGTCGAGGCGGAGGGTGCCATCTTCTCCGGACCGGTTGCGGTGGAGTACAGCCAGTACTACATGCCCTCTGGTGACGGCGAATGGAGCGGCGACATGCGCCGTGCCTTCGCGGGCCAGCGGAACGGATTGGTCGGGACACGCGAACCTGCGAACGTCGTCCTCGTCTGCGGTCTACACACCGGCACCATCACCGTCACCCTCGAGATCCGGGCCGAGCGCCCCGAACCCGAGGTGGACGCCTGGGATGAGATCGTCGAGGCGTCCTGGACGGTTGAGTCGCGTCCATGGTTGATGGGCTTCACCGACGATGCACCCGGCACAGTGTTGCCGATCTCACCGGGAACCTATCGAATCAGGTACTGCGCCAAGAACATGGATGCCGCTCGCGACGCTGACGTCGGCGAGTTCATCGATTCTTACCTGATCACCATCTGGCCGAGCGTCATCGAGCCGGACCAGGTGATCAAGCAGACGTCGGACATCGCCGACTACTGGAACAACCAGGCGCACAGATAGCTCAGGGACGGCTGGGGGTGCGGTCGAACCAGGCCTGCCAGCGGCGGGCACCGGGGATGTCGGCGCGCTCGATCTGTTCGATCGATGTCGTCGTGAGTCCTCCGGTCGCGAACGACTCGATCTCCGCACGGGTCAGGGGCCACGGTGGACCGTCGACCTCGACACCGTCGGCCCGCACGCCAGAGATCACGAGCAGCCGTCCGCCCGGCGCAACGGTGGAGGCCACCGCTGCGATCGCGTCGTCGCGGACCGACAGTGGCATCGACTGCACGGTGATGGATTCGACGACGAGGTCGAAGGCGTTGTGCCACCGCTTCGGCAGATCCAGCAGATCGGCGACCACGTAGTCGACCGCCGATTCCGGGAACCGCGCGCGGGCGCTGTCGATGCCGGTGGGCGACACGTCGAACGCCGTGGTCCGATAACCCAGCGAGGCAATGTGTTCGGCATCTCGGCCGAGGCCGCTCCCGACCACCAGCGCCGATCGCCCGACCGCGTCTCCCGCGTCGGCGAGTGCGTCGACGATCAACGGGTTGGCCTGCGGCGCATCCCAAGGCACCACGGCATCGCCGCCGGCGGCCTCGCGGTAGAGGTCCTCGAACCACCCGGTCACGTCACCGCGGGCGAGGGACTGGGCGGCGAGACGGCTCGCGTCGGCGTCGTGGGGTCTGCTCACTCGGCGATGGTATCGGTCGTCTCGGCGACCGGCGCCTCCTCCACGCGAGGCTCGATGGGGATGCGTACCTGGAAGACCGTCTGACCCGGTTGCGATTCCACCCGCAGGCTCCCGCGATGCTTCTTCACGACGATCCGCCACGAGATGTCGAGACCGAGACCGGTCCCCTGACCGACCGGCTTGGTGGTGAAGAACGGTTCGAAGATGCGCGTGCGGATGTCCTCGGGGATGCCCGGGCCGGTGTCGCCCACCTCGATGAGCGCCTGCTCCCCGTCGCGGCGGGTGCGGATCGTCAGAGTCCCGACGCCCTCCATCGAGGCGACCGCGTTGTCGATGAGGTTGGTCCACACCTGGTTCAGCTCGGCCGCGTACATCGGTATCGCGGGCAGCGACGGGTCGTATTCCTTGACGATCGTGACGGATCCACCGATCTTGCGGCCCAGCATGACCAGCGTGCTGTCCAGCAGCTCGCGGAGATCGGCCCGCTGGTAGGGCGCGCGATCCATCTGCGAGTACTGCTTGGCCGCGTCGACCAGGGTGGACACCCGAGTGGTCGAGTCGGCGATCTCGTTCATCAGCAGCTCGGTCTCGATGGTGTAGTTCAACCACCGGATCGCGCTCTCGAGGATCTCGTCGTTGTCGACGCCCGCGCTCACCTTGTTCAACCATCCGACGTCGATACCTGCCTGGACGAACGACGGCGCGAGGTCCCATCCGCCGCTGATCTGTCGCTCGTCGAACCATTCACCGAGCTCGTCCTCGCGGTCGGCCGCCTCCATCGGGGTGAGGGTGGGCGCCTTGGCGACCAGCTCGGCCGCCTCCTCTTGCAGACGGATCAGCGTGGCGATGGTGTCGTGGTCGTAGACACCCGACGCGATCACCCCCAGCTTGCGTCGCATGTGCGACACCCGATCTCGCAGCGAAGAGGTCGCACGGACCGCGGCGGCGGCCGGGTTGTTGAGCTCGTGGGTGAGTCCCGCCGACAGCGACCCGAGCGCGAGCAGGCGCTCGCGCTGATCGACGATCTGCCGCGAGTTCTGGTTGCCGAAGAACAACCCCTCGAGCAGGTGTACAGCCATCGGGAACCAGTCGCGGACGAGCGTTCCGAACACGTCGGCGTCGAGGACGAAGAACCGCGACGGGACCAGCACCCGCGCGGACGCGGGGTATGTCTGCGAGGCGCGATCACCCAGATAGGCTTGCCACGCACCGGAGTACACGCCGCTCTGCGACGTTCGGCTGATCTCGATGTCCTCGCCGCCGGACAGTTTGCTCATGACCATCTCGCCCTCGATGAGGACGTAGAAGCAGGTGGCCGGATCCCCCTCGGCGTACACCGGCCCCGGTTCGATCCATTCGACGTGGCCGTTCTCGCAGAGCGTCTGCAGCTGGTCGTCGCCGAGCTTCTCGAACAGGAACAGCGTCTTGAGTTCCTCCGGGCTACACGTCGTTCGTGTCATGATCGTCTGATTTCTGTTGTCGCAGTTGTGGTGCCGCTCATAGTTGGCCCAGGTACCGGTGCACGAGCATCACGGCCATCGCTCCCTCGCCCACCGCGGACGCCACGCGCTTGGCCGACTGCGACCGGACGTCGCCCGCGGCGTACACCCCCGGCACGCTGGTCTCGAGGTGGTGCGGCGCGCGGTCCAGTGGCCAGGTCGCGTGCGCATTCTCGTCCTCGACGAGGTCGGGGCCGGAGAGGATGAACCCGTGGTCGTCCCGGGCGACGAGGCCGTCGAGCCAGTCGGTGCGGGGTGCGGCACCGATGAACAGGAACAAGAAGCCCGCGTCGACCGTCTCGACCTCGCCGGTGGCGTTGTTGCGCAGCCGGATCGACTCGAGATGGCCGGAGCCGGCGACCCCGACGACCTCGCTGCAGGTCCTGACGTGCACGCCGGGGGTCTGTTCGATCTGCGCGATCAGGTAGTGCGACATCGACGCCGTGAGCGACGGCGCGCGCACCACGATCGTCACCGACTTCGCGCCTCGGGCCAGGTACAGCGCGGCCTGGCCGGCCGAGTTCGCACCGCCGACGATGTAGACGTCCTGATCGGCGCATCGGGCCGCCTCGGTCACCGCCGAGCCGTAATACACGCCGCGACCGGTCAATTCGTCGAGGCCCTCGGCGTTGAGACTGCGGTAGGCGACGCCGGTCGCCAGGATCACCGTGTGCGCGTGGATCCGGGTGTCGTCGGCGAAGCGCACACTGCGTGCAGATCCGTTGCACTCCAGAGCAACGACATCGCGGGTCGTGATCAACTCGGCACCGAATCGTGTGGCCTGACGGCGGGCGCGGTCGGCGAGCTGCGATCCGCTCACGCCGTCGGGGAATCCGAGGTAGTTCTCGATCCGCGAACTCTGTCCGGCCTGGCCGCCCGCGGCGGTGCGTTCGACGAGCACGGTTCGAAGTCCTTCAGACGCACCGTAGAGCGCAGCGCCGAGACCGGCCGGCCCGCCGCCGACGACCACGAGGTCGTAGAAGTCGCCCGACGGGTCGGTGCGCAACCCGAGGTGCTGGGCGAGTTCGGTGTCGGTCGGATCGACCAACACGGTCCCGTCGGCGCAGATCACCACCGGAAGCGAACGATCGTCGATGTCGGCCGCGGCGAGCAGGCGACGCCCCTCCGACTCGTCGGACATGTACCACGTGTACGACAACTGGTTGCGCGCCAGGAACTCTCGGACCGCCGACGACCGCGGCGACCATCGATGTCCGATGACCCGTGTCTCGTCGACGGGGCGGCGATCGGATGCGGCCCATGCCTCGAGCAGCGAGTCCACCACCGGATACAGCTTCTCCTCCGGGGGATCCCACGGCTTGAGCAGATAGTGGTCGAGATCGACGAGATTGATGGCGTCGATGGCGGCACCGGTGTCGGCGTAGGCGGTCAGCAGCACGCGACGCGCCATGGGATAGAGGTCCATCGCCTGTTCGAGGAACTCGATGCCGCTCATGCCGGGCATTCGGTAGTCGGCGAGGATCAACGCCACCGCACCACCGCGTAGTTTCAGTTCGCGCAGCGCCTCGAGGGCCGCGTCGCCGGACTCTGCGCGGATGATGCGATAGCGCTCGCCGTAGCGACGCCGCAGATCACGAGCCACCGCCCGTGACACCGACGGGTCGTCGTCGACGGTCAACAGTGCGGGCTTGCCGGGAACGGGTTGGGACACGAAGAACCTCTCATCGCGCAGGTGAACCTGGTCCAGTATGGACTCGCCGCGACACGCGCGCGCGCCGATTCCGGCCCGTCACCTGGGACTTCTCGCAGGGCGAACAGTGTCCGGACGCACACGTCGGACGCCCCGGACCCGTGCCACGATGGACTGATGACCACCGCGCCCGACCCAGCAGCCCGGCCGGACGCCGTTCCCGACGCCCTGGCCGGTTATCCCGTGACCCCGGAGCCGCTGCCGCGTCCGGTCGTCTTCGACCAGACCTGGGGCGACCTGACGTTCGTCCACTGGCCGGTGGACCCGAAGTCGGTGGCCCACCTGTTCCCCGCGGGCACCCGACCCGATGTCTTCGCCGACGGCATGACCTACGTCGCGTTGGTGCCGTTCGCCATGAGCGGCATCGGGCTGGGCCCGTCGCGTCCGGTCCCGTATCTCGGGACGTTCCTGGAGACGAACATCCGCCTGTACTCGGTCGACGATGCGGGTAGGCACGGCGTGCTGTTCCGGTCGTTGGAGACCGAACGACTGGCCGTCGTCCCGATGACGCGGATCGGACTGGGCATCCCCTACACCTGGGCCAAGATGCGACTGACGCGCGACGACGACCTCATCACCTACGACAGCGTCCGGCGCTGGCCCGACCGCGGTCTGCGCAGCCGGGTGACGGTGCGCGTCGGTGAGCGGGTCGACCCGACCCCGTTGGAGGTCTGGCTGACGGCACGCTGGGGTGCGCACACCCGCAAGGTCGGTCGGACGTGGTGGGTGCCCAACGAGCACGATCCGTGGCCCCTGCACGCCGCCGAGGTGGTCGAGTTGCACGACGAACTGCTCGAGGCGAGCGGGGTCGAACCGGCGGGCGAACGTCTGCGCGCCCTGTTCTCACCGGGCGTCCGCACCCGCTTCGGTCGGCCGTCCCTGGTCCGATGATGTGTGGTTTCGGTGATCAAAAGGCCAGGTCGGCGCCGCCGGAACTACACACTTCCGGGTGCGGCGTGCCGGATGGCGATGTCGACGAGGTCGCGAGCCGGCCCGCGCAGTCCGCGGTCGCGATCCCACACCGCCCGTAGTCGACGCGGCATCGTGATGCCGTCGATCGCCACCGCGACCAACGTGCCGCGACGCAGGTCGTCGGCCACCGACATCGACGACAGGACAGCCGGGCTGTCGGAGCTGAGCATGGCCGCCCGCACCGCCGACACCGACGTGAGTTCGAGCATCGGTTCGGCCGGCTCGTAGCCCGCGGCTGCGAGCGACTCGGTGAAGACGACCCGTGTGCCCGACCCGGGCTCGCGCTGCACCAGTGCTGTCCTGGCGAGTTCGGCCGCGGTCACGCTCGCTCGCTGCGCCCACGGATGTGACTGCGGCACAACCAGGATGAGTTCGTCGGTGGCGACCGTGCGCTCCTGCAGCGAGGCCATGGCGCCGGATCCCTCTACGAAACCCACGTCGCAGGATCCGTCGACGACCCGGGCCGCCACGTCGGTGCTGTTCATCGGGCGGACCCGGATCTTCACGTCGGGACTCGCTCGGCGCAGCGCCACCACCCATTCCGGGACGAGGTACTCGGCGATGGTCATCGACGCGGCCACGGTCAGTTCCGCGTTGCGATGTCCGAGCAGCGAGTCGACTCCGGCCGAGAGCCGTTCGGCCCGTTCGATGACCGCGCCCGCCCATTCGAGGATGAGCACGCCCTCGGCGGTCGGCTCGACACCGGCCGGGGAGCGGCGGAACACGGCGATCCCGATCTCCCGTTCGGCGCTGTGGACCCGGGCGCTGACCGCCTGCTGGCTCATGTTCAACGCGCGTCCGGCGGCGCTCATGCTGCCGGCCACGGCGACCGCGACGAGGACGTCGAGGGTGGCGAGCTCGGGGACGTGCGCGGGGACGGCCATCACCGGCGACGTTACAGCCGATACCGAGTGGGTACAACCACTGCTTGTGGCTCCACAAGATCGAGGCGTCTACCAGCGGAATCCCGATCCGACGACAGTGAGGACATGACCACGACAGCGCTGCTCAACTCGATGTCCGACGAGTCCGTCGACGTCGTCCCGCGGGACCGTCTGGCGCACATCACGCCCAACTGGTTCACCACCGTGATGGGCACCGGCATAGTCGCCACCGCCGCAGCAACCCGGCCGGCGCACGTGACGGGGCTGCACACCGTCGCGACGGTCGTCTGGATCCTCGCATCGGTCGCTCTGCTCCTGGTGAGCAGCGCGTTCGCGGCCCACTGGCTAATGCATCGGGAGAACGCTCGCGGCTACCTGAACCACGCCATGGTCTCGCACTTCTACGGCGCGCCGGCGATGGCCGCCCTCACAGTCGGCGCAGGCACCCTTCTCTTCGGCAAGGACTTGATCGGTGTGGATGCCGCCGTCTGGATCGATGCGGTTCTGTGGACGATCGGAACCGCCATCGGCGTCGTGGCCGTCGGATTCGTCGCCGTTCGCCTGCTGACACGCGCCGACAGGGGCGGTGAGGCCCTTCCCGCACGGATGATGTCGGTGGTCGCGCCGATGGTCTCGGCGTCGACCGGCGCCCTGCTGGTGCCCCACATCGCCGACGCCGACATGCGGACGGTCTTCCTCGTGCTCTGCTACGCGATGTTCCTGCTGAGCTTCGTGTTCGGCACCGCCACAACGTTCTTCGTCTACCGACGAATGATCCGCGTGGGCCTGCCCGCTCGCGCCGCGGTTCCCACCGTGTGGATCCCGCTCGGGATGATCGGCCAGTCGATCACCGCGGCAATAACTCTCGGTACCGCGAGCAGAGGTGAGTTCACCGGAACGCACGCATACGTCGCCACCGGCCTGCACACCGCCGGGATGTACTACGGAATCGTCGTCGGCATCATCGGCGTCGTCGCGTTCACCCTGTCGGTGACCATCACGGCACGCGCCGCGTACACCGGACTACCGTTCTCGCTCACGTGGTGGAGCTTCACCTTCCCAGTCGGCACCTGTGTCACCGGTGCCACCGCGCTGGGAACCGCGACCGGTATCGGCGCGATCCACGACGTCGCGATCGTGCTCTACGTTCTACTGTTCTGCGCATGGGCGGTCGTCGCGGCCCGTACCGTGGCGGCCATCCGCAGTGGCGCGCTCCCCGCAGCAGCCTGACGTCGAACCGGGTGGCAACTGGTCAGGGGACGATGGAGTCGACGTATCCGCCGTCCACCCGTACCGCGGCACCGGTGGTGGCCGAGGCGAACGGTGAGCTCAGGTAGACGACGAGGTTGGCGATCTCCTCCGGCTCGATCAGCCTCTGCAGCAACGACTGCGGTCGGTGCTTGCGCATGAACTCCCGCTGCGCCTCGTCCCACGGCAGATCCTTGTCGACCAGTTGGTAGACGAAGTCCTCGACACCACCGGTGTGCGTCGGGCCTGCGATCACCGAGTTGACGGTGACGCCGGTGCCCGCCGCTTCTTTCGCGTAGCCGCGCGACACCGCGAGCAGCGCGGTCTTCGACATCCCGTAGTGGATCATTTCCTTGGGGATGACCAGGGCCGAGTCACTGGCGATGTTGGCGATCCGACCGTCGTGCCGCTCCATCATCCCGGGGAGGTATAGACGGATCAGCCGGGCCGCGGAGAGGACGTTGATCTCGAAGTAACGCCGCCACTCGTCGTCGGTGATCTCCAACGCCGGTGTCGCCCCGAAGATCCCGAGGTTGTTCACCAGGATGTCGACGCCTGGCAGCTGCTCGAACAGCGCGTCGGCCGCGTCGGCGTCACCGAGATCGGCGGGCGCCGGGATCAGATCGGCGTCGGGAAGATCGCCCCCTAGCGTGGCGATGGCCGAGTTGACCGAGTCGGCGCTGCGACCGTTGATCGCCACCCGGGCGCCGGCACGGGCGAGACCGGCGGCGATGGCCGCTCCGATGCCCTGCGTGGAACCGGTGACCAGGGCGGTGCGCCCGGACAGATCGATGTGCATCGCGTTCTCCTGAGATCGACGACGCCGGGAGGTATGCCGGCGGATCCACCCTAGGCGGGCACTTCTGCGCTTACCGCTGCAGCCGACGGCCGGTTCGCCTAGTTTGCGAAGCATGCGCCTTCGCCAGGTTGTCACCTCTTGTCTGGCCGCCGTCGTCGTCACCGGAATACTCGGTTCGTGCGGCAGCTCCGACCCAGGCGACGGTGCGACCACCCCGACCGGTTCGGCCGGCGCGGTGTTCGAGGGCACGTACTCGATGTTCCGGACCACCGCCTCGGTGAATCGTGAGCCCCCGAGCGGTGCGGACGCCGACCCGGTCACGTCGACCTGGGTGGTGCAGTCGCGCTGTGACGACGGGACGTGCGTCGCGGTGGCGCGTCCGGACACCTCGTCGGGCGGCGACGTCGACCGCATGGAGTTCGTCTTCGGCAACGGCTCGTGGTCGCGGGTTGACGTGCCGCCGAAACGCTCCTGTGTCCCGACCGGCACGACCGCACCGGTCGACGAGCCCTGGGTGGCGATGGACAGCACGACGGTGATGCCTCGATCCGCGTCGACGGCCGGCGCCGCACCCGCCACCCTGTCCGGCACGACGAGCTCGGTCCAGGGGGGCTCGTGTCCCCGGGTCAGCGAGGGGACCGTCACGTTCACCCGCAAGGGCGATGTGCCCGCGGGGACTGCGGCCCTCGAGAAGGTCTCGGTCCCCGAGGCCGCGACCACTGCGGGAAACGGGTTCCGCGGTTCCTACCGACAACGCACCACGGTCGTGTCGTGGGATCCACCGTCGCTGATCTCTCGCCCCACGACCCAGACCACAGAATTCACGGCGACACCGACCTGCACTCGCGACGGCAGCCGCTGCGTGGTGGTCATGCTCGACAGACCGTCCCGACCGGGCCAGACGATCGTCGGGTACTCCGACGGCGTGTTCCGTCAGACCGAGACGCTCCCCGAGCGGCAGTGCCCGGGCCGGGGCGACAGGTACCGCCCGACCCTGACCTCGCAGACCACCGTCGGGGGCGACGCCTCGAATCCGATCCAGACCTTGGACAACGAGTCGGCCCTGGCGTGGTCGGGTGCGTGCGCCGGGACGGTGCGGTTCCGCGCCGAACTCACCCGCACCGGCGACTGAGCGATCGAATCCGCTCCGCTTTCGTCCATCCGCTCCTGTTGCAACCGGAGCGGATGGACGCAAGCGGAGCGGATGCGTGACGCGCACCTCGGGTACAGGAATATTCGACTTGCTCACGATGCTGTGGAGAAGCGACACCAGATGATGTCGTCGAACCTCAGGAGCAGGGCACATGAAGATCGGAATCATCGGAGCAGGATTCATCGGCGGGACGCTGACGCGGCGGCTCACGGCCGTCGGCCACGAGGTCGCGGTCGCCAATTCGCGTGACCCCGAGACGCTGGCCGACCTGGCGTCGGAGACCGGCGCCCGGGCGGTCTGGGCGAAGGACGCGGCGGCCGACGCCGACCTCGTCATCCTCTCGATCCCCCAGAAGAACGTCCCCGACCTGGCCGACGACCTGTTCGCGGCGCGCAAACCGGGCGCCCCGATCATCGAGACGAACAACTACTACCCGCAGCAGCGCGACGGCCTCATCGCCGCCATCGAGGACGGTCAGCCCGAGAGCGCATGGGTCTCCGAGCACATCGGCGCACCAGTGATCAAGGTCTTCAACGGGATCTACTGGAAGCACCTGCTGGAGAAGGGTGTCGACGCCGGCACCGACGGACGTATCGCGCTGCCCATCGCCGGCGACGACGTGGATCACAAGAAGATCGTGTCCGACCTCGTCGACCAGATCGGTTTCGATCCCGTCGACGCCGGGTCGATCGCCGATTCGTGGCGTCAGCAGCCGGGTACGCCCGTCTACGGCAAGGGCTACGACGCCGAGAAGGCGCGTGCGGCCCTCGCCGAGGCGAGCAACGAGCGCACCGACGAGTGGCGCGCGAAGTCCTGACCTGCGCTCACTGCGCTGACCACCCGAGGTCGTCCCACCCGCTACCGGTGCTGACGATCACGCGGTCGGCGCGCGTGGACGTCGCCGAGACCAGATCAGCATTGCGCTGATCGACCTCGGCGACCCACGCGCGGGCGCGGTCGGGTTCCTTTCCGAACTCGACGTGCCGCATGACGAGCCTCGCGCTCCGCGTCCGCTCGTCCGTCGTCACGAACCACACGGCATTCATCTCAGAGCGGGCTGCTCGCCAGATCGGCTCGTCGAGGAGTAGGTAGTTGCCCTCGGTGATCACGAGGCGGGCGGTCGGGGGCACCACGAGCGCCGCGGCCAGCGGCTGTTCCAGCTCGCGTTCGAATCCCGGTGCATAGAGCGGGGTCTCCGTCTCGACGCGAATCCGGGTCAGCATCGCGGCGTAACCGGCGGCATCGAACGTCTCCGGCGCACCCTTGCGGTCGAGTGTGCCCAGTCGCCGGAGCTGAGCGTCGCCCAGATGAAAACCGTCCATCGGGACGTGCGCGGCCCATTCCGGCCCCTGTAGTTCGCCGACACGGGCGACGAGTGACCGGGCCAGGGTCGTCTTACCCGAACCCGGCGCGCCTGCGATGCCGAGGATCGCACGCCGCCCCGTCCCGACGATCGCGATGGCGTCCTGCGCGAGCCGCTCGAAGGGATGCATGAACGTCAGTTATACCTGCGCTTGGGTGGGGACCGGGCCGACAAGACGCCTTATGTACCGTTGAAAACGATCATCTCCGACCGTTCGACGCGAAGGAAGGATCTTTATGTCGCAGCCCACAAAGCTGCCGAAGAACCCGGACAAGGGCTACGTCGCCCTGCTGGGCTGGAGTCTCGCCGCGGTGGAAGCCCTCGAGAGCTTCGATCGTCGGTACATCGTCGTCGCCCCCGCATGGGCCGAGGAGTACTGCACCACCAACGACATCCCGTTCCTCCCGTGGGACTTCGAGCGGCTCAACGATCGATCGTTGGAGATCGCGGAGACGTTGCGCGACAGGGGCGTCGATGTCGCGATCCCACTGTACGAGGAGACCGTCGAATGGGCGGGCGCCATCAACTCGGTCCTGCTGGACAACCCGCGGTTGTTCGGTCAGGCGATGTTGTTGCGCGACAAGGCATTGATGAAGCGACGCGCCCAGCTGGGCGGTATCCGCGTCGGCATCTTCGAAGAGGCGCACGACCGCGAGGACGTCATCCGGTTCTTGCGACGCGTCAACCAGACCCTGCTCAAGCTCGACGGCGACCCGAACGACCCGATCCACCTCAAGGCGTTCGACAAGGCCGGCTGCCTCGGGCACCGCGTCATCCGCACCCCCGACGAGGTCGACTCCATCCCGGAAGAAGAGTTCCCGGTGCTCATGGAGTCCCATCTCGACGGCTGGGAGTTCGCCGTCGAGGCGTGGATCCACAACGGAAAGATCAAGTTCCTCAACATCTCCGAGTACGTGACGCTCGGGTACTCGGTGTTCGTGCCTGCAACGCCGGAGCTGGAGAAGTACCGTCCGGCGATCACCGAGCAGATCGAGAAGCTCATCAAGACCTTCGACATCGAGTTCGGCTTCGTGCACCCCGAGTACTTCGTGACCAGCGACGGCGAGATGTACTTCGGTGAGGTCGCGTACCGGCCGCCGGGCTTCAAGGTGTTCGAGCTCCTCGAGCGCGCCTACGGTTTCAACGCCTACCAGGGACTCGCGCTGGCCTTCGACCCGAAGACCACCGAAGAGGAGATCGACGCGTTCTTCCCGCGCGAGGTCGTCGACGCCGCGGGTGTCGCAGGATGTTTCGGGGTCTACCCGCGTCGCCGCGTGGTGAGCAATCTCGAGATCCCCGAGGTCACCCTCGACGACGACTACTACGAGACCAACGACCTCGCCCCGCCGCTGGAGGAGACCGTGACCAAGCGGACCGCCTTCGGCACGCACTGGGGTCTGCTGTACTTCTTCGGCGAGGACCCGTATCGGATGCGGGATCTGCTCAAGCAACAGGAAGAACTGGACTTCTACGTGTGAAGCAGGAACTCGGGAACGACTCGACCGGACCGACGCAGACGATGGATGCCTCCTCGACAGAGGGGGATTCCTCGCCTGCGCAGGATCCGGCTCTGACGTCGCGGCTCGCGCAGCTCGATCACGCGACCGCCGCACTGCGTGACGCGCCGAGCTTCACCAAGAACTCCAAGGTGCGGCGTGTTCTCGACTCCCTGCATCGTGTGCTGGCACAGAAGGGCGGCTGCGCGGCGATCCGTGAACGCGCCGCCGAACTCGACGGCGCCGGGTTGTTCGAGGGCACCGACTGGTCGCAACCCGACATCCTCGTCCCGGGTTTCGTCGGTCCCAGCCTGCGCAGCGGTCAGAACGACACCGTCGTGCTCGAGGCGACCAGTGAACTGCGGTTGGTGGCCATCGCCGCCGGCGAGTTCACCCATCCGGCGATCTCCGCGGACGACGCGCGGCGGTTCCTGTCGCAGGTCCTCGCCATGAACCTCGAGGTGTTGTTCACGCCTCCGTCGGAATCCGAGCGGGTTCGTCTGGGCCGCACCGCGTATCTGATCCGCGATCTGTTCGCCTATGTGGCCGAACAGATCGGGTACGACAGCGTCCTCGACGAACTGGTCGAGGAGATCTGGCGGATCCTGCGCCAGCGTCCGATCCAGGTCGAGCAGGTCACCTCGATGGTCACCCGCATCGCGATCTACCGCGACGACCCGAGTGTCGATCTCGGGAACTCCGGTCAGGGCCTGGACCGTCTGATCACCGCGCTGTTCGGGACCACCGACTCCTGTCGTGAGGATCCCGGCGTCGACGTCTACCGGTCACGCCTGGAGAACATGGACGCCGGCGCCCTGCAGTTCGAGGCAGGGGGTTTCGCGCGCGCGATGCACGACACCGGACTCGTCTCGCCGTACCACGCGACGCTGGTGCGTTTCCTCGTGGAGAACAACTCCTACGGGTTGCCCGAGGCGCTCGGACTCTCCGAGACCGGTCGGATCTCGTTGCAGCGCTACCCCGAACTGGTCCATCGTCTCGTTCTCGAGGCCGTGCACCCCGAGACTGCGCAGTGCCTCTACGGGCTCGCGCTGATGCTCGACCGCGGCATCCTTCACCAACCGCCGATCGTGCCGTCGCTGTGGCGTCAGATCGCGCTGAAACTCTCCCCCGCCGTCCGTGAGCGGATGACGTTGGCGTTCGGGCCGTCCCCCGATCCCGCGTCCCGACTGCTCGGCGGACTGCTCTCGATGCTCGGCCAACCGCTCGGCGTCGGACAGGGCGACAACCCGACCTGCCAGTCGGCGCGGGCGTTGTCGATGTGGGCCTACAACGATCCGGACTACCTGCTGCAGATGGTGGTCTGGGCGGCGCGCGACGGCGAGATCGTCATGCACTTCGAGGGTCAGCCGTTGTCGTCCACCGACAGCGTCGGTGGCGTTGCGACCAGCGACCCCATCGACCTCGATCCGGTGTCGCTGCTGCTGGTCCCGCACCTCGACCGGATCTACGCCGAGATGGTCCGTCGCTGCGCCGGGCGGCCGGGCGATCCGCACCGCTGGGTCAACCCTGAGTTCCACGGCTGGTGGGCAGCAAGGGAATTCCACATCAACGTCGACGTCGAGACCGGCAAATTGATCGACCTCGACGACTTCCTGCGGCAGTTCCACGCGTCGTATCACCCGGCCTACAACGGGGATCAGCCGCTGATCCACCCCCAGCCGGCCGGGGTCGCGGTCACCGACAGCGCAGCGCGATACGTCGGCTGGCACGCGATCACGATCCTGCGCGTCGCCGCCGACCCCGACGGCGTGATGCGTGTGTACTTCTTCAACCCCAACAACGACAGTGGCCAGGACTGGGGCGACGGGGTCGTCGTCGGCACCGCGGGCAACGGCGAACGGGCCGGCGAGGGATCGCTGCCGTTCGACCAGTTCGCGTCACGGCTCTACATCTTCCACGCCGACCCGTTGGAGAACGGGGAGCCCGAGAACGTGCCCGCCGAGGACATCGACCGCATCATCGGATTCATCGAACGCAGTTGGGGCGCCGACCGGATGCCCGCGGACACCGTGACCGCCGAGGGCTCAGGGGACTCGAACCCCTGATCCCGCCCCGCCAGGTGGGCACGTACCGCCACCAGTTGGGCACAAAAGCCCGCCAGTTGGGCACGAAAGCCCGCCAGTTGGGCACGTACCGCCACCAGTTGGGCAGTGACGGCGGGGCAGGCATGCTGGTGACATGAAGTTTGTCGAGTTGGACTCCGTCACCGCACCCGCCTCGTCCGTGATCCTCGGCCTGATGCGGATCGAGCCGCTGGACGACCAGCAGATCCGTACGCTCGTCGGGACAGCCATGGACGCCGGTGTCACGGTCTTCGACCACGCCGACATCTACGGCACCGAGCGGCATGCGTGCGAGCGGAGATTCGGTGGGGCGGTGTCGTTCACGGCGTCACAGCGTGAGCAGGTGATGCTGCAGAGCAAGGTCGGTATCCGCGACGGGTTCTACGACTTCTCCTCCCGACACATCCTCGACACCGTCGACGAGTCGTTGGACGCGCTGCGGACAGATCACCTGGATCTGTTGCTGCTGCACCGCCCGGACACGCTGATGGAGCCGGCCGAGGTCGCCGCCGCCTTCGACACGTTGCAGTCGGCGGGCAAGGTACGCGCGTTCGGCGTCTCCAATCACACCCCGGGACAGATCGAACTGCTCAAGACTGCGGTGACGCAGCCGCTGGTGGCCAACCAGGTGCAGCTGAGTGTCACCCACGCACCTCTCATCGCGGCCGGAGTCGCCGCGAACATCGCCGGTCTCGACCAGTCGGTGAGTCGCGACAACGGGCTCCTGGACTACTCGCGGGTCCACGGGATGACGCTGCAGGCGTGGTCGCCGTTCCAGAAGGGCACCTCCGACGGCGTCTTCCTCGGCGACCGCGAGAACTACGCGGAACTCAACGACGTGCTCGACGAATTGGCGACCGAGTACGGCGTCACGCCAACCGGGATCGCGACCGCATGGATCACCCGACACCCGGCCAACATTCAGGTCGTGCTCGGGACCACGACGCCGAGCCGGGTGTCCGAGGCGGCCGCCGGATCGGACGTCGATCTCACCCGCGCGCAGTGGTATCGGATCTTCCGCGCCGCCGGGCACACACTCCCCTGAGTCGGCTCACCGTCCCGGGGCGACCGCCGCGGCGATGACGAGTTCGGCCGCCGCATCGACCCGTGCACGCTGCGAGGTCACCAGTCTGTCCTGACACAGTCCGCGCAACCCGGAGACCACCAGGGTCGCCCGAGCTGCGGCGTCGGCGCGCGGATAGCCGACTGCGACAAGCGCTTCGGTGATCGGCTTCAGAAGCACCGCGACCGTCGTGCGCGCATACCGACCGTAGGTGTCGGGATCGGTCGTGGCCAGACTCAACACCTGGAGCATCATGGTCGCGCTGCGGCGTTGATCTCCCCTGGAGACGGCGAACCACAGGGTGCGCGCAGCCTCGACGAATTGCTCGTCGGTGGTGACGCCGTCGAAGATCTGACCCGCGTCGGGACGGGCTGCCTCCAGCGCCTGGGACAGCAGCGCACCCCGATCGCCGAAGTAGTAGAGCAGCATCCGCTTGCTCGTCCCCAACGCTTCCGCCATCGGGGCCAACGACAGGTCGCTGACGCCGTTGTCCTCGAGATACCCCACGACCGCGCGGAGTAATTCGGCGCGTTTGTCGAGATCGGGCATTCGGGGCATTGCTTGAATGTATCGATCGGTACGCCTACGGTCAATGATGTGCCGATCGGTACAGATACGCATCCAGGAGGAGGTCGGATCGTGAGTCGAGATCGAACACTTCGCGTCGCGGTCGTGGGAGCCGGTATCGGTGGATTGAGCGCCGCCATCGCGCTGCGCGCCGAGGGGGTCGACGCCGTCGTCTACGAGCAGGCGTCGGAGCTCAAAGCGCTGGGCGCCGGGGTGTCCATCGCCACCAACGGTTCCCGGATCCTGACCCGACTCGGCCTCGGCGAGCAGCTCCGCGCGGTCGCAGGCAGGTTCTCGCACTATGCGTTCCGCACCTGGCAGGGCGATCCGATCGCCGGTGAGCCGTCCGAGTTGTCCTTCGGCGATCCCGCGCACACCCTGTTCCTGCACCGCGGCGAGTTTCAACAAGTGCTGTCCGACGCACTCCCGACCGATGCTCTCCGGCTGGGCCACAGGGTCGTCGCGGTCACCGAACACGACGACGGCGTCGAGATGGAGTTCGCCGACGGCAGCATCGTCGAGGCCGATCTCGTGATCGGTGCGGACGGCATCCACTCGCGTCTCCAGGGGCTGGTGGGCACGCCCGCGCAGCCGGTGAGCGAGGGCATCATGGCCTATCGCGCGCTCATCCCCACCGAGCGTGTCGAGAACATCGTCGACATGAGCCTGTGCGCGATGTGGCTCGGCCCGGAGCGCAGCTTCCTGGCCTACCCCGTCTCCGCGGGGTCGCTGCTGAACGTGGTGGCGTTCGCGCCGAGCAACCTCGACGTCGTCGAGTCCTGGACGGCTCCCGGCGACGTCGACGAGCTCGCGGCGTCCTACGCCGGGTGGGATCAACGGGTCCTCGACGTGATCGCCGCGATGGACACCACCTTCCGCTGGGGCATCTACGACCGTGAACCCCTCGACCGGTGGGCGACCGACCGCATCGCACTGTTGGGCGACTCCGCGCACGCGGTGACCCCGCACCTCGGACAGGGCGCGAATCAGGCCATCGAGGATGCCGCGACGCTCGCCGTCGTCCTGCGCGGTTGCGCCGCGACCGACGTCCCGGCGCGGCTGCGGGTCTACGAGGACCTCCGACGCGAGCGCACCCGACTGGTCCGCGACAGCGCCCGTGCGGCGGGTCGGACCTACCGGTCCACCGAACTCTCCGGCCTCGAGCAGGCCGAGCGGATCGGGGCGATCGTCGCCGGCATCGACATCAACACCCATGACGCAGAGAGCGTCGCGGAACGGGCGTTGGCCGCCGCGCGGTAGGGATCGTGGACGAACGCGCGCCCACCGTTCACACGCGCGCCAAACTGGGCGCGCGGGCGAACGCTTCGCGCGCGTTCACCGCCGTACAACAGAGAAGTCCCGCCGCAGATGCGGCGGGACCTCGTTGTGCGCCCGAAGGGATTCGAACCCCTAACCTCCTGATCCGTAGTCAGGTGCTCTATCCGTTGAGCTACGGGCGCGTGGTCGTGCGTGTTCAGTTGTACGGCCGCTGGTGCCGTGGCGGAGGCGAGAGGATTTGAACCTCCGGTCCCGTTTTAGCGGGACAATTCATTAGCAGTGAATCCCATTCGGCCGCTCTGGCACGCCTCCAGCGGAGTCCTTACGAACTGCCGAGAGCAAAGGTTACACAGCGTGCGTCGCGCGGAGCAAACCGGTTGGTAACCCGCAGGACACCCGCCTAGATTCGAGGTGTGACACCGCGCATCCGACCCGATCTGGCCACCCTGCCCGCCTACGTTCCCGGCAAGACGTTCCCGGGTGCGGTGAAGCTGGCGAGCAACGAGGTCACCTTCGGCCCTCTGCCCAGCGTCGCCACCGCGATCGCCGACGCGGCGGTCGGCCTCAACCGCTATCCGGACAACGCGATGGTGGAGCTCACCGAGGCGCTGGCCAAGCGACTCGGCGTCACCCCGGACAACATCCAGACCGGCTGTGGGTCGGTGAGTCTGTGTCAGAACCTGATCGCGATCACCAGCGCGCCCGGCGACGAGGTCCTGTTCGGGTGGCGGTCGTTCGAGACCTACCCGCTGGCGACCCGCGTGGTGGGGGCGACGCCGGTGCAGATCCCGCTGACCGGTGACCACACCTACGACCTGTCCGCGATGGCCGAGGCGATCACCGAGCGGACCCGCCTGATCTTCGTCTGCAACCCGAACAACCCCACCGGCACCGTCGTCGACGCCGACGACCTCACCGCGTTCCTCGACCGGGTGCCGCCCGAGGTTGTCGTCGCGCTCGACGAGGCCTACATCGAGTACCTGCGCCCCTCGGCCGAGCAACGCTACGACGCGATCGAACTGCACCGCCGCTACCGCAACCTCGTCGTGCTGCGGACGTTCTCCAAGGCCTACGGACTGGCCGGGCTGCGGGTCGGGTACGCGATCGCCGACCCGACAGTCATCGAGGCGCTGCGCAAGGTCCACATCCCGTTCAGCGTCAACAGCCTCGCCCAGGCGGCCGCGGTCGCCTGCCTAGCCGCCGACGCGGAGTTGCTCGCGCGGACCGAGGCCATCGTGGCCGAACGTGCCCGGGTGTCCGCCCGCCTGATCGAGCTGGGCTACCGGGTGCCGGAGTCGCAGGCCAACTTCGTGTGGATCGACCTCGGCGCCGATGCCCTCGACTTCGCCGCCGCGGGACTGGAACACAAGGTGGTCATCCGCCCCTTCGCCGGCGAAGGCGTGCGGGTGACGGTCACCGAGCCCCACGAGAACGACGTGTTCCTCGACTTCGCGCAGCGCTGGGTCTCCGAGGCGGGCAGGCCTCGCTGAGGCGATGGGTTTCAGCAAGTGCGCCCGTACCCGGGGATGCAACATGTTCCCGCACTACATGGAGGTCGCGGGGTGGCTCGCCCTGGCCGCGGTCGTACTCGCCTGGGTCGCTATGGCCACCTACGTGACGATTGATCTCATGACGCGCTCGACGGCGCCCACCGGCACCCGATGGCGCGCCGTCGCGGTCATCTGGCTGTTGCCGGTGGTTGGGGTCATCGCCTACCTCGTGGCCACACGGCGCTCACGACGTCGAACCTGAGCCCTCACACCGAGGGGTCGACGACGACCACGATCTTGCCCGACACCTTTCCCTGGGCCGCCCGGGTGTGGACGTCGACCAGCCCGGTGAGCGAGACCCGTTCGGCGACATCGACGATCAGCTCACCCCGGTCGACACGGGCGACCAGTTCGGCCAACTGGGCGGCATCGCTGCGCACGTACATGTCCACGCCCCGCACGCCGCGATCCGCGTCGGTCGGTACCGGCATCCACACCGTCGTGTTGACCACGACCCCACCGTCGGCGACGAGCGTCGCGAGGGCGGCGAAACGGTCGGGGTCGATCGACGCGAGGTTCAGCAGGACATCCACCGGCTGCGTCACCGCGTCGATCACGTCGGTCGTGGTGTGGTCGATGATCTCGTCGGCGCCGGCCGCCTCGACGCGGCTCCGACTGTTCGGGCCGGCCGTGGCGATGACGTGGGCGCCCACCGATGCGGCCAACTGCACCGCATAGTTGCCCACCGCGCCGCCGGCACCGTTGATCAGGATCCGTTGTCCGGCCCGCAGGCCGGCGTGGTCGACCAGCGCCTGCAGCGCGGTGAGACCGACGACCGGTAACGCGGCCGCATCGGCGAGCGGGATCGTCGTCGGGGCCGGGGAGAGGATCTGCGCCGGCGCCAGGACGAACTCCGCGGCCGCACCGTCGTCGACGAACGGCAGGAAGCCCACGACGCGATCACCGACTGCGATGTCGTCCACCCCGTCGCCGAGGGCGTCGACCGTCCCCGCGACGTCCACACCAGGGACGTGGGGAAGCGACAGCGGCATCGGGTCCTGCATCAACCCGGCGCGGATGTTGCCGTCGACGCCGTTGAAGGTCGTCCCGGCGACGCGGATCCGGACCTGCCCGGTACCCGGTTCCGGCCGATCGACGTCCTCCACGCGAAGCACCTGGGGGTCGCCGTACTCGTGGAATCGCACTGCTCTCATGACCGCACCTCTCGTCAGATCCGAATGTGCTTCGAGTTCGAAGCATATTCGGAACGTAGCAGTACTTCACATTCGAAGCAAGTACTTCGAATGTGAACTACTGGTTAGAGTGACGGCATGACCGAAGCGCCCCAGCCCCTCGACGCGACGCAGCTGAACGCCTACTTCGCCCTCATGGATGTCGCCGGACTGCTCCGGCACGCGGTCGAGCAGCAACTGCGCGAGGCCGGCGACCTGAGCTACGTGCAGTTCCAACTCCTGGCGCGACTCGGCCTTGACTCACCGACCGGAAGCGAACGCATGACCGATCTCGCCGACGGCGTCGTCTACAGCCGCAGCGGGCTGACCTATCAGGCCGGTCTGCTCGAGAAGGCGGGACTCATCACTCGCGCGCCGTCCGCAGAGGACGAACGCGGCGTCACGGTCTCGATCACCGACGCCGGGCGCGCGGTGGTCGCCACAGTGCTACCCGGTCACACCGATGTGGTCAGACAACAGCTGTTCGCGACACTGTCCCGCGATGACGCCGGGACACTGGCCGGCCTGTTGTCCCCGGTCCGTGACCACATGCGCTCGGCGCCACCGAGGTCTGCCCGACGGCGATGAGGACGGCGGCCTACAGGCCCCGGGAGATCGTCGGCCACAGCAGCGGCAGGTCCCGCGACCAGTAGGCCCAGCTGTGCGTGCCGATGAGCGGGAAGCTGACGTCCGCGGCGACACCGTTGGCGCGCAGCGTGAGCGCGAACTCCAGCGAGCACCGGTACGCACCCGATTCCAGTCCGGACGCGGCCAGCAGCGTGGCCGGACGCGACATCCCCGGGTCGAGCGGCGTCGTGAAGTCCAACGGCCCGATGGCGCCGGAGCCTGCGGAGATGTAGAGGTTCTTGCCGCGGAGTTGGTCGAGATGCAGGCTCGGGTCGTGCGCAGCCCAGTCCGGGCCCCCGACCCGTCCCCACATGTTGTCCGCGTCGCCGCCGTCCTTCGCCACGGTCGCCCGCACGTAGGCCTCGTTGAGCAGACCACTGACCGGCGGGCAGCCGCTGAGCGATGCCGCGCCGGTGTAGAGGTTCGGGTGGCGGAACGTCAGGGCCAACGCGGCCTGGCCGCCCATCGACAACCCGACGATCGCGTTGCGGCCGTTGCCGTTGTAGTTGCCGTCGATCAGCGGCGGCAACTCCTCGGTGAGGAACGTTTCCCACTGCGGCATGCCGAGCTTGGGATCGTTCTTCTGCCAGTTGGTGTAGAACGAGCCGGCCCCGCCCGAGGGGAGCACGACGTTGACGTTCTTGTCGGCGAAGAATTTCGCGGCGTTGCCCTTGGTGAGCCAGTCGCTGACCTGACCGGTCGCGCCCGCTCCGTCGAGCATGTAGACCGTCGACCGACTGACGTTGGTGTCGCGGGGCAGCAGCACCGACACGGTGACCTTGCCGCGCATGGCGGGCGAATCGACAGTGACGTCGAGGTGCCTGCTGTTGACCTTCACGACCTTGTCGAGCTTCGCCACCGGCGCGGGAGCGGGTGCGGCGGCGGCGTGAGGCGCGACGGTCACGACGGAGGCGACGATTCCGAGGGCGAGCAGCGTCGGGAGCACCCGTCGGCGGGTGGATCGTGGACGAGACCGGGCGACGGAGCCGGGGCGAGCTCTCACACGAGAGTTCAGCATGTCTAAATACCCCCAGCATTCAGCAAAGATCGTGGACTGTGTCCACAGTACCGAGACGCGACGCCTGCACCCCCGACCGAATCAGGCAACGTGAGCCTCGGCTGCGTAACGATTGAGCCACCGACGAGCAACGGAGAACCCCCGCGTGACCACCGATGACGGCTTTGCGTTCAGTGCCCACGTCCCCGTCCGATGGTCGGACATGGACGCCTTCGGGCACATCAACCACGCCCGGATGGTCACTCTGATGGAGGAGGCGCGGATCCAATGGCTGCTGAGTGCGGGCGAGGAGTACCAGCCGCTGATCACCAGCGCGATGATCGTCAACGTCGCCATCCGCTACCAGGCACAGCTCCGCCACTCCGACACCCCGCTGCACGTCGGGATGTGGATCAGCACGTTCCGGTCGGTCGACTTCACCATCTCCTACGAGATCCGCGGCGCGCAGGCGCCGGCCGACTCGAAACCGGCCTGCGTCGCGACCACGCAGATGGCCGTCGTCGACATCGAGAAGCACACCCTCCGCCGCCTCTCCCCCGACGAGAAGGCCCACCTCGCCGCGTGGTCACGCAGCTGAGCGGCCGGTTCGTCACATCCGCGTCGCGTTGATCCCGCCGTCGACGTACAGGGTGATCCCGTGGATCTTCGATGCCTCGTCGGAGACCAGGAACAGCACGCCGTCGGCGATGTCCTGCGGATCGACGACGGTGCCCGCGGGCGTGGACGCGGTCATGGCGTCGAGGATCGGGCGGGAATCCTCGTTGCCGGGGGTCAACGTGACGCCGGGCGCGACCGAGTTCACCCGGACCCCACTCGGCCCGAACTCGGCGGCCCAACTCCGGGTCAGCTGTTCGTCGGCCGCCTTGGTCGCGGTGTACATGGCTGCGAACGGGCTACCCACCGCGGCCATCCACGATCCGATCGTGACGATCGCCCCCGCACCGCGCTGCGCCATGGGCGGGGCGAGTTCACCGACGAGCACGTGGGGTGCGCGGACGTTCACCGCCAGCATCGCGTCGAGATCGGAATCGGCGAGATCCACCGTTGCCGTCGCCGGGTAGATGCCCGCGCTGTTGACGAGGATGTCGACCGACCCGCCGAGCTCGGATGCGACGGCGGCGGCGAACGACCGCAGGTCGGCGTAGCTCCCCGCGAGGTCCACCGGCACGAACGACGCGGTGCCGCCCGCATCCCGGATACGGGTTACGACGGCGGTGCCGCGGTCGGCGTCGCGGCCGCTGACGACGACGCTCGCGCCGTGAGCGGCGAGGGTGACGGCGATGGCCTCGCCGATCCCGCTGGTGGATCCGGTGACGAGCGCCGTGCGGCCGGAGAGTCTGTGCGTGTCGGAAGTTGTCATGACCTCT
This sequence comes from Williamsia phyllosphaerae, assembly GCF_014635305.1. Lineage (NCBI taxonomy): Bacteria > Bacillati > Actinomycetota > Actinomycetes > Mycobacteriales > Nocardiaceae > Williamsia > Williamsia phyllosphaerae. The sequence goes on along the minus strand of NZ_BMCS01000001.1, from coordinate 1,464,762 downwards.
GTCTAAGCCGCTCGTCGGTCGGCAACCAGGCGAGGATCAACCTAGGTCTGTCATGACCAGGCTCGTGGTCGGCGACGCGGCTAACCTGGCGTGATGCCCCAGGACCGCACCGCGTTGAGCGCTTTCCTGCGTGATCGTCGCGATCGCCTCACGCCCACGTCGGTCGGGTTGACGGACTACGGGCGGCGCCGCGTGCCGGGTCTGCGGCGCGAGGAGTTGGCCCAGCTCGCCGGCGTAAGTCCGGACTACTACAGCAAGCTCGAACAGGGACGGCAGGCGAACGTCTCGCCGGAGGTGTTGCGGGCGATCGCCCGGGCGCTGCGGCTCGACGCGGTCGAATCCGCGTATCTACATGATCTCGCCGCGCCGGCGTCAGCACCCGATCCGGTTGTGCAGGTGGCCGATGCGGGTCTGCTACAGGTGATGCAGGCGCTCGACCACGTCCCCGTCATCCTGCTCGGTCGCGCGGGCGAGATCCTCGCCAGCAATGCCCTGATCCGTGCGGCGCTCAGCCTTCCCATGGAGACCGGGGCGTCGTTGCACCACTACCTGTTCCGCGATCCGATCGCGCGGGAGCGGATCGTGAACTGGTCACAGTTCGCGTCGGCCGCGGTGGCCGGGCTGCGTCGCGACGCCGCCCGCCGCCCAAGTGATCCCGTGCTGGCCGCACTGATTGAGGAACTCCGTGTGTCCGAGCCGCAGTTCGCACAGTGGTGGGACGACCACGAGGTCCTGGAGTTCGAGCGCACGATCAAGGTCATCCAGCACCCGTCGGCGGGCACGATGCAGTTCGGCATCGAGTTCCTGTGCACCCCGGGCAATCCCGACCAGAGTCTCATCGTCTACACCGTGGAGCCCGGATCGACGACGGCCCGGGTCCTGCCGATCCTCGCGAGCTGGGACCCGGATTCGACCATCTCGGTCTGACCCCGCAGCGGGCCCGTCGGGCCATCTCGGACGAACCCGTCAAACGACCGTCGGTATTGACCGATACGCGTCACTGTCAGCAAACTCTCAGCTGCGCAGCGGTTTTGACGATGCACACTGGTGCTCGTGCCTCCGATGTCAGTGCCCGCGGGCTGGTCTCACCACCAGGGTGTGTCGTTGCTCGACGGGTGGTTCCCGCTCACGGTCCAGATCGCCGCCGCGGTGCTGCTCGTGGTCGCGATCGGGTGGCGGACACGGCGCTGGCGCCTGATCTGGTTGCCTGCGTCGGTGGCGGTCGCCGTCCTCGGCGCGTTCCTCGTACACCTCTACTTCGACTCCCAGGGCCTGGCCACCGACCCCGCGCCGCGCAGCCTGTGGATCTGGGTCGGCGTCACCGTCGGCGCACTGGGGGTGGCGGTGTTCGGCTGGCGCAGTGCGCGGTGGTGGCGGCGCGGGGTCGCCATCGCCGTCGTGCCGATTGCCCTGTTGGCCACCGGGATCGTGCTCAACCAGTGGGTCGGGTACTTCCCGACCGTGTCGGCCGCCTGGGGTGAGATCACGTCCGGGCCGCTGCCCGACCAGGTGTCGGCCGACGACCTCGCGTCGATGCGCAACACCACCCGCACGACCGGCGCCCTGGTCCCGGTGACGACCCCGGACAGCTCGAGTCACTTCGCCCACCGCACCGAATACGTCTATCTGCCGCCGACGTGGTTCGCGGGCGCCACCCCACCGACCCTGCCGGTCGTCATGATGATCGCCGGCGAGTTCAACACCCCGACCGACTGGATCCGTACCGGCGACGCCATGCACACCGTCGACGCCTACGCAGCGGCCCACCACGGTTCAGCACCGGTGATGGTCTTCGTCGATGCGGGTGGATCGTTCAACAACGACACCGAGTGCGTGAACGGATCGCGCGGCAACGTCGCCGACCATCTCACCGACGAGGTCCGTCCGTACGTGATCTCCCACTTCCACACCTCGTCGTCTGCAGCGAGCTGGGGCATCGTCGGGTGGTCGATGGGCGGCACCTGCTCGGTCGACCTCACCGTGATGCACCCCGATCTGTTCTCGAGCTACGTCGACATCGCCGGCGACGCGGCCCCCACAGCCGGTACCACCGACCAGACCCTGTCGCGTCTGTACGGCGGGAACGCAGCCACCGCAGCGTCGTTCGATCCGGTCACCGTCATGCGCAAGCACGGTCCGTACCAGGGGATCTCGGCCTGGTACGACGACACCGGAGGCAGTCCGACGAGGGGCCACCACCCCGGAGGGGCGGGTGGAGGCGGCCACCACTGGACGCGTTCGGCACCGAGCGGCGGCACCGGACTCGGCGGGCGCGGCGAGGGACCCGACACGAATGATCAGGGGCAGGCGGCACAGACGTTGTGCGCGGAGAACCGCACCGTCGACATCGCGTGCCAGATCCACACCCAACCGGGCAAGCACTCCTGGCAATTCGCGTCGACGGCGCTGTCGGTGTCGCTGCCGTGGCTGGCCTCGACCATCGGGGTCCCCGGTGCCTGACCGCCGCTATTCGGGGAGGCGGCGGCTGCGCATGGTCGCATCGCCGGTGGACAGGCGGGCGATGTTGCCCTGCAATACATCCCGGTAGATCCGCAACTGGTCCTCGCCGGCGCGGACCTGCTCGGTGAGCCGCTTGGTGTTGTCGGCGGAGATCTCCCGCTCACCCGACCGCGCGACCAACCGATCGATGCGGTCGTCGATCGTCGCGGTGTGGGCGAACTCGGCGATGACCCGGAGCTCGACAGCAGCCGACTCGACCACCTCGGCCACCGACGCCAACGCCGCGACGCGGTCGATGAGCTCGGTCCACACCGGGCGGAGTGAACCCTCCCGGCTCGAGATGTGATCGCTCAGGTCGGCGTCGAAACCGGCTGCGCGACGGCTGTTGTCGAGATCGACACGGATGGTCCGCAGCGCGATCACGTCGGCGGCGATGTCGGCGAGCTCGGCGTTGAGGTCGACGGCGGTGCGCTGCATGTCGAAGTGATCGGAATGCCATGCCGGACAGCGGATGATCCGGTCGTAGAAGGATCCCGCAGCGAACAGGATGGTCTCGTACCCGTCGACGAACTTCGCATCGCCGTTCGGCGAGGGCGTCTCGAGATCACCGAGGATCTCGTTCACCCAGCGATTCCCCTTGTCGAGGCCGGCCCTGGTGGCCGCGGCACCCACCGCACCGGCGACGCGGTCGATGGCGGCGCTGCCCGCCCGGCGGACGTATCCGCCGGAGTTCACGTTGGGCGTCGGCGTGTACGTCAGGCCGACGAACAGCCGCTCGCGGTCGACCAGTTCGAGGTGCACGCCCTCACGGCGCTCCCGTCGGATACCGCGGATGCTGGTGGCGAAGATGCCCTTGCCGGTGATGACGTTCTTCCGGGCGTCGTCGAGCCGACGGGTCATGGTGTTGCGGCGACTCCGGATGACCGGCGCCACCATGGACGGCAACATCGGGTTGGCGAGCTGCGCCTCGATCGCACCGATGCTGCGCTGCAGCCGTCGGAGTCCACCGAATCCGCCGGCACCGTTGATCGACGACGAGGTCGGGACGGGCAGCCCCGCCGACATCCTGCGGATCACGATCCCGCGCGCCGCATCCGACAGGTGCCCGGACGCGATGACAACCGCGGCGTCGTCGGACAGCTCCGGTTGCACACCCGGGATCACCGACTTCTCACACCACCGACCGATGTCGGACGGCGTCAGGGGGTCGGGCAGTCGGGGTCCGGGGTGGGGGAAACCGGGCTCGGTCATGGGACCGATGGTACGGATTCGCGTTTCGGAGCGGTGGCCCGCGGACGCCAGAACACCACGGTCAGGCGGTGCAGCAGCCACGCCACCGGGATGCTCAGCACGCTGGTGACGATGAGCACGCCGACCATCGACCCCGTGAAGATCGTGTACCCGAGCAGGTCCATGACCAGTTCGACGACCATCAGATGGACGAGGAAGAACTCGTAGGAGATCTCGCCGAGCCACACCATCGGGCCCGATCCCATCAGACGGTCCCACCACGAGCCGGCCGGTCCGAGCACCAGCGGCGCGATCAGGCCGAGCGCCACGACGAGGTAGAGCAGCAGCTTGATGACGGTGGCCGATCCGGACAGCGGCGTGATCGTCGGCTCGCCTGCGATCGAGGTGCAACTGACCTGGAACGCCAGCACCGCGATCAGCACCGACAGCAACGGGTTGATCCGCAGCCGCGTCTGGGCGAGCGCGGCCAGCAGCATGCCGCCGACGAACCAGGTGAGGAACGCCGGGGGCCACAACCGCGCGGTCGGGTCGAGCCCGTCCCCGGTGTGGGTGACGATCGCCCAGAGCGGCGACACCGACCCGAGGACCACCAGCGAGATGACAACCAGGTCCAGACGCCACCGTCGGCGACACACGGCGCTGACGATCAGCCATCCGGCGATCGGCAGGACGAGGTAGAAGCCGACCTCGGCGGCCAGACTCCACATCTGGGTGAGCCCAGAGTGCAGGTGGCCGTAGCCGTAGATCTGCGTCAGCGTCAGGTTGCGCAGCAACCCCGACCACCCCTGGCCGAGGTCGGAGGTGTCGGTGCGCCACCACGCGAAGATCGCGTAGACCGCCAGCACCGTGACCCAGTAGGCGGGCAGGATCCGTCGCGCCCGGTGTTCGGCGTAACGCCGCACCGAGGGGCGACGGCCGCCGGTGGCCAGCGACGCCATCCACGGCTTGAACAGCAGGTAGCCCGACAGCACGAAGAAGATCGCGACACCGATCTCCAGGCGGGCGAAGAACCGGCCCGCGAGGTCGTCGGTGTAGTTGCCCGTCCAGAAAGCGGCGTGTGTCGCGCACACGAGAAATGCCGCGAGCGTACGGATCCCGGTCAGAGAGTCGACGCGCCTGGTCGCCCGACCCGGGGTGGGCGCCGGCCGACGGTCGTCGACGTTCAGGAGGCGCCCGGTGCGGCGAGCAATGCAGCCGCGACCCGTTCGAGTGCCGCGACCCGACTGCCCTTGACGAGAACGGCATCCCCGGACCGCAGGTCGCTCAGCGCGGCGACCGCGGCGTTGATGTCGGGAACATGGGTGACCGACGGGCCGTAATCGGCTGCGTCGACGGCGATCACGTCCACGCCGATGGTGGCGGCGCGTTCGCTGATGGCGAGGTGCTCGGCGCGCGCGGTGTCACCGAGTTCGGCCATCACCCCGAGAACCGCGACCCGGCGCCGGTCGGACAACCCGACGAGCGCGTCGAGCGCCGCGTTCATCGAGGTCGGGTTGGCGTTGTAGGAGTCGTTGAGCACCGCGACCCCGGAGTCGGTGCGCGACAGCTCCATCCGCAGGCCGGAGATGGCCGCACCGGACAGCCCCTCGGCGATCTTGTCGAGGTCGATGCCGACGCCACCGGCCACCGCGGTCGCGGCCAGCGCGTTCGACACCTGATGACGACCGCGCGCGGCCATCGACACCTCGACCGACCCCCACGGGGTGTGCAGGGTGAAGGTCGGGCGGAGCTCGGAGTCGAGTCGGATGTCGGCGGCGTGGACGTCGGCGGGTGTGGCGAGGCCGTAGCCGATGACACGCGCAGACGTCCGTGACGCCATCGCCGCGACCGCCTCCTGGTCGATGTTCAGCACGGCCAGTCCGTCGGCGGGCAACGACTCGACGAGTTCCCCCTTCGCCTGCGCGACCGCGGCGATGCTGCCGAACAACTCCAGGTGAACCCCGTCGACCCGCGTGACGACGCCGATGGTGGGGTGCGCGATGTCGCAGAGCGTCGCGATGTGTCCGACTCCGCGGGCGCCCATCTCGACCACCACCGCCTCGGTGCCGTCGGGCGCGCCGAACAGCGTCAACGGCAGACCCAGCTCGTTGTTGAACGACCGCTCGTTGGCCGCGGTGCGCATCTGCGTCGAGAGCACCTGCGCGAGGAGATCTTTGGTCGAGGTCTTGCCCACCGAGCCGGTGACCCCGATGACCGGTCCGGTCAGCCGCGCGCGGGCCGCCCGTCCGAGATCGGCGAGGGCGAGGGAGGTGTCGGCCACCTGGATCGACGTCGCGTCAGAATCCACCGCGCGGTCGGTGAGGAACGCCGATGCACCGGCGTCGACGGCTGTGGCGATGAAGTCGTGGCCGTCACGCTCGGCGACGATCGGGACGAACAGTTGTCCCGCCGCCACGGTCCGCGAGTCGATGCTGGCGCCGTCGACGGTGACATCGGGGCCGGTGAGACGGCCGCCGGTCGCTTCTGCCACCTCGTTCGCTGAGAAATGCACCCACCGAAAGTACTCTGCCGCCGCCGGGAAACCACACCCTCGCCAGGCAACCGATGGGGTCCGTAGGGTGTGGTCCATGCTGATTCCCGCCCCCGAGAGCGGTTCCTCTCCCGGCGAGACCCCGGGCCGGCACCGCCTCGTGGTCCTGTTCGGCGGCGTCTCCGCCGAGCACGACGTCTCCTGCGTCTCCGCCGCACACGTGTTGGCCGCGGCCGACCGCAGCCGGTACGACCTCGTCCCCATCGGCATCACCCACGAGGGGCAGTGGGTCCGCAACGACGACGCCATCGCCGCGCTCACCGGGTCGCACGCCCTTCCCTCCTCGCTGAGCACGACTGGCACCGAGGTCGAGGCACTGAAGCTGCTCCGGGACGCCGATTCCGACGCCCCGATCGTGGTTCTGCCGCTGCTGCACGGACCGCACGGCGAGGACGGCACCGTGCAGGGCATGTTGGAGCTCGCGGGCATCCCCTACGTCGGCAGCGGAGTGCTCGGGTCCGCGCTGTGCATGGACAAGGCGATGGCCAAGGTCGCCACGGCCCAGGCCGGGATCCCGCAATGCCGCTGGTTGGAGTACCGCGACGGCATCGGCACCCGCTCCGACATCGTCGACCGGGTACTGGCCGAACTGGGCCTGCCGGTGTTCGTCAAGCCCGCCAACCTCGGATCGTCGGTCGGCATCTCCAAGGCCCACGACGCCGACGAACTCGTCGCCGCCATCGACCTGGCCCTGACCTACGACGAGGTGATCGTCATCGAGGAGGGCGTCGTCGGTCGCGAGATCGAGGTCGCGGTGCTCGGCAACGCGATTCCGGAGACCTCCCTTCCCGGCGAGATCCTGCCCGGCGCGGAGTTCTACGACTACGAGGACAAGTACCTCAACGGCACCGCGGCACTGTCGATCCCGGCGAAACTCACCGACGACGCCATCGCCGAGGTACGCGAACTCGCAGGCCGCGCGTTCACCGCGCTGCGGTGCTCGGGCATGGCCCGGGTCGACTTCTTCTACGAGGAGGACGGCCGCGGCTGGCTGCTCAACGAGGTGAACACCATTCCCGGCTTCACCCCGTCGTCGATGTATCCGAAGATGTGGGAGGCGACCGGCCTCGAGTACACCGACCTGATCGATCGTCTCGTCGGGCTGGCCGTCGAGCGACACCGTCGACGCTCGGGGTTCTCCACTCACCGCTGACCGACGGCTCGGCGGTGGCACGATGAGGTCGTGAGCAACCAGGCCGTGCGCGGCCAGATCTGGCACAAGGGCGAACCGGTCGACGGCTTCGAGCTCGAGAAGGTGTCGGACTGCATCGACGACCCGGACCGCCTCGTCTGGGCCGATCTGATCAACCCGACGCACGACACGATGACCCGGCTCGCCGAAGAACTCAGCCTCAACAAGTGGGCGGTCGAGGACGCGTTGGCGGCCTCCGAGCGGGTCAAGGCCACCGCCTACGCCAAGCACACCTTCGTCACGGTCTACGCCGTCGCGTTCGATGCACCCACGGCGACGACCGGGGACGAGGCCGTCGACGCCGCCGCGGCCCGGATCCGGTTCGAGCGGATTTCCCTGTTCATCGTGCACAACGCGCTGATCACCGTGCGGCTCACCGAGGGCGGCGGCGACCGGGGTGACAGCGAGTACAGCGACGTCTTCGACATGGACGAGGTGCTGCGCCGGTGGGATGAGATCGGTGGGCAGGACTACGGCGTGGGCGCACTCCTGCACGGACTGCTCGACGTGGTGGTCGACGGGCACTTCGACACCGTCCAGCAGCTCGACGACGCCATCGAGGATCTCGAGGAGCTGCTGTTCGACGAGAAGGTCGCCTCCCGGGCCCTGCAGCGGCGCACCTATTCGCTGCGCAAGAACCTCGTCGCGCTGCGCCGCGTGGTGCTGCCGATGCGCGAGGTGGTGTCGCTGATCCAGCGCAAGCGACACGAGCTCGGCCACGGCGACACCCTCGAGCCCGAGTTCACCGACCTCTACGACCACGTCCTGCGGGTCACCGAGTGGACCGAGTCGCTGCGCGACATGGTGACCACCGTGTTCGAGACCAACCTCTCGTTGCAGGACGCCCGCCTCAACACGGTGATGAAACAGCTCACGGCATGGGCCGCGATCATCGCCGTCCCGACCGCGATCACCGGTTTCTACGGCCAGAACGTCCCGTTCCCCGGTTTCGAGCACACCGGCGGGTTCATCACCAGCGTGTCGTTGCTGGTGGTGTCGATGACGGTGCTCTACCTGCTGTTCAAGCGGCGGGATTGGCTGTAGTCGCCCGTCGGCGCGGTTGTTCCCAGGGCCGCACGAGCCACATCTCACACTGAATCCGCACGTCACCCTCCGTACGGTGGGGGTTATGCGAATTCTGGTCACAGGTGCCACCGGCTACGTGGGGTCACGTCTGGTCACCGAACTTCTGTCCGAAGGCCACGAGGTCATCGCCGCGTCGCGCAAGCCCGACGGGCTGGCCGCATTCGGGTGGTACGACGACGTGGTGCCCGTCGCCCTCGACGCATCCGACCGCACCGCCGCGGCCACCGCCTTCGGCGCCGTCGGTCACGTCGACGTCGTCTACTACCTGGTGCACGGCATCGGTGAGACCGACTTCCGCCACAAGGACAACGCGGCCGCGCGCAACGTCGCCGAGGCGGCCAAGGACGCCGGTGTCTCGCGCATCGTCTACCTCGGCGGGTTCGTCCCCGAGGGCGAGAAGCTCTCCGAGCACCTCGCGAGCCGCGCGGAGGTCGCCGAGTACCTGAAGGTCGAGGACGGACCCGAGCTCGTGTGGCTGCGCGCGGCGGTCGTCGTCGGCGCCGGGTCGACCTCGTTCGAGCTGGTGCGGTATCTGTCCGACCGACTCCCCGTCATCCCGCTCCCGCACTGGGCCGACAACAAGATGGACCCGATCTCCGTGCGCGACGTCGTGTACTACCTCGTCGCCGCAGCCGATGCCGACAGGCTCCCGGCGGGCGCCTACGACGTGGCCGGTGCGAACAAGGCCAGCTACCGCGAGCTGCTCTTCACCTACCTCTCCGCAGCGCGACGTCGCCGGCTCCCCTTGCCGCTGCGCGGCCTGGGCACCGGGCTGGCGTCGCTGGTCAGCGGGCGGTTGGTGCCCGTGCCGACCGACCTCACCGGGGACCTGGTCGCGTCCCTGGACTACCCGATGTTCGCGTCGGAGGACCGCATCCGATCGATCGTCCCCGACCCGCCCGGCGGTCTGCTCACCGTGCGCCAGGCCGTCGAGGCCTCGCTGCACGCCGGACCGGCACTGCCGGTGAACAAGCTCGCCGACATCCACCACCTCGCCGACTCCGACCCCGAGTGGGCCGGCGGCGACTGGTTGCGGATCCGACGCGTCGGGTCCAGCGTCATCACCGCACGTGGATGGAACGAGTTCGAGCGCCTCGGCGCCGGCCTCGTGCTGTCGGTCGGTCCCGCCGCGGGGGCCGTCCGCACCGGCGTCGACTTCGCGGTGTCCCGTGCCAACAAGATCGCGTCACACGTCGGGCGGTGAGACCATGACCACGATGACAACCAGGGCCACCGAGGGTTGGGACCAGTTGCGTACCGCGCTGCTCGACCGTCGACCCACGAATCCCGACGAGGCGCGGTCGGTGGTGCGACGCCGCCGGATCGTGGTGATCGTCTTCCTCGTGTTCGGTGCGGTGTTCCTCGCACTGTCGCTGTCGGCGAAGCCGGGCGACCCGATCTTCTACGTCTACACACTCGCGCTCGCCGCGGTCTGGGTCGTGGGGGCGGCGTTGTCGCGACCGCTACACCTGGGGCGGGTCACGTGGCGCGGACACAAACGCCGACCGGTGCTCACCGGGCTCGGTGTGGGGATCGGGCTCGGCCTGTTCTTCGTCGTCGGCGGGCTCGTGGTCCGCGAGATCCCCCCGATCCGCGACCTGATCGCCGGCGTCTTCGAGTACGCGACCGCGGGCAACCTCGCCCTCGTCGTCGCGATCGCACTGGTCAACGGCATCGCCGAGGAACTGTTCTTCCGCGGCGCCCTCTACTCGGCGCTGGGCAAGTACTACCCGGTGGTCTACTCGACGATCATCTACATCGTCGTGACGCTGGCCAGCGGCAACCCGATGCTCGGCTTCGCAGCGATCCTGCTCGGACTCGTGTGCGCTCTGGAACGACGTGCGACCGGCGGTGTCCTCGCGCCCATGCTGACCCACGTCGCCTGGACCGCGATCATCCTGCTGGCGCTGCCGCCGCTGTTCGGCGTCTGACGCGCACCGCTTCCTGTGAGAGGAGTGACAGCCGATCCGGCTCGGAGCGCGTGCGACCGCAACGCATAGGAGTACGCGCGGCTGAGATGCCGACGCCACGGTCGTGGGTGAAGACGTGACGTCGTCGGTGGTCGTGGTGACCTCCCGGTGTCGCACAGGCAGAGTCGCGTTCGTGTGGGTTGTTTTAACTGATCCGCAGCCTGGGGGCGGTTTATCTGGACTTTTTGGACGACGACTGAAGCCGCGTTTAGCGATTGACGCGTTCGTCCTTCGCGGGCATAGTAGCTTCTGTAACAAGAGCCACAAACACCACATGGGTCACACGCCGTGTCCGTGTGCGTGGCGCCTAGGCCAGATCTCCTCACAGTCGTGTAATGAAGCCCGATGTACGGTGTACTGATCGTCGTATCGGAAGATGCGTGGCCGGTCGTCCACCTCGACCCCATCATCTGGTGTCTCAAGGTTGACTGGCACCAAAAGGTAAGTGGAGGCAACTAATATGGTGCACCGCACGTATGAACGGAATGTGGACACCCTCAGCGCAGACCTTTCAGAGCAGGAGGTCGTGCAACATGAAGAGTCTATGGCCGAAGCTGAAGACTTCGACCGCCGAGTTGCTCGGCTTGGGCGGGCGGCAGTTGATGCTCGAATGAAGGATCTTGGGCGACAGGTCGAGGACCTTCACTCGAAGGCAGCGTCAGAATTCGATTGACCGCGCCGCGTCGTAGGACCGCTTAATAAGCTTCTTATCCACCACGTCGGCCGAGTACCGCGTGCGGAGGATCGTGACCGCGTCACCGAGCTTGTCGGCCACATCCCGCAGATAGTCGCCTGCCGACTCCGTCGACGCCTTGCTCATCATCCGAGCAGTTGTGTCACCCTTGCCGTCTGCGCCGGTCGACATACTCGCCAGGATTCGATCGTAATACCAGTCAAACTTTTGCTTGAGTTCGTCGTCATATTCGAATTGCGAGTTCTCAACCGCAGACAACAAATCCTGCATAAGGACCTTCAACGCGCGCGGCCTGGCGCTGTGATATTCGGAGAGGTAATCATGCCCCCTCTTGTGAGCGAGTACGCTATAGCCCAGCTGCGAACCGTTCATGAGAAGTAGTTTTCTAAATTTGATGGGCCTGATATCAGGCACGACCTTGAGGCCGATCGTGGAAGCCAAGTGCCTGATGGCGTCGTGCGCGTCGCCACCGGTCTCGTCGATCTGGGCCGCCCACTCGTACTCTTCCTCTGCGGTTACGAACGGCGTTCCGGCCCGCGTGATGCCGACGTTAGAACAAATCCGGTCAACCATCGCAGGCATATACGTGAACCCTGGACCACGCAGTCGAGATTCCAGCCTGGAAATTTCATACGCAACTGTGTTTTCACACGGCATCAAGTACAGGACTCCCGGAACCAACATCCTGCGTCGATCAGCAATGGCGGCCACGACACCTTCAACAATCCCTGCTTGACCCTGGCGAACTGAGTGCAAGTACAGGACATCGCCAGGCTGGCGCAACAGTGCTGCGAGTTGCTGTTCGCCGTCCCCGTCGCCTGTGACGATCATCCGCGGGACGCTCACGTACTGTGCCGACTCAACATGCTCCCCTGAGAGGAATCCGCCGCATCCTCGAAGCGCCTTTACTACGGCACGGCGTCTCTCATCATCTGGGTTCAGCCGACCAACGAGGGTGTATGGGTGGCTGGCCTCTCCGAGTTGGCGACAAAGTAGACCTAAAGGCAGGCCTCCGGTGCCGTGAACCACGATCGTGCATTGACGGTCGGTCATGACCCCGCCCCCTGTCTCTGCTGGCGGCCTGCGGACCACAGCTTCCGTCCGACGGACAGCCACTGTTGCGCATGCCTTGTCTGCCCTAGTCTGATCCAGTGAGATGCGTCGGTCAAGCGTTCGGTCCGATCACTTGAGATCAGATGTGTCAGGACAGGAGTTGTCAGAACATGGCGAAGAGTGAAAAACCCGGACAGCACAACACTGGAAGGGGTGGCGATCGACACGCAGGACGGGCGCAACCGGACAAACCTTCCGACGTCATCATCAAAGCCGCGGTCGACGCAGTCCACGACGCTGGACTGGAAGTAGGACTAACCCAACAGGGTTTCGAAGACACGATCCGAGCGGCACGGGTTTCCCGCAGCACCGCCTATCGCCGATGGGACAGCAAGAAAGAGTTTACTCGTGATTTAATTTTAGAACTGGCGCGGACTAGTTGGATCAGATCCGCGGTCCTCTCGGATGAGTCGGTCGATGCGGCTTTCAATCTTGTAGCTACTCGCAAGAACGAGCTTGAGTCGGAAGAGGGGAGGCTGGACCTTCTTCGCGACAGCGTCATGGTGGGCGTTGATCGAGATATCCGCCGCATAAGCGACAGTGTCGAATGGCGAAGCTATGTGAGTTTTACATCACTGTTATATTCGTCCGACGAGCAGGTTTCCCGGGAGGCTTTAGATGAACTCGAAGACAATGAGTCTGTTGTACTAGGTCGGATATCTGTTTTTGTCTCGTTTGTCTTTCAGACGTTTGGCATTAGACTCCGCAAAGAGTACGAGGGAAATTATCGGCTGATACCAGCAATAATGAGTTCAATGATCGAAGGCTTCACGCTGAGACTCGCGCATACATCAGATCTCCGCGAGGAGGTCGAAACAAAATCAGTTGGCAGCGTTCTGCTTCCGGCATACATCGTAGGTAACACCGTGGCCAGCTTAGTGGAAGCAGTTCCCGGTTTCAGTGCTGTTCAAAATCAGATGGCTATCCGGATCAGTGAGAGATATCTCGCTACACCCATCCACGATAGAAAGAATCAGATTATGTACTACCTGGAGACGGGTAGCGGGGGGTTCCCCGGTTTCGGTTTCACCGCGTGATAGCTATTACCAACAGCCTGAGTCGATTCGCGCATGGAACGTGACTGCTTAGCCCGTCGGCAGCACTCTGCAAGTTTTGACCCATGCCTTAAGACGCCGAATCAGTTGAGCTGAATCTTGCTCCAGGCTACGACACTGGCCCGCGATATCGAAGCACTCGACCCCAGGTCACGCAGTTTCTTCTCACAACTTCACAGCGCCGGCACCGTACGCGGCTTGACTCGTGCCAGGACGGCATCGCCCCAAACCGGTCCGAGGAATACTTGAGGCAGTATCAGCATCCGCGGGCACGCAGTCGTCTTTCGTAGACGGAAACAGCAGCCCACGCCGACGTAATGAAACCGCTACGCAGACACAGGGCGTTGTACCACTTTGACTGGCTACTCGCACTCCCTTGGGGTCAGAGCCCCTCGGGTTCAAGTAAGGCGGTCATGGCGGAAGTGGAGGGATTTGAACCCCCGGTGGTTTCACCCACGCTCGCTTTCAAGGCGAGTGCATTCGGCCGCTCTGCCACACTTCCCAGCGGGATCAGCGTACGTCAGGCTCGTCGATGGTGTTTCGGACCGTGGTGAGGATGCGGGTCATCTCGACCACCTGCTCCGGCGCCAGATGATCGAACATGTACCGACGGACAAGGCGCACATGGTCTTTCGCGGCCTCGTGCAGGCGCTCGCGGCCGAGCTCGCTGATACGGACCAGGCGGTTGCGGGCGTCGTTGACATCCGGGAGACGCTCGACGTCGCCACGCTCGACGAGCCGCGACACCTGTCTCGACACCGTGCTACGCGAGGCCAGCCCGCCGCGTGAGAGGTCCGACATCCGCAGGGTGTCGTTCTCCGACAGAATCACCAGGATCCGGTACTCCTCGAAGCTGAGGCCGGCGTCAGCGTTGAGAGCGCGGTCGAGGGCTCCGATGAGTTCGTGGGAGCCGTCGACGAACGACCGCCATGCCGCCTGCTCGGTCGCGGAGAGCCAGTCCGCGACCGACGTGTCCGACTCCGAGGAACCCTCGACGGAGCCGACAGGCTGACCGTTCACACTCACCACAGAACTCCCTGCACTCCCCGACCGGCCCGAACCGGTGTTCACAAACCCTACGTGGACAAGCGTCCATTCGGCAGTCGTGCGAACGACCGAATGCACACGTTGTGCACGTCACATCGCACGATTCCGCCCGTGCGTTTCTTCGGTGCGACTACGCGGGTAGAGATGGACGGGTGACTTCCATGCGCATCATCAACATCCAGGGGTCGGGTTCGTCGGCCACGCTCGAGACCGATCACGCCGAGCGGCCGAGGCCGGCAGCCGGCGAGGTACTCATCGCGGTGGCCGCGGCCGGCGTGAACCGCGCCGACCTGATGCAACGCCAGGGCCTCTACCCACCGCCGCCCGGTGCGAGCGAGATCCTGGGGATGGAGGTGTCGGGGACCATCGCCGAACTGGGCGATGGCGTCGAGGGCTTCACCGTCGGTGACGAGGTCTGTGCGCTGCTGGCAGGCGGCGGATACGCGGAGTACGTCGCCACTCCCGCAGGCCAGGTCCTGCCCAAGCCGAAGGGGGTCGACCTCGTCGAGGCCGCGGGACTGCCCGAGGTCGCGGCGACGGTCTACTCGAACCTGTTCATGGCCGCCGGTCTCCAGCCCGACGAACTGGTGCTGCTGCACGGCGGCGCCAGCGGCATCGGCACCCACGCCATCCAGCTCACACACGCGCTCGGAGCACGAATCGCGGTGACCGCGGGCTCGAAGCGCAAGCTCGACTTCTGCGCCGACCTCGGGGCCACCACGACCATCGATTACAACGACCAGGACTTCGTCGACGTGGTCGGTGACCTGGGCGGGGCCGACGTGATCCTCGACATCATGGGAGCGAAATATCTGGAGCGCAACGTCTCCGCGCTCGCCGACAGTGGACGTCTGGTCATCATCGGGATGCAGGGCGGTGCCAGCGCGGAGCTGAACATCGGCGCGTTGCTCAAGAAGCGCGGCTCGGTGATGGCCACCAACCTGCGGGGACGGCCGGTCGACGGCCCCATCGGGAAGTCGGCGGTCATCGCCGGGGTCCGGGACCACACCTGGCCCTTGGTCGAGGCCGGCCGCGTCCGGCCGATCATCGACCGCACCTACCCGCTCGAGCAGGCCCGCCAGGCGCACCAGCACCTCGAGGATAGCGCGGCGATCGGCAAGGTCCTGCTCACGCTCTGATCCGGCGCCGTCTCGGCCCGTTCGGTGCGTGGTTACGGCACGGTCGGTGCGTGGTTACGGCACGTTCGGCGGGTCGTTACGGCACGGTAGGCGGTCAGCCGAGGGAACCGAGGCACCGCACGAGCTGGTCGACCTCGTACGGCGTGGAGTACTGACCGAGGCCGATGGTGACCGCTCCGCCGACGTCGTCGACCCCGATCCCGCTCAACGCACGATTGGACACGTCCGCCAACGCGCAGATGCCGTTGTCGGCGAGACGTCGCACCACCTTGTCGGCGGTGACCCCGGCGACGGTGAAGCTGACCGTCGGCACGCGGGCGTCGGCGGTACCCAGGACACGGACCGTGTTGAGCTGGTCGAGCGAGTTGATCAGGTAGGACAGCAACCTCTGCAGGTAGTGCGACAGGCTCGTCATCGACGTCACCAGGCGCTCGCGACGGGTGCCCTCGGCGGCCTCGTCGAGGGACGCGAGGTGTTCGACCGACGCCACCAGGCCCGCGAGCATGGCGTACTGATGTCCCTCGACCTCGAGTCGTTCCGGCCCCTCGGCGTTCGGGGACAGGCTCACCGGACGTACCCGCGAGAGATAGTCGGGATCGCGGAACACCAGTGCGGCCGTCTGCGGTCCGCCCCAGCGTTCGGCGGAGACCACCATGACGTCGGCCTGCAGTTCGTCGATGTCGAGGGACATGTACGGCGCCGCGTTGGTCGCGTCGACCACCAGCAACCCGTCGACCGCGTGGATCACCTCGGCGACCGCGCGTACGTCGGTGACGGTCCCGAGGGTCGACGAGGCGAGGGTCATCGCCACGACGCTGGTCGCGTCGACGATCAGATCGCCGTACTGCCACGGCGGCAGCGCGCCGTTCTCGATGTCCACCTCGGCCCAGACGACCTTGCCGCCGTAGCGGTCGGCGGCCCGTAACCACGGCACCAGGTTGGCCTCGTCGTCGAGACGACTGACCACCACCTGCGACCCCAGCCAGACCCGGGTGTTCAGAGCCTCGGCGAGGATGTTGAGCAGCAGCCCGCGACTCGGTCCGAGGACGACCCCGCGGGGATCGCCCCCCACCAGATCGGCGACCGCGAGCCGGGCGGCGTCGACGATCGCGCGCGACTGACGCGCCGCGGGATAGACGCCTCCGGGGCCCGAGACGAGCGCCCGGAACGCCTTGGACACCGTGGAGGCGACGGAGTCGGGGATCTGCATCCCGACCTGCGGATCGAGGTGAATCCAGCCGTCGCCGAGTGACGGAAACAATCCGCGCACCCGGGCGACGTCGTAGGTCATGGCAGACACGATAGACGGTCGGGTGAGGTGAGCCATACCCCCTCGTCAGGATGGCTCACGACATGGGTACTGAACACATCTGTCCCAGGTCACCGGGTGTGGGGGCCGACCGAGTCGGACGGATGTCGCACAATGGAAGCCATGACATCGGGAGCATTTGGATCCGCAGCCGAGCGCGACCAGACCGGAGGTTCCGGCCTGGCCGGAAGCGGCTCCGGTGACGACGGCATCGTCGTCATGGGGCCCACCGGATCGTCGGACGCCGAGGGCGACAAGTCGGGCGGTCTCAGCGACATGGTGGAGCAGCCGGCCAAGGTCATGCGCATCGGCACCATGATCAAGCAGCTGTTGGAGGAGGTGCGAGCCGCTCCTCTCGACGACGCCAGCCGCAATCGGCTCAAGGAGATCCACCAGTCGTCCATCCGCGAGCTCGAGGGCGGTCTCGCACCGGAGCTGCGCGAGGAGCTCGAGCGGCTGGCGCTGCCCTTCACCGACGACTCCACCCCGTCCGACGCGGAACTGCGCATCGCGCAGGCCCAGCTCGTCGGATGGCTGGAGGGCCTCTTCCACGGCATCCAGACGGCACTGTTCGCCCAGCAGATGGCGGCGCGGTCGCAGCTCGAGCAAATGCGCCAGGGCGCGTTGCCGCCGTCGGCCGGCGGCGCGGCGGGCTCCGGGCACGGGGTCCCCGGCACCGGTCAGTACCTCTGACCTGCCGCATGACCCGGTCGGATGGGCGCGGCCGGTAGGCTCAACCACCGTGTCCACCGTTCTGCATGACGACGACGTCGCACCGCTGCGACCGCAAGCCTCGGACTCGCGGACGCTGCGACGAGCCCTGACCGATCTGCGTGTCGGCTTCGCCCAGCGTGAGCTGTGGGCGCTGCTCGGCTGGCAGGACATCAAGCAGCGCTACCGTCGCTCGCTGCTCGGTCCGCTGTGGATCACGGTCGCAACCGGTGTCACCGCCGTCGCCATGGGCCTTCTCTACGGCGAGTTGTTCGGCATCGACATCAAGACATTCCTGCCGCACGTCACCCTCGGACTGATCTTCTGGAACTTCATCTCCCAGTCGATCCTCGAGGGATCGGTGGTGTTCTCCAGCAACGAGGGCCTGCTCAAGCAGATCCCGTCGCCGCTGAGCGTGCACGTCTACCGGCTCGTGTGGCGACAGTCGATCATCTTCGCCCACAACATCGTCATCTACGCCGTGGTCATGGCGGTGTTCCCGCAGCCGGTCAACTGGACGATCCTGCTGATCATCCCGGCGCTGTTCCTGTTCGCGCTCAACGCGATCTGGGTGACCATCGTCTTCGGCATACTCTCGACGCGCTTCCGCGACATCGGTCAGCTGCTGGCGACCGTGGTCCAGCTGGTGTTCTTCATGACGCCGATCATCTGGACGACCGACAACCTCGGCCAGAACGCCCAGAACTCGAGCCGCCTCAAGCTCGTCGAGCTGAATCCGATGTTCCACTACCTCGAGATCTCCCGCGGCCCACTCGTCGGCGAGCACGTCGAGGCGTATCACTGGTACATCGTGATCGGCTGCACCGCGCTCGGCTGGCTCGCGGCGCTGGCCGTCCTGCGCAACTTCCGGGCCCGCGTGGCCTACTGGGTCTGAGAGGTCTCCCGCAATGAGCACAGTTCGGTTGGACACCTGGGACGCCGGGGTCGACTTCCCCATCTTCGACGCCAAGACCCGCTCGTTCAAGAAGTCGGTGCTCGGTCGCGCCGGCGGCGTGATCGGCTCCAACGAGTCGAATGTCGTGGTCGTCGAAGCACTCAAGAACATCAACCTGCATCTGTCGCACGGCGACCGGATCGGACTCGTCGGCCACAACGGCGCCGGCAAGTCGACGCTGCTGCGGTTGCTGTCGGGCATCTACGAACCGACCCGCGGCGCCTGCAAGATCCAGGGTCGCGTCGCGCCGGTGTTCGACCTCGGCGTCGGCATGGACCCGGAGATCTCCGGTTACGAGAACATCATCATCCGCGGCATGTTTCTCGGCATGAGTCGGCGCGAGATGCTCAAGAAGACCGACGAGATCGCGGAGTTCACCGAACTCGGCGACTATCTCAAGATGCCGCTGCGCACCTACTCCACCGGCATGCGCGTGCGCGTCTCGCTGGGCGTGGTCACCAGCATCGACCCCGAGATCCTCATCCTCGACGAGGGCATCGGCGCGGTCGACGCCGACTTCATGCGCAAGGCGCGTATCCGACTGCAGGACCTGGTCAAGCGCTCGGGAATCCTGGTGTTCGCCAGCCATTCCAACGAGTTCCTCGCCCAGCTGTGTGACCGCGCGCTGTGGGTCGACCACGGCCAGATCCGGATGGACGGCGGTATCGAGGAGGTGGTCGGCGCCTACGAGGGCCCGGACGCCGCCCGCCACGTCCGCGAGGTTCTCGCCGAGGTCGATCGAGATGACAAGGCGCGCGCCACCGCCGCCTCCGACACAGCAGCGACACCCGATCCCGACAACGCCGCGCAGAACGGCTGAGGCGGCGTGACCGAACGGGTCATCGCGGTGGTGGTCACCTACCGTCGCGCGGCACTCCTCGCCCAGTCGTTGGCCGTGCTGACCGCCCAGAGCCGACCGATCGACCACCTCGTGGTCATCGACAACGGTAGCCAGACCGAGGTCGCCGATCTGGTTGCACAGCAGCCGGTCCCGAGCACCTACATCCCCTCGGCCCACAACCTGGGCGGCGCAGGCGGATTCGCCCTCGGGATGCTACACGCCCTTGCCCTCGGCGCCGACTGGGTCTGGTGCGCCGACGACGACGGACGTCCGGAGGGCCCGGAGGTGCTGGCGACGCTGCTGCGGTGTGCGACCGAGGGCGCCTACGACGAGCTGTCGCCGGTGGTCTGCAACATCGACGACCCCGACACCCTTGCGTTCCCATTGCGACGCGGAGTCGTCTGGCGGCGCAAGCGATCCGAGCTGTTCGTCGACAGCAGCGAGACCGAGGAGGTCCTGGACGGGATCGCCTCGCTGATGAACGGCGCGCTGTTCTCCTCGCGTGCGATCGACGCGGTCGGTGTCCCCGACCTGCGGCTGTTCGTGCGCGGCGACGAGGTCGAGATGCACCGGCGGCTGGCCCGTTCGGGGATGCGCTTCGGCACCTGCCTGATCACCGCGTACCTGCATCCGGACGGGACCGCAGAGTTCCATCCCATCCTCGGTGGACGCATGCACACGCAGTACCCCGACGACACGACCAAGCGCTACTTCACCTATCGCAACCGCGGCTACCTGCTGCACCAGCCCGGTCTGCGCAAACTGATCCCGCAGGAGTGGGCGCGGTTCGGGTGGTATTTCCTGATCCACCGCCGCGACGTCGCCGGCTTCCGCGAGTGGGTCCGCCTGCGCGGCGAGGGTCGACGCGAGCACTTCAAGCGTCCGTAGGGATCAGCGGGCGCTGTCGGTGCCGTCGCCGCGCTGGTCGTGCGACGGGTGGTCGATGTCGATGAGGCGTCGGGCCAGTTCGACCAGTTTCGTGTTACTGGTCTGCGAGATCTGCTTGAGCATGGCGAACGCCTGGTCGGCGTCGACCGTGTAGCGCTCCATCAGGATCCCTTTGGCCTGCCCGATGTCGTCCCGCGACGCCAGGGCCTCGTCGAACTGGTGCGACCAGGTCTGGCTGTGCAGCGCGAGAGCGGTGTTCGCCGCGAATACGCTGCCCACCCTCTGCGCCTCGGCGTCGAAAGCATGAACGCTGTCGGCATGAATGTTGAACGCGCTCATGCTGGTCTCGTCGCGGTGCAGCTGGAAAGACAGGCTCGACCGCACCGCTGTCTGGGCGACGACGTCCTCGATGAACCGCGGCCAGCGCTCGTCGGTCGTGTAGTCCTCGATCAGAACAGGATGCTGTTCCCAGGCTGCGTCGAGACACGGACCGATGTCGTGTTTGGTCTGCAGCTCGTCGACTCGCTCGGCCACCGGGTCGGTGGAAGCGATCGTCACGACCTCACCGCGCTCGACCACGGTGATGCTCGCATGACGCGCGTCCGGTATCGCCGCCACCGCGCCCCCGGTGAGCGACAACAGCAGCTTCTCCACGTCGTCGTCCGAGACTTCGGCGTCTTGCAGTTTCGCCACTTGTGCCGCAACAGCTCTGAACAATTCGTTGCCGCGTTCGACCACGGTCCCACACTCCTACATGTCCGGTTACCGTCGCAATTCTATAGCGATCGGGGAGGCCGGGCCGGGCCCTTGGGCCATGTCCGACTCCGCTGGTGACAGACAGTTTCGTTGAAGATACCGATATGTTTTCCATACCGTGCAGCTCATGACAACCTCTGACACCACACCGACGGCGAACTACCGCCCCCAGCCGCCACGCACCCTGCGACACCTTCTCGATCACCAGATGATTGTGCTGATCGCGCTCATCGCCGTCGTGGCGTCGGCTTGCAGCTCGCACCCCGCCGCCCCGCCGGACCCGCATTCGCTGATCGACCGTACGCCCGGACTCGTCCGACCGGCGTCGGTTCACGTCGCCTCGACCGACACCGACCGCGATCGAGCCGTCGTCCATGTCGCACAGCAGCTCTACACGTTCTGGAACACCGGCGACACCGCGCGTCTCGACGCGGCGGTGGGTCCGGAGTTCCGCGACAACACGCTGCCCAGCGGACGGCCACAGGGACCCACGGGGCCGGTCGCCGCGTCCTCGACGTTCCGCGCTGCGATCCCGGACCTGACGTGCGAACTGGCCGACCTGTACGTCACCGGCGACACGTTCACCGCGCGCCTGGTGTTCGCCGGAACCTTCACCGGGACCTACAACGGTGTGCGGGGTGCCGGACAACCGATCCGGTTCGGCGCCATAGACATCCAGCACGTCGGGACCGCGGGAAAGATCGTCGAGGACTGGCACCTCGAGGACAACCTGACGTTCCTGCAACAGGCCGGACTGGTGACAGTCGCCTCCGCACCCGCGCGCAACTAGCGGAGGGCACCCGGCGAACCGTACGTTCGCTGTCATGACAGACGTTGCGGCGTCCCACCCACGCAGACGACTCGGGTTACTCGGATTCGTCGCGATCGTGGCGGTGTACCTGGCGATCATCCAGGTGGGCGGCCTGCTGATACAGCATGCGAGCGGCGAGGACTCGACAACCACCACACGCGGGGTGGTGTTCACGATGGCCGTTCCGCTGGGCGCGGCACTGGTGTTCACCGGCGCCGTCATCGCCGCACTGCGCTGGTGGCGACCGGTCCTGCGCGACGACCGCCCGACGAGTCGATGGGTGTGGGTGGTGCCGGCGGCCTTCGTGGTGGCCATCGTCGTCGGCATCGATTACTCCGCGCTGGCGGAGAAGGACCTCGGCTTCGTCCTGCTGCTCCTGCTCGTCACCCAGTTCGTCGGGTGGGGCGAGGAGGGCATGTTCCGTGGTGTCGGCGTGACCGTCCTCCGGGACCGCGGGCTGACCGAGGGGAAGGTCGCGCTGTGGTCGAGCGTCATCTTCGGTGCGGTGCATCTGTCGAACGCGATCGGTCACGGCGCGAGCGCGATTCCCCAGGCCATCGCGGTGAGTCTGGCCGGCTACTTCTTCTACCTCATCCGACGGGTGTCGCGGGGTAATGCTCTGAACTCGATCATCCACGGACTCTTCGACTTCTCTATCCTGTCCGGGACGTCCATCCTCGTCGACCAGGACACCTACCCGGGTTCGCTGGCACCGATCCTGCTCTATCCCGTCCTCGGCCTCGCGCTGTTCTTCGCCCGTCGACACATCGAGGTGCCGGCCCAGCCGACGCCCTCTCCTCCCGCGACATGAATCGACTCTCGCGACAGGGATCTCCGTCGCGGGAGTCGATCTGAGTCGCGGGAGCGACCTAGACAGCCTCGGCGAATTCCTCGACGGCCAAGCGGTCCGACAGCGCCACGTGAGCCGCCCGCACCCGGGCCACGTAGATCCGGGTGAACAGGATCGGGGCCGCGAAGCAGACCACCGACGCGGCGACCGTCATCCACCCCGCCTGGTTCATCAGGACGACGGTCAGTACCGCTGAGACGGTGAACGCGCCGGCCCAGGCGGCGGTGATCACCACGTTGAGACGCCGGAACGCCGGGGAAGCCGCCACGTCGGACGAAACCTGCCTGCGCGCGATCCCCATGGTGAAGGGCGTGCCGATCGCGATGCTCGCCCAGGCCACCAGTGCCAGCCAGCCGACCGACATCGTGCCGCAGTACGCGGCTACGGCGGCGTGCGGCTCCGCGAACGCGATCGGGGTGAGCACCGCGAAGAAGGCGATCGACCCGATCGCCAGGATCTGGGTGTCCCAGGACGCCCCCGCACGACGGTCGGCAACGAGCATCGCGACGGCCAGCACCGCGGCTCCTGCCGCACCCCACTGCCACCCGAAGTGGGACAGGGTGATGAATCCGATGAACGGGAGAAACCCTCGTAGGTACGACATCTCGATTCCCTTCTCGACGGGGACGTCCTGCGACGACCGATGGTTCAACGGTAGGAATCGCGCGCCGAGATGTCGTGGTCCCACGGGTGGAGTCCGGGTGGAGATGGTCGTCCACCCACCGGCGCGCGGGTACGACGGCGGGGTCAGGCCGGGTCGTCGAAGTCCAGGGATTCCAGTTCGAACCGGCGCACGCTGCCGGGGATGCGCGCGTCGCATGTCGAGAGCAGGGGTTCGGACATGACCACGCGGAGCGAGACCGTGCACCGCGACCCCTGCGCGACGGCCAGACTCACCCGCACGCGGTCACCCGCCTCCTCGACGTCGAGCGTGGTGAACGCCTCGATGCGGTCGTCGCCGGTGGCGTCCCGGAGGTAGTGCTCGGCGGCCTGCACGGCGTGCGAGACGCACGTCCGTCCGCGCAGGAACCGCTCGTGGACCCGGCCGTCGGCGTACCGGGTCAGCAGATCGACGGGGTCGGCGGTGTCGATCCGTCCGTAGCTCAGCCCCTCGGGCAGCACCACCATCGTCGCGGCGAACCGGTCGCCGCCGAGATGTGAACACTCCCAGGTGTTCTCCGGATCGTGGGCGACGAGGGCGGCGGCTGCACCCCGACCGCGCACCGCACAGCACCGGTCGTGTTTGCCGTGCGCACAGACCGCCGTGAGCGGCCCGTCGACCCGTACGCCCGCCGATCCGTCGAGGGGGATGTCGAGGTAGTCCTGCGGTCCGGCCACCTCGCCCTGATAGAGCACCGACCCCTGTGGCCGGGTCTGGGCGATGAACCACCGCCACCGTGGCGTCGCCGAGCGACGACCGGGCCGGCGGATCGCGACGATCCGCATCGACGCGGCTTCGGCACGTCGGACGATGGCCCGCCCGAGGTCGCGATCGAGGATTCGCGGCGACTGCATGAAGGCCGAATGCCCCCACGGCCCTTCCATTTCCAGCAGCAGCCAGGCGAATCCGAGGGATGCCGTCGCGAACAGGGGTTCGTCGCGGGCGAGGGACTGATCGCTACACGGCGGGATCGGCAGAACGGTGGGCCGCTGTGGCGGTGCACCATCGGAGGGCAGGGTCATGAAGTGGTCGGGACCACGATGGCCTCGCGGAGGAGCCGTCGGATCACCACCGCCCCGTCCGCTGCGTCGAGTCCGGGAAGAGTGTCGGCGGTCGCAGCGTGCCCGTCGCGCAGGTGACGGACGGCGGGCGCACAGATCGCCGGGAACTCGACGACGCGATCCGTCAGACGCAGGCGCACGCGGCCGTCGTCCTCGGACACCGAGGTGATCAGTCCGTGTCGCCACCGGACGGGTGTGGTGTCCGCGGCGGCCATCGCCTCCAGGGTCGCCAGCGGGCGCACCGCGGCGGGTCGGGTGCGGCTCGCGAAGGTGCGGGTGAGGTCGTCGGCGACCGCCGAGCCCCATTCCTGTGCGCGGTCACGGATTTGGTCGGCGAAGGCGAGCAGGACCTTGGTCGACTCCGCCTCCAGGGCGTCGTGATCGCCGGGGTCGATGCCGATCGGGAGTGACGCGCGCAGGTCGGCGACCGCGGAGGCCACGCGGTCGATCGCGGCGCGGGCCACGTCGACCCGGGTCAACGCGGGCACCCCGATGGTCAGGTGGATCGCCGTCTCGTCGGCGGTACGTGCGGAGTGCAGCCATCCGCGCGGCAGGTAGAGCGCGTCCCCCGGGTACAGGTCGGTGTCGATCGTGGGTTCCTCGGTGACGCGATCGGTGATCGACGCCCGGAAGTCGGTCCACGGGTGCGTCTCGAGCGGGTTGGTGAAGACCGGTCGGTGCACGGTCCAGTGTTTGCGTCCCGCGATCTGCAGCACGAACACATCGTGCACGTCGTGGTGCGAATCGAATCCCCGGCTGCCCGGCGGGGTGATGTAGGCGTTCGCCTGCACGGGGTGTCCGAGGTCGTCGACGAGATCACGGACGAAGTCGATGACGGGCGGCCACAGCCGATGGAGTCCCTGTAGCACGATAGAGGCGCCGTCGGCGAACTGCGCCAACGCCTTCGCCGAGTCGACCTGATCACCGATCTCGGCGCCCACCCCGGCCGGACCGAGGAACCGGCTGCGATCGATAAGGGACCCGTTCTTGGCCAATCGGATGAACGGCGCGCGTACCCCGCGTTCGGCGAGCAACTCGTCGACGGCATGCGTCGAGAGCAGATCGCCGAAATCGCGGGGCAGCGACGTCGCTCTGCTGAGCAGCGGCGACCGACCCCAGTGTTCGCGCTCGAAGGTCCCGGGGTCGACCGAGATGCAGCGGCTCAGCATCGAATCAACTTCTCAGGCCGAGCCGTCCGCGCCACCGTCGTGTCCGCCGGGGTTCGAGCCGCCGTCGGCAGGACCTTCACCCGCGCCGGCCGAGCCGTCCGCGCCACCGTCGTGTCCATCGGGGTTCGAGCCGCCGTCCGCGGGGCCCTCGCCGCCGGCCGAGCCGTCCGCGCCGCCGTCATGTCCATCGGGATTCGAGCCGCCGTCGGCAGGACCTTCACCCGCGCCGGCCGAGCCGTCCGCTCCGCCGTCGTGTCCGCCGGGGTTCGAACCGCCGTCGGCAGGACCTTCGCCGCCGCCGTTGCTGGTGGTGATGTCGTCATCGTCGAGAGCCATGATGTGCCTTTCGTCGCGTGGTCTGTGCAGAGATCCAACCCCTCTTGTCTACCACCGGCGGGTGGGTCGCCGCGGCCGTTGGGGGCACAGCGATCTCGGTGGCGGCAAGGCTGGTATTGCCGCCCGATTCGCCTCCGGGGACCGTCGATTCGAACAGTGGACAAGGTAGAACGTGTTCTAATCGTGGGACGTAGTCCGAGCGAGGAGACCACCGATGCGATTCACGTTTGCCGAGGCGATGACCGACCCACGGTTCTACCCCGATCTCGCGGTGGCGGCCGAGGAGGCGGGCTACGAGGGCTTCACCATCCCCGACTCCCTGGCCTACCCGGAGGAGTCCGACTCCACCTACCCCTACACCGAGGACGGCAACCGCGAGTTCCTGGACGGCAAGGCGTTCATCGAGACCTTCATCCAGGCCATGGCCATGGGCGCGGTCACGAGCACGATCCGCTTCAACCCGTTCGTGCTGAAGCTGCCGGTTCGCCCGCCGGTACTCGTCGCCAAGCAGGCGATGTCGGTCGCCTACATGACGAACAACCGTCTCGCGCTCGGCGTCGGCACCAGCCCATGGCCGGAGGACTACGACATCATGGGCGTCGACTTCAAGCGCCGCGGCAAGCGGATGAACGAGTGCATGGACATCATCCGGGGGCTGTCCACCGGTGAGTACTTCGAGTTCCACGGCGAGTTCTACGACTTCCAACGGATCAAGATGAGCCCCGCGCCGACCGAGCCGATCCCCCTGCTGGTGGGCGGGCACGCCGACCTCGCGCTCAAGCGCGCGGTGGTCCGCGGTGACGGCTGGATGCACGGTGGTGGCCAACCCGAGGAGCTCGACGCGCTGCTGGCCAAGCTGCACGACATCCGCAAGGGCGAGGGAAAGCTCAACGACCCCTTCGAGATCCACGTCATCTCCTACGACGCCTACACCCCCGACGGCTGTAAGCGCCTGGAGGACAAGGGGATCACCGACGTCATCGTCGGCTTCCGGATCCCCTACATCAACGGCCCCGACACCGAGCCGCTGCAACGCAAGCTCGACAACCTGCGGATGTTCGCCGACAACGTGATCAGCAAGGTCAACGGCTGAGGACCTTCGGCTTCACCTGCGTCCCGAGAAGCTCGATCGCACGGAGCATCGCCGGGTGCGGCAGCTTGGTGTTGGTCATCTGCACGGTCAGCCGGTCGAGGCCGCCGAGGTCGTCGGACACCCGCCCGATCTTGTCGGCGACGGTGTCGGGATCGCCGACGAACAGCGACCCGTGCGGGCCCGTCATGGCGTCGAACTCTGCCCGACCCGGCATGGGGAATCCGCGCTCCCGCGCAACGTTGCCGAACAGGTCCTGCCAGCCGGGGTAGGCGGCCTCCGCAGCGGCGGAGTCGGTGTCGGCGACGAGACCGGGAACGTGGATTCCGACCTTGAGCTCCTCCGGACCGAATCCGGACCGGCGACCCGCGTCGCGGTAGAGCTCGACGAGGGGGAGGAATCGCCGCGGTTCGCCACCGATGATCGCGACCATGAGCGGCAATCCCAGCCGGCCGGCGCGGACGAAGGACTCCGGGCTGCCACCGGCGCCGAGCCACACCGGGATCCGGTCCTGCACCGGCAGGGGGTAGACACCTTGACCGGTCAGAGGCGCGCGGTGACGCCCCGACCAGCTCACCGACGACGGGTCCTCGCGGATCTTCAGCAGCAGGTCGAGCTTGTTGGCGTACAGCGAGTCGTAGTCCTCGAAGTCGAGACCGAACAACGGGAACGCCTCGGTGAACGAACCACGGCCGACGACCATCTCCGCACGCCCGCCGGAGATGAGGTCGATGGTCGCGAACTGCTGGAAGAGCCGGACCGGGTCCTCGGCCGAGAGCACCGACACCGCGCTGGTGAGCCGGATGTCGGTGGTGCGGGCCGCCGCTGCGGCCAGCAGCACCGTCGGTGCCGAGTCGTAGAAGTCGGCGCGGTGGTGCTCGCCGATCCCGTAGATGTCGACGCCGGATCGGTCCGCGAGTTCGACCTCCTCGAGCAGGTCCGCGATGCGGGTCGGGGCATCGATCTCCCGCCCGGTGTCGTATTCGACGACGTACGAGACGAAGTTGTCGATACCGATCTGCATGCTGGTGAGTCCCTTTCGAACGGACCTTGTCGCTACGACCCCATCTTGGGGGTCGCGCGGTCGATGATCGCGGCGGTGTCGACGCCGGTGGGCAACGTCCCGAAGACGCTGCCCCAGTCCCCCGCGAGGCGACTCGCGCAGAAGGCGTCGGCGACCGACGGGTGACCGTAACGCACGAGCAACGATCCTTGCAGCGCGAGCGCCATGTCGCCGACCACCCGACGCGCGCGGTGCTGCATCGTGTCGAAGTCGGAGAACTGGTCCTTCAGCGCGGCCACCGCCGCGTCGAGTCGGGGGTCGGAGTCAGCGGCGCTGTCGAGTTCGTCGAAGAAGATCTGCAGGGTCTCCGGCTGCTTGACCATGGCGCGCAGGGTGTCGAGCGCCGCGACGTTGCCCGAGCCCTCCCACACCGACAGCAGCGGCGCCTCGCGGTACAGCCGCGGCATCCGGGATTCCTCCACGTATCCGTTGCCGCCCAGGCACTCCAGGGCCTCGGCCGCGTGGATCGGACCGCGCTTGCAGACGAAGTACTTGCTGACGGCCAACGAGATCCGTCGCAGTCCGATGGAGCGGTCGTCCCCCGCGGTGGCCCGGTCGGTGAGCGCGGCCAGCCACATCGCGACGGTGCTCGACGCCTCGGCCTCGACGGCGAGATCGGCGAGGACGTTGCGCATCAGCGGTTGGTCGACGAGCGCCGCCCCGAACGCGCTGCGGTGCACCGCGTGGTGGGTGGCCTGGTGGACGCCTGCACGCATGCCCGTCGACGATCCGATGATGCAGTCGAGACGGGTCATGTTGACCATCTCGACGATGGTCGGGACTCCGCGGCCCTCCTCGCCGACCAGCCACGCCGTCGCGTCGTCGTACTCGATCTCGCTGCTGGCGTTGGAGTGGTTGCCGAGCTTGTCCTTGAGGCGCTGCAGGAACATCCGATTACGGGTGCCGTCGGGCAGCACACGCGGGAGGAAGAAACACGACAGGCCGCCGGGGGCCTGCGCCAGGACCAGGAACACGTCCGACATCGGCGCCGAGGTGAACCACTTGTGCCCGGTGATCAGATAGCTGCCGTCGGCCTGCGGGACCGCGCGCGTGGTGCCGGAGCGGACATCGGATCCGCCCTGCTTCTCGGTCATCGACATCCCGGCGATGAGGCCCGGCTTGGTCAGTGGCACGGCGAGCGTCGGGTCGTAGACACGGCTGGACAGCAGCGGTTCGTACTGCGCGGCCAGTTCGGCGTTGTGGCGCAACGCCGGGACCACGGCGTAGGTCATCGAGATTGGGCACTGATGCCCGGCGTCGACCTGCCCCCACACCGACAGCTTGGCGGCTCGGATGAGGTGGGCGTGCGAGTTGTCGTCGGCCCAGGGCGCGGCGTGCAGACCGAGATCGACGGCCTTCGTCATCAACTGGTGATAGGCGGGGTCGTAGACGACCTCGTCGACGCGGTGGCCGTAGCGGTCGTGGGTGTGCAGGACGGGCGGGTGTTCCTCGGCGAGGTCGCCGAGGCGCTGCGCGTCGGCGCTTCCCGCCGCGCGGCCCACCTCGTGGATGGTCTCCAGCGCGTCGTCGGCACCCTCGCGACTCAGGGCCTCGAGGATCGGGGCGTACTCAGCCGCATCGTAATCCTGCAGCGGCGGAACCTGATTGAAGACCTCGTGGGTGGTGTGCATCGGAACTCCCTAGTGATCGGAGGGTGAAGGTGGTGATGGACGGGATGACGGACGGGTCGGCGACGCCGCGCGCCAGGGGCAGGACCAACGACTCGCCGATGGCGCCGACGATGCAGGCCGCGGTGAAGGCGCTGTCCTGCGGCGGGATCTCGTCGGCATCGACCGCGGCGTCGATGGCGATGGCGATCGCGTCGCGGAAGGCCTCCCGGAATCGGAGCCGTTCGGTGTCGACCTGGGGATCGACCGGTTCGGCGAGCAGGGCGTAGGCGAGGGTCGGTGCGCGCAGAGCCCGCTCGGCGAAGGTGCACACCGACGCGGTGACCGCCTCGACCCAGCGGCCGTCTCGGTCCCGGGCCCGCGCCCCCGCGTCGGCCATGGCGTCGACCTCGTGGGTGCAGACGATGCGGAACACCTCGGTGAACAGCTCACCCTTGTTCGCGAAGTGTCGGTAGACGGTGCCGGTACCCACCCCGGCGGCCGTGGCCACCGCGTTGATCGAGCAACCCGCGTACCCGTGCTCGGCCACCTGGGCGATCGCGGCGTCGACGAGCCGCGACCTGAGATCGTCGAGTCGTTGTTGAACCGCTGGAGTGCGGCGATACGCCATGTCAAGCAGTGAACACCGGTTCCGTTCTTACGTCAACGGTCGGAGCGAGTCAGGAGGCCTGCGCGGTGAGGGGGAGGTCGGTGACCACGGCGGCGGCGACCCGGTCGATGTCGGATCGGCTCAGTTCTCGGTCCCCGGCGTAGATGAACCGGTCGGGGCGCACCAATACGGCGTGGACGCGGCCGTGGCGTAGTTGGCGTTCGAGCATGCGCTCGGTGTCGACGTGGCGTCCGGCGGCGACGTTGTGGTCGGCGATGGCGGAGGCGTAATCGAGTTTGATCTCCGCGACCCCGGCGTTGGCCAACGCCTGCGGGATGGGTGACTCGGGGAACCCGACCCACGCCCAGCGGTTGTCGAGCACGGTGTCGAGACGAACCGGGGTGTGGTTCGCTCCCGAGACCCAGGGCTGCTTGATGAAGTCGCCCCGCAGGCTCCGGCGACGACCCCGCCGGGTGTCGGCGAAGAACCCCCCGGCGGTTCCCAGCCGGTAGAGCGGCTTGGGCCCGATTCCGGTCAGCCAGTTGCCCAGCAGGGGGATCTTTGTTGCCGCCATGAAGACCGCGTCACGCAGATGCGAGGCAACCCGGCTTCCCAACATGACCGCCCCGCCGATGGTGAGGCTGAACCTCGTGAGCTGCTCGACGTTGGGGCGTCGTTCTGGTTCGTAGGAATCCAGCAGATCCTCGCCGGCCCGGGCGTTGAGGACGGCGTCGATCTTCCAGCAGAGGTTCGCGACGTCGCGGACGCCGGACGAGACCCCCTGCCCGGCGAACGGCGGCATGATGTGGGCGGCGTCGCCGGCGAGGAACACCCGGCGGTCGCGCCACCGTTCGGCCTGACGGATGTGGAAGGTGTAGCCCCAGCTGCGGAAGATCTCGACATTGTCGTAGTCGATACCGCGTTCGGCGAGCAGGCCGCGCAGTCCGGCCTCGGTCTGCAGCTGCTCGACGGTCTCGCCCTTGTTGACCCGGTACTCGACACGGTGGTAGCCCATGGGACACGGACAATCGACGCCCGGACGTGCCGGGTCGGAGATGAACGTGAAGTCGAGGGGTGCGTTGGTGGGCAGGTCGTACCAGGCACGCAACTGGATGTCGAACCACTGCTCTTCGATGTGCCTGCCCGGCAGTCCGATTCCGGACAGTTTGCGAATCGAGCTGGAACCGCCGTCGCAGGCGATGACGTAACGGCCGGTCACGGTCTGCTCCGGTTCGCCGTTGATCGGACGCAGGGTCACCGTCACCGAGTCCTCGTCCTGGGTGAGGCCCACTGCCTCCATCCCGACGACGGTGTCGACCATCGGGAAGCGGCGGATGCCCTGGCGCAGCACCCGTTCGAGCTCGGGCTGGTGGTAGAACGCGGTACCCGGCACTCCCTGGCCGCGACTCTCGTTGCCCTGCATGGACATGAAGGTGCGGTTGCCGTGTTTGAAGTGCACCCGGATGTCGGACGACATGGTCGCGAGCATCTCGTCGAACAAGCCGAGGTTCTGCCAGACCCGGTGTGCGTCCTCGTCGGAGGCGATCGCCCGCTGCCGGGGGTAGATGGTGTCGTCGCGTTCCACGACGAGGGTGGAGATCCCGCGTTGGCCGAGCAGGTTCGCCGCGGTGGCGCCGGTGGGTCCGAGTCCGACGATGATCACATCGACCTCCCGGTTGGGGGCGGCGGCGGCGGCGCCGGTGTGGCCGGTGGTCATGTGAACCTCGCTCGGAAGGAGTCGAACCCCTGCAGGCAGTTGTTCGACAGTGGGACCGGATCGCTGACCTCGATGGTCGAGACCCGGGTGATCAGCACCTGCAGCAGTGTCTGCATCTCCAGTTTGGACAACTGCATCCCGACGCAGGTGTGCATCCCGTGTCCCCATCCGAGGTTGCTGCCACGGCGGTGCAGCGAGAACGACTCCGGATCGTCGAAATGCCGTTCGTCCATGTTCGCTGCGGCGTAGAGCATCACGACCCGCTCACCGGCGTGCAGGCGCACGTCGCCTATGTCGGTGTCGTGGGCGACTGTTCGGGTGAAACCGCGGATGGGCGAGGACAGGCGTACCGCCTCGACCACCGCGGTGGGGATGAGGTCGGGCTCGGCCCGGAGTTGTGCGTAGAGCTGCGGGTTCTGTCCCAGACTCCACAACAGCTGCCCGGTCGCGAGGATGGTGGTGTCGAGGCTGGGGGCCACGAAGTCGATCACCATCGTGCGTGCTTCGGACTTGGTGAGCTCGCCGCGGTCGGCGGCGTCGAAGACGCTGGCGGCCCATCCGTCCGGCGTGACGCGAGATCGGCGCAGCCGCGTCGTGTACAGGAACAGCCCCAGTGCGGTCGGGGTCGCGTCCAGGGTGCGGCGGTTGACCGGACCGAGGATGTCGAATGTGCCGGCGCCCCAGGTCAACAATTGCTGTGGACCCACACGCACCCCGACGAGGTCGGCCACCGCGGCGACGGGAAGACGCGATGCGAAATCGGCGATGCCGTCGAATGATTCGCGCTGCAGAAGTCGATCGACGGTGGCCTCGGCCTCGTCGCGCAGGACGGGCAGCGACGGGCGGATCGCCCGGGACATCAGCGATTCCATGAGGATTCGGCGTCGCGTCGAATGCCGTTCGTCGTCGCTGTTGAGCACGGTCTTGCGGCCGAGCAGGTTGGCGACGGGGTTTGCGGCTACCCCGCGGCCGCTGCGGAAGGTCACATCGTCACGGAGCGCGGCGCGCACGTCGTCGAAACGCCCCATCGCCCACACCTTGTGCTCGGGCAACCAGACCACCGGCCCGGCGTCACGTATCCGCCGGTACACCGGTTGCGGGTCGATCAGCGCCGACGGCCCGTACAGGTCGACGTCGACGACGGGTGCGTTGCGTCGTGCCGCTCGACGCGGGCGTGTGATCAGGGAGGTCATCGGGCCACCTGGTGTGTTCCGGGCATGGTTCGGGCGTGCAGCATCGAGACGAGGCCTGCGACGTCGGCGGCGGTGTGGGCGGTCGCGCGCACCACGCGATCGGGACGGACGAGGACGGCGTGCGCCCGGTGCCTGCGCATCAGGGCCGCCGGCGTGGGGTTCCCCGACGGCACACAGCGCAACGCATCGGCATCGACGTGATGCAGACCGGCCTCGACGACCCGAGCGGCCGTGGACGGATCGAGGGGGCCCCGGGTCACCAGGGTGTAGCCGGAGCCGGTCACGTCGTCGAGGCGGCGGGCACCGTCGTCGGTGCGTACCCACGGTTGCGGGAAGATGCTGCCGTTCAACCGGTTGCGCAGACCGCGGCGTTCGACGAGCGGGCCGCGCCCCAGGGGCGGGGTGCCCTCGGGCAGCGCGTTGCCGATCCCGGGTATGTGGCACGCGGCCGCGACCACCGCCCGTCGTACCGATGCGAGAGCGTCCTGACCACCGGTCAGGGCCCATCCGACGGCCAGGGCCATCAAGACGATTCGGGTGGCGTTCGGTCTGCGCTCGGATTCGTAGGTGTCGAGGATCGTCTCGGACGCATCGCCGTCGAGGACGTCGGCGAGCTTCCAGCTGAGATTCATCGCATCGCGGAGTCCGGACCCGAGGCCCTGTCCCACGAACGGAGGGGTCTGGTGCGCCGCATCGCCGGCGAGAAAGACACGGTCCACGCGCCACGTGCGGGCCACCCGCGCGCGGAAGGTGTAGAACGCCTGCCGCATCACCTCGGATTCCTCGAGCTCGGCAGGTGTCATCCACGGCGTCAACAGTTCTCGCAGCTTCTCGGGCGAGCGAAGCGACTCCAGATCCTCCCCGTCGAAGACGCGGAACTCCCACCGGTACCGGTTGCCGGTCACCGGCATGAACGTGGCGGCGCGGGCGGGATCGCAGATCTGGTGGACTCCGTCCCACACGTCGAGCGGTGTCGGGGTGCGGACGTCGATGACCAACCATTGCTCGTCGAAGTCGAAGTCGCGCATGGTGATGCCGAGCTGTTCGCGGACGAAACTGTTCGCGCCGTCGCACCCGATCACCGCAGCGGCGTCTATCGTCTCGGTCTGCTCGTCGGCGTTCCGGAAGCAGACCGTGGGCCGACGCCCGGCGGCGATCTCGGTGACCTCGCAGCCGCGTCGCAGATCGATCAAGTCCTCCGTCGCTGCGTGGGCCAACAGGATCCGTTCGAGGTCGGGCTGGTCGAACATGCTGTCCGGCGGGTAGCCGTTGCGTCCGTCGGCGGTGTTGCGTGCGAACTCCGTCATCACGCGTCGGCGGCCGTTGATCAGCCGCATGCCGGGCATGGGGCGGGTGTCGGACGCGAACTCGTCGGCGACACCGACCGCCTGGAGGATGCGGAACACCTCGTCGTCGAGATGCACCGCACGGGGCAACGCGTAGACCTCGCGATGACGTTCGAGCACCACGCTGGGCAGCCCGCGCTTCGCCAGCAACAGGGCGCACGCGACACCGACCGGCCCCGCGCCCACGATCACGACGGGGTCGCGCGGAGAGGTCACGCGTATCTCACGTGGCAGCGTTGACGTCCCAGCTCGATGGCCCCGTCGTCGGTCGCGATACGCACCTCGACGACATCGCCGTCGGCGAGGTACTTCGGGTTCGACGCCTGGCGTTTGAAGAACTGCTTCCACTTCACATGCGGCGGGATGAGCGCCCCGATCATCTCGATCGGCTTCGGCGGCGCGGACAGGGCGGTGCCGCCGGGTGTGCCGGTCAACATCAGGTCACCGGCGTCGAGTCGCTGGAACCCCGTCAGCACGCTCAACGCGCTGACCGGGTCGATGATCATGTCGCCGCCGACGCGGCCGTTCTGACGGCGCTCGCCGTTGACCCACAGCTGCAGTCGCAGCTGGTCGAATCGACGCCATTCCTCGTGACTGAGCAGGACCAGCGCGGGACCGACCGGGGTGAAGGTCGGGTACGACTTCGACTCGTAGAACTGGGTTTTCGGCAGTTGGATGTCGCGGGCGCTGACGTCGTTGGTGACGACGACGCCCGCGAAGAACTCGCCGAGGGTGTCGGCGGTGACGGTGGTCCCCACCTCGAGCGACCTCGCCGCGACCAGTCCGATCTCGACCTCGTAGTCGAGGAGCTTCACGTGCGCCGGCTTCACGATCTCGTCGAACGGACCCGTGATCGACCCCGACGACTTGCGGAAGAAGGTCGCCGACACCCGGTCGGGATCGATGCCCGAATCCTGTGCGTGGCTGCGGTAGTTGACCATCTGCGCGACGACGCGGCACGGTGCGGTGACCGGCGAGAGCAGGTCCAGGTCGGCCACCGGGGTAGCACCGTCGTCGCCACCGGTCGCCGCGTCATCGATGGCGGCGCGGTCGGCGAGCAATTCACCTGTGGTGGTCGCGTCGGTGCGGATCGGGTGGGCGGTCTCCGAACGCTGGACCCACCAGCCGGTGGCGGTACGGAGGACGGTCGTGGTCATGAGCGGGCAACTTTCAGTAGACCGAGCAGTCGGTGGACGTCGAACTCGTTGTCGTTCTTCAGACCCGATAGGAAGCCTTTGAGGAGCTCGGGATCGGGGTTGGCGCCGAGGAAGTCCCGGGTGACCGGCGGCCCCCATTGGGCGAGACCGCTGGCGGTGAACGGCGCCCATCCCGCCTCGACCGTGCTGTCGAACATGTCGCCGTCGGCGAAGTGCTCGACCATGAACTTGTCGAGGTCGCGCCAGTAGTCGAACAGCTGACTGCCCTGGATGTGGCGGCCGATCCCCCAGGCGTGGTGGTACCCGCGGTCGGCGAGGTAGGCGCCCCCGGCGGCGACTGCGTCGAGGTCGGCCACCTGATAGGCGCTGTGGACGTACCGCGACATCGGCCCCAGCGTCATCGCCAGGGTGTGATGGTCGGCCATCTCGCTGCCGCGATCGCACCGGATGAAGGCCATGGCAGGACCACGGCTGCGTTGTCCGGGAAAGAAGAGGAAGTCGCTGACGATCATGCCGAGCATCTCCTGATACCAGGCCAGGTTCTCGCGAAACCGCGGCGTCTCGATCACCACGTGACCCAGACGCTGAACGCGGGCGGGCTCGCGCGGCGGCCGCTGGATCGCGTTGAATCGCTCGACCTTACCGCCGAAGTTGTACGTCAGCGGGTGCTGATCGGGCAGCGACGGTAGGTCGGTGAGGCCGGCGACGACCCGCACCGACATCCCCGACGGGTCGGTGAGGTCGATGGCGGATCCGCCGAGGTCGCCGAGCGGGTACACGCGTCGACCGGTCTCCCGCGACAACCGCAGGAGGTCGTCATGACCCGCCGCACGGAACGCCGGACCGACGAAACGCGACCGGTGCGAGCGGCGGATCAGGATGCAGGGTGCACCCGACCACGTGCCACGGAGTGACAGCTCGTCGGCGGTGCGCGAGACGGTGGTGAAACCGAAATCGTGGGCGAACCGTTCGGCCTGCGCGATGTTCTGCTTCTCGAACTCCAACCACGCGATGTCGACGATCTTGATGACCGGCTGCGCGGCGCGGTCGTCCGGATCGCCGGGGTGGGCGCCGAACTCGCTGTGGAGATCGGCGTGCGCGGTGTCCGCTGGGGTTGTCATCGGTGACCTCCTGTCTTCTGAACAAATCGTCACTTCTGACTGATTCATCGTCAAGAGGGTTCAGTTCTGGAATCGGATTCACTCATGAAGGCACTACGATGACCGGGTGTCCGAGACCTCCGGCGGTAACCGGCTCGACCGCCGCAAGGCCCGTACCCGCTCGGCGCTGATCGACGCGGCCTGCCAGCTGTTGGCGACCCCGAAGGGCACCGAGGCGTCCATCTCCGACATCACCGACCTCGCCGACGTCGGCCTGGGGTCCTTCTACAACCACTTCACCAGCAAGTCCGAGCTGTTCGACGCGGCGATCGCGGAGATGCTGGAACTCCACGGCCGGCTGTTCGACGAGACCACCGCCGGACTGGCCGATCCGGCCGAGGTGTTCGCTGCCGGCGTACGGATGTCGGTGCGCCTGAGCGCAACCCACCCCAGGGTGGCCCAGACCATCAGCCAGGTCGGTTTCCAGTACCTCGACAGCGCCGACGGTCTCGCCCCTCGGGCCTATCGCGATCTCGCGGAGGCCACCGAATCGGGGCGACTCGACATCGACGATCTCGCCGCCGCCCTGTCCTACACCGCCGGGTCGTTGCTGGGTTGTCTGCACATGCTGGCGCGCGACCCGTCCCTCGACGCCGACTCGGTCGCAAACCATCTCGCAGCGAGCCTGCTGCGCATGTTCGGTCTGAGCAAGGAGGAGGCCACCGAGGTGTCCCGACGTCCACTGATCCAGCCGACTCTCGGATGACTGAGATCCCGCTCTGAGCGGGTCGGCATCGATGTATGGCCAACGCCCGCACGCTCAGTGCAGGATCTCAGCAGACCGACAGGTTCAGGACTCGGTCAGGGCCTTCTGGTAGCGCTGCATCCCGGAGATCCAGCGGCCGTAGTCGGATCCCTTGTGCTGATACATCTTCAGCACCTCGGGGTGCGGAAGGATCAGGAACCGTTCGTCACCCAGCGCCTCGATGACGACATCGGCCACATCGTCCGGTTCGAGCACGTTGCCGGCGCTCGTCACCGCGCTGGCGGCGACGGACGCCCCGTCACGGTCGGTCTCGAATCCGGCGTTGAGCAGTTCGGTGTTGACACCCATCGGGCAGAGGCAACTGACCGCGATGCCCTTGTCGCCGTAGGTGACCGACAGCCATTCGGCGAACCCGACGGCCGCGTGCTTGCTCACCGAGTAGGTGACCGACCCGATCTGCGTGAGCAGCCCCGCCGCCGAGGCGGTGGAGAGAAAGTATCCGCGTCCGCGCTCGACCCATCCGGGCACCAGCGCGCGGGCGGCGCGGACGTGCGCGAGCACATTGACGTCGAGCGCGGTCTGCCAGGCGGAGTCATCGGAATCGAGCCCCATGCCCGCGGTGGTTCCCGCATTGGCGACGTACAGGTCGACCGGTCCGAATTGTTCCTCCGCCGTCGCGATGATCCGGTCGATGACCGCGGGATCGGACACGTCGCCCGCGGCCGACGCCGCAATCGTCTTCGACGCGGAGGCGTTGATGGACTCCGCCACCGCTGCGACGCGGTCGGCGTTGAGGTCGGCGACGACCACCGACCCCCCGTGGGCGACGATCGCTCTCGCGATCGCGGCGCCGATACCGGCACCACCTCCGGTGACCACTGCGACCGTGCCTGCAATCTCCATCAGGCGATGCTAGCCATCAGCCGAGTCCGACCATCAGCGGATCTTGAAGATGACGATCCGTTGGACGGCGAAGTTGATGACGGTCGCGGTGCCCTGGGCGATGACGTAGGCGAACAGGCTGTACAGGATCTCTTCCGGCCAGACGTGTGACAGCGCCGAGTAGATACCGACCTGGACGGCGAAGGTCACGAGGTACAGCGCGATGACCGCGATGAAACGGGCGCGGCTCGGCTCGGCACGGAACGTCCACCGACGGTTGATGAGATACGCCGTCGTGGTGCCCGCGATGAAGCCGACGGTTTTGGCCAGCCAGTACGGCGCGCCGAGCACGTACTGCAACAGCAACGTGATGCCGAAGTCGAGCACACCCGACCCCGCACCGGTGACGACGAACCGGACCAGCTGCGTCTTGAGGTCGACGTCGGTCGACGCCTCTGCGTCGTCGAACGGCAGCTCGATCGGCATCGGCGCGTGCTGGGTTCGGAACTCGTCATGCGAGTGGTGTTCGCCCTCGGCGAGCTGGTCATCGGACACGCCGATCAGCCTAAACCTCGCCCGCGGACGGAAACCATTTCGCTGCGCTTCGGATTCGTGCCCGACGGTCCGCGGTCGGCCACTAGGGTCAGCAGCGTGAGTGTCAGGTCAGCTGTCGTCGGCAGCGTCATCGCCGTGTCCACCGTCGCCACCCTGCTCGTCGGCGGCATCCCGGCGGGCGCCGCACCACCCCGGCCCGCGGCCACCGAGACCCTGCCACCGACCGGGACCCCGAACTACTCCGGCCTCGACGCCCGCGGTTTCTCCGGGGAAATCCCCTCGCGTGCAGGCACGCTTGTCCGTCACACGACGCTCGACCCGGCGCTGTCGATCCCCGGTGCGGGACGCGCGTACCGGATTCTCTACTCGACGACCGACCAGCACGACCGACGCGCGGTCAGCACCGGTGCCGTGTTCCTCCCCCGTGGTGCGGCACCTGCCGGCGGGTGGCCGGTGCTCGCCTGGGCCCACGGCACCGTCGGCATCGGTGACACGTGCACGCCGTCGGCGCAGCCCCGCAGCACCCGCGACAGCGACTACCTCTCGCACTGGCTGCGCCGCGGATACGCCGTGGTCGCCACCGACTACGCCGGACTGGGCACCCCCGGTCTGATGAGTTACCTCAACGGGGTCGCCGAGGCGCACTCGATCGTGGACTCGGTCAAGGCGTTGACCCAGCTGGGCGAGCCGACCGCACGCCGCTGGGCCATCCTCGGCCAGTCCCAGGGCGCCGGCGCGGCGATGAACGCCGCTCGTCGGGCCACCGAGTTCTCCCGAGGGTGGCCGCTGGACTACCGCGGCGTCGTCGCGACCGGCACGCCCGCGAACATCGAGTCGGTCATCGTGCTGGGCGGACCGACCTTCCCGCCGGTGAAACTGCCGGTCGGGCTCACGACGTACACGACCTACATCCTCGCCGCGCTCCGCGAGGCGCGACCCGATCTCGACATCGACGGCATCCTCACGCCACGCGGACGCGCGGTCGCCGATCGCGCGGAGACGGTCTGCTACCCGGAACTGCGCACGGAGCTCGCGGATGCGGATGTGCGGTCGTTCTTCCGCCGCCCGGTGAACTCGATCCCCGGTGCGTACGAGGCGCTGCACCGGTTCATGGGCACCCCCGCGCAAGGGTACGACCGGCCGATCTTCCTCGGGCAGGGGCTGCTCGACACCGACGTCCCCGCACCGTCGGCGCTGTCGTTGGCCGCACAGCTGACCGCCAACCGCCAACCGGTCGAACTGCACGTCTACCCGACGTCGGACCATTCCGGCACGGTCTACGCCTCGCAACCGGATTCGACGCCGTTCCTGGCGCGGATACTGAAACGATGACCACCCTTCGACGTCGGATCGCCGCCGCGGTCGTCGCCCTCATGTCCGCGACCGTTGTCGCGACGACGGTCCCGGCAGGCCCGGCATCCGCGCTGACCCCCGAGCCCGCGCCGGACTGGTCCGGGCTCGACGTGCGGGACTACAGCGGCCCGATCCCGCAGCAGGCGGGCACGTTGATCACCACCCGGGCGATGGCCCCGAGCCTGTCGTTGCCGAACGCCGCGAGTGCGCACCGGATCCTGTACTCCACCACCAACCAGTTCGACCGACGTGCGGTGAGCACCGGCGCGGTCTTCATCCCACGCGGGACACCCCCGCGCGGTGGCTGGCCGATCATGGCGTGGGCGCACGGCACTGTCGGCATGGGTGACGACTGCGCGCCGTCGGCCCAGGTGCACGAGGCCGGCGAGGCCGCCTACCTCGGCCACTGGCTTGCTCGCGGGTACGCGGTCGTGGCGACCGACTACGTGGGTCAGGGAACTCCGGGGCTGCTGTCCTACCTCAACGGCGTCACCGCGGCCCATTCGGTGGCCGACTCAATGGTGGCCGCGCGGCAGATGTCGCTACCGCTCGCGCGGAAGTGGGTCGCGGTCGGGCACTCCCAGGGCGCGGGCGCGGCGCTGAGCACGGCGCGGTTCGCCCAACAGTTCACGGCCGGATCGGGCCTCGATTATCGAGGCGTGGTCGCCACCGGCGCACCGGCCAACATCGAGTCGGTCCTGCAGCTGGCCGGGCCGCAGTTCCCGCCGGTGATGCTGCCGCGCGCACTCAACGGCTACGCGCTCTACATCCTCGCGGGATTCCGCGACGCCCGACCCGACCTGCCGGTGAACGCGCTCCTCACCCCGTTGGGTCGCCGCCTCACCGACATCGCCGGCACGACCTGCGGCAAGCAGCTGCGGCCGTTCGCCCGCGGACTGGACCTCCGGAAGCTGTTCACCCGACCCATCGACACGATCCCCGGCATCTACACCGCGCTGCGGCGGTACCTCGGCACCCCGGACAGCGGCTACACGCGACCGGTGTTGCTGGGACAGGGCCTGCTCGACGTCAACGTGCCGGCCCCCGCGGCGCTGTCGTTGGCCGCGCAGATGACAGCCAACCGGCAACCACTGGAACTGCGCGTCTACCCCGGAGCCGACCACCCCGGCGTTCTCCGCGCGGTCCTGCCCGATGCGGATCGCTTTCTCGACCGGATCACCCGGTGACCGCGCGCTGACGTAGTTTGAATTCCATGCAACATGAAACCGTGCGCTACGACGTCACCGACGGGGTGGCGGTCCTGACGCTGAGCCGCCCAGATCAGTTGAATGCGTTCACCGTACAGATGGCCGACGACCTCGTCGCAGCCTTCGACGAGGCCTCGGCCGACTCGACGGTCGGCGCCATCGTGGTCACCGGTGAAGGACGTGCGTTCTGCGCGGGCATGGATCTGAGCAGTGAGGGCAACGTGTTCGGCCTCGACGAAACCCTCGAGCCCACCCTCACCGACCTCTACGAGCGATTCGACGATCCGGCGATCATCAGCGGCGTCCGTGACACCGGTGGCCGTGTCTCCCTCGCCATCTACCGCTGCCCGAAGCCGGTCATCGCAGCCATCAACGGTGCCGCCGTGGGCATCGGCGCGACGATGACCCTGCCGATGGACTTCCGGCTCGCGTCGGAGAAGGCGCGCATCGGCTTCGTGTTCGGCAAGCTCGGCATCGTGCCCGAGGCTGCGTCGAGCTGGTTCCTGCCCCGCGTCGTCGGGATGCAGAACGCCCTCGAACTCGTCTACTCCGCCGACATCATCGACGCCGCGACCGCCAAGGACATGGGACTGGTCCGCTCGGTGCATCCGCCCGAGGAGTTGCTCGACGCCGCCCTTGCACTCGCACACCGTTTCGTCGACGGACGCTCGCCGGTGGCCACCGCCCTGGCGCGCCACATGCTCTACCGCAACAGCGCATTCGCGTCGCCGGTCGATGCCCACCGCGTTGATTCGTTGGCGATGTACTACACCAGCATCGGTGACGGCAAGGAGGGTGTCGCGGCGTTCCTGGAAAAGCGGCCCGCCGAGTTCACGTCGACCGTCCCGGCCGATCTGCCCGATTTCCTCGACGAGACCGACGCCATCCGCTGAGCTGAGCGCGTCGCTCAGCCGACGCCCGCGAGCCGCACGGCCGCGTCGCGCGCGCTGCTCCACGGGTCGGCGCCGATCCCGATGCCGTGTGCCACCAGGGCTCCCTCGTGCAATGCCATGACGGCCTCGATCACGCCCTCATCGGTGATGCCGCCGACGGCCAGGATCTGCCGGAAGAAGTCCAGGGTCTCGCGCTTCTGGTCGGCGATCAGCACCGCCACCGGGTGCGTCGCGTCGCTGAACTCGGCGTGCGCGTTGATCGAACCGCACCCTTTGCCGCCGTCGGTGTCCGACCAGGTGGCCGACGCGTCGAACGCCGCCCGTAA
This sequence comes from Williamsia phyllosphaerae, assembly GCF_014635305.1. Taxonomy (NCBI): domain Bacteria; kingdom Bacillati; phylum Actinomycetota; class Actinomycetes; order Mycobacteriales; family Nocardiaceae; genus Williamsia; species Williamsia phyllosphaerae. The sequence goes on along the minus strand of NZ_BMCS01000001.1, from coordinate 1,422,011 downwards.
CCGCTCCGCGCATCCCGGACCCGCGGCCTCGACGGCGCCGTCGCGTCGACCACGCCACCGTTGGTCGCGGTCCCGCAGATAGGTCAGGACCAGCCCGTCCTTCGATCCGAACCTCTCGTAGAGCGTCTTCTTCGTCACCCCTGCGTCGTGCGCGATCGTGTCCACGCCGACGGCGTGAATCCCCCTTTCGTAGAACAACTTCGAGGCGAACTCGAGGATGCGCCGGGCTTTCGGGGTCAGCTCGATGTCGGTGTCGGTGGCCATGGACGTCGAGTATACCGATCTGTATAGTCGCCGTCATGACTAAACAGATCGGTATACCCGCTGGCGTACGTGCGCACCCCGCCGTGACCGTCGGCCTGTCCGCCCTGTTCGTCGCGTGTTGGAGCTCGGGGTTCATCGGCGCCAAGCTCGGAGCGGGAGACGCCGAGGTCACCACTGTGTTGATGTGGCGGTTCCTACCCCTGGCCCTGGTGCTGCTGCCCATCGCCTGGTGGTCGGCCCGCCGCCGCGCCACGATGCCCACCTCCCGCACCCTGGCCCGGCAGGCGGTCATCGGCGTGCTGTCGCAGAGCGGGTATCTGCTCACCGTCTACTGGGCCATCGGGATCGGGGTGAACACCGGGACCACCGCCCTTGTCGACGGCATCCAGCCGTTGGTGGCCGCAGCCCTGATCGGGCCGCTGCTCGGCGTCGCCGTCTCCGGCCGCCAGTGGATCGGACTGCTCCTCGGGCTCGGCGGGGTCGCCATCGTCACCGCGGCCGACGCCGGGTCGAACGCCCTCGCGCCGTGGTGGTCATACACGATCCCGTTCGTCGGGATGCTCAGCCTGGTCGCGGCCACCTTCGTCGAACAACGTGGCTCCGCGGCGGTGTCACCGCTGCAGGGCCTGGCCGTCCACTGCTCCACGAGCGCGATCGTCTTCACGCTGCTCGCCCTGGCCACCGGCCACGCCACGCCCCCCGATGATTTCGCGTTCTGGCGGGCGATGGTCTGGCTCGTCGTGCTGTCGACGTTCGGGGGCTACGGGCTGTACTGGATCCTGTTGCGCAGGGTCGGGGTGACTCGCGTCAACACGCTGATGTTCCTCATCGCCCCGGTGACCGCGGTCTGGGGAGCGCTGATGTTCGGCGAATCCTTCACCGTCGTCACCGCTGCGGGACTGGCAATCGGGATCGCCGCCGTCACGGTGGTGACGGCGACGCCCGGGGACGGTCCGGTCAGACCGAGCGGTGCGGGGCGCGCAACCCGAGGACCTCGAGCAGCTGCGGGCGTCGCAGGATCATCGCGATCCACAGCGCCACACCGAAATACACCGCGAACAGTGTCGTGCTGACCAGCGGCGCATCGTTGTTCCAGTTCGCACTCACCGCGCCGCCCAGGTAGGCGGTCAGACCGATCGCGCCGAGGACGGCGGTCCGCGGGATGGCCCACACGATCACGCACAGCGCGAGCACGATGGCCATGACGGTCGCCTGGGTCATGGTGAACCCGAGCTTCTCCGTCCCCTCGACGACACTCTCGGGCTGGAACAGCTTGCCGAGGATGTCGAAAAGCAGGAAGGCGCCGATCAGGACGCTGAGGACCACTCCTGCGAGGCGGGTGCGCGAGCGCGTGCCGGACGATGTCGCTGCGGGGGAGGTGGAGACGGTGGCGGTCATGGTGGCTCCTGGGGATGAGTTCGGGTGCTGCTGTCGTACGGGTAGACACCGGCCACCGGGAAAACTCATCGTGAGCCGCTCAGCCGGCGTCGAACCCCCGACGACGGCGTTCGATCTCCGCGGTCCGACGCTGCTGCTCGGCCCGTTCACGGCACTGTCGGAGGAAGGCCGCGTCGGCGACCGGGTCCGCGGGCACGAACCGACCCTTGCGGTCGTATTCGGGGAAGGCCTCGATCACGCGGTCCGATGTGGTCGGCCGTGGTCGGCGACGACGGCGACGCCCGATGGTCAGCCACGCGAGCAGCCCGACGCCCGGCAGTGCCACGACCACCAGGAACCAGGCCCACTGCGGGAGCCCGCGGATGTACACCGAGTCGCGCCCGAGCACATCGATGGCCCCGATCAGCGCCAACAGGATGAGCACACCCGCTATCGCCGCCGAGTACGGCAGCGCCGGAGAACCGATCATCATCACGTAGTCCACGACCCCGCCGACCCACCTCTCTGCCCATGGCGTCGATCAGGATCCCACAGCCGACCGCCGACGACCAGAGAGCTTTCAGACGACAGCAAACCGCGCGCGGCCGATCGTTCATCGCCCCCGGCCGGGGTCGGCGAGGTCACCGGTCGCGGTGATCGCACCCCATGTGGCGCAGGACGTCCGGGGTGAGGGACGCGATGTCGGTGTGCCCGGACAGGCCGAGGGTGAGATCGAGTTCGGCGATGATGTTGGCGACCGCGTCACGCGCGCCGTCGCGGCCGTTGATCGCGAGGCCGTACATGTGCGGACGTCCGATGCAGACCGCGTCCGCACCCAATGCCAGGGCCGTGAACGCGTCCGAGCCGGTGTAGATCCCGGAGTCGATGAGAACCTTCGCCCGTCCGCCGACCGCCTCGACGACGTCGGGCAGAGCGTCGAGCGACGAGATCGAACCGTCGACCTGCCGGCCACCGTGATTCGACACGATGATCCCGTCGATGCCGAGGTCGACGGCCTGCCGGGCGTCGTCGGGATGCAGGATGCCCTTGAGGACGACCGGAAGACTGGTCCGCTTCTGCAACCCGGCGATGTCGTCCCAACTCAGCGAGGGCCGGGAGTAGATGTCGAGGAAGGTCTGCACCGACTGCTTCGGCACCGGCGACCGCAGGTTCGACAGGAACGAACCCGGGAGGTGCCGAGCCATCGAGAACAGTGCCGACACCGCCGCCCGGGTGATCTCCACCTTCGGTCCGGCGTCAGCCGACGGGTTGGCGATCCGCTCGGCCACGATCTCCCGGAACCGTGGGTCCGAGGTGTACTGCGCGATGCCCTCGGCGCGGGCGAACGGCAGTGATCCGATGTTGAGGTCCTGCGGACGCCACCCCAGCATCGTGGTGTCGAGGGTGACGACGATGGCCTGGGCGCCCATCGTCTCGGCGCGGTGGACGAGGCTGTCGACGAGCGCGTCGTCGGTGGACCAGTAGAGCTGGAACCACCGCGGGGCGCCGGGGACCACGGCCTCCATCGCGGCGGCGACGTCCTCCATCGGGTTACAGCCCTGGTTGGAGAAGATGTACGGGACACCGAGATCGGCTGCGGCGCGGCCGATGTGCAGATCGGAGTCGGAATGGGCGAGCTCACCGGCACCCACCGGGGAGAAGAGGATCGGTGCCGGGAGCGTCGTCCCGAACAGGTCGATCGACAGGTCGCGTCGCGACACGTCGCGCAGGACCCGGGGCACGATGGCCCAGCGGTCGAAGGCCGCCCGGTTGGCCCGCATCGTCGCGCCCTCGCCGGCACCGCCCGCGATGTAGGCCCACCCACGGGGACCCATCGCCTTCTTCGCGCGACGTTCGAGTTCGGCGAAGTCGGCGGGCACCGACGGGTGGTGGCCGAACACGCCTGCGGAGTAGATGGCGTTCTGGCGGGCGCGACCTGGCGCGGCAGCGGGCTGGGTCATCGGGGTCCTCTCACGGAATCTGCGACCTCCTGGAGTTTGGCGACGTAGTCGCGCAGTGCGGAGGCCTCCTTGTGGGCCATGTTGTCATTGGTCGCATAGAGCCCCGCCGCTCCGTCGACGGACTCGCGCAGGATGTCCATCTGGCCGACGTGTCGCGCGGTCTCGCCGAGCATGTGGACCAGGATCTGCCCGAGCGTCACGTCGCGGCGATCGTCCGGCCACCAGGGCACCACCCCCGGTGTCGCGAGGTCGGAGGCGTCGAAAGTCTCCTGCGCGTGGGCCCACGCCCCACGATAGAGACCGACGATGTCGTCGACCGATTCGTCTGCGGTGGCCCACATGTCGGCGTTGTCGGACCACTCGCCCTCGAGCCAGGGCGTCGCGATCTCGGGTGGGCGACCGAACGTGTCACCGAAATAGCCGTACTCGACGACTGCGAGGTGTTTGACGACGCCCAGCAGGTTCAGTCCGGTCGGTGTCAGTGGACGCCGGAGGTCGTGTTCGTCGACGCCGTCGATCTTCCACAGTGCGGCGTCCCGGTTGAACTGCAGGCGTGCGAGAAGGAAGTCCTTGAGGTCCGCGGCATCATCGGTGGCCATGGAGAACGACAGTAGCCGCCGGTCCGGTCATCGTGAGCTGACCTGGTTCAGGACGTCGGCAAGGCTCTCCGTGAAGGCCGCGGGTGAGCAGAAACGATCGACGTAAGCCAACCCGCCGTCCCGGATCACCTCCCACGCGGCCGGATCGGAGTACAGACGCGCGCAGGCCTGCGCGAAGCCATCCGCGTCGTCCGCACTCGCCATCGTCGAGTCGTCCGCCCGGAGCTGCACGGCGAGTAGCCGCGTCACGACCGACGGCACCCCTTCGCTCATCGCCCCGATGACCTTCAGCGGGATACCTGCCGCAAATCGTGTGGGGGCCACGAACACCCGACAACTGTCGTACAGCGGTTCCAGGTCCTCGACGACTCCCTCGAACACGACGCGGTCGGACTCCAGCGCCCGTACCTCCGCCGAATCCACGAGGCCCGCGATCCGGAGTCGGTGATCCGACCCGATCAGGAGGTCGAGCCGCGGCATCACCTCGGTCACGAAATACCGGACGGAGTCGACGTTCGGCGATTCCGAGGGGTCGCCGACAAGCGGGCCGACGAACAGGAGGTCGCGGCGCTCGGCGAACCCGGGCGCCCCGACACGGACGGTCTCGGCGTGGGGCACCACGAAGGTGGGGACGCCGAGGCGGGTGCGGAGCAGGTCGGCGTCGGCGGGTCCGACCGTGGTGACGGCGTCTGCGCCGCGCACCGCGTCCAGCTCCTCCGAGAGTTCACGCTCGAACGCGTCGTCGGACATCGCAGGCGGGTACAGCGCCCGGCGGATCTTCTCACGCAGTACGACAACAGTTTCCGCGTCGTAGATGACGGCCGGCCGAGCGGAACTGTCCCGCGGCCGCCACCGGATGCCCATGAACTTTTTCATGGTCGTCGGCCTGCTGACGAACAGCACGTCGAACGCGTCGCCGTCCCGCCAGAGGAGTCGGCGCAACCCTCGCACACCCTGTCCCTTGTGGAATCGGACGGCTCCGTCGAACAGGGAGGTCACCCGCGCCCGCTCGGCCGGCGTCGACGTCATGGGATAGAGGTCGACCTGATGGCCGGAGTCCACCAGGGTCCGCACGATCTCGTGAGCACGCGGGAACCCTGCGCCGAACAGGGGGTCGGGCACCAACTCGTCGATGACCAGGATCCTCGGTCGGGCGTCTGGATCCCGGGTGCGTCCGCGGCGCGGCACCATCGCGCACCGCACACGCGTGAACAGGTCCATGACCACATCGACCCACATCTGCCTCTCCTTCGCCGATCGAACCTATCGACTCAGGCCCTATTGTGACGCCGTGAGCCCCACCACGCGACCCTCCGCCATCGCGTTCGCGGCGCTGCTCGGCGCGCTGTCGGGATCCGTTGACGTCCTCGTGTTCACCCGTCTCGGCGAGGTGTTCGCCAGCGTCATCACCGGCAACGTCGTGGTCGTCGGTGTGGCCATCGGGGGCGGTCACCTCGGCGTGATGTCGCACGCGGCGATCTCCGTGGGGTGTTACGCGATCGGGGTCGTCGTCGCGACGCTGATGACCCGTCGGGACGACGAACATCCGGTGCACGGTGCCGCGAACCCGGTCATCGCCGTCTACGGGATCGAGTTCGCGCTGCTGTGTGGCCTGGGCGCGATCTGGGTGGCGACCGACGGCCGGCCGACAGGGATCGCCCAGTTCGTTGCGCTCGCACTGACCGCGGCGGCGATGGGCATGCAGAGCAGGGCGTTCGCGATGTACCGGCTGCCGGGCGTCACCACGACCTATTTCACGGGCACACTCACCAATCTGTTGACCGGACTCGTGACCGATTCGACGGTGAACCGCGCGGCCGCCGTCGCGCTCATGTCGTTGCTGGTGGGAGCGGCCGCGTCAGGAGCGCTGGTGTCGGTGCTCCCGATCGCGGCGCCCGCGCTTCCCCTGGGTCTGCTCGCCGCGGCGCTGGCGATGATCGCCGTCCGCCGGTACCGCCACACCACCTGACGCCACCGTGTCGGGCCGTGGCCGTCGTGTCGGGGTCAGAGAAGCCCGCGTTCGTAGGCGACGCGGACCGCCGCGGCCCGATCACGAACGCCCAGCTTCGAATAGATGTGCAGCAGATGCGTCTTGACGGTGGCCTCGCTGATGACCAGCCCCTTCGCGACCGTGCGGTTGGTGCCGCCGTCGGCGATCCGCGCGAGCACCTCGATCTCACGGTTGGTCAGCTCCTCCAGATGACGACGCGCCATGAGGCTCTGCGCCGCACTCGACGCCAGCACACTCCGTCCCGCCGCGACATCGATGATCGCCGCGATCAACTCCTCCCGACTCAACGCCTTCAGCAGGTAGCCGTCGGCGCCCGCGTCTATCGCCGAGGCGATGTCCCGGTCGGTGTCGTATGTCGTCAGCACGAGGATCCTGGGTCGCCGCTGATCACGTTGTCGCAGAGCTCGGATGGCCGGCACACCGTCGCCGTCGGGCATGCGCAGGTCCATCAGCACGACATCGGGGTCCAGGCGCGCCACGAGCGCCTCGGCCTGCGGCCCCGAGGACGCCTCCGCCACCACCGTCACCCCGTCGTCGGTGGCCAACATCCCGGTGACCCCGTCACGGACGATCGGGTGGTCGTCGGCGATCACCACGGTGATCGCGACGTTGACCGGAGAACCGGCAACGGTCACGCCGGCACCACCGCACTGACCAGACATCCGGCGCCCGGTCCGGCCGAGATGTCAACCGTGCCACCGGACGCGGACACCCGTTCGCGCATACCCCGCAGTCCGTTGCCCTCGTGGAGACCCACCGGGTCGAAGCCCCGGCCGTCGTCTTTGATGTCGAGCAAAACCCCCTCCTCCACGTAGGACAGGCAGACGCCCACCGAGGTCGCGTCAGCGTGCCGGGACACGTTCGACAAGGCCTCCTGGCAGATCCTCAGCAGGTTCTGGTCGTCGTCGGTGGGTATCGGATCTCCGTCGATGTCGATACGGGCACGCAGGTGATGCACTGTCGCCCAGGCGTTCACGAGCTCGGTGAGCGCCAATGGAAGGGGCTGCGAGTCGAGCATGGGCGATCGCAGCGCGTACACCGCCCGACGGGCCTCCCCGAGCCCCGAACGGGCCAGCGTCTTCGCGGTCTCGACCCGCCCGGCCCAGTCGGCGTCGCCGTCGATGGCCTCGAGCTGGCTGACGATCGCGACGAGGTCCTGGGCGACCGTGTCGTGGATCTCGCGGGAGAGTCGAGCGCGTTCCTCGAGTACACCCTGCTCGCGTGCACGTTCGAGAAGCTGCTCGTGCAGAACGACATTGCGCTGCTGAGCCTCCTCGAGCGCCGCGACCGCGGCCTCACGCTCGGCGACCTCGCGGTCCCGTCGGGCGCCCACCCAGCTGAACAGGACCACCAGGCCGGTGTTGATACCGACGAGCACGATCAGGGCCGGCCAGGCGTGCGGGATCTGGGTGAAGCCACCGATCTGCGACACCGCGGCCAGAACGGCGTTGGCACTCATCGCCGTCCACAGCGCGATGCCCGAGAACATCATCAACGCGGTCATGTATCCCATGAAGGCGTAGATGCCGAAGAACGGGCTCGCCCAGATCAGGGCCGCGGTCACCGCGAACTGCGCGACGAAGATCAGACAGCGCGCGGGCATCGACAGCGTCGGGCGTCGGATCCAGGTGCACTGCAGCGCGAACGCCCCGGCCGACACCGCGATGAGGAGTCCCGGTGACCAGTTGCCCGATGTCGAACCGGTCAGCACGCTGATGAGCAGTGACGCGAGGATCAGACCACCGGGGACGACGACGAGCAGCCCGGGCGCGATGTCGAAACGGTCCCAGTTCAGGGGCTGTGGCGGGTGTGCGTCGTGCTCACGCATGCGCTGATCCTCCCACGGATCGTCGGTGTCGTCGGGGCTTCGTCGTCGCGTCATTCCCATCGGAAGATGCGCACCGACACCGCCGCGAGAACGACCATCCACACCGCGAGCACCCCGAGATGGAGCAACTGTGGCCACGCGCCGTCGACCCCGTCGGTCAGCGCTCCCACCGCGGCGCCGGTGGGGGTGGCGTCGGAGATCCCGCGCAGCCATCCCGGCATCGTGGCCCGTGGAATCCACAGTCCGGCAAAGAACTGCAGGACGAAGAACAGCACCGTGCCCACCGCGCCCGCGACCTTGCTGTTGCGGAATGCGCTGGCCAGGACCATTCCGATCGCCAGCATCGCGCCGGTCGAGAAGACGAACGCGATCGCGAACCCGACGATGTCGCGGGGCAGCGGGGCACCGAACGCGGCGGGCACGAACACCATGACCGCTGCGACCACGATCTCGACGGCCACCGCGAGGATCACCTGCGCCGCGAGCAGTGCAGTCGGCGAGGCCGGCGTGGTGCGCAGACGTTTGAGGATGCCCATCTCGCGGTAGCGGGTGAGGACATCGGGCAGGATCTGCACGCTCAGCAGAACCGCCGAGAACATGATCAGGATCGGTTGGTACACCGCGAACCAGCTCAGCCCGTCCAGTCCGTCGCGCGGTTCGCGGGTCGCAGGTAGGGCACCCAGGACGATCGATGCGATCACCGGTATCGCGGCGACCCACGCGATCAACGCCGGGTTGCGCAGCATCAGCCGCGACTCGGAGACCAGGAGGCCACGAAGCCCCCTGGGCATCGCGCTCCGCGAGGCGTGCGGGCGCGGTGCGGTGGTCAGTGTGGTGGTGGTGCTCATCGATTCACCTTTCCGGAAGACACGAGGGACACGAATGCGTCGTCGAGGCTGGGCCGGTCGACGCGCAGGTGCGCGGCGGTGGCGCCCTGCGCACCGAGTTCGACGATCACCTCGGCGACGACGTCGTCCCCGCCGCTGACGTGGAGTTGCTCGCCGCGCTGGTCGACCTCCCCGACCGAGGGGAGCGTCCGGAGGCGGCCGAGATCGACCGGCACCGACGGGGTGAAGACCATCACCTGGACCCCGGCCCGGTCCGCGAGCTCGTTCGGCGTCCCGATGGCAGCCACCCGACCGTTGTCGATCACCGCCACGCGGTCGCAGAGTCGCTGCGCTTCCTCCATGAAGTGCGACACCAGCAGCAGCGTCACGCCGGTGGAACGCAGGTCTTCGAGAAGCCCCCACACGTCGCGGCGGGCCTGCGGATCCAGACCTGTCGTCAGCTCGTCGAGGATGGCGACCCTCGGCCTGCCGATCAGCGCCAACGCCACCGACAGCCGCTGCTTCTGACCGCCGGACAGTTTGCCGTACTGCATACGGGCGTGGGCGGCGAGTCCGAGTCGCTCGGCGAGTTCGCCGGCATCCGCCGGATCGTCGTGGAACGACGCGAACAGCGCGAGTGCCTCGCCAACGCGGATCTTGTCCGGCAGCGTCGACTCCTGCAGTTGGACGCCCAGCACCTCCCGCAGACCGACGGAGTCGGACGCCGGATCGAATCCGGCGACGTCGATGACGCCGCCGTCCCGAGACCGGAGACCGCCGATGCACTCGACGGTCGTGGTCTTCCCGGCACCGTTGGGTCCGAGGATCCCGAAGATCTCGCCCTCGTCGACGGTGAAGCCGACATCGGCGACACCACGGCCGCCCGGATACGCCTTGCTCAATTGCTCGACTCGAATGATTGACATGCATCCACCGTCGTCGAGCGGGACGGCGGCGGCATCCACCGGTCGGCTACGCCGCCATCAACCGATCGGTGGACTCGCGCGGTGTCCAGGCACCGCCGGGGTCAGTCCCGCCGCAGGTAGAAGTAGTAGTGATGGTCGCGGACGAGGCTGCTCTTGCCGTTCATGATCCCCATGACGGTCTGCTCGTCCACGCGCTTGAAGTGGTCGATCACGGGCTGGCCGTCGTAGACCATCGACGCGGTCACCTCACCCCGGAACTCGACCGGCCACAGACTCGCCTCGCCCTTGCCCAGATCGATGTTCGAGAAGAGCTCACCGGTGTCGTCACGGCAGATGAGCGGCTTGACGTCGGTGACCGAATCGAAGGTCTTGCCGTACCAGCGGGCCTTCTCGAGCGCCCCGTCCATCGCGTGGCCGGACGGGAGCTCACCTCCCCGCCATGCCCCGAGCATCTCCTCGACCGCCACCGTCGGCAGCGGCGCCCAGATCTCGTCGAGCAGGTCGGTGGTGCTCACCTCGCCGGATGCTGCGATGGCGTTGAACTTCTCGACTGCGGCGGTGACGTCCATGCCCACACAGTAGGACGCGCGTCACATCGGACGGAAGACCCGGACAACGGCCCTCGACGCCATTCGTAATTGTGTACACATTGCAGAACGTGAATTGAATTCGAAGCAGAGCATCAACAATTGCGTGAATAGACATCGCAATACATGTCGGCCCCGCGAATAATGTCCGTTAATCGGACATGGTGAGAGATCACAGATCGCGGCCGTCCCCGAGCACTCATCGGTGAAATACGACGCCGCAGCGGGCTTTTGCGACGGTGCAGGGTATCGTCGGCCCCAGCGGTGTCGGGGGCCGCATCAACGGGGATATCGACTCGTCACCACATGTATTCGGGTCGATCATCAATTCATCGCACGACTGACGGACATTCTTCTGCGCGCGCGGAGGAAGAAGACGGGTGGGGCCGAGTTGTCGAACACAGACGATTTCGCCGCGGGCAAGAACGGTATGACGCAGATACTGGACGACCCCTCCGGCGTGGTGCCGGTGTTCCAACCGGTGGTCGAACTGAGCGGTCGACGCATCATCGGTTTCGAGGCTCTCGCGCGCTGGCCCGAGTTCCCCGGCATCAACCCCGCCGACGCCTTCGATCGGGCCCGCCGTGAGGGCTCACTTCCCGGACTCGACTGGTGGTGTCGCCGCCGCGCCGTCGAGGTCACCCGCGCCCGCCGGATGGACCCGTCGCGGTACCTCTTCATCAATGTCGAGCCGCACTCGATGTCGACTCCCCCACCGTGGGGCTCGGCCGACGACCTGCTGCGCGAGGTGCTCGACGACGACACCGAGATCATCCTCGAACTGACCGAGCGCACCCTGCTGTCGGATCCGCCCGCCATGCTCGCGACGGTGGCGTGGGCGCGCCGCAATTCCTTCGGCATCGCACTCGACGACGTCGGATCCCGCCCCGAATGCATCGCATTGCTCGACGTGATCGCTCCCGATGTCGTGAAACTCGATCGCGACATCACCCAGATGACCGACGTCTCGGTCGAGTCCGCCACCGTCATCAGTGCGACCGCCGACTACGCCCGCCGCCACGGGGCCACGGTCCTCGCCGAGGGGATCGAGCAGGACTTCGACGCGACCTGCGCCGATCACATGGGTGCGACGCTGGGTCAGGGCTTCCTCTACGGGCGGCCCGGCCCCCTACCGGATCTCGCACCGCTGGCCGGCCCACGTCCCGAGCTGATCTCGGCCGAGCGCGGCAGCATTCGGGCTTTGGGCGACATCCTCGCGGCGAGCCCGACCACCGTCGGGCCGCTCGCCGACGTCATCGCGATGTGCGAGCTGATCGAGAACAGCGCCGCCACCGACTACGCACCCGGATGTGTCGTCGCCGCGCTCCGAGGTCCGCGCCACGTCGGCGCCGACCTCGGCGTGCGATACCGGGCCATGGCCGGGCGTCACCACCTGGTCGGCCTGTCCGGCTCCGGCCTGGGAGACCGCCCGATCCCCGGCGTCTACGGTCCGACGACGCCGACCGGCTCCGGCGACGGGGTGTTCGCGGTGGCCGCGATCGGCGCCGACTACGCGATCGCGGTCCTCGGGCGCGGAGTCGGTGCCCCGGTCGACCCGACCGACAGCTATCGCTGGTCGGTCACCACCGACCGCGCCGTGGTCGCCGACATCGCGCGGTCGATCGCCACGGAGCTGTCGCGGGTCTGATCACCACACCGAGACGATCAGGCTCACACCGACCGTCAGCATGATCGCGGCGACCACCCCGTCGAGGATCCGCCAGGCGCGCGGACGAGCGAACAGGGGCGCCAGCTTGACCGCGGCCAGGGCCAAGGCGGCGAACCAGACGACGCTGGCGATGCAGGCACCGAGCGCGAACTGCCACTTGCCCTCCGGCCCATGACTGTTCGCGATGGCTCCCAGCGTCAGCACCGTGTCGAGGTAGACGTGTGGGTTGAGCCAGGTCAGAGCCAACGCGGTGCCGATCGTCGCCCACCGACCACCGATGCCGCCGGTGGTGATGGTCATCGCCGACGGCGCCAGACTGCGCCGCGCCGCCATCAGCCCGAGAACGATGACGTAGCCGCCGCCGACCACCGTCGCCACCGTGACCAGCATCGGGTGCCCGGACACCAGAGCGCCGAGACCGGCGACGCCGGCGGTGATCAGGATCAGGTCGGACACCGTGCAGACGGCCAGCACCGACACGACGTGACGACGGGCCACACCGGTGCGCAGGACGAGGACATTCTGTGGCCCGATGGCGATGATCAGGGCGGCTCCGGTCATCAGACCGGCCGCGGCGGTGAGCAGTGCGTTCATGTCGGTAACGGTAAGAGGCCTTCGCTGATGAATCCAGCGAATGTTTTTCACGATTGATTAGGATGTCTGTTCATGGCGATCAACAGCGACGGTCTGGCGACACTGGCGGCGGTGGTGCGAGGCGGGACGTTCGAGGCCGCAGCCCGGTCGCTGCACATCACGCCGTCGGCGGTCAGTCAACGGATCAAGGCGCTGGAGACATCCGTGGGACGAGTGCTGGTACAGCGAACCAAGCCGGCGGTGGCCACCGCAGACGGTGAGGTGTTGCTACGCCTGGCCAAGCAGTGGGATCTGTTGACCACCAGCGCCTTCGCCGAGCTGACCGGTGAGGACGACGGTGCGCACGCCGACCCACGTGACCGCCCGCGCGTCCACCTCCCGATCGCGAGCAATGCCGACTCCCTCGCGATCTGGTTGCTACCGGTCATCGTCGCGATGCAGGAACGTTTCGCCGTGGCGGTCGAGGTGCTCCGCGACGACGAGAGCCACAACACCGAGTTCCTGCGAACGGGGGCGGTGTTGGGCGCGTTGACCTCCGACCCGCACACGGTCCGAGGTTGCACGACCCGGCGACTCGGGGCGACCCGGTATCTGGCCGTCGCGAACACCGAGTTCGCGGCACACTGGTTCCCGAACGGCCTGCACTCACGCGATCTCGGCCGCGCACCCATGGTCGCCTTCGACCGGAAGGACACCATCATGGCGGCGCTGATCCGGCGCCACACCCGCGCCGCGATCTCCCCGCCGACGACGTACATCCCGTCGTCGACCGAGTACCACCGCGCGGTCGAACTGGGAGCCGGATGGGGCACCGTACCGCAGGCACAGATCGCCGACGCCCTGGCGGCGGGCACGGTGACGCAACTGTCCGACCACCACGTCGACATCGAACTGTTTTGGCAGCACTGGACGTTGAACTCGCCGCTGATCGACGAGCTGACCGCGCTCATCGTCGCCGCGGCCGTCGACTACCTGGTCTGAGCGGGCAGTGGGTCGGATTCGACGGTCTCGTTGCTCAGCGGATTCTCGATCTCGTCCCGATCCAGCCGCGCCCACACGAAGGCGATCACCGCCAGCGGTACCGGAACGAGTCCACCGATGAGGAAGGTCGCGGTCAGACCGATCGTGGCCGCCACGGGCGCCGCCACCGCCATGGAGATGGGCATGAACGCGATCGAGACGAAGAAGTCCAGGCTCGCCACCCGCCCGAGCATCTCCGGTGGGACACGTCGTTGCAGGAGCGTCCCCCAGATGACCATCGGGCAGTCGAGCGCGAGACCCATCACGAAACCGGCGATCACGAACGCGAGCAGTCGATCCCCGAACGCGAACACCACCATCGGCAGACTGCTGACACCCCAGATCGCGAACATCACACTGAGGTAGCGCCGCGGCATGGGCAGCGACGCCATCAGCAACGATCCTACTGCTCCGCCGAATCCGAACGCCGCCAACACCATCGCGTGCGATCCGGCGTCGCCACCGAACCGATCCCGCATCGCGAAGGGAACCAGGACCTCGATGGGACCCATCGTCATCATCACCAGGATCGAGGCGAACAACAGAGTCGAGAGCAACCACGGCGTGCGCCACATGTACGCGAAACCCGCGGCGATGTCGGACAGCGCGGACCGTACCGGGTGGGGTCCCGCCGCGTCGGTCTGGACGACCCGTCGCGGGGGAACGCGCCGCATGAACACGTAGAGCACCGCTGAACCCGCACTCGCACAGGCCGAGCCGATGATCGCCAGCGCCGGGGAGGAGACCGCGATCAGACCGCCGGCCATCGCCGGGCCCGCCGCACTGAGGATCACCGGCCGAAGGGTTCCCTCGATCCCGTTGGCCGCCATCAGCTCTCCCGGGGGCACCAGCGCGGGTAACAGCGCCGAGTACGCGGGGTAGTAGATGCCGGTGGTGACGCCGCCGATCAACGCGACCGCCATCAGCATCGGCAGGTCGAGCACACCGGCGGCGGCCAGCACACCCACCACACCGATCGCCGTCAGCTTGATCAGCTCCAACGCGATCAGGATCGTGCGTTGCGACATCCGGTCGGCCAACACCCCGCCGAACAGCGTGGATGCCACCATCCCGACCGCGGCGACGCCGGTGACGAGCGACAGCTGGACCGGGCCACCCCCCATGGCGATCACCTGCCAGACGACGCCCACCGTCCAGATGCCGTCGGCGAACATCGCCAACACCAGACCCATGGCGAGGAAGCGGTACTGGGTGCGCGCGAACGGCGCCAGGGCCCGCGGGTAGCGCGTCGCCCTGGCGCTCGTCTTCGTCTCGGACGGGGCGCTCACGGGTCCAGCATGCCCGATTCGACAGCTGGTCAGCGACCGGATTTCTCCCCTACCGAGGTGGTCCGGAACCGAGGGGCCGATACGCTTTCCGGTCAGACGTAGTGTGACGACATGCCGCTGTCACTGGGACGCATGAACGCAACCATCGAACGTCGGATGCTGATCAACTACCGGGTCGACCCGGCGCTGGCGCAGACGTGGCTACCCGACGGCTTCCGCGTGCAGGTCGTCGACGGGGTCGCGATCGCGGGAATCTGCATGATCCGGCTCGCGCGAATGGCTCCGGTGGGCGTGCCCACGGTGTTGGGATGGGGCGGAGAGAACGCCGCCGAACGTGTGGCGGTCGAATGGACCTCGTCCGATGGAACGCCGTCACGGGGCGTGTTCATCACCCGACGATTCAGCGCATCGCGGACCGCGGTGGCTCTGGGCGGACGACTGTTCCCCGGGGTGCACACGAAGGCGGCCATCACGAGCGACGAATCGCCGGAGCGGATCGCACTGCGCATGACAACACCCACCGACACCGTCGATGCCGACGTCCGGTTGTCCACGACGTTGTCGAACAGTGTTCTCGGGAGCATCGACGAGGCGTCGGAGTTCTTCCGAGCCGGCAGCACCGGTTGGTCACCGGCATCGAAGAAGGGTGACCTCGACGGGTTGCGGCTCGACACCGATGCGTGGCGGGTCGAGCCGACCACCCCGGTGCATGTGCGCGCCTCACTGTTCGACACCCTGCCCACAGGTTCCGCCGAGTTCGACAGCGTGCTCGTGATGCGAAACGTGCCCGCGGTCTGGAATCCGGTCGGCAACGCCGAGCGGGGGATCCGCGTCTGACGACCAGACCTGCACCCTTCCGAGATCGTTAGCTGCGCACTGCAAAGCATTCCCCGCCAACGGTACTCACGGTGCGTCGTGTTCGGATCCGACAACTTTTTCACCAAAACGGCCCCACGAGACATGTGACGCAGCGCACAATCCGACTACGACGGACACCTCCGGTGAGGTCCGTGGGTCACTGGTCCACCCACGACAGCCGTCGACGCGATGAACGCACACGACAGGGCCATGTGACACCTAGGACGAAACCCATGAGCAGTGTCGAGGCCACCAATTCCTCGTCGATCGCGAACACCGCGTCACGCCTGTCCAGCAACCCCGTGGTCGGGTTCGCACCGTGGATCATCTTCTGGATCGTGGCGTCCGGCCCGAGCAACTGGCTCTTCGGAGCCATCGCAGCAGCGATCGCCGCGATCATCTTGGCCGTTCCGGACATGTACCGCCGACGGCCGAAGATTCTCGACTACGGGACGATCGCGTTCTTCGTGGCGTTGATCGTCGCGGGGATCACTCTGTCGGCCAAAGACGGGGACTGGCTCGACCGCTATTCCAACCCCATCTCCACCGGCGTACTGGCCGTCATCGCCCTGGGATCACTGCTGTTCGTGCCCTTCACCGAGCAGTACGCCCGTGAGACGACCCCGCGCGAGTACTGGGACACCCCTCTGTTCAAGAAGATCAACCGCGTTCTCACCTTCATGTGGGGCGTGGTCTTCGTCATCAGCGCAGTGTGCGGGCTCATCGCGATCTGGGCGCCGAGTACCAGGGACTGGACCAGCTGGGTCATCCCGATCGTGCTACTGGTGGGCGCCATCAAATTCACCTCCCGCTACCCCGACACCGCGAAGTAGTCGTGTCCGTCGACTCCGGTATCAATCGCCCAGCGCCGGTCGACATCACGCGCCATGCGCACCTGTCGGGCGTCTTCGCCCCGCAGCGCGATGAGGTGTGGGTCGACCGCCTCGAGGTGATCGGACAGATCCCCGCAGACCTGCAGGGCAGGTACCTGCGCAACGGACCGAATCCCCGGTTCGATCCGATCGGCAGCTACGTCTACCCTCTCGACGGCGACAGCATGGTGCACTCGCTGTCGATCTCCGAGGGAGAAGCGGCGTACACGAACCGGTTCGTCCGCACCCCGATGGTGCTCGCCGAAGAGGCAGCCGGACACGCTATCTGGTCGGGCATCACCGATGGGTACACCCCGTCGGCCGAGGAGGTCGGGTCGGAGCTGGCCGGAACGATGCGTGAGTTGCCCGACATCAACGTCGTCCGTCACGGCGGCCGGTTGCTCGCCATGGCCGAATCCGACCGGCCGTACCGA
This sequence comes from Williamsia phyllosphaerae, assembly GCF_014635305.1. Lineage (NCBI taxonomy): Bacteria > Bacillati > Actinomycetota > Actinomycetes > Mycobacteriales > Nocardiaceae > Williamsia > Williamsia phyllosphaerae. The sequence continues at coordinate 1,404,895 of NZ_BMCS01000001.1, read as the reverse complement.
CTCGACCCGACGGATCTCTCGACGCTGGGCCGCGACAGTTGCGACGGCGCAATGGAGGTCGGCAGCACGGCGCACCCGAAGATCGATCCGACCACCGGCGAGATGATCGTCTTCAACTACGCATTCGAGCGCCCGTACCTCACCTGGTCGGTCGTCGGACCGGATGGCCGCACGGTACGTCCCCCGACCGGGGTGGACGGCGTGGACTCGACGCTCATGATCCACGACATGGCCCTGACCTCGCGCTACGTCGTGTTGTTCCTGTGTCCGTTGGTGTTCGACCTCGCCGCCGCCATGGCCGGGGGATCGATCCTGGACTGGCGGCCCGACGACGGCACCCGGATCGCGCTGGTCCCGCGCGACGGTTCGCCGGTGCGGTGGCTGCACGGTGACCCGTTCTGGGTGTGGCACTTCGGCAACGCGTTCGACAATCCCGACGGCACGGTCACCGTCGACTACGTGGAGTGGAGCTATCCCGGCGGCTTCGCCGAGATTGCGGATCCATCGGTAGCCAGTCTTGTACGCGCGGTGCTGCATCCCGATTCAGGGCGAATCGCCAAGACGGTCGTCAGTGACCGGAACATGGAGTTCCCGCGCGTGGACGATCGCCTTCTCACGAGAGACCACCACGTGGTGGCGAGCGTCGGGCAGGTCGACCGAGCCCCGGAAGCGACCGACGGCCTGCTGTTCCATGACATGGACCGGGGGACCGAACGGTCGTGGGACCCGGGCGTGGCGGTCGGTGAACCGATCCACATGCCCGGCGACGACCACGACTACTGGGGTGCATACGGAACCGACCCGACCGATCTGACGTCCGCGTTCTACATCCTCTCCGCCGACGACCCCGCCGCCGGCCCGCTGGCGACCATCCGGATGCCGATCCGCGTTCCTGCCGGCCTCCACGGTGTCTGGCTGGCGGACTGACCACTCGCCCCCTCACTCGACGAGGATGGCTTGCCGTGTAACGAGCCGCCGTGTCGTTTCGATGTTTCGTATGCGTCACGAACAAGTGTGGCGCGCCACGACAAGGAGCGTTCGACATGCGAACCACACGTACGACAGCAATCGCCGGAAGCGCGGTGGCTTTGGCCGCCATCGCCGCGACTGCTCTGGGCACGGGCACCGCAGCCGCGGACACCGCAGCCAACAGTCCGATCTACACCCTGGCGACCAACGGCGCCTGTGCGGGGACCTTCACCTCCGGGCTGGGCCACTATCCCGGCCAGGTCGACCTGGGTGCGCAGGGGTATCTGGTCGGAGTCGGACCCTGCAGCCTCGGCATCGATTTCGTCTTCACCAGCCGGGCAGACGGTCACGTCGCCACATTCACACGCCACCTGAGCGGACCGGGCGCCATCGGACTCGCGGGCAAGGATGTCGTCAGTCCCGGCAAATCAGGCGTCTACGACGTCACCGTGGAGCCTCGCGCACAGTTCATCGGCAAGCAGAGCTTCACGTTCGACACGACCTACCGGCCCTGATCAGCGTGTGACGGACGCCGCCGACGGATGTGCTTTGCCGAGCAGCCCCGAGAGGTCGATCATCTCCGGCTCCAGCATCGACTTTTCGCTCAGCAGACGCAGTCCGTCGGCGACAACCCAGATACGTCCGCTCGCATCGGATGCCACACGTGGGCCACTCGTGAAGATCGGTGCGGTGTGGACCACCTCCATCGTGGCCGGATCGCGGAGTTCGAGCATCCAGTACTGCCGCGTGTCGCCCGCCTCATCGGACGGGCCGATGGGCCACCGCCCGACGCAACCGGTGCGTCCACTCGGATGCGACACCGTCCACAAGAGACGGCCGGCGCCACCACCTCCGAAACGCATGTGCGGCAACCTCGTAACGGCGCCGACCGTGAGATTGTCGTGCACCTCGGCGATGTCCGACCCGGAGATGACGTGCACCGGGTCGCCACCCAGGCGGGGTCGATCGTGATTGTCCGGCAGGGCCTGCACCGGCCCGATCTCCACGTCGCCGGCCACGGAGACCCGGACCATGCGGTAGGCCATCTCACGTTCGTCGCGCCGTTTGTCGGTGACGACGACCAGGAGGAACCGGTCATGGAACCCCGTTGCGGCACTGACTGACCCGGGACAGTCGTCAATCGCCAGGGGCACGCATCCCGGGGTGTGCAGCCACCACCCGCTGTCGTGGGTACAGGTGAGCAGCGTCTCGCCGACCACCGCGGACACCGACACCGGATCGCCGGCGATCAGCCGGGGTCGGGTCTCCATCTCACAGCGATACACACCGTCGGTACCGACCACCCAGCATCCGGTGGGTGTCGCATGAACCCGGCGCGCGTGACTGCCGATGGCACCGGGTAGGACATGTTGTGTCGCAGTACCACCCGCATCCAGACGGACAACCACGGGTAGATGCGTGTCGACGGTCCACACCGTGTCGCCGGCGCAGGAGACGTCGCCGGGCACCACGTCCGGTCGCGGCGCGGGCGGCGACACGTCGTCGAGGTCGAGGTCGACCAACACACCCACCGGGACGTCGATGGAAGCCGCCTCGTCGTAGGGGGATTCGAGGTCTGCGGGGCGCTCGAAGAACCGCGGCGCGGCGTCGAGATCAGCACCGATGCTGGTCGGGAATCCTGGTGTCGGTTCCCAGTGTGGCGGGTTGTGCCCGGTTGCGCGGTACTCCACGGTGACGAGCCGGATCCGGGTCACCAGTCCGCGCACGTCCGGTGGTGACGACCCGATCTCGTAGAGACTGACGAAGCGCCCGGTCAGTTCGACGTGGCCGACACGGGGACGATCCCCTGACCACTCTGCCGTCCATCCGTCGCCGCGGAGCAGGCCGCTCCAACTGAGGTCGGCGTCGTCGGCACGTGGTGTCGTGCGGTGGGGTTCGAGAAGCGCTCGGATGACCGTCGTGCGGTCGTCACCGGGAGATTGCTCCGAGAACCGGAGCGGAAGGGAACTGATCGAACCGACGCGGGGAGGCGGGATCGCGCCGTCCTCTATGAGCAGTTCATCGACGAGCACCGTGAGGGTGCGAGGGCGCGTCATGCGCCTTTCTGCAGAGTCATGTCAGCGAAGGTACGCGCCGCACGTCGCCTACGGCAAGGGCGATGTGTTGGTGCCGGTGGTGCATGGTGGAAGCGTGGATCGAGCAACCAACCCCGCAGACAACGTGTCCGTCAGCTATCGCACCGTCGGCGACGGACCGCCCGTGGTCATGCTGCACGCGACGGCGCTGTCACAGGCCATGTGGCGCGCCTTCGGGTACGTCAACGCTCTGCGCGACTCACATCGACTGGTGCTCATCGACTTTCGTGGTCACGGCCGGAGTGACAAGCCGCACGTGTCGAGTGCCTACGCGATGGATCTACTGGTCGGTGACGTCCTCGCCGTTCTCGATGAGGAACGAATCGACAGTGCCGACGTGTTCGGCTACTCGTTGGGCTCGCGCGTCGCGCTCTCGTTGGCCACCTCGACTCCCGAGCGGGTCCGGCGGCTGGTGCTGGGCGGCACCAGCAGTCGGGTCCAGGCTGGTGCGTTCGACGCGTTGTTCTTCCCCGGGTGCGCGGCGGTACTGGCCGAGGACGGGATGGACGCGTTCATCGACCGGTGGGAGCAGCATCGGGGAACGCCCGTGGACCCGGCCACCCGAATGGCGTTCTCGGTCAACGACGCAATCGCTCTGGCGGCGTACATGCGTGAACTCGACCGCGATCCGGGCGTGCCCGATTCCGCGCTCGCGGCACTCCCCCACCCGACGCTCGCCTTCGTCGGCGCCGATGACGACACACGACTCGCCGACACCGAGCACGTGGTCGAGGCGATCCCCGACGCACGGATGCTGATCGTTCCGGGCCGCGACCATGCGACGACCCCGGCCGCATCCGAGGAGATCCTGGCCGAGGTCGCGCCGTTCCTCAGCGAGAACTGACGCCCGAACCCACCTTCGCGGTACCGAATTTCATCGACTCGGTGATCTTGTCGCGCCGGGCGTCGATGTTGTCCAGCAACACGTTCTGCCGGAAGGTCCAGGGCCGGGCCGTGGACGACTTCGGCAGCTCGTCGGCGGCGCGCTGGATGTAGCCCGACTGCAGATCGAGAGCCGGCACCTCGGGCAACGTCTGTCCGCCACGATCCGGGTAGGCGTGGGTGTAACCGTGCGAGTCCATGTAGTGGATCAGCTCGGCCACCGACTTCGCGGTCACGTCGGCTCGCAGCGTCCATGAGGCGTTGGTGTATCCCAGCGACCACGCGAAGTTCGGGACCTCTTCGAGCATGCGTCCGCGGTAGAGGAACTTCTCGTTCGGCTTGAGCTCGGTCCCGTCGATGCTCAGGTCGATGCCACCGAACGCCAGCACCTGCAGGCCGGTCGCGGTGACGACGATGTCGGCGTCGAGACGGTCGCCGGACTTCAGAACGATGCCTGCCGAGTCGAAGTGGTCGATGTGGTCGGTGACGACGTCGGCCTTGCCGGACTTGATGGCACGGAACAGGTCGGCATCCGGGATGACGCACAGACGCTGATCCCACGGGTTGTAGGAGGGGTTGAAGTGGGTGTCCACGTCGTAGCCCTCGGGGAGGATGCGAGTGGCCAGTCCGCGCAACAGCTTTCGCGCGCGATCCGGGAAGCGCCGACAGAAGAGGTAGAACCCGAGTGCGACACCTGCGTTCTTCTGGCGGATCACCCGATGAGCAAGCTTTGCGGGCAACACCTTCCGCAACCGCTGAGCGTTCTTGTCCACCAGCGGCAACACCGTGATGTAGGTGGGCGAGCGCTGCAGCATGGTCACGTGCTCGGCGTCGCGCGACATCGTCGGAATGAGGGTGATCGCGGTGGCGCCGCTGCCGATGACGACGACCTTCTTGCCCGCGTACTCGAGATCCTGCGGCCACTGCTGCGGGTGCACCACCGTCCCGCCGAACTCCTCGATGCCGGGGAAGTCCGGGGTGTAGCCGCCGTCGTAGTCGTAGTACCCGGTGCACAGGTAGAGGAAGCGCGATGAGTAGGTGACCGGGGCGCCGTCGACCGTCGCGTCCACGGTCCAGCGATCCTGGGTGCGGTCGAAGTCGGCGCGCAGCACGTGGACGCCGTGCCGGATGTTCTTGTCGATGCCGAACTCACGGGCGGTGTCGACGAGGTACTGGCGGATGTCGCCGCCGTCGGCGATGCTGCGCTCGCCCTCCCACGGACGGTAGGGGTAGCTGAGGGTGTAGATGTCGCTGTCGGAACGGACTCCGGGGTAGCGGAACAGGTCCCAGGTGCCGCCGATGTTCTCGCGACGCTCGAGGATCGCGTAGCTCAGTCCGGGATTGCGCTCGTGGACGCGGTAGGCGGCGTTGATGCCGGACAGTCCGGCCCCGATGATGAGGACATCGCGGAACTCGACTGCGGAATCACTGCGCTTCTCAGATGCTTGCGTCATTGCTCACCCTCTCGATGCGGCCGCTCCGACGGGCTGTCCACGGTCGGCCAGTTATTGACTATCTGACAATAGCGCGCTTATTGACCAAATTTCAATAGCGTGATGTCTCCGATGGTACGACGGTGTATCACCCCAGTACGAGGGCCGCGGCGACGATCGCCACGATGCCCGCGATCACCACCACGTCGAGCAGTCCCGGTCGTCGGTCGGGCCTCGACACCGAGCCGATACCACCACGGTTGTCCATCGACGCGGCGACCTCGCGGGCGTTCTGCGCGGCGAGCGCGCACGCGATCGGCATGCACGCCGACCACTGTTCGGCCCGATCGCGCACCGAACGCTGTCCCGGCGACCGTCGCTGCGCCACCGTCTGCAGCAACACCCGGAAGTCGCCGATCATGAACGGCAGCAGCCGCAGCGCGACGGTCACCGACACCGCCACCGACTGCGCCGGGACACCGATCTTGGCGGCGTAGCCGACCAGCCGCTGCGAGAACGCGGGGACCTCGACCATCGGCGTCGTCCAGCAGAACAACAGCGACACGTAGAAGGAGATGATGGTGATCGAGATCAGGATCGCCCACGTGCTCGCGCCGCCGAGGCCCAGTTCCACCCCGGCGATCGTCACGAACGGCGCGCCACCACCCATCGCGGTGACGAACCCACCGCCCAGCATCACCAGGAAGATCCACCACGGCAGACGCGGGAGCGCCGCGACGGGCACCCGTCCGGCCGCCGTCCAGGCGACCGCGATGATGACCGCAGCGGCGACGCTCACCCACGTGGGGTTGATGCCGAACATCAGCGCGAGCGCGGCGATCGCGAAGACTTTGCTCCCCACCCACAGGCGCTTCGCGGGCGACGTCCCCGGCAGCACGCGACCGACCACACCGGCCAGGGACGCGCGCGACGACCTCGCGAGTCGCACCGGGCCGGGCTCGATCTGGGGGACCTCGAGGAGTCGGTCGGCGATCGGTGTGAGCTCGTCGACGTCGTGGGTGACGACGATCAGCGTCGTCCCCGACGCCCGCACCCGGGCGAGCGCGGTCACCATCGCCACCCGGGACGGTTCGTCCAGACCCGCGAGGGGCTCGTCGAGTACGAGCACCCGCGGCCGCGCCGCGAGCAGACCGGCCAGCGCGACCCGTCGCTGCTGACCGACGCTGAGATGGTCGACGCGCTGATCGGCGATCGACCGGTCCAGGCCCATCTCGCGCAGGGACTCCACGATCACCGGGTTCGACGACGAGATCAGGCCGGCGGCGTCGGCGATGTCGTCGCGCACACGCGCCCGCACCAACGACAGCCGTGCGTACTGATGGCCGAACAGGGCGCCGGTCCTGTTGTTCTGCACCGGGACGCCGTCGAGCAGCACGACTCCCTCGTCGGGTCGCTCGATACCGGCCAACAGGCGGGCCAGTGTCGACTTGCCGGCACCGTTGGCGCCCGTGATCAGGACCGTCTGCCCCGGGGCGATGATCAGGTCCACCTGCGCGAGCACGTCGCGATGCCAGGGGGTCCCGCTGTCGTGGGCGAAACGCAGACCGCGCACGTCGATGCGCCCGCCGCCCGCCACCATCCGGCCGCGTGCCGACGACGGCGCCTCATGGGTCGTGGTGTCTCCGCCGGGGACGGCGATCGTGTGGTCGGCTCTGTCGATCTCGTCGGCGTCGTGGGTGATGTGGACGACGGTGGTGCCCGTGCCGGCCAGGCCGCGGTAGACGCTCATCAACTCGTCGCGACCGGATTTGTCGACCATCGCGGTGCTCTCGTCGCTGACCAGCAGCTGCGGGTTCCGGGCCAGGGCGCCGGCGATCGCGAGGCGTTGCAACTGGCCGCCGGACAGTCGTGCCGTCTCGGCGTCGAGGCCCACGCGGAGTCCCACCCGGTCGAGCAGGTCGGCCGCCTGCTGCGGCGTCAGATGCGGGTCACCCCAGGCGAGGTCGTCCCCCACCTGGAGACCGAGCACGCTCGTCTCGGGTCGCTGACCGATGACCGCGGTGCCACCCGGCGCGCCGAGTCCGGGGTTGCCGCGCCGGAAGACGCTGCCCATCGTGGGCCGACGGCCCGAGATCACGCTCGCGAGAGTGGACTTGCCCGCACCGTTGCGGCCGGTGACGCTGACCAGTCCCCCCACGCCGATGTCGGCGTTGATGCCGGAGATCGTCGGGGTGATCGCACCGGGATGGGTGACCGACACATCACGTAGCGACACCGGTACCGGGGCGATGAGCCCCGTCTCCTCGACGACGGAGTCGGTCACCGGTTGCCCCAGGCGTTTCATCAGCGACACCACCGGCGCCCGGACAACGACGGCGGTAGCCATCGCGGCCAGGACCACGCCGACCAGGGTGCCGACGCTGATGGTGAGCGGCCAGACGCGGAGTGCCGCGGTCACGGCGCGATCGAGCGCTTGGACATCGGTGAGCCCGGCGTTGGACAGGATCCGGGCGGTACCGCCCACGCCGTTGCGGATCTGGTCGAACATGAACTCGCGGTAGGTGCTGAACACCGCCAGCAGGCCGGTGAAGAACACCGCCGCCGGGATGCCCAGCGCGACGATCGAGACCCCGAACGTCGTCGGACCCGACCAGCGTCGCCGGATCGCGATGCCGCAGAAGACCCCCATCACCGCCGCGGAGCCCACCATGTTGGCCGTGCCGTAACCGCCGAACAGCAGGGCGACGATCCACCCGGTCACACCGGCGAGGAGACCCACGCGGAGTCGTCTGCGGGCTCCGAGCAGCGCAAACGGGATCGACGAGACCAGGATGGCGGCGCCCGCGATGGGCAGCACCCGGCTGAGCACGCAGATCGCGGCGGCGACGTCGGCGAACGCTGCCGCCTCGGCGGCCTCGATCGCGGTGATCGGTCGGCGGATGCGCTTGCGCTGCGGTTTCTGCAGCACCCGATCGGAGTCCAGGACGGAACTCATGGTCACCGTCCTCTCCGGTCGGTACTGCGAAGGTGTCCGTTCCAGGGTGCCAGAGCGACGGCATCAGGGTTCGGCACGAGATGGCGGTCACGCGACTACCTAGTCTGAGGTGGACCGATCCCCGGTCAGTTGTCCCGTGTGTCGAAGAAGAGGTGACGGCGATGCTCTCCCGCCTGCCCGGACGGGTGCCGGTGTTCCTGGCCGTGGTGCTGGTGTCCGCGATCGTCGGCGGATCGGTCTTCGCCGCCGGTGCGCCGTCGCGGCCGATCACCGCTCCCCAGACCGCCGACCCGCGCCCGGAAAAGGTCCAGTCCGCGCGCGACTCGCTGTCCGAGGCGAAGCTCCTGTTCAGCTTTCTCACCGCGGCCGTCTCCGGCGGTACCGCCACCATCACCACGCTGACGACGGGTGTCGGGCAGGTCTTCGACTCCGTCGACACCGCTCGCACCGGCGCCCAGCAGTTGGCAGGCGCGCTGCAGCAGGCCCCGTCGCTGTCGGCCGCGGGGGACGACCTGGCCCAGGCGACCACCGCCGCATCCCGGGCGTTGACGCAGGTCTCGTCGCTGTCGGGTGCGGTCGGTCCGCTCAGCGCGTTGATCGACCGGGTCGTCGCGGCGGTGCAGTCCAACGCCATCCCCGGTGCACGCCCGAGTCTCCCGGCGCTGCGGTCGTTGCAGAGCGCGGCGCGCAGTCTCACCTCGGCGACCGGCGGGGTGGCCGGTCTGCAGGGTGCGCTAGCGGGGCTGGGGCCGTCGGCGCGGTCGGCGGCGGGCAGTGTCGACGGCGTCATCGGTTCGGCCCGGCGGTCCGCCACCCAGCTCAGCGACGGGTTCGGGACACTGTCGTCGGCCCGGCCGCGCGCGGTCGAGGCGGCGAACACGCTGTCGAAGTCGTTCGGGCAGTTGACCAACGTCCTGAAGTCCATCGACGGCAACATCGCCGCGGCGCAGGCCGATCTGGGTCCGGAGTCCGCACTCACCCCGCCCGCGTCGGTGGACGCGACCGACCGCCAGGTCGTCCTCGCCCGCGACAACGCCCCGCTGATCGCGCGCTCGATCCTGTGGGCCGCGGTCGCCGGGCTGCTGACGTTGCTGGTCCTCGGGGGCGGGACGCTGATTCTCCGACACCGCGCGCGCCGAGGCGGGAGGATCGACGACGATCCCCCGGTGGACGATCCGACCGACGACGAAGGGCTGCAGCGATGAGCACCGACAGCGAGAAGAGCGCGGCCGAGCGGCCGGCGGCGTGGCGTGAGGGATGGGACGAGGGCATCGACTCGCTCTACTCCGCGACCCGCGACACTCCCCCACCCGATTCGCTGGAGTTCCCGACGCTGACCTACGAGGTGACCGGGCGCATCGCGCGGATCACGTTCAACCGGCCCAAGCAGGGCAACGCGATCACCGCCGACACCCCGCTCGATCTGGTGGCGTCGGTCGAACGTGCCGATCTCGATCCACGGGTTCACGTCATCCTGTTGTCCGGTCGGGGCAAGGGATTCTGCGGCGGTTACGACCTCGGCGCCTTCGCCGAGCGGAGCCAGCGACCCGAGGGCGACGGCCCCGACCGCGTCCGCGACACCCCGTTGGACCCGAGAGTCCAGGCGGCGAACCATGATCCGAGCGGCGTCTGGGATCCGATGATCGACTACGCCATGATGAGCCGCTACAACCGCGGCTTCGCGAGCCTGATGCACGCCAACAAGCCGGTGGTGGCCAAGCTGCACGGATTCTGCGTGGCCGGCGGCACCGACATCGCCCTGCACTGCGACCAGATCATCGCCGCGGACGACACCAAGATCGGCTATCCACCCACCCGCGTGTGGGGTGTCCCGGCCACCGGGTTGTGGGCGCACCGCATCGGGGACCAACGGGCCAAACGACTGCTGTTCACCGGCGACTGCATCACCGGCCGCCAGGCCCTGGACTGGGGACTCGCCGTCGATGCCGCCCCCGCCGAGGAGCTCGACCAACTCGTCGAGGACTACGTGGCCCGCATCGCACAGATGCCCGTCAACCAGCTGATGATGATCAAGCTGGCGCTGAACTCGGCCCTACACGCCCAGGGCATCGCCAACTCGGCGTTGATCAGCACGGTGTTCGACGGGGTGTCGCGACACAGCCGCGAGGGCTACGCCTTCCAGACCCGTTCGGCCACAGTCGGCTTCCGCCAGGCGGTCCGCGAACGCGACGAGGCCTTCGGGGACCAGAAGAAATCCTGAGGCGTCGGGTATACAACCGGGATGAGCAGCCGGAGCTATGGGGGCGAGACGTCGGCCGCGCGCGACGACCGGCGACGCCGACAGATCCTCGACGCAGGTCTGGAGATCTTCGGGTCGGTGGGCTTCCGTGCGGCGACCGTGCGCGGCGTGTGTCGCGACGCGAAGGTGGCCGATCGCTACTTCTACGACCAGTTCCCGACCCTCGAGGACCTTCTCCTCGCGGTGTACGCCGAGTGCGTCGAGACGATGATGTCGGCCGTGGTCACCGAACTGTCTGCGCTGCCGCCTGACGCCGATCCGGCGACGCTCGCCCGCCACGGACTCGACGCGTTTTTCCGCGTCACCGAGAACCCCCTGTTGGCGCGGGTGGTCTGGCTCGAGGTCCTCGGCGTCAGCCGGCGGGTCGACCAGTTGTACCTCGAGACCCTCAACCGGTTCGGCGACCTGCTCGCTTCGCAGATCCGTGTCGATCCGTCCGTCACCGACCACGACGACGAACGTCGGGTGCTGATGACATCGGCGGTGGGCGGCATCCGTCAGGTCGGTACCGCATGGCTGATCGAGGGGTACGCCACGGACCGCGCCGTGCTCGTCTCGGCCTCCACACGGATTCTGGTGGCCATCGCCGACTCCCTCCGTTGATCGCTACCGCTGCGCTAATGTGATGACGCTTGTCATCACATTGAGGAGAGTGCTTGCCTTGTCGCCGCATCAGAAGGACTGGATCGTCGTCGGTTCCGGTTTCGGTGGGAGCGTCGCGGCGCTACGCCTGACCGAGAAGGGGTACGACGTCACCGTCGTCGAGAAGGGCCGCCGCTTCGCCGACACCGACTTCGCGGCCAGCGCCTGGCAGGTGGGCAAACTGCTCTGGGCGCCGTTCGCGGGGCTGCACGGCATCATGGCGATGACTCCGTTCTCGCACGTCACGGTCATCAGCGGCGTCGGCGTCGGCGGTGGCTCGCTGGTCTACGGGAACACCCTGTACGTCCCGCACTCCGACGACTTCTACCGCCACCCCCAGTGGTCCGAGCTCGCCGACTGGCGTTCTGCGCTCGCCCCGCACTTCGACACCGCCAAACACATGCTGGGCGTCACGACCTTCGCAGGCGACGGTCCGAGCGAGACCCTGATGCACGCGATCGCCGACGACCTCGGCGTCGCGGACCGCTGCCACCCGACTGAGGTCGGAGTCTTCCTCGGCGAGCCGGGCGTCCGAGTCCCCGACCCCTATTTCAGCGGTGACGGACCCGACCGCGCCGGCTGCATCCGTTGCGGTCAGTGCATGCTCGGCTGCCGACACAACGCCAAGAACACCCTCGAGAAGAACTACCTCCACATGGCCGAGAAGCGTGGCGCACGAATCGAACCCGGCCGGACCGTCGTCGACATCACCCCGATCGGGGCGCCCGACGGGTCCGGGGGATACGCCGTGACAACGGTTCGCTCCGGCTCGATTCTGCGGCGTGACCGGCGAACGGTCACCACCGGTGGCGTGGTCATGGCGGGCGGGGCACTGGGGACGAACCTGTTGTTGCGCACCCTGCGAGATCGAGGTTCACTGCCGCGGCTGTCCGACCGGCTCGGACACCTTGTGCGAACCAACAGCGAGGCCATCGTCGCGGTCACCGCGGCCGACAAGACCGCTGACTTCCGCAGCGACATCGCCATCACGACCAGCATCCATCCGACCGATCAGATCCACTTCACCAACAACACCTACGGCCTCGGCGGTGACGCGATGGGCCTCACCTTCGGGCCGCTCACCGGGGGTCGGATGCGTCTGATGCAGTTCATCGTCGCCACGCTGACACGTCCCTTGCGGTGGCTCAGTCCCACCCGGTTGTCCGGCTGGTCGAGGCGATCGGTGGTTTTCACCATCATGCAGAGCACCGACACCGCGTTACGACTCCGACGCCGACATCGGTTCGGCCGCATCAACACCGCACTCGGTGACGGCCCGGCACCCGAGGGCGACCTGCCGATAGCACGGACGATCGCCGAGTCGGCGCTCCGTCACATGGGTGGATACGGTTCGACGGCCATCACGGAGTCGCTGCTGGCCCGACCGACGACTGCCCACATCCTCGGTGGCGCGGTGATCGCGGACGGGCCCGAACACGGTGTGGTCGATCGGTACCGACGCGCCTTCGGCTACCGCAACCTGCTCATCACCGACGGGTCCACCGTTCCCGCCAACGCCGGCGTCAACCCGAGCCTCACCATCACCGCGATGGCGGAGGAGGCGATGTCGCACGTCCCCGACAAAGCCCCCGCGGCAGCGGCCGACGCCGCCGCGACACCGGCGGGGACACGATGACGCGGCGTCGCGACCCGTGGTTGCGACCCGGCCGTCATTCGGTGGTCACCGGCGGTTCGTCCGGGCTGGGCCTGGAGATCAGCAGGCAGCTGGTGGCGCGCGGCGTCTCGGTCACCCTGCTCGCCCGCGACGAGTCCCGCTTGGCGGCGGCAGCGGAATCGCTACGGGCACGGGCTGCTTCTGGAACAGAGGTCGGGACGCTTTCGGTCGACATCGGCGACGCGGACGGAGTGGTCGGGGCGCTGGGAACGCTCGCAGGGACCCATCCCTTCGAGCTCCTGGTCAACTCAGCGGGCATCATGCGCGAGGGATACTTCGAGACCCTGCCTGCCACGGCATTCACCGAGGTCATGGACATCAACTTCCACGGCACGGTGAAAGTCATCCGTGCCGCGTTGCCGCACCTTCCCCATCCGGGCGGTCGGATCGTGACCATCGCGTCCATCGCCGGCCTCACCGGGGTCTTCGGTTACACGCCGTACTGCGCGGCGAAGCACGCACTCGTCGGCTTCACCGATGCGCTGCGTTTCGAACTCGAGCCGCAGGGACTCGAAATCCACCTGATCTGCCCAGGCGAGTTCGACTCACCACTGGTGGCCGCCCTCGACGCCACGCGCACCCCGGAGAACCGCGCGCACACGCTGACCATTCCGAAGGTCGATGTCGCCCAGATCGCGACGCAGACCCTCGACGCCGTCGACTCCGGACGTGAGCAGGTGATCCCGGGGCGGATCCCTGCTCTGATGAGCGCCGGTCGGCGACTCTTCCCGGCGACCGGTCGGATGATCGGCCGCCGAAAGATCGCCGCGGTCTACCGGGGTCCGCGGACCAGCAGACGCCCCTGACCATCGAAACGCCGGTCGGGCGACCCAGATCTCTACAGCAGATGCGTGCGCCGGTAGATCTTCTCGGCGGACGGGGTCAGCAGACCGACCTCGTCGAGGAACTGCATCAGGTGCACGCAACCGCTCCGCAACATCCGGTGCCGGTGCTCGTTCGAGAGCATCGCGCCGACGGCACGGTGTTTGTCCAGACCGGCATCGACGAACGCCTGCGGGCGAACGAGATTGAGCACGATCATCTCGGCGCCGAGGGCGACGAGCACCGCACTGGTCTCGCGGCGGAGACGTCCGACTCCGGCCATCGACCCCCGGACCTGTTCCCGTGCGAACCGCATGTGGCGGGACTCTTCCAGGACGTGGATCTCGTTGACCGTGTGGATCATCGGCAGCACCGTGTCGTCGCCGATGGACCCGCGCTGCATCACGTCGAGGATCTCCTCGGCGATCAGGATCCCCGCGTACGCGACCTCGTTCTTGGCGGTGTTCATGAAGACCTTGCCCATCCGGGCCACCCGACGCGACGGGTGGTACGACGCCCCGACCATCTTCTGCGAGGCGAGCGCGAACATGAGTGAGTGTCGGCACTCGTCGGCGACCTCGGTCATCGCGAACTGGAACTCCGACGAGTGGTAGTCGGCCGACCGCTGGTCGCGGATGATCATCTCCTGCAGCATCATCTCGAACCAGATGCCGATGGTCATGACCGACGCGAACTCGTAGCGGGTCAGACGGATCCGTTGCTCGGTGGTCAGTTCGTCCCAGTACTCGGTCCCGTAGAGCGCCGACCACTCCGGGCGACACGCGTACATCGTCGGATCCAGGGGCAGATCCCAGTCGATCTCGGCCATCGCGTTGCGCGACGATCGGGTCGAGGACTCCACCAGGCGACTCGAGACCTGGTCCATGCCCCGGTCCAGCGAACTCTGCAGCACGGTCACGCGATACTCCCACCATTGAATGTGCCATTCATCAGTGTCACTGTATACGCGATCGGAGATCGACGACAGAGCGAACGAGTCGAGGAGGGGACTCAGCCGGCCTTGCGCTCGGCGGCCTTCTTCGCGGGAGCCTTCTTCGCCGTGGTCTTCTTCGCGGCCGCCTTCTTGGCCGGGGCTTTCTTGGCAGCGGCCTTCTTCGCGGGAGCTTTGGCGGCCGGCGCCTTCTCCGACGCCTCCGACTCATCGGAACCGCCGCGGCTCTTCACCGACGCCCGCAGCGCTGCGAGCAGGTCGGCGACCTCGGAGTCCTCGTCGTCGTCGGAGTCGGCCTTCTCCGGGGTCGGGAATGCCTCGGTGCCATCGGCTTTCGCCTCGATCAGCTTCGAGAGCTCGAGCTGGTAGGTGTCCTCGTGTTCGGACGGATCGAAATCGCCGGCCATGCTGTCGATCAACGACGCGGCCATCTCGAGTTCCTGCGGCCGGATGGTCGGCTCCTCCTCGAGCGACGGGAAGTCAGCCTGCCGGACCTCGTCCGGCCAGAGCAGTGTCTGCAGGGTCATCACGTTGCCAACGACCCGCAACGCGGCCAGCCGGGTGCGGTTGCGCAGGGTGAACGTCACGACGGCCACGCGGTCGGTGTCGGCGAGGGCCTGACGCAACAACACGTAGGCCTTGGGCGACTTGGACGCCGGTTCGAGGTAGTACGGCTTGTCGTAGTAGATCGGGTCGATCTGCTCGCGCGGGACGAACCCGGTGATCGAGATCTCGGGGCTGCGTTGCACCGGCAGCTCGGCGAGGTCGGACTTCGTGAGGATCACCGTCTCGCCGCTGTCGCTCTCGTAGGCGTTGGCGATGTCGGAGAACTGGATCTCCTCATCGGTTCCCTCCCGTACCTTGCGGTATCGGATCCGGGTGCCGTCCTTCGAGTCGACCTGGTGCGAGCTGCGGTCGTGGCTCTCCGTCGCCGAATAGACCTTGACCGGTACGTTCACCAGGCCAAAGCTCAGATCGCCTTTCCAGATCGAGCGCATGGACATCATTGTGCCGACACCACGCTCCCTGCGCAGCCCCCTGTGTGCATTCCGTGACCTCCTGTTCGCCCCCGGCGCGCACGGGCGTGCACGCCGGGGTCGTCAGGTCAGACCACCGCCGATGCCGAAAGTCATCGCGGGTCGCCGACGGTCAGGCCGCGAGTCGATCGGGGGCGGGCCAGCCGTTGCACCCGATGATCGACCGGTCCGCCGCGACCAGGCGGGCCGGAAGTCCGGTCGCGGCAACCCAGTCCGCCCCCGCCGCGCCCTTGACGATGCACGCGGTGCTGACGGTGTTGGCGTCGACGCAGCGTCCGGCGACCACGGTCACGGTGCGCCACCGCTCCTCGGCCGGCAGGCCGGTGGCGGGATCGATGATGTGGTGCATAGACCGACCGCGGTGACGCCACCGAGGGTGCAGCGTGCTCGAGGTGGCCACGGCGCAGTCGCCCTGCAGGGCGATCTGGGTGCGTGGTTCGTCCGGCCCGTCGTCGATGGTCACCTGCCAACCACCCACGGGCGTCTCGCCCCGGGCGGCGATGTCGCCACCCAGGTCCACCATGACGCCGCATCCGATCTCGTCGGCGATGACGTCGGCGGCGAGATCCGCGGCGACGGCCTTCGCGGTCGCATCCAGGTCCAACGTGATGCCCTCGGGTACGACGAGCATGTCACCGTGCCTGCGGATCACGGTGTGATCGGCGGGCCCGACGTGCAGCGTGCCGTCCGCGTGGGCGGCCTGTTCCGGACGGCCCGACTCGGTCGCGAGATGCCGGTTGCGGCCGAGGGAGACCAGCGCCCGGCCCACGGTGGGGTCCACCGCGCCGTCGGATGCACGGGCGGCGTCGAGGGCCGCGTCGACGAGAGTGCACAGCGCCGGTGAGATCCGCGTCGGACGTCCGCGACGTATCGACCTGCCGTAGAGCTCGGCATCCGGACGCGACCGGCTGCATGCGCGGTCGACGTCGGCCACGATCGTGTCGACGATCGACCGTGCCTCGCCCAGTCGGTGCGGGTCGGTCACGGTCAGCGACGCCTCGAGGCCCCAGATCCGCCAGGTGCATGTGGCGGTCATCCCCGGCCCCGCTCGTCCTGTCGCCGGGTATCTCGTTCTGGAGTGCTCACGACACTCTCCCTTCTGCTGTGCGCTCCAGTGTCGAGGCCGCGGCTGTGAGGTCGCTGAGCTGCGGCTGGGAGTTGTCCGCAGCGATCAGCAGGCATCATGGGCGCGTGCCCGACACCTCCGCCGACGCCCCGGTCATCCATGTGTCTGCCGTCGTCATCACCGATACCGACGGTCGGATCCTCACCGTCCGCAAGCGCGGCACCAGCACGTTCATGCTCCCGGGAGGGAAGTTCGAGTCCGGGGAGTCGCCCGTCGACGCGGCCGTGCGGGAGAGCGCCGAGGAGGTCGGTGTGATCGTTGCCGACGCCTCGCTCGAGCTGCTGGGCCACTTCCGCGCCGACGCGGCCAACGAGCCCGACCACGTCGTCGACGCACACGTGTACGTCGTCGCGGGCAGATTCGACGCCGCAGTCGTCCTGGCCGGCGTGCCCGTGTCGGAGATCGACGAGGTCCGCTGGCTGGACCTGCGGCACGACGACGCCGGCGTACCGCTTGCGCCGCTGCTGACCGACCGCGTGTGGCCTGCCCTCACCGACCGGGGCTCCGCGACGCCGCTGTGAGTCACCGCACCGACCGCAGGCTTGTGGAACAAAGTGCCACAAGGCGGTCGTTACGCGGAGCAAGAAAGTACGGACACACACGAAGGAGCACGATGAGCAGCGAGCAGCAGACCACCCGACGGATCGTCCTGGCGGCACGGCCGCACGGCGAACCGAAGGACTCCGACGTCCGATTCGAGGAGGCTCCGCTCCCCGAGCTCGCTGACGGACAGGCGCTGCTGCAGACGCTGGACCTGTCGCTCGACCCGTACATGCGTGGACGGATGAGCTCGGCCAAGTCGTATGCCGCGCCGGTGGAGATCGACCAGACCATGGTCGGTGCGACCGTCTCCCGCGTGCTGCAGTCCACCGACTCCGCCTTCGCGCCCGGCGACATCGTCCTCGGCTACGGCGGCTGGCAGACCCATTCGGTCGAGTCCACCTCCTACCTGCGCAAGCTCGACACCAGTTCGGTGCCCGCGTCGACGGCCCTCGGGGTCCTCGGGATGCCCGGGTTCACCGCCTACTCGGGTCTGCTCACCATCGGGGCGCCGAAGGAGGGCGAGACCGTCGTGGTCGCCGCGGCCACCGGTCCCGTCGGCTCGGCCGTCGGCCAGATCGCGAAGATCAAGGGCGCCCGTGCCGTCGGCATCGCCGGTGGACCGGACAAGGTCGCCTACCTCACCGACGAGCTCGGATTCGACGCCGCCATCGACCACCGCGCCGACGACTTCGCCGACCAGCTCAAGGCGGCGGTCCCCGGTGGTATCGACGTCTACTTCGAGAACGTCGGCGGCAAGGTGTTCGACGCGGTGTTGCCGCGGATGAACACCTACGGTCGGATCCCGGTGTGCGGCCTGGTCGCCAACTACAACCTCACCGAGCTGCCCGACGGGCCCGATCGCAGCGGGGCCCTGATGGGTCAGATCCTCTCTCGGAGCCTCACCGTGCGCGGCTTCATCCAGACCGAGTTCGCGAACGACCAGTTCGACTCGTTCCTGCGCGACGCGTCGGGCTGGGTCGCCGACGGATCGCTGAAGTACCGCGAGCACGTCGTCGAGGGATTCGACAACACCCTCGACGCGTTCCGCGGCATGCTCTCGGGCAAGAACTTCGGCAAGACGGTGGTACGGATCGCCGAGTAGCGCTTCGCGTTCGGCGCTCAGCGGGTGAACACGCCGTTGCTCTCCTCGTCGTCGTAGTACTCGATCGTCATCGACGGGCCGTCGAAGGTCACCTTCGAGATCGACCCGTCCTCGGCGTTCTCGTCCCGCATCGAGTAGGTGAACTCGTTGCCACTCCAATGTGTGAGCGGGTACGTGGTGCGTCCGTCGGGTCCGAGCGAGAGCTGCAGCGTGCCACCGCGTTCGGCCACCGTCGCCGGACCGTAGTAACCGTTGGTGTACGTACCGGCGTAAGACGCCAACGGCTGCGTCGGTGTCGACGGGGCGGGTCGCGTGACGCCGACCAACGACCCGAACGGCTTGCTCTGCTCCTCGAAGGCCGGGCCGTACAGGTCGAACCAGTCCGTGCGCCGTTCGCCGTACTGGACCAGATCGGCGAACTGCATGCCGAGCGACTCCGCGGCCCCGGTCGGCGCGGCGTTGGTCAGCGTCACGATGGCGACGTCGGCGGACGGGATCACGACGAAATTCGTTCCCGCGCCGGAACTGAACGCCCCGGAGTGCGAGTACATCGTGCGGCCGTCGGCGGTGACCGACGAGTTGAACCCGTATCCGTAGAAGCCCGCACGGTCGGCGGGGCCGGCGGGCGGGTTCGACACGATCTCGGGTGAGATGGCGGGGGTCATGGACTCGGGGCTGACGATCTGGCGACCCTGATAGGTGCCGTCACCGAGCATCATCTCCAGCCAGTGCGACAGGTCGTCGACCGACGAACTGACACCACCGGCGGGTGATTGGGCGTCGGGCTCCCGCTGGAACGTGGTCGGGGCCCACTTGCCGTCGATCTTGATGTGTCCGACTGCGCGGTCGGGGCGCGAGACGAAGTCGGAGTACCGCGAACTCGTCGAGGACATCCCCAGCGGGGTGTAGATGGTGTCGGCCGACAGTGTGGCCCAGTCCTTCCCGGCCTTCGCCGCAACCGACTCCGCGGCCGCGGTGAGGCCGAAGTTGGTGTAGTCGTACGTCGCACGGAACGGCGACAGCGGGACGCTGCGCATCCGGGCCAACACATCCTGTTGCGAGTAGCCGATCGACTCGAGCTTGTCGCCGGCGTGTTCGGGCAGACCCGAACGGTGCGAGTACATGTCGGCGACGGTGACGTGGGTCGTGACCCACGGGTCCGACAGCGTGAACGACGGGAGATTGGCCACGACCGGGGTATCCCAGGTGATGGCCTTCTTCGTGACCTCGGCGGCGACCACCGACGACCCGATCGACTTCGACACCGAGGCCAGCTGGAAGACGGTGTCGGCGTCGACCTTGGCACCGGTCGCCATGTTCGCGACCCCGAACCCTTTGGCGTAGACCTGTTTGTCCCCGTGCACCACGGCCACCGCCATGCCGGGGGTGCCGGTCGCGCGCATCAGTTCGTCGACCATGCCGTCGATCTGACCGACCGCCTTGTCGATGGCGCCGGGGTCGATCGGGTTGGCGGCCGCGGCGTTCACGTCGGCGGCGTCGGACGCGCTCGACGCGGCCGGACCCGATGACGACCCGGAATCGCATGCGGCGCCGAGGGCACACACGGCGACCAAGGATATGGCGGTGGTCCACGCACGCTTCTGTCGATGTCCGTCACGACGCATGTCCACAGATGCACGCATTGTTCGTCTCCGCTCGACGCGCCGCCCTCGTCGGCGGCTGTGCTGGTCGGAGCGTAAACCCACTGATCAGCGTCGTGGGCCGACTACGACATATGCGACATCGTTGATGAGGCTTAGCGACTGCGGAATTCGCCCGGGGTTACGGTCGGACCATGAGCAATCTGACATTCTCCGATTCGATCGTCATCGATGCGACTCCAGACGCGCTGTACGCGTTGGTCTCCGACGTCACCCGCACCGGGGAGTGGAGTCCGATCTGTGCGGCGTGCTGGTGGGACGACGGTCAGGGTCCCGAGGTGGGCGCGTGGTTCACCGGACGCAACGAAACCCCCGATCGGACCTGGGAGACCCGATCGGAGGTCGTCGCGGCGACTCCCGGCGAGGAGTTCGCCTGGAAGGTGGGCGGCAAGTACAGCCGGTGGGGCTACACACTCGCACCCGTGGACGGCGGTACCCGACTGACCGAGTCGTGGCACTTCACGGACGACGGAATCGCGTACTTCCACGAGAAGTACGGCGACGAGGCGGACGCGCAGATCCAGAACCGGATCGATGCCGCGCACAGCGGGATCCCCAAGACGCTGGCCCGCATCAAGGGGATCGCCGAGCGCGACTGAGGGAGCCTCGGTCAGCTCGCGACGCGACGCGCGAGGGTGCTCGCGAGTCCCGAGGCGATCTGTGTCGGACGCTGCTGCTCACCCTGCTGTGCGCCGAGCACCACGATGGTTCCGGTCAGCACGGGGAGCGCCCACTGCAGGTAGCGGAGCTGCTTCTGCGCGTTGGCGACCTCCGGCGGGGTCGACGGTGCGGGATCGGTCGCGCCGTGAACGGGCGATCCGTCACCCTGTGCCGTCTTCGCACCCAGCACACCGCTGTACAGGGTCGCGCCCAGCGCCGCCCCGGTCACGACCAGCTTGGTGACGGTGTTGGAGCGCACACCGGCCTGGTGCACTGCCCGACCGCGGTTGTCGTAGAGGACGATGGCGCCGCCGACGACGTGGGCGGCGATGGCCGCGGCGTTGGCCGGCGACCACTTGGCCCACCCCACAGCCGCGACCCGGGCGCGGTCCTTGGGATCGCGGACCGCTGCGGCCGCGCCGTTGACGCCCAGGGCGCCCATCAGCGAACCGCCGAACCAGGCTGCGGCACCGAGATCATGGAGTGAGCGGGCGGTGGTGATACGTACGGACATGGGTGTCCTCTCGGGACGTGCCGCACGGCCATCGGCCTAACCGACGGGCGGCGACGAGAGCGACGACATCGCGTCGTCGGGAGACGATGGAATGTGTTGTCGCTTCGGGTGAATCCGCGACCGGTGATTCCCGGAGCGGGTGGACGAACAGAAGTTCTGTCGACCCGGCTGACTTCAGGAGCAACCACTCCACCGTAGACCGAAATCGCCAGACGGGGGGCGCGGCGGTACGTGACCCGTGACGGGGACTGCCGCGGCTGGGACACTGGACGCATGGCCGGTGACTCGATCGACGTCGACGGGCGGCTCGTCGCCGTCACCCACCTCGACAAGGTCATCTATCCCGAGACGGGGACCCGCAAGTACGAGGTGATCGATTACTACAACCGCGTCGCCGACGTGATGCTGCCGCATCTGTGGCGACGCCCCATCACCCGCAAGCGGTGGCCCGACGGGGTTGCGAAACAACCGTTCTTCGAGAAGAACCTTCCCGACAGTGCACCGAGTTGGATCGAGCGGCGGTCGATCGAGCACAGCGATCGCGAGGCGACCTATCCGGTGGCGGCGTCGCGCGCCGACCTGGTGTGGCTCGGGCAGCAGGCGGCACTCGAACTGCATGTGCCGCAATGGACGTTCCCGCCTGACGCCACCGAGGTCACGATGGCGAAGGCGGACCGCCGCGCGAACCGTCTCGTGCTCGACCTCGACCCTGGCCCCGACGTCGCGCTGTCGCAGTGCGCGGAGATCGCGCTGCTCGTGCGCGATCTGTTGGCGAGCGCGGGACTGGAGTCCTACCCGGTGACCAGTGGCAGCAAGGGAATTCACGTCTACGCCCCGTTGCCCAGGGCGGTGTCGTCGGACGGCGCGCGGGCCGTCGCGAAGCAGATCGCGACCGCGCTGGCGGCCGAGCGACCCGACGATGTCACCGCCTCCATGAGCAAGGCGTTACGCCCGGGCAAGGTGTTCATCGACTGGAGCCAGAACAGCGGTTCCAAGACGACGTTGTCGCCGTATTCGCTGCGCGGTCGGGAACGCCCGTGGGCGGCGGCTCCGCGTTTCTGGGACGAGTTGACCGACAGCGACATCCGTCAGCTCGACTTCACCGAGGTGCTCGAGCGCATCGACACCCACGGCGACATCCTCGCCGGACTCGACGACGCCATCGACGCCCCGGAGGCGCCGCCGGCCGCCGCCGCCGAGGGTGAACGGGAGGTCGTCGACCTGGGCGAGTACCGCCGCAAGCGGGACGAGGCGAAGACCCCGGAGCCGTTCGGCGACACCGCGCACACGACTGCCGCGGCGACCGCCGAGCCCGCAGCGCCGATCTTCGTCATCCAGGAGCACCACGCCCGTCGCCTGCACTACGACTTCCGGCTCGAACGCGACGGGGTCCTGGTGTCGTGGGCCGTTCCGAAGAACCTGCCGCTCGACGGCGACCAGAACCGGCTCGCGGTACACACCGAGGATCACCCGCTCGACTACGCGACGTTCGCCGGTGACATCCCGTCCGGCGAGTACGGCGGTGGCCACGTCGAGATCTGGGATCACGGCACCTACGAGACCGAGAAGTGGCGTGACAACGAGGTGATCGTGCGGTTGCACGGCGAACGCATCCAGGGTCGTTACGCCCTGATCAAGACCGGCGACAAGAACTGGCTCGCCCACCTCATGTCGGACGAGCCGCGACCGATCCTGCCCGACAGCCTGCGCGATCCCCGACCGATGCTCGCCACCGAGGACCCCGTCGAGAAGCTCGATCCGACCACGTGGGCGTTCGAGGGCAAGTGGGACGGCTACCGCATCCTGCTCGAGTACACCCGGGGCGAGCTACGACTGCGCAGCCGGTCCGGGATCGACATGACCAAGGACTTCCCGCAACTGCACTCCGTCGCCGACGACCTCGGGCTCATCGACGCGGTGCTCGACGGCGAGGTCGTGGCCGTGGACAGCAACGGCCGCACCAACTTCACACTGTTGGCGAGCCGCGCACACACCGACGAGAAGTTCGACATCAAGCTGCTCCTGTTCGACGTGCTCTACCTCAACGGGTCGTCGTTGATCCGGATGCCGTGGGAGGACCGCCGCGCCCTGCTCGACGAGCTCGCGCCGGTCTTCGCGTCCAACCCGGCGATCGAGGTGCCACCGCTGCTGGCCGGTTCCGGGGTCGAGGCGGTGGCCCAGAGTCGGGAGAAGGGCTGGGAGGGGGTCGTGGCCAAGCGCCGCGACTCGGTCTACCAGCAGGGACGACGTTCGCAGACGTGGCTCAAACAGAAGAACTGGAGCGACATCGAGGTCGTCGTCGGCGGGTGGCGCCCGGGGAAGGGCAACCGCGCCAACACCATCGGCTCCCTATTGGTCGGCCTGCCCGAGGAGACGGGGCTGCGCTACGTCGGGCGGGTCGGCACCGGACTGACCGACAAGCAGCTGACCGCACTCGCGGCGGAACTCCTCCCGCTCAAGCGGAAGACGTCGCCGTTCGTCGATCGGCTCGATCGGCCGGTCGAGCACGACGCGGTGTGGGTGCTGCCGAAGGTGGTCGCCGAGGTGCGCTTCATGGACTGGACCAGCACCGGTCACCTCCGCCACCCGAGCTGGCGGGGCATCCGCAGGGACAAATTGCCGGGGGATCTGTGATCATTGATCTTCACGCAGGAGTCGGGGAGGTCGGATCGGTGCAGTTCGGAGCAGTGCGGTGCTGACCGTCGCGCACATCAGCGACCTCCACTTCGACGGGGGTGAGCACAACCGCCGCCGCATCCAGGCCGTCCTCGACTACCTGGCGGTTCGGTCGGGGGCGATCGACGCGCTCGTGGTCACCGGGGACATCACCGACGAGGGCACGCCCGCCCAGTACGAGGAGGCCGCGGCGACGCTGCGGTCACCGATCCCGACGCTGATCATCCCGGGCAACCACGATCGGCGCGACGAGTTCGGGTACGGGCTGCTGGGCAGGCACACCCACGACAATCCCATCAATCGGGCCGAGGTCATCGCCGGCGCTCTGTTCCTGATGTGCGACAGTAGCGTTCCCGGACGCAACGACGGTTACCTCAGCAACGCGACGTTGGCATGGATGGACGAGCAGATCACCGCCGTGGGGCCGCAGATCCCGGTGTTCGTCTGCTTCCACCATCCGCCCGTGATGCTGCTGATGCCGTTCATGGACAACATCCGCCAACGCGGCGAGGAGCGGCTCGCGGCGGTCGCCGGCAAGCATCCCAACATCGTCGGATTCCTCTGCGGGCATGCGCACACCGGCGCCGTCACCAGCTTCGCCGGGCGCCCACTGTGTATCGCGCCGGGGGTGTCGTCGACACTGAACCTGCCGTGCGAGGGCGACGACATCGTCAACACGTCGCAGCCCGCGGGACTGGCCTTCCACACCCTCGACGGCTGGCGGATGATCACGCATTTCCGATCCGTCGTGGTCTGATCTCCCACGGGTGCGGTCAGCCGGTGACGTCGCGGCCGATCAGTCGGCGGGCGACGATCCACTGCTGGAGTTCGTTCGCGCCCTCGAAGATCTCGAGGATCTTCGCGTCGCGATACATCTCCTCGAGCCGGACCGACTCCCCGCTCTCCGAGACCTGTCGCGCGAAGCCCAGTGCACCGTGGATCTGGATGGCCTCACGGACGATGTCGTTGGCCAGCCTCGTCCCGTAGGCCTTGGCCATCGCCGCTTCGGGCTCCGCGCTGCGATCCCCACGGTCGAGCAGGGTGGCCGCCTTCTGATACAGCGTTCTGGCGCACTCGATCTCGGTCGCGCGCTGCGCCATGGTGAACTGCCAGTGCTGCATCGCCCCCAGCGGGGCACCGAAGACGTGTCGGGTGCGTAGCCGATCGACGGCGAGATCCAACGCCGCCTGGGCCACCCCGACGCCGGCTGCCCCGACACCGATCCGACCGCGGACCAGAGCCGACAACGCGACTCCCAGTCCGTCGCCCGCTGCGCCGAGCAGATTGGCGCGGGGAACGAGCACGTCGGTGAACACGATGTCGGCGGTGATCTGACCGCGGTGCCCCATCTTGAGGTCGGGGGTGCCGATGCGGATACCCGGTGACGACAGATCCACCAGCAGCATGGTGGCCCGATTGCTCCCGGATCCCGCACGCACCAGCACCGAGACCCAGCCGGCGACGACGCTGTTGGTGATCCACCGCTTCCGCCCGTTCACGACGAACCCGTCCGCGGTCTCCTCGGCCACCGTGCACATCCGTTCGGCGGTGAGATCGGAACTCGTGTCCGGTTCGGTGGTGGCGAACGAGAACGCCGTCGCGCCGCTGATCAACTCGGGTATCAGTCGTGCCCGCAGCTCCTCGGACGCGAAGGACAGCGTCTGGGGGACGAGGATGCACTGCCCGTCATAGACACCGGCCATCGACGACGAGTGATAGGCGATCTCCTCGGTGACGGTGCAGGTCCCGAGGATCGGGTGGTCCAGACCCCGTCCGTGTTCGGAGTCGAACGGCACCGCGAACAACCCCTCGTCGGCGAGGCCTCGGAAGGCCTCCCACGGAAAACTGTCCACCGACTCCTCGCGTTCGCCGATCTCGCGGGCGAACGGGACGAGTCGCTTCTCGACGGCGGCCCGCGCCTCGGCTCGCAGGTCGACGATCTCATCGGGGAGCCACACGTCGTGGGTCATGGTGTCCTGCGTGCGCGGGACCCGCCTACGGACCTCGGCGGCTGTGGTCGCTGTCATGGACGTTCTCCTTCGAGGAGGGGTGGGCGGACTCACTTACAGTCACGGTTGACCGTAAGTGAACCAGAACTCCTGCCAGAGGTCGAGGATCAGTCGTCGAGCAGACGGTGCGCTGTCTGCCGCCAGAGCACGAGGTGGGGATCACCGTCCGGATCCCGCCGCTCGATCGCGTAGGTCAGGGCGACGCCTCGCATGCTGGTGAAGAGCAGCTCTCGCACGTCACCGAAGGCGGGATGGCTGCTGTGCCGGGGACCGAACATGGTGGCGACGACGACCTGGATCGCACGACCGAGTCGATGCTCGGATCTGTCGAGTTCGCCCCGCAGGTCGTCATTCGTCCTCGCCGCCGACCACAGCTCCATCGCCGCCCAGAAGTAGGGCTGACGAAAGGTCCGCCACAGGGAGTCCACGGCGACGTCGATGCGATCGCCGATCGTTCGTTCTTCGATGAACCACTGTTCCATCTCATCGATGCGCTCGATGGCCAGATGTTCGGCAGCGGCCACGAGAAGTGCGTCACGAGAGGGAAAGTGATGCAGCAACCTCCCCCGGGACACCCCGGCGAGCGCCTGGATCGTGACGGTGGTCGTGTCGGCGTACCCGTTGCGGACCAGCGACTCGACCGCCGCGTCAAGGATGAGGGTGCGGCTGTCGGCGCGACGCTCCCGCTGCGTCCGCCGCACGGGATCGGGGGTCGCCTGCGTCATCCGTGGAGGCTATCCGCGGCGCAATCGACGGTCAACGATGACCGCACCCGGGTCAGATCGCGCCCGACGCGGCCGCTGCGAGGAAGTCCGCGTAATCGCGGTCGACCTGATCGGCGTAACCGATGGACCAGCGGGCGACGGCCCGATCCACGCTGTTCTTCTTGCCGAGATAGCCCGCGATCTGACCGAACGCCGGACTCTGGCTGTGCGACCGCGCCAGGAGCCGAGCGCACAGACGCCCGTAGCGCCGTAGTTCCCGTGCGCTGAGGTCGGTGGCGTCGATCGACCCCTTCATGTCGCGGAACTGTCGCCAGTAGAACGCGCCCTCCGACGTCGCCGTCCACCCGAGGAACGGATCGGAGTTCGCCTGCAGCACATGTGCACTCGCCACCACTCGGACGGCGTCGCGGGCGAAGGCCGGGGTGTGCTCGGTCTCGGGGATCACATCGGTCCGGCCACCACTGGTCTCCAGGACCGACGGCGCGGCCTGCTTGAGCTGCAACACCATCGGCTCCCTCGACGGACCCTCCAACAGCACGATCAGCGCGATGTTGCCGATGGATCCGACGCCGACGACCCGCCGTGCGACGTCGACGATCTCGAACTGCGACAGCAACAGCGCGACATCGGTGCGCACCGAGGCGAGGTAGTGCGTGAAGATCTCGTCGACGCGCTGCCCGGCGAGTTCCACCCGGCTCGGATCCTGCGCCGAGAGCGGTACGACGATCGGGGGATCCGGGGTGATGCGCCGACGCCCGTCGGCACCGACCTCGGTGATCTTGTCGACTATCGACGCAGCAGTTCGCCTGCGCGCCTTGACCAGTGCCTCCTCGATGACATCGGCGACCGATCCGCCCGCTGTGTCGGCGAGTTCCTCGGCGTCGACCGAGGTGTAGTACCGATCGATCACCGACTCCGAGGCCGCGCTGCGGATCGCCGATCGGTATCCCTCGACGACCTCCTCGGCCAGTTCGCGTTGGTCGTCGCGATCGGCACCGTCGGCCCGGGCGCACAGCACCGCGCTGACGGCGAGGCGTTTCAGGTCCCATTCCCACGGTCCGACCCCGGACTCGTCGAAGTCGTTCAGGTCGAACAGGATCCGACGCTCTGGACTCGCGTAGAAACCGAAGTTGCCCAGGTGCGCATCACCGCTGATGACCACGTCCACACCGGTGACCGGCGAGGCGGCGAGGTCGCCGGCCATGATGTCGGCCGTCGCACGGTAGAACGCGAACGGCGACTCACTCATCCGCGCGATCCGCAGCGGGATGAGCTCGGGGATCCGGCCCGCATGTTGCGCCCGGACGAGTGACACCAGGTCACGGTCGTAGGCGGGCACATCGGCCAGCGCCGAGCGGGGCAGGACGTCTCGGACGGACTTTCCCAACGCGACGGCGGCGTCGTGGTCGTGACGCTCGAGAAAGTGATGGAAAGGCATGCCTGGATGCTATCGGTGGTCCGATGGGCGTACTGTCGCGATCGCAGCTGGTCTGCCGTACGAGTGACGCCCAGGAGCCCCTGAGTCCGTCGTGCGGCATCGAGCGCGGTCATCGCCAAGGCGATGACCGGGCGAGAGGGAACCCGGTGAGAATCCGGGACTGTCCCGCAGCGGTGAGTGGGAACGACCGCCGACATGAGCACTGGTGGGTCCGCGTGAGCGGAGCCGCTGGGAAGCGTCGGCCACTAGGCCAGAGTTCTGTGCCCACGAGTCCGAAGACCTGCCAACTGTGCCGGGTGCGCCGCACCCGGCGGATCATCGCCTCGTGGACTGGGCGTGTGACCGCAAGAGTCGTGCCGTGCCCTCTCACGGGGTCGGATCGTCGCGTGCCATCGGTACGCGACCGGCTCGTCGGTACCACGTTCTTTGGTGATGTCCATCCGCACGCACCGAAGGATCTGCACGTACATGACTGGTACACCTTTCACCGCAACAACTCTGGGCTCCGCACGAATCGGGCCGAAGAGGCAGCTCAAACGTGCGATCGAGTCGTACTGGGCGGGACGCACCGACCAGACCCAGCTGCACGCACTGGCCACCGACCTCCGACGCGACGGTCTGCAGAAGTTGCATACCGCCGGACTGGACTCGGTCCCGGTGAACACCTTCTCGTTCTACGACCAGATGCTCGACACGGCCGTCCTGCTCGGCGCACTGCCACCCCGGGTCGCCGGGATCGCCGACGACCTGGATCGCTACTTCGCGGCCGCCCGGGGAACCGGACGGATCGCACCGCTGGAGATGACGAAGTGGTTCGACACGAACTACCACTACCTCGTCCCGGAGATCTCCGCGTCCACCGAGTTCTCGCTGAACCCGGGCAAGGTGCTCGGTGAGCTCGACGAGGCTCTCTCGCTGGGCATCCCGGCCCGGCCGGTCATCATCGGACCGATCACGTTCCTGCTGCTGAGCAAGGCGGTCGACGACGGTGGCGCCCCGATTGGCCGGCTCGACGAAGTGATCCCGCTGTACCGCGAGCTGCTGTCGACACTGCGATCTGCGGGCGCCGAGTGGGTGCAGATCGACGAGCCCGCCCTGGTCACCGACCTGCACGACGACCCGGCCGGACTCGCGTCACGCGTCTATGGCGAACTCGGCAGCGCGACCGACCGCCCGGCGATCCTCGTCGCGAGCTACTTCGGCGACCTGCGCGACGCACTGCCCGCACTGGCGGCCACCGACGTCGAGGGCATCGCGCTCGACCTGGTCCGCGGCACCGCCGACGCGGTCGCCACGGTGCCGACGTTGACGTCGAAGCTCCTCGTCGCCGGCGTCGTCAACGGCCGCAACATCTGGCGCAACGACCTGTCGGCGTCGTTGGCGACGCTGGCCACCCTGTTGGGTTCGGCTGCGTCGGTGGCGGTGTCGACCTCCTGCTCGACGCTGCATGTCCCGTACAGCCTCGACCCGGAGACCGAGCTCGACGACACTCTGCGGAGTTGGCTCGCGTTCGGAGAGGAGAAGGTCGCCGAGGTGGTCACCCTGGCCACCGCGCTGCGCGACGGACGCGAATCGGTCAGCACGACACTGGATGACTGCTCGCAGGCGTTGGCCGCGCGGCGGTCGGATCCCCGCGTGCACGACGACCGCGTCCGTGAGCAGGTGGCGGAGGCATTGCGCGCAGGGATCGCCCGTGGGCCGTCGGCCGACCGTCGGACGGCGCAGAACGAGCGGTTGAACCTGCCCGAGGTGCCCACGACCACCATCGGGTCCTACCCGCAGACGTCGGCGATCCGGCTCGCGCGAGCGGCGCTGCGCAAGAACGAGATCGGCGTCGCCGAGTACGAGCAGCGGATGCGCGACGAGGTCGCGAGCGTGATCGCGTTGCAGGAGGACCTGGGACTCGACGTCCTCGTGCACGGCGAGCCCGAACGCAACGACATGGTCCAGTACTTCGCCGAGCAGCTCGACGGGTTCTTCGCCACCGAGAACGGGTGGGTGCAGTCCTACGGGACGCGCTGCGTGCGTCCGCCGATCCTCTACGGCGACGTCCGCAGGCCGCACGCGATGACAGTGGCTTGGATCGACTACGCGCAGTCGCTCACCGATCGTCCGGTCAAGGGCATGCTGACCGGACCGGTGACCATCCTGGCGTGGTCGTTCGTCCGCGACGATCAGCCGTTGGCGGACAGCGCCAATCAGATCGCGGTCGCGATCCGCGCCGAGACCGTCGACCTAGAGGCCGCAGGCATCGGCATCATCCAGGTCGACGAGCCGGCGTTGCGTGAGCTGTTGCCGCTACGGTCCGAGGACCAGGCGGCGTACCTCACGTGGGCTGTCGACGCCTTCCGGCTGTCGACATCCGGCGTACGCGATTCGACGCAGATCCACACCCACCTCTGCTACTCCGAGTTCGGCACCGTCATCGGCGCGATCTCCGACCTGGACGCCGATGTGACGTCCATCGAGGCCGCGCGGTCGCACATGGAGGTGCTCGACGATCTGAACGCCATCGGCTACGCGAACGGTGTCGGACCGGGTGTCTACGACATCCACTCACCGCGCGTCCCGGAGGTCGGCGAGATCGTGGCATCGCTGAAGGCCGCGCTGGATGCGGTTCCGGCGCAGCGGCTCTGGATCAATCCCGACTGCGGACTGAAGACGCGCTCGACCGACGAGGTGGAGGCCTCACTGCGCAATCTCGTCACCGCGGCGCACATGGTGCGCTCGGAGCTGTAGACCGCCTGAGCCCGTCGGATGGACACGGATGTTCCGTGTCCATCCGATCGGGGTTCGACTTACCCTCATTCGCATGACAAGCCGCATCGAGTCGATCGCCATCGACACCCACGATTCCCACCTGCTCGCGGAGTTCTGGACTCGAGTCCTCGGTTGGGAGATCGTCGACGTCGACGGTCCCCTCATCGAGATCGGCCCGGCCGACGGATCGGGACCGACCATCGACCTCCTTGCCGTCCCCGAGTCCAAGACGGTGAAGAACAGACTCCATCTGGATCTTCGCGCCGACGGCTGCACCACGGAGGAGGAGATCGACCGCGTGGTGGCGTTGGGCGCGCGGCGCGTCGACGTCGGTCAGGATCCGTCGGTCACCTGGACCGTCCTGGCCGACCCGGAGGGCAACGAGTTCTGCATACTCGGACGCACCCACGACGAGGCCCACGGACCCGAGTCCAGCGCCTGACCCGTCGACTGGGCGGTTGCGGACGCCGAGTGGGCGGATACGGACGTCGAGTGGGCGGATACGGACGTCGAGTGGGCAGTTCACGGGATTCGCAACGCCCGACTCGTAGAACTGCTAAATATCTCTGCAACAGTTCTGTGTACATCTGAACGAGGGAGCGCACATGAGATCTCTGATCACCCGGTCGGTGGCCACCACGATCGCTGCGGCATGCGTCCTCGGCGGCGTCACGGGGACGGCGGTCGCGCAGGCAGCGCCCGCCCGTCCCGACCTCACCGTCACCCTCCCGGTTCTCGGACCGCGGGCGCAGGGAAATCAGATCCCGTTCAGCATCACCATCCGCAACCGCGGGAACGCGACGGCCACCGACATCGCCGTCGTCGTCACGTCGATCCCGCCCACCGGCAGCGACGGCTTCACCGTCGATTCGATCCGTCCGGGTGAGACGCGCAGGATCGCCACGCGCAGCATGATCGGGCGGATCCTCATCGGCCAGGTCACGGTGTCGGCGAAAGAGAAGCAGCGCGACGCCAACCCGGCCAACAACACGATCAGCGGGTTCCGCTTCCTCGTCGGCTGAGATCCGGCGTCCGCAAACGCCCGGTCAGCGTCCGCAGCCGCCCACTCGGCGTCCGCAGCCGCCCAGTCGACGGGTTTACGTGCCCAACTGGGGCTTACAGGGCCTTGAGTTCCTCGATGACCGCACCGACCGACTTCTTGGCGTCGCCGAAGAGCATCGACGTCTGGTCGGCGAAGAACAACGGGTTCTCGATACCGGCGTAGCCCGACGACATCGACCGCTTCAGCACGATCACCGACCGCGACTGGTCGACGTTGAGGATCGGCATGCCGTGGATGGGTGAACTCGGATCGTTGCGGGCCGCGGGGTTGGTGACGTCGTTGGCGCCGATGACGATGGTGACGTCGGTACGGGAGAACTCCCCGTTGATGTCGTCCATCTCCTTCATCGCGTCGTACTCGACGTCGGCTTCGGCGAGCAGCACGTTCATGTGTCCCGGCATACGTCCGGCCACCGGGTGGATCGCGTACTTCACCTCGACGCCCTTCGACTCGAGGATCGACGCCATGTCCTTGACCGCGTGTTGCGCCTGCGCGACGGCGAGGCCGTAGCCGGGGACGACGATGACCTGTCCGGCGTAGGCCATCTGGATCGCGGCGTCGGCGGCCGAGGTCGCCTTGACGGTGCCCTGATCTCCGCCCGGGCCGACTGCTGCGCCGGCGTCTCCGCCGCCGAAGGATCCGAACACGATCGCGGGGATCGACCGGTTCATGGCGGTCGCCATGAGGTTGGTCAGGATGGAGCCCGAGGCACCGACGATCATGCCCGCGACGATCAGCGCGGTGTTGTCGAGCGCGATTCCCGCAGCCGCGGCCGACAGACCGGTCATGGCGTTGAGCAGCGAGATGACCACCGGCATGTCGGCGCCACCGATGGGGAACACGACGAACAGACCCATGACGCCGGCGGCGATCAGCAGTCCGACGATCCACCAGACGCTTGCTCCGCCACCGTCGGTGGCCTGCACACCCAGGAAGATAGCGATGCCCACCGACAGCGCCAGCAGGACGATGTTCGCGACCTGGAACACCTTCGCGTTGCCGACGAAGAACTTCTCCAGGCCCTTGGGCAGGATCTCCTGCAGCTTCGAGAACGCGACCAGCGAACCCCAGAACGAGATCGAACCGATGATGGCGGCGATCAACGAACCGATGACGAGCGGCGAAGCCGGCTCGGTGTCCCCGAACTCCGAGAAGCCCGACGTCTCGATGAACTCCGACCACGCGATGAGCGCGACGGTGCCGCCGCCCACGCCGTTGAACAGCGCGACCAGCTGCGGCATCGCGGTCATCTTCGTCTTCAACGCGGGCGGGATGCCCAGTGCGACACCGATGATCAGGCCCACCGCGATGAGGATCCAGTTGATGGTGGGCACGCCGGTCTTCTCGCCGTCGTCGCCCGTCGAACCGTTGTTGTAGACCGAGACCAGGGTGGCGACCACGGCCACACCCATGCCGACCGCGGCGATCCAGTTGCCGCGCACCGCGGTCTTGGGGCCGGTCAGACCGGAGAGACCGTAGATGAACAGCGCGAACGCGACGATGTAGAGGGCCGTCACCAGGTAGGACAGGCCCTGGCTGGGAGTATGGGCATCCGCCGCCAGCAGCATTACCGAACCGCTCACTTCGATGCCTCCTTCTTCTTGCCCTTGAACATGCCGAGCATGCGGTCGGTGACGGCGAAGCCACCGATCACGTTGAGCGTGCCGAAGATCAGCGCGACGAACGCGATGATCCGGACGCCCCAGTTCGCGTCCGCGGGCAGTTCACCGAGGACGATGAGCGCACCGAGCACCACGATGCCGTGAATGGCGTTGGTGCCGGACATGAGTGGGGTGTGCAGGGTGTTGGGGACCTTGGAGATGACGGCGAAGCCCACGAACCCGGCCAAGACGAGGATGGCAATGTTTGCCAGAAGACCGGTGTACATCAGACACCCACCTCTCCGGTGACCCACGACGTGGCAAGAGAAATCAGACCGGTGTACATCAGGCGGTGCCTGCCTCTCGGGTGACACACGACTTGGCGAGGACCTCGTCGGAGAAGTCCGGTGCCACGGCACCGTTCTCGTCGAGGATCAGTTCGATCAAGGCGAGGAGGTTCTTGGAGTACAGCTCGCTGGCGTGCTCGGGCATCCCGGCGGGCAGGTTGAGCGGCGAGCAGATCGTCACGTCGTGCTTGACGACGTTCTGGCCCGGCTCGGTCAGTTCGCAGTTGCCGCCGGTCTCCCCGGCGAGGTCGACGATGACGCTGCCGGGCTTCATGCCCTCGACGGCCGCTGCCGTCACCAGGCGCGGCGCGGGCCGGCCGGGGACGAGGGCGGTCGTGATGACGACGTCGAAACCCTTGATCGCTTCCTCGAGGGCCTTCTGCTGCTGTGCGCGCTCGTCATCGGTGAGCTCACGGGCGTACCCGCCCTCACCGGCGGCGTCGATGCCGAGATCGAGCCACTGGGCGCCGACCGACTTCACCTGATCGGCGACCTCGGGTCGGACGTCGTATCCGGTGGTACGGGCACCGAGGCGCTTGGCGGTGGCCAGCGCCTGCAGCCCGGCGACACCGACACCGAGGATCAGGGCGGTCGCGGGCTTCACCGTGCCCGCCGCAGTGGTCAGCATGGGGAAGTAGCGCGTCGACTTCTCCGCCGCGAGCAACACGGCCTTGTAGCCCGAGACGTTGCCCTGCGAACTCAACGCGTCCATCACCTGGGCGCGGGAGATACGGGGGATCGCCTCGACCGCGAAGGCCTGTACCCCGGCGGCCTTGAGCGCGCCGATCTGGTTGGTCTGGTTACGCGGGGCGAGGAACCCGAGCAGGGTCTGCCCGGAGTGGAGCTTGGCCACCTCGTCGTCCGACGGGGCGACGACCTTGGCGACGATGTCGGCCGACCAGGCGTCGCCGATCGTGGCCCCGGCGTCGGAGTACAACTGGTCCGGGATCAGCGCGTTCACGCCCGCACCGGACTCGACGATGACCTCGACACCCTTGTTCACCAACGTCGCAACGACTTTGGGTACCAGCGCCACGCGCCGTTCCCCCTCCGCGCTCTCGCGCACGACACCGACGCTCATACACCCACCTGTCTCACACTGCTGACGTAGATCTACCCGGCAAGGTCATCACAGACGTTGCTCGTAGCCGCGTCCGGGGGTTCACCGACGCAGGCTGGAGAGGCAAACGGTCACGATCGGCGACCGAAGGTTGAACGAAAGATAGCATGCCGCACCGGCGGCACCCGGACGACTGTCCAGACACCCGTCCGACGATGCGGGTTGTCAGATCAGATGGGTAGGGCGGCGACGACCTCGCCCGTGGGCTGCGGCGACCCGGTGGCCGGCTCAACGGTCATGCCCACGGTTCGGGACCCGGCGAGATCGGTCACGACGATCGCGGTCTTCGTCGCCGCGGCGTCGACGAGACCCGCCGGACGAGGCGAGTGGTCGTTGCCGATCAGCCAGAGTTGGTAGGCACGGTCCTGCGGGGGGTGCGGGGCGTCGTCGAGCAGCACCACCGCGCGGTCCATCGACCGCGACGAGGCGATCACGACCGTCCCGGGAATCCCGGTCATCTCGGTGCGATGCACCTCGGCGTCGGGGGCGCTCATGACGTTGCGGAGTTCGTCGAACGAGTCGGTCTGGGCGACGGCGGGCTTGTCGGTCACCGGGTCCGACAGCACCGAGCGTCCGACGAACACACCACCGATGACGAGGATGATCGCCGCGGCAGCAGAGGTCACCGCGACCGCGATACGACGTCGTCGTCCCAGGCGCCGGGCCGCGAGCTCGTCGGTCGGCTGCGGTTGCGCAGGTACGGGCTGTCCGGATGCCTCGCCCATCGGCAGTTCGGCGGACGCCAACGACGAGATGGTCGACGCCGAGTCCGGAGCGATGTCGCCGGAGTCGAGGGCATCGAGGATGCGGGCGCGCAGGTGCACCGGCGGGACAGCGGCCACCTCGACGGCCATCCGGCCGACGGCGTCGCGGGTCGCCCGGATCCGTTCCACGGCCGCGACCCGCTCCGCTGCGGCCAGCGACAGCAGCGCGGTCTCGAAGAGTTGCGTCTCGTGCGCTTCGAGAGCGTTGATGGAGTAGAGCTCCAGCAGGTCGTCGACGGTGTCCCGACCGGTCGGGTCAGGCCTCATCGTCGGACTCCAAGCAGGTACGGAGTCGGCGCAGACCATCGCGGATCCGCGACTTCACGGTGGGCAGTCCGGCCTTCAGCCGCTCCGCGACCTGTGGATAGCTCAGTCCGCCGTAGTAGGAGAGTTCGATGCTCTCGCGCTGCATGTCGGTCAGCGTGCCGAGACATTTGATGACCTCGCGGCGATCCTCCCGCGTGACCACGGACTCGACCACCTCGTCGGACGGGGTCACCGAATTCGAGACCGAGTACTCCGTACCCCGCCTCGACGACGCCTCCTCCGAGCGCACCCGATCGACCGCGCGACGATGTCCGATGGTCAGCATCCACGACACGACCGAACCCATGTCGGGTCGGTAGTTGTGTGCGTTCTGCCAGACCTGCAGATAGACCTCCTGCAGCGTCTCCTCGGCGTAGCCGGGATCGCGGATCACTCGCAGGATGAGACCGTAGACACGCGCGCTCGTCGCGTCGTAGAGAGCTGCGAACGCAGCTCGGTCGCGCGCTGCCGTTCGCTCCAGCAGGTCCGCCAGTTCCGGCGTCCGTGCGAGAGATCGGTCGGTCACAGGACCGACAGTAGCGTGTCTGTTTCATCGCCTTATGCAATCGTCAGTACCCGTCTCGGCCATCTGGTGGCCATCCGGGCTGTGGGCGTGTGATCCGTTGTGTGGGTCACACCTGTCTCGGGCTCGTCCGCGGAGCGTGTGCGGCCGAGTGGAAAAGCATCCATCAAACTGTCATCTAGGCATTCGTCGCCGTCTGCCTGTCGGATGCCGTGACGGGCACGACAATTTGTCGGGGCGTGACCTGACCGTGACCGACACCTGCAAGCCCGGCGATTCGGGCGGGATCGGGTGTACCGACCCATCCGGCGGGCGCCACATTCCGAATCACGATGGTCTTGCCACCACGACGAACGGACCGTTCATGCCCCGCACCAGACCCCGACGGCTCGCCGGGATCGTGGTTGCGGTGGGTGTCCTGGTCGCCACCGCCGGGTGCTCGGACGGCGACTCGGACTCGTCGGACTCCGCGGCCGGCCCGTCCGCGGCAGTGCCGCTGACGTCGGTGGACCCGTCTGCCGGTCTCGTCGGCCCCGGGTGCGGGTCCTACATGGCCGCGAATCCCCGCGGCGCGGCGTCGGTGGATGCGATGGCCCTGGACCCGGTGGCGACCGCAACCGCGAACAACCCGCTGCTCACGCAGCTGAGCGAGTCGTTCACCGGAGCCTTCAACCCGCGGGTGAACATCGCCGACACGCTCAACAGCAGTCAGTTCACGCTGTTCGCACCGACAGACGCCGCTTTCGCCAAGTTGCCGGAAGCGACGATGAGCATCCTCAAGACCGACGACCAGTTGCTGACGAAGGTGCTCTTCTATCACGTGATCCAGGGCCAGCTGAAGCCCTCGGAGATCACCGGAACCCACAAGACCGTCGAGGGCCAGGACATCACCGTCTCCGGCAACGGCAGCGCGCTCACGGTCGACGGGGACACGTCGGTCATCTGCGGAGGCATCCGGACCTCCAACGCCACCGTCTACTTCACCGACTCCGTCCTGATGCCACCGAAGTCATGACCCACCGCGACGACCCCACGACCACAGAGGTCAGTGTTCACTCACCGGCTGACCTGTAGGACGCCCCCGGGGATGCCCGGGGACGTCACCCCACAGAGAAGCGGATCGGAACCATCTGCCCCATGGTTCCGGTCCGCTTTTCCATGTCAGGCGATCAGCTCCGGACGCCCGCCGCGTGCCTGCCCGCGCGGCGTCCGAAGTAGGACCCCTCACCGAGCTGGGTACCGCTGGCGTATCCCTTGCCGTCCTGGGCGATGTTGGCCGCACCGGCTCCGGCTGCGTACAGCCCCGCGATCGGTGCGCCCGACTCGGCGAGGACCTCACCGTCGAGGCTCGTCGCCAGACCGCCCATCGTGAACCCGGCGTAGAGCGCCTCGCCGAGGCTCATGTTGAACGCCGCCCACGGTCCCTGGGTCTGCGGGGCCAGCCACTCGGCGCTCTTGTGGAAATCCGGGTCCTCGCCCGCGGCCGCGTTCTCGTTGTAGCGGGCCATCGACTTCTCGAGGTTCCCGGCGGGGATGCCGAGGTCGGCCTCCATCTCGGCGATGGTCTCCCACCCGTCGATGAACTTGATGAGCGGGAAGTCCGGCCGCTCCATGTGTTCCTCGTCGACGATGAGGTAGGCCACCGCGCCGGGCTGGTCGAGCACGAAACCCGACGTGCGCGAGTGGTAGGAGTCCTCGGCGACGAATCGGTCACCGTTGGCGTTGACGATCAGACCGGTGATGAGCAGCGACGGCGGGTAGGCGGGCGCGGTCACGAACGTCTGGTCCATGTGTTTGAGGGCGGCGCCGACCGACGCGCCCATACGGATGCCGAGCCCGTCGTCGAACGGATTGCCCAGCACGAACGGCTTCTCGGCCAGCGACGGCACGAACTCGTCGACCATGGTCGAGTTCATGACGAATCCGCCCGCCGCGATGACGACGCTGCGCGTCCGGATGGCACCGGTCTCCTCGAAACGCTTCCACGCCAGCCCGACGACGGCGCCGGTGTCGTCGGTGATCAGGTTGCGCGCCCCGGTCTCGTACCGGATCTCGACCTCGAGGTCGGCCAGGCGCTTGACCAGCAGATCGATGACCATTCCGGCGCCGCCGGTGTCGCCGGGGACGGGGACCTTGTGTCCGCGGGGCGCCGGGATGGCGATGTCCTTGAACGGCCACACCTTCTCGTTGCCGGTGTACATCAGCCCCTGCGTCTCGGGCTGGATCACGGCCTTGCCGGGGAAGAAGCTGCGTTCGAAGCGGAAGCCGAGGGCCTCGATCCAGTCGAAGTGCTCGACGCTGTCGCGGCAGTAGGCGTGGATCTTGTCCGGCTCTGGATCGCGGCTGACCGCGGTGATGTACTTCTCCATCTCCTCGGCCGAGTCCTCGTGGCCCGTCGCCTGCTGCACGGCCGTCCCGCCACCGAGATAGAAGTGCCCGCCGGCCATCGACGTGGTCCCGCCCGCGACCGCGGCGCGCTCGAGTACGAGCACCTTCGCGCCCGCGTCGGCGGCCTCGACGGCGGCACACGCCCCGGAGATGCCGCAGCCGATCACCACGACATCGACCTCGTCGCTCCATGAGTCGACCGACGACTGACTGATGACCTCGGGTATCTCGGCGCGCACCGCGAGTCCTCTCGTTCGAGCGCGGGCACCTGCTGCCCGCTC
This sequence comes from Williamsia phyllosphaerae, assembly GCF_014635305.1. Lineage (NCBI taxonomy): Bacteria > Bacillati > Actinomycetota > Actinomycetes > Mycobacteriales > Nocardiaceae > Williamsia > Williamsia phyllosphaerae. Next base: position 1,365,564 of record NZ_BMCS01000001.1, on the reverse strand, counting down.
TCGCAGCGTACCGCCCTACTAGAACAGGTTCTAGTTCTCCTGCGGATTCGAGGTCCGGCGCTTGTACTCGTCGAGATCGACCCAGTCGATGTCGACGAGCGCCGCGGCACGCCGACCACGCTCGGGACCCAGGGTCCCGACGAACACGTCGGCGATCACCTCACGGGTCCGAGCGGCGAGATCGATCAGTTCGTCGTCGTACCAACACACGACACCGAGGTGGATCGCCGTCACCTCACCGGCGTCGGAGTCGACCACGACCCGCAGCACCGGTCGGCGCATCCGGCGACGGACCTCGATGAGCAGCAGACGACGCAGGACGCGGTCGGTCACGACGACCCGGTCGATGTCGGTGGCCAACGTCGCCCGTGAATGCGACATCTTGCGCGCGGAGTCGATCACCGACCTGGTCAGGCGTTCGACGTCGCTCTGCGGCGGATCGAGTTGACGGCCCGCGTCCACGAGCCACTGTTCCGAGCCCACATCGACCGGTTCTGGTTCCGACATCGCGCCTCCTCCCTGAGCTGGTGCGGGCGTCATGTGCCCACCGACCGTTCCGTCGCGTCGCGTGCGCCGACCGGTCCTGCGCGGGAGTGCTTGCGCGCCCCGACATCGGTCCGCCCTCGGCCTCCGGTGGGAGCATCACGCGGGATCAGTGCCGACCGCGGCTCGGCGACACCCGTGGGATCGCCGGTCCCGCCGGGTCGCCACGGCTCCATCCGCTCGGCCAGGCGGGCGCGGGTCCGTTGAAGATGACCCCGGACGGATCCGGGGGTGATCTGCAGGATCCGCGCGATCTCCGGATGCGACAGACCTTCCATCTCACGCAACCACCAGGCGGCGCGCGAGTTGTAGGGCAGCTCGGCCAGTTCACGCTCGAGCGCGTCCATCAGCGACGTCTCCATCGCGTCGTCGACCGGTGTCGGCGACGACGACGGCACAGCGGTCAGGAACTCGTCGTCGGCGGCGAGTTCGCTGCGCTTGCGGCGGATATCGATGATCTTGCGGTGCGCGATGGAGAAGACCCAGGTTCGGAAGCTGCTCTGGAAACCGAACCGAGGCAGCCCCTTCCAGGCGGCCAGCAGTGTCTCCTGGACGACGTCCTCGGCGTTCTGCCGGTCCGGGGTCATCCGGTTCGCATACCGCAGCAGCATCGGCAGCGTCCGACGGACGAGCTCGTCGAACGCGGCCCGGTCTCCGATGGCGGCCGCGCGTGCGAGCAGCTCGTCGGAATCCGTCGCCACATCAGATGGACCGGCCGTGTCTTCGCCGAACTCCACGTGCGCGCCTCCGTTCGTACGTACTGTTTCCACAGAACCACAGTGTGGCCCAGATCACGTCAGATCCCGCGTGCAGAACCCGCGCCGAGCCCGACTCACCTTGTACATCGGGAGCAAGCGACGCCACCAGTGTCGCCCACCCGGTGGACAACGTTCCACCCCACACGGGTTCCGGCCGACACGGCCGTGACCCACGCGCACACACGAAGGAGTGCAGATGACCTCGGCATCGACCACCAAGGCAACCACGACCCCGTCCGCCACCGCCGGAGCGAGCACGGAGATCTCCGCCGACCACCGCGAACTGGTCGGCGCGCACGGCCGCACCACCATCGCCGACCAGGTCGTCTCGAAGATCGCCGGCATCGCCGCCCGCGAGATCGACGGCGTCTTCGCGCTCGGCGGCCAGACCGCCCGCATCGTCGGCCGCGTCCGTGAGGCCATCCCCGGCGGCGGCCCCAGCATCACCCAGGGCGTCACCGTCGAGGTCGGCGAGAAGCAGGCCGCCGTCGATCTCGGACTCGTCGCCAACTACGGCGTCGCGATCCACGAGCTCGCCGCCGCCGTGCGCTCGAACGTCATCAACGCGATCCAGGACATGACGAGCCTCGAGGTCACCGAGGTCAACATCGCCATCCACGACATCCACTTCGAGGACGACGAGACCACCGCCGAGCCCGCAGAGCCCCGCGTCCAGTGAGCTCCAGCGCCGAGGTCGCCGACGCGGTGGCCACAGCCGCCACGTCGGTCCCCGGTGTGACCGGTCTCAACGCCGGCCGGTTCGGTGAGGTGGCCACGTACACACCCGGTCGACGGGTGGTCGGGGTACGCCTGCAGGACTACAGCGGCGAGGTGCACATCGAGGTGGATCTCCATCGCAGTGTCACCGACACCGCCGAGGCCGTTCGCGAGGCCGTCGAGGCGGTCGCGAATCGTCCGATGACGGTCATCGTCGAGGACGTGTCGGTCGACGAGCAGCCCGGGACACCGGACTCCGTCTGATTCGGCGACAATCTGACGATGACAACCTCTCCGGAGTACGCCGCCCGTCGTCGCGAGGTGATCCGTTCGCATCACCCCGACGTGGGCGGCGACCCGGAGCGGCTCCGCCTCGAACTGTCCCGACTCGATCGGGAGTTCGGGCGGGCGCCGCAACCCGCGTCGACATTCCGGGTCCCGTCGAACGTCGACGCGAACGACGTCCGGTTGACCGTGCGGCCCAGCAAACCTCTACGACGACTGCAGCGGCGCACCGCCGCGCAGATCCGTCAGATCCGGGGACGCCTGCCGCGGTCCGTCCCGGGTAGCAGACGATATTTCGACATCTGATCCATTCACGCAGCACGGCAATCGGAGGATTGACATGAACAACAACGCAACCATCGGCCTCATCGTCGGACTACTCCTGGCGATCGCTGCCACCACCGGCGGTTTCGGCGGTTTCATCCTCGCGATCGTGCTCGGCGCGGTCGGTCTGGCCATCGGCCTGCAGCGGGACGGCACCATCGACATGTCCGGTCTGCTGAAGAGCCGCAACCGTGGCTGACGATGCCCCCGGCACCGCCGCACCGACCGTGGAGAACGGTGGGCCGGGCACGACCACCATCGCCGACCGCGTCGGCGAACAGATCAGTCGACAGACGGCTCTCGACATCGAGGGCGTACTGCGCCATCGCGGGTCGATGGGTCTGATCACCGGCGCCGACTACCCCAAGGTCTCGATCGACATGTCGGCCGCCCATCCGCGTGTCCAGGTGTCGATCGCCGTGCGCTGGCCAACGCAGATCACCACTGTCGCGCAGGAGGTCCGGGCGCAGGTGCACCACGAGCTCGCCCGGCTCGCCGGCGTCACCCCCCACCGGGTCGACGTCACGATCGCCGAGTTCGTCCCCGGCGAACAACCATCCACGAGGAGAGTTCAGTGACCACCCCGACACCATCGGACGCGTACGACGTCCCGGTACCGGACGCGCGCAAGCTCAAGCCGCCGACGGCCACCCCCGGGTCGGTCGTGGTCACGACGCTGTTCGCCCTCGTCCTGCTGGCGCTCGCCGGCATCGCGATCCGCGACTTCATCATCGAGATGAAGTGGATCTCCGGCACCCAGTGGATCGCCGCCGCCTCGCGGTGGATCTCGTCGCTGTCGTGGCAGGTGTGGATGCGGCCGGCCGCGGTCGCGCTGATCATCATCGGCCTCTGGTTCCTCATCGTCTCGATCACGCCCCGCTCCAAGACGCACTTCGCGGTCGACGGAGTCGAGGATGTCGACGGATACTCGCCGAGCACGTGGACACGCCGCGTCGACGTCGCCCGCCGCAGCAGCGCGGTCGCCCGTGATGTCCGTGGCGTGCTGGAGGCGAACTCCGTCGTCAAGAGGCGCAAGGTCAAGGTCAGTGTGCTGCTCTCGGAGGATTCGTCCGAGACCCGCGCCGACATCACCGAACGCATCACCGCGGCGATCGCACCGGTCGCCCCCGGGCGCACCGTGAAGCTCAAGGCCCGCGTGAAGAAGGTCGACCAGTCGGTCGCGCCGCCTGCTCCCATCGCGCGGCCGGCCATGCCCGAGTCGTTCGCGACCGAGGCCGCGAAGTCCGAGTCCGCGTCGGAGTCCGAGTCGCCCACCCTGATCAAGGAGCAATCGTGAATGCCCTCCCCGCTGCACTGAACCGTGTGGTCGCGTTCCTGGTCGCCGTCGCGATGATCGTCGTCGGCGCCGCCGCGATCGCGTGGGAACTGAAGGTGACGTGGGTGCGTGACCGCATCGCCGACATCGACCCGTCCTGGTTCGACCGTGCCCCCGACGCCGGGTGGTGGGTCTACGTCCTCGCCGGGATCGCGGTGGGCGGCATCGTCATCGGCTTCTTCCTTCTGTCGGTCAACGCCCGCCCCCGTAAGATCGGCGATGTCGAACTGCCGGGCAGCGACAACTCGGGCACCCTCGCGGTGTCGCCGGGCAAGATCGCCAATGCCGTGGCCGACGACCTCGCCCACCACCGGCTGGTGTCCTCGACCCGGTCGAAGGCCGTCGACGATCGCAAGCGAAAGCTGCTGGAGATCACGGTGATCGCCGATCCGACGACGTCGTTCGACGACCTGCTGCCGGTGGTCGAGAACGCGCAGCGCCAGATCCGCGGTGCGCTGCCCGGCAGCGATCTGCGTGCCCGGATCCTGATCCACCTCGAGAAGTCGAAGGGCTCGACCCAGCGCGTGTCCTGACCTCCGAGCGCATGTCGCCCGATTTCGATCGTCCCGCCCGCAATGCATTGCGGGCGGGACGACTCGTTGTGGGCACCGGCGACCGGCGGCGGGCGTGTCCTGACCTCTGAGCCAGAAAATCGCTGGAGGTTGTCCGCTACCCCGACTAGCTTTGCGCTCGACCGCACCGATGCGGATGGGTTGAGAGGAGTCTGTGGTGCGCAAGCTCGTGTACTTCGTCGCGACCACGCTGGATGGTTTCATCGCAGACGAGAACGACGGGTACGAGGCCTTCTCGTTCGACGGGCCCGAAGCCGTCGACCTGGTGGCCGAGTTCCCGGAGATGATTCCCACCCACGTTCGAGGACCGCTCGGCATCGATGGGCCGAACCTGCGGTTCGACACCGTGATCATGGGTCGCCGAACCTACGACGCCGGTATCCCCCACGGTGTCATCAGTCCGTATCAGCACCTCCGGCAGCTGGTCGCGTCCACGTCTCCGGAGGGCGCACAGGGGACCGAGGTCGAGGTGGTCGCCGACCCCGTCGCGGCAATTCGGGAATTGAAGGCGCGGCCGGGCAAGGACATCTGGCTCCCGGGCGGCGGTCGTCTCGCGGCCGCGCTCGCCGACGAAATCGACGAAGTGATCCTCAAGATCCATCCACTAGTCTTCGGGGCGGGGATCCCGCTCTTCGGTCCGCTCGGAGCGCCGCGCAGGTTGTCGGTGACCAATCGACGCGTCTACGACAGCGGCTTCTCGATCGTGCGGGCTACCTGGTCTTGACGCGAAAGCGCCTCAGCCGCAAGCTGTTCAGCACGACGAACACCGACGAGAAGGCCATCGCCGCCCCCGCGAACATCGGGTTGAGCAGACCGAACGCGGCAAGGGGCAGCGCGGCGACGTTGTAGCCGAACGCCCAGAACAGATTCGCGCGAATCGTGCGCAACGTGGCGCGCGCCAATCGGATCGCATCGCCGGCAGCCCGGAGATCACCCGACATCAGCGTCAGGTCGGACGCCTCGATGGCCACATCGGTCCCGGTACCCATCGCCAGTCCGAGATCGGAGGCGGCAAGGGCGGCGGCGTCGTTGACCCCGTCGCCGATCATCGCCACCCGAGACCCGTCGGCCTGCAGCGTGCGAACGGTGTCGACCTTGTCCTGCGGCAGGACACCGGCGATGACCCGGTCGATGCCGACAGCATCGGCGACGGCGCGGGCGGCACCCTCGTTGTCGCCGGTCAGCAGGACCGGCGTCAGACCGAGTCGGCGCAGATCGGCCACCGCGGCCGCCGACGACGGCTTGACCTCGTCGGCCACCACCAGCGCCCCGCGGACCGCGCCGTCCCAGCCGACGACGATCGCGGTCGCACCGGACGCCTCGGCCTCGTCGATCGCACGGGTCACCTCCGGAACAGCGGCGAGTCCGCGCTCGGACGCCCACGTCGCCCGACCGGCCAGCACGTCGACACCGTCGACCGTTCCGCGCACACCCAGCCCGGCGACGTTCTCGAACCCGACGACATCGGCGAGTCGCCCGAGCCGCTCCGTCCCGGCGCGCGCGATGGCCCGGGCGATCGGGTGTTCCGACATCGACTCGACCGACGCGGCCCACCGCAGGACCTGATCGCCGGATTCTCCCGGCGCGGCGACCACGTCGGCGAGTGTCATCACTCCGGTGGTGATCGTGCCCGTCTTGTCCAGCACGACGGTGTCGATGCGGCTGGTGCGTTCGAGGACCTGCGGCCCGCGGATGAGGATGCCGAGCTGCGCGCCGCGGCCGCTACCCGCCATCAGCGCGGTGGGTGTGGCCAGTCCGAGAGCACAGGGGCACGCGATGATCAGCACCGCGACGGCCGCGGTGATCGCCGCAGTCAGACCGCCACCGACGATCAACCACGCCGCAAACGTCACCGCAGCGAGCACGAGCACGACCGGCACGAAGTACGCCGAGATGGCGTCGGCCAAGCGCTGCACGCCGGCCTTGCCGTTCTGGGCGTCCGCGACGAGCCGGGCGATCTGCGACATCTGTGTGTCGGCTCCGACCGAGGTCGCGCGGACGGTGATGGTCCCGCCACCGTTGACCGTCGCCCCGATGACACGGTCGCCGACGGCGACGTCCACCGGCACGGATTCTCCGGTGATCACCGACTGGTCGACCACCGACGATCCCGAGACCACCTCGCCGTCGGTGGCGATCTTCTCCCCTGGTCGGACCAGGAAACGATCGTCGACCACGAGAGTGTCGGTGGCGACCTGCTTCTCGACCGGCCCGTGCGGACCGTCGACGAGCAGCGTCGCCTGTTTGGCTCCGAGTTCGGCGAGCGCTCGCATGGCGGCCCCCGCCTCCCGGGTCGACCGCGACTCGAGATACCGCCCGGCGATCAGGAACGTCGTGACGCCCGCGGCGACCTCGAGGTAGATGTTGGCCGACGCGTCACCACGGGCGAGGGTGAGCTCGAACCCGTGCCGCATGCCGATCATGCCCGCGGACCCGAAAACCAGTGCGTAGAGCGACCATCCGTAGGCGGCGGTGATCCCGATCGACACCAGGGTGTCCATCGACGTCGCCAGATGTCGCGCACCGGCGACGGTCGCGCGGTGGAACGGCCAGGCGCCCCACACCACGACCGGGGTGGCGAGCGCCAAAGACACCCACTGCCAGTAGTCGAACTGCCAGGCTGGAACCATGGCAAGGACCACGACGGGGCCGCTCAGGATCGCCGAGACGATCAACCGACGCCGCAAACCCGTCGCACCTGCAGAATGGTCGGAATGGTTGTGCCCGTGGGCGTCCTGTTCGACGGCCCGGTAACCGGCGGCGGCGACCACCTCGGCGAGCTCGCCGGTGGTGACCTCGTCAGGGTGGTGGACCTCGACGGTCTCGGTCGCGAAGTTGACCGACGCCTCGACGCCGTCGAGTTTGTTGAGCTTGCGCTCGATCCGCGTCGCGCACGAGGCGCAGGTCATGCCCTCGAGGTCGAACACCGCGGTGCTCACGGCGCGACCAGGTCGTACCCCGCCTCGGCCACGGCAGCCGCGACGGCGGCCGGATCGATCGGGTCCGAGCTGGTGACGGTGAGTGCACCGCTGTCGAGATCGACCTCCACACCGTCGACACCGGCGATCTCGGAGACCTCTTCGGTGACCGAGGCGACGCAATGCGCGCACGTCATACCGGTGACGGTGTAGGTCGCGGTGCTCATGAGCGCACCAACCGGGTGACGGCGTCCATCGCCTCGCGCACCTTGATCTGACCCGCCTCGTCGCTCTCCTGTGCCGCGTTGATCACGCAGTGGTTCATGTGTTCCTCCAATAGTCCCAGACTGACCGCCTGCAGCGCCTTCGTCATTGCCGTGACCTGCGTCAGGATGTCGATGCAGTAGCTCTCCTCGTCGACCATCCGCTGCAGGCCCCGCGCCTGGCCCTCGATGCGGCGTAGCCGCTTGAGGTAGTCGTCCTTGCGCTGGATGTATCCGTGCGTGGCGCCGTCCATTGGCTGCCTCCTCCGTAGTTCATACCCCTGTCCGGTATACCACCGATCGTGACTCTACGGTACCCCCCTACCGTATCTGAGCTCTTGAGCGCTGAACGTCGACCTCGGTCTCACACGGTCGAATCGTCTGCACGACGGGGGTTTTGCCCGGTTCTCGTGACGTCGGCGTGAACACCGACCGCGTTTCGGTCACGACTGTTCGTATAGCTAGTTACCTATGCGCAGTAACTGCTAGGTTCCTGAGAACACAAGAAGGTGAGGCCGACATGACGATGAAGCGTCTGGTTCCGTTCGTGGTGGGTGTGGCGACGGTGATGACCGTGAGCTCCGGGGTGGCGTGGGCCGCACCGGCCTCGAATGCGCCGGTGGCCCCGGTGGATTCGGGGCGCGCGCTGGTGAGTCCGCGCGTGGCCCGTTCGGCGAAGGTGGGCGCCGCGCCCGCTGCACAGCGGCGGACGGTGACGGTGGCGCTGGCGTCACGTGATCCGCAGGGGCTGGCCGCTTTCGATGCGGCGGTGAGCGATCCGGGGTCGGCACAGTTCCGCCGGTTCCTCACCCCGGCCGAGTTCGCGTCGCGCTTCGGTCCGTCGCCGAGTGAGGTGACCACGGCCACCGACTATCTGCGCTCGCACGGTCTGCAGGTGAGCGCGCTCGCCCCGGGTCAGCAGACCATCTCGGCGACCGGGACCGTCGATCAGCTCGGCGCCACGTTCGGCACCGGCCTCTCGCAGTACCGCGATCCGAAGAACGGATCGGAGTTCATCGGCGCCGACAGCTCCGCCAAGGCGTCCCCGGCCGCCGCCTCGGTCATCACCGACGTCTCCGGACTCACCGATGCACCCCTCCCGGTGACCCCTCCTCCGACAGCGCAGGTCCCGCAGAAGCCGAAACTCGCGCCCAACGCGGTGACGGACAAGGGCAGCGGACCCAAGGGCGGCTTCACCGCGGGCGAGTTGAGCAGCGCCTATGCGGCCTCGACGATCGGCGGCAACGGGGGCAGCGGGCAGACCATCGCGCTGGTCGAGTTCTCCGGGTACAAGCCCGCGAACTACAAGGCCTTTGACAGCCAGTACGGAATCACCGCCCCCGCGGTACAGACGATCGACGTCGACGGCGGGCCGGCCGGTGACCTCTCGGGGCAGGGTGAGGTCGACCTCGACATCGAGGTCCTGCACTCGATCGCCCCCAAGGCCACGATCCTGAACTACCAGGCACCGAATGTCGGCAACGCCGACGTAGACCTGTACTCGAAGATCGTCTCCGACAACCGCGCCTCGATCGTGTCGATCAGCTGGGGCGAATCCGAACTGGCCGAGGGCACATCCGGGATCCGGGCGCTGTCGAACATCATCGCCCAGGGCGTCGCGCAGGGACAGACCTTCGTCGACGCCGCCGGTGATCACGGGTCGTCGGATCAGTGGAACTCGTCGTCACGCGACACGACCATCACCGTCGACTACCCCGCCTCCGATCCCAACGTCACCGGCGTCGGCGGGAGCCGACTGTTCATCAACTCCACCACCGGGGCGTGGGCCAACGAGAAGGTGTGGAACGACTACGCCGCGGGCACCGACCCGTCTTTCCGCGGCGCCAGTGGTGGTGGCGTGTCGACCTACTTCGCCAAGCCGTCCTGGCAGACCGGTGCCGGCGTCGACACCGGCGCCAAGCGTCAGGTCCCCGACATCGCCGGGGTGGCCGCGGAATACCAGTTCAGCACCTACACCGAGCTGACCGACGCGAGTGGCAACGACACCGGCGGCGGGTGGACCGCCTCGGCGGGCACCAGTGGCGCGGCTCCGCTCAACGCCGCGCTGCTGGCGCTGACCTCGGCCAAGGCCGGCGGCAAACGCTTCGGCAACATCAACCCGACGCTCTACCGTGTCGCGGCGTCCACACCGGGTGCGTTCCACGACATCGCAACCGGGACGAACTCGATCACCGGCAACACGGCCGTGTATCCGACGACGTCGAGCTACGACAAGACGACCGGACTGGGCGCGCCGAACAACCCGGCGTACGCCACGGCGATCACCACGCCGTAGTCACACCGTGGTGGGTCAGCGCTCGTTCTCGGCGCGGCGAAGGGCCTCGGCGAGTTGCGCCAGCGCGGCCACCACAGCGTCGAGGGCTGCGCTCACCGACGGATGCCCTGCCGCGGCGGTGTCCCCGGAGCGGACGGGCTCGACGGAGCCCAGACGGTCCGTCGGCGGCTGCCCGCGGACGGCACGGCCACGCAGGTTGGGGATCTCGGCGAGATCGGCGACACCGTGGTTGTCGGCGATGTCGCCGAGGTCGTACCCGACATCGCTCTCCCGGTGTGCGCCCGTCTCGAACACGTCATGGGCCTGGGTGGGCGTGGCCACGTCACCGTAGGAATGGTGCAACTCGTGGTGGCCGCCCTCGCGGTGACCGTTCTCGTCGGCGTGGTCGACGGTGGCGACGTTCGAGCGCGTCTGTGAGTCGGACTCGTCGACCCGACGGCGGCCGGTCCCCGCTGACGTCAGATAGCCGTTGCTCGGGGCGTACCAGTGGACGCCACCGTGCCCCTCGAAGAGCATGCACCGCGCCCCGACGCCACCCGTGCAGGGCATCCGGTCGATCAACGACTGCGCGTGCTCTTCGTGGTCGTTCCACTCCAGCCACAACCGGCGGTCGTACCGCGGGACGCTCTCGGCGTCGGTCGCGTGATCACCCCGGTGCCCGATGCTGAGACGACAACCCAGTACCCACCCGTTGTCGCTGGTATTCCCCAGTTCCGTCCGATCATGGGCGCTGCATATGACCGTCGCCCAACATCCGTCGTGCACCATGACGCATTCCCCCTCGACCCCTGCGCCCAGACTAGTACCGATGGGCTCGAAACCAGCGCAGAGTTCAGTGGCGAACGGTGCGGCGGAACGAGTCGGCGTCGGCGTGCGCCCAGTCCCGCACCCAGTCCACCGGTGGATCGGCCAGCAACTCACCGTCGTCGAGCCATTCGTGGATCTCCGCGTAGGACCGCTGGGTCACCGTGTCGACGCGTTTGCGCAGCATGCTCGGGTCGAGCTGGTCAGGGGAATCGAGACCCATCGAGGCCATCAGCTGCATGGCCTGCTCGACGGTCGCCTGGTGGTAGCGGTGCACCCGTTCGGCCTTGTCCGGGATGTCGAGGGCTCTGGCGCGACGCGGGTCCTGGGTGGCGACACCGACCGGGCAGTGGTTGGTGTGACACCGCTGCGACTGGATGCACCCCACGGCCATCATCATCGCCCGCGCCGCGTTGGTGAAGTCCGCGCCCTGGATCAGCCGCTTGACGATGTCGCTGCCGGTCGCGACCTTGCCGCTCGCGCCGATGCGCACCGTGTCCCGCAGCCCGCATCCGACCAGCGCGTTGTGTACGGTCATCAACCCGTCGGTGAGCGGGAGGCCCACATGGTCCTCGAACTCCAGCGGCGCGGCCGCGGTCCCGCCCTCGGCCCCGTCGACGATGATGAAGTCGGGTCCGTCGTTCTCGGCGATCATCGCCTTGCAGATCGCGAGGACCTCGCTGCGGTCGCCGACGCACAGCTTGATCCCGACCGGTTTGCCGCCCGAGAGCTCCCGCAACTCGGCCACGAACCGGACGAGCTGCCGCGGGGTGGAGAAGGCGGAGTGATACGCCGGGCTCACGCATTTCTCGTGGGCGGGCACTCCCCGGTACTCGGCGATCTCGGCACTCACCTTCGCGGCGGGCAACACACCGCCGATACCCGGCTTGGCCCCCTGACTCAGCTTGATCGAGATGGCCTTCACCCGGCCGTCGGTCGCCTTCTCCGCGAACGTCGTCGGGTCGAACCTGCCGTCGTCGGTGCGGGCTCCGAAGTAGCCCGATCCGAGCTCCCAGATCACGTCGGCCCCACCCGACAGGTGGTACGGCGTCAGTCCGCCCTCGCCGGTGTCGTGTGCGAACCCGCCGGCGGCCGCCCCCCGATTGAGGGCGGTCAGCGCGGCGCCGGACAACGCGCCGAAGCTCATCGACGACACGTTCAGCAGCGACATCGAGTACGGCTGCGTGCAGTGCGGCCCGCCGATCGTCACGCGTGGCGGGGTGTCGGCGACCGGTAGCGGGACGGTCGAGTGGACGAGGTGTTCGTAGCCCACCTGCTCGATGTCGCGCTCGGTGCCGAACGACAGCTCGCCGTGGATCCCCTTCGCGCGTTCGTAGATGATCGTGCGCACGTCACGGTCGAACGGGCGACCGTCGTAGTTGCGCTCGATGAAGTACTGCTGCAACTCGGGCCGGATGGCCTCGAGGAGAAAGCGCATGTGTCCCACCAACGGGTAGATCCGCAACACCGAGTGTCTGCGTTGGACGAGGTCGTACACCGCGACCGCTGCCGCACAGACGAACAACGCGCAGGCGACCCACCACACTGCCGACGCGAACACCGCCGCGCCTGCCGTCAGCACGGCTCCCCCGACGGTGGACACGAGGACCACGAGCTTCACCACGGACGACTCCCATCACTGCCCCGGGACGGACTCAGCCGCCTTCTCACGACAGTCCTACACCCGCACGGCGAACAGACGGCAACGGCGCACTGGGCCCGTCCGACCCCCGCACCACGCCAACGTCTCTCGTTGTTCCTCCCGCAAGACGTAGCGGGTCGACCCGACGCCCGCGTACCGTCGAGGACAGGTTGGGTTGCCATGGACGGTTGCTTCCTAGCCCGATCCGAACGCGGTGGTGGGAGTCAACCGGTGTCAAGCAGAGCGCGCCCCCATCATTCGCTCGCCACGAACGTAGATCTCCCGACCCGCTGATCGCGTACGGTCGAAGGTGCCAGTCCAGTCCGTTGCTGTGCACACGTCGCCGACCTCCATGACCGCACTCGCGGTCAGTTGAGCTCGCCGAGGCACATGAACACCGATCTGCACTGTGAAGGGCTGGACTCCTGATGACCGACGTCGGCTATTTCCTGTCGTGCGAGCAGTACGGCCCGAAGGAACTCATCGAACAGGCCCGGATGGCCGAGGCCGCCGGGTTCACCCGACTCTGGATCTCCGATCACTTCCACCCGTGGAACTCCGAGCAGGGCCAGAGCCCGTTCGTGTGGGGCGTGCTCGGCGCGCTGTCGGAGGTGACCTCGTTACCTGTCACCACGGCGGTCACGTGCCCCACCATCCGCATCCACCCCGCGATCCTCGCGCAGGCCGTCGCCACGGCGGCGGTGCAGCTCGACAACCGGTTCGTCTTCGGGGTCGGTAGCGGCGAAGCGCTCAACGAGCACGTGCTCGGCGACCCCTGGCCGTCACCGGGGGTACGTCTCGAGATGCTCGAGGAGGCCATCGACGTGATCCGACTGCTGCACGGCGGCAACGAGATCAGTCACCACGGCAAGCACTACGAGGTCCAGGAGGCACGGATCTACACGCTGCCCTCGGAGACGGTCCCCATCTACGTCTCCGGATTCGGCCCGCAGGCCGCCGAGCTGGCCGGCCGCATCGGCGACGGATTCTGCACGGTCACGCCGGACAAGGAGTCGATCGAGGTGTTCCGGTCGAGCGGCGGAGGCTCCAAGCCCGTCCAGGCAGGCACGAAGGTCTGCTGGGACAACGATCCCGACCGCGCCCTCGAGACCGCCCACCGACTGTGGTCCAACGACGCCCTGCCGGGTCAGCTCGCCCAGATCCTCCCGCGCCCGCGGGATTTCGAGAGTGTCGCCGGACTGGTCCCGAAGGCCGACATCGCCGAGACCATCACATGCAACGCCGATCCCGACGCCCACCTGACGCAGCTGCGACAATATGTCGACGCGGGCGTCGACGAGATCTACGTCCAACAGATAGGACCCGACATGCACGGCTTCTTCGATGCCTACCGCGATCACATCCTCCCGGCGCTGTCATGACCCTGACGACGAGCACGCCTGCGCGCGTGACCACCGACCCGGCCCTGCCCGCCCCCGACGGCCCGCTGTCGACGGCGGTGGTGAACGCCCTGGCGTCCGGTGTCGTCGACGGTTCGGTGCTCACCGATGTCGTTGTCGGCGATGCCGATCCGTACGGTCGCGACCTCCAGCTGGCGCTCTACGTCTGCTACGAACTGCACTACCGCGGTTTCGCCGACGTGAGCGACGAGTGGGAATGGCAGCCGGACCTCCTCCGGCTCCGCGCCGCCATGGAGTCCGCCTTCCGTACCGCGTTGCGAGCCGACGTCGGCGATGTCGGATCAGACAGCGTTGTCGCCGAGATGGATTCGCTGTCGATCGAACCGATCGACGGAGACGGCCCCTCGTACTTCCTGCGCGACACCGCCACCTGGGATCAGATGCGTGAGTACCTGGCGCTGCGGTCGATCTACCACCTCAAGGAGGCCGACCCCCACGCCTGGGCCATCCCGCGGCTCACCGGGCAGGCCAAGGCCTCCTACGTGGCCGTCGAGTTCGACGAGTACGGCGGTGGGCATGGAGATCGCGTGCACCAGCAGCTGTTCGCCGACCTGATGGTGGCGGCCGAACTGAATGCCGACTACCTCGGTTACCTGGACGCGGCTCCGGCGCAGGCTCTCGCCACGGTCAACATGATGTCGATGTTCGGGCTGCACCGGTCGTCGCGGGGCGCGACCGTCGGGCATCTCGCGGCCACCGAGATCACGTCCTCACCGGGGGCACAGCGGCTCGCCGACGCCCTGGTGCGTCTCGAGGCGCCGGATGCGTGCATCGGCTTCTATCGTGAGCACGTCGAGGCCGACGCCGTGCACGAGCAGGTGCTCCGCACCGATGTGGTCGGCGCGCTCGTGGAGTCCGATCCGAGCATCGAGGCCGACGTGGTCTTCGGCATCCGGGCGTTCAACCTCATCGAGGACCGGCTCGCCGAGCACGTCATGACCTGTTGGACCGCAGGCGAATCGGCGATGCTCCGCCCTCTGTGAGGGTGCACCGATCACCACACCCGCGCACCAGGGACGCGCACGTGCGACACCCGACGCGACCCGACGGACCGACGGGGACACCGAATCGACGTCACGGCCCGGAAGAGGGCAGGTGTTGAGTGCGCGCGTCCCGGGTGTCTTAGGCTCGCCCCATGAGTACGCCCGCCTTCTACGCTGAACTGCGGACGTTGCGATTCGAGCGCGTCCTCGACGCCGCGGTGGAGATCATCTCCCTCGAGGGCTGGGACGGCCTGAGCATGACCGAGGTCGCCAAGCGGTCCGGGGTTCCCCGGCCGAGCCTCTACAAAGAGGTGGGAACCAAGTCGGCGCTCGGTCGCGCCGTGGTGGATCGAGAAGTCGATCGTTTCCTGGGGCGAGTGCGCGCCGGCGTCACGGCTCATCCCGACTCACTGGAGGACGGACTGGCGGCTGCCGCACGCGGGGTCCTGGAGCACGGCCGAGCGAACGCGGTCCTCGCCGCTGTCCTTCAACCGGGTCACGATCCCGGGCTCCTCGCCCTGGTCACCGTGAATCCGGACGTCGTGCTCGGTCACGCGACCGACGCCCTGTCGTCGCTGCTGGGCGATGCGGCCTCCGAGGCCCTGGTCGACTCGGCGGTGAGGCTGACGGTGAGTCATCTACTCCAGCCCACGGTGGACGTCGATGAAGCCGTGGATCGCATCCTCAAGTCCGTCCGCGGGTTTGCTTGACCACTTCTCGACATTGCGCGACGTCCGGCGCTCACCGGTCCGGGTGGGGTAGCCGTACCTCGTGTGACGCGGTCCTACAGGTCGAGCACCAGTTTCGATGACAGCGAGCGGGACACGCACATCATGACGGTGTCTCCACGCTCCCGTTCGGCGCGCGACAGGATCGAGTCGCGGTGGTCGGGAGTGCCCTCGAGAACGTCGGCCTCACAGGTGCCGCAGATGCCTTCCATGCAGGACCCGATCACATCGACACCCGCCTCCTCGACCGCAGCGAATATCGAGGTGCCATCGGGAACGGTGACCGTCACTCCTGACATCGCGCATTCGACCTCGAACGAATCGAGCGCGTTCTCGGGCGCGTCGACCTGCTTGGCCATGAAACGCTCCAGGTGCAAGCTCCCGTCAGGCCACACCGCACACTTCTCCTCAACGGCATCGAGGAGTGCGGCGGGACCGCAGCAGTACACCAGCGTGTCGGATCGGGGCTCGCCGAGAACCGAGTCGAGATCGAATCGACCTCGTTCGTCCCCGGGCCAGACCGTCACCCGGTCGTCGTCTCCGAGATCGTCGAGGAACGCCATCGTCGCCCTCGACCGACCGACGTAGACGAGGTTCCAGTCAGCGCCCTCGGCCCGGGCCGCGTCGATCATGGCGCGGATCGGGGTGATGCCGATCCCGCCTGCGATGAACAGGTAGCGCGGCGAGGCGACGAGAGGGAAGTTGTTGCGCGGGGCCCGGACCCGCAGTGATGCCCCCTCGTCGAGATCGTCGTGGACGTACGCCGACCCACCCCGTCCGACCGGTTCTCGCAGAACCGCGACCGTCCACGACGACCGTTCGGACGTCTTGCCACACAGGGAGTAGTGCCGGGTCAGCCCGGGGCGCAGGAAGAGCTCGACATGCGCGCCCGGGCTCCAGGTGGGCAGTGGCCCGCCGGAGGGGTCGGTCAGGGTGAGTTCGACGACGCCATCGGCCGCCGTGCGTCGCTGTTCGATCCGGAGCTCGAGCTGGTCCTCGGCGGGGACCCGGCCGGCGCCGGACGAGCGACTGGTCGCCGATGCAGTTGCGCCGGAGGTACTTTCAGTGCGGAGTCGCGCGGCGATGTGGTCGGCACGGTAGGGTCCCGGCTCGCCGCGGCGACCGCCGATCGGAGTCAAGGTCACCATCATCGAGCTGTAGCCGCGCACGAAGTTGGATTGCACGCGCTCGGGCTCGGCGAGGACCTCGATGTCGTCGAAGCGGGTCAGTAGCTCCTCCCACAGGATCCGCAGCTGCATCTCCGCCAGCCGGCTTCCCATGCAGCGGTGCGTACCGATGCCGAAGGCCAGATGGTGGCGGGCGTTGCGCCTGTCGATCACGAAGTGATCCGGGTTCTCGAACGTGCGCTCGTCGCGGTTGGCGGAGGCGTACCACATCACGACCTTGTCGCCCTTGCGGATGAACTGGCCGTTCAACACCGTGTCGCGAGTGGCGACTCGGCGCATGTAGGCCAGAGGTGTCTGCCACCGGAGGATCTCGTGGACCATCTTCGGCACGAGGCCAGGGTTCGCCCGGAGGCGGTCGAACTGGTCCGGGAACTGGTTGAGGGCCAGGACGCCGCCCGTCATGGAGTTGCGTGTGGTGTCGTTGCCGCCCACGACGAGGAGAACGAGGTTGCCGAGGAACTCCATCGGACGGTTGATGAGGTCTTTGGTGTCCTCGGACTGCTGCATGAGCGTGATCAGGTCGTATCCGGGCTTCTCCCCTGCCGCGAGTCGGGCCGCCTTGTCGCGCCACAGCGCGCTGAAACTCCCCGCCATCTCAGCGGCACCACGGTAGATCTCGTCGGTGTTGTTGGCGCCACCGGTTGCTGACGAGCTCGTGGCCACCAGGTCGGTCCACTGCACGAGTTTGCGGCGTTCGTCGTAGGGGAAGTCGAGCAGCGTGGCCAACATTCGTGAGGTCAGCTCGACGCTGACCCGATCGACCCAGTCGAAGGGCTCATCGAGGGGCAGGTCGTCGAGGACCTCGCCGACCCGGGACCGGATCAGGCCCTCCATCTCCTCCAGATTCTGCGGAGCGACGACTCCTTGGACTGCCCCACGATGCTGGTCGTGGCGAGGGGGATCCATCGCGATGAACATCTCGATGTCGAGTCCCGCCGGCGGCGAGCCGATGACGATCTGCGGTTCGGCGGAGAAGGTCTCGAAGTCCTTGTCGACCGCGAGGATGTCGGCGTAGCGGGTCACCGACCAGTACGGACCGAACGCGCTGTCGGCCCGGAAGTGCACCGGAGCCTCGTCTCGCAGTCGCTCGAAGTAGGCCTTCCACTTTCCCTGACGCCACAGGAACGGGTTGCTGACGTCGATGTCGGTCAGATCCAGATCCGCCACATCGGGGACCTCGGACTCGGCGAAGTGTGGCTGGTTGTCGCCGACCACCAGCCTCTTGACCCGTTCGACCAGGTGCAACCCCTGAATCTGGCGCTCCATCGGTACCACTGCCTGGGCTTTGTTGATGACCTGGTCGAGAACGCGCATATCGACAACCACTTTCGTGCTGAGATCGAATTGTGTCGGGGGTTACACAACTAAACCACGCGTATCCAGTGATGACAATATGTAGTTTTTTGTCTCGTGCGTCAGCGCGATTCCCGATGGGTGCCCGCGGCGGCCCTGCGACCTCAGTCGACCGTGCGCGCCCGCTTGCGGTGACTGGTGTCGCACAGCGGATAGGTCTTGCTGCGCCGACAGGCGCAGATGGCGACCATGAACCGGTCCGAGGTCACGGTGGATCCGTCGGGCATCTCGATGTCCACCGGGCCCTGGACCATGATCGGCCCACCCGCCACCACGCGCACGGCGCGACGGTCGCCGTCGCTCATCGCTTCGTCGCCATGATCACGACCAGTGTCTCCTCGTGGCAGCCCTCGTCCATCAGGCCCTGCTCCCACATCCACGTGGCTCGCGATTTCATCACCGGGCCGAATTCGACGCGCTGCTCGGCGATCACGTCGACGTGCAGACCGACGCGACGCAGCGCGTCCACCGTCTGTCGGGTTCCCGAATACTCCGACTGCACGATCAGCAGGGTTCCGTTGGTGAACAACAGATCTGGTGCGGCAGCGCACAACGGGTCGAGGACGAGCCGACCGTCGACACTGGCGTCCCAGGCCTGAGTGGGACCGGTCAATCGGATCGACTGATCCTGTATCGCGGGAGCTGGAACGTAGGGCGGGTTGGACACCACCACGTCGTACGGTCCGGCTGCCAACGCCTCGGCGAACGAGCCCACCACCACGTCGATGTCGAGACCGGCCGCAACGGCGTTGTCGTGAGCGCATTGCGCCGCGTCGGGACACAGGTCGACAGCGGTGACGGCATCGGCTCCGGAGGACGCCGCCGCGATGGCGACGACACCGCTGCCGGTACAGAAATCGAGCACTGTCTTGCCGACGAGTCCGCCGGGGAGTGTCGTCATCTGCTCGATCAAGAGAAACGAATCCTCTTGCGGCGCATAGACCTTGTCGCTGGTCGTGATGTCCGACGAGATCGGGGATGCGGAGAGCGTCACAGGGACCACCCATCAGTAGTGGGGAATTTTCCGTACCTGCTGATGGCTCAACGTGGTTGGTCGATCGTCTCCACTCTGCCACACTGCTGACTCAGATTCACGAAAGTCAGCGAGTACGGTGGAGCGATGCACGCAATCATGGACGGACCGTTGGCGCGACTGGACTCGTGGGAGCCCGGCGACCGTTGTTCGATCGTCCGGGCACTCGAAGTGGTCGGAACCCGGACCGCCCTGTTGATCCTACGTGAGGCGTACTACGGCACAACCCGTTTCGACGGCTTCGCCCGACGGGTCGGCATCACCGATGCAGCCGCCTCCACCCGACTACGCGAACTGGTGGCGCACGGACTGCTGACGAAATCCCCGTACCAACAGCCGGGCCGGCGCACCCGCTTCGAGTACCTGCTCACCGAGAAGGGCACCGACATGCTGCCCGTCGTCCTGGGCCTGATGCAGTGGGGCGACAAGTACCTACAGCCCGACGGGGCACCACTACAGGTCGTGGCCGACGCCGACGGCGAACCGCTGCGGGTGTCCGTGACGTCGACCGAGACGGCCGCGGTGCCACTCGACGGGGTGCGGATCAGGGTGGCGCCGGAGTCCGACGCCCCGGAGACGATCCTCTAGAACCCGAGGTCGCGGCCGATGATGTCCTTCATGATCTCGGTGGTGCCGCCGTAGATCGTCTCGATCCGGACGTCGGCGTAGATGCGCGAGATCGGGTACTCGGCCATGTAGCCGTATCCGCCGTGCAGTTGGAGGCAGGTGTCGACGATGCGCTTGGCCAGTTCGGTGCACCACCACTTCGCCTTCGACGCATCGACAGCGGTCAGCTCACCGTCGACGGCACCCTGGATGCAGCGGTCGACGAAGGCCTGGGCGATGTCGAGTTCGGTGGCGATCTCGGCGATCTTGTGGCGGTTGGCCTGGAACGAGCCGACCGACTGGCCGAACGCCTTGCGCTCGGAGACGTAGACCAGCGTGTCCTCGAACGCCTTGCGGGCGCCGGCCACTGCGCCGACACCGATCGCGAGTCGCTCGGACGGCAGGTTGTGCATCAGGTGGTAGAAGCCCTTGTTGACCTCGCCGATGACGTTGGCGGCGGGCACGCGGACGTTGGTGAAGGACAGTTCTGCGGTGTCCTGGGCGTGCTGGCCGAGCTTGTCGAGGTTGCGACCACGCTCGAAACCCTCCATCCCACGCTCGACACCGAGGAGGGTGAAGCCCTTGTGTCCCGCCTCGGGATCGGTGCGGGTGACCACGATGACGAGGTCGGCGTTGATGCCGCACGAGATGAAGGTCTTGGCGCCGTTGAGAACCCAGTGGTCGCCGTCGAGGACCGCGGAGGTCTTGATGCCGGCGAGGTCGCTGCCCGCGCCGGGCTCGGTCATCGCGATCGCACCGATGATCTCGCCGGAGGCGAAGCCGGGGAGCCAGCGTTCCTTCTGCTCGTCGGTGCACAGCTTCTTGAGGTAGGGGCCGATGACGTCGTTCTGCAACGTGAACGCCGGAGCGCGCGAACCGAACTTGGCCATCTCCTCGATGACGACGGCGTTGAAGCGGAAGTCGTCGATGTCGGATCCGCCGAACTCCTCCGGCATGTAGAAGCCGACCAGTCCGGCCTCGCCCGCCTTCTTGAAGGCCTCGCGGTCGATGATGCCGTCGCGTTCCCACGTCTCTGCGTACGGAGCGATCTCGCGCTCGACGAACGCCTTGGCGGAGGCGCGCAACTGCTCGTGCTCGGACTCGAAGATCAGACGCTTCATCGTTGGATCACCTTCACATCGTGGCTGCGGGCGCGGCTGCACCGAGCGCTCGCTCTGTCCGCCTCACGGTACGCCGTTGACACAGTTTCTGACAATCGTTTCAGGTTTGCCCGGCCTGTCCTCGATGTCTCGCGACCACCCTCGTCGGCGCGCGTCGGGGCGGCCCTTAGGGTGACTCACAGATCGGAACGAACGAGTTCGTGAGCAATGAAGTCACAGGGGGGGGCGGTCCGCGATGCGTCGGTGGGATCAGCGGTCGGTCCTCGTGGTCCTCGTCGTGACCATCGCACTCCTGGCGGGCGCCTGTGGGACGTCGCCGAGCCGGCCGAACAGTGCCGATGGGTTGACCTCGTCGTCGCCGTCCGCCTCGCCCGTCGCTGCGCGCCCGGTGGAGCTGCCCCGAGGCGGACGCACCGTGTTCCCCCGCTTCCGGATGGTCGCTCTCTACGGTGCCGCCGACGGCGGCGGGCTGGGCGCGCTCGGTCTCGGTACTCCGGATCAGGCCGCCCGCCGCCTCGACCAGCAGGCCGACACCTATGCGCGACCGGACCGGCCGGTCCTGCCCGTGATGGAGCTGATCGTGACCATCGCCGATCCGTCGCCGGGCCCGGACGGGTGCTTCGCCCATGCGACCGACATCGACGACGGATGGCGGTACCTGCGTGCTGCTCGCGCACACCGCCAGATGCTCGTCCTCGACGTCCAGCCGGGTCGGTGCGACTTCCTGAGCCAGACGCGGCGGTGGGAGCCGCTGCTGGCCCAACCCGATGTGGGGCTGGCCCTCGACGCCGAGTGGCGCATGCCCGCGGGCGCCGTCCCCGGCCAGGAGATCGGGACGGTCAGCGCGGCCGAGATCAACACGGTCACGTCCTGGCTGGCGGACCTGACGCGACGCCGAGCGCTCCCTCAGAAGCCGGTGCTGTTGCACCAGTTCACGCCGGACATGATCACCGACCGCGACGCTCTCGCCTCGCCCCCGGAGCTCGCCGTCATCAGCCACACCGACGGGTTCGGGTCCATCCCGGACAAGACCACGAAGTACCGAGCGCTGACGAACCCGCGACTGCACTCGGGGTTCAAGCTCTTCTACACGCAGGACAAGCCGTTGATGAGTCCCGCGCAGGTGCTCGGCCTGCAACCGCCACCGGACTTCATCAGCTACCAGTAGTCCCGCGGCCTCTTCCCGGATGTCGGCCGTCGGTCCTACCCTCTGTCCCATGTCCGATTCGGTTCCGGGTCCCGCTGTGTCATGGGACGAGTTCGTCGACGCCGCGCCCACCGTGTCGGCCGTCTTCCGCCGACGGCACGCCGCCGCGGGCAACCTGGTCATGATGGCGACCGTGCGTGCCGACGGTTCCCCGCGCATCAGCCCGGTCGAGCCGCGCGAGTTCGAGGGCAGGCTGTGGATCGTGGGCATGCCCGACACCACGAAGTTCTGGGACCTCGGTCGCGATCGGAGGTTCTGTCTGCACACGGCCACCGTCGACAGCC
The DNA here is from genome assembly GCF_014635305.1 of Williamsia phyllosphaerae. Lineage (NCBI taxonomy): Bacteria > Bacillati > Actinomycetota > Actinomycetes > Mycobacteriales > Nocardiaceae > Williamsia > Williamsia phyllosphaerae. Next base: position 1,343,183 of record NZ_BMCS01000001.1, on the reverse strand, counting down.
AGGTCTCCGAGGGCGACGCGAAGCTGTTCGGGCGCGTCGTCGACGTGCCCGATCCCGCTCTGCACCAGCGCTTCGCGCAGATGATCTTCGACGACATCGGGCTCGACCTCCGGGGCCAGACGTTCGACCACTTCTACTCGGCCGAGATCACCGGGGCATCCTCGGTCGCGATCGTCAGCGGAGACGACACCCCGGACCGCATGGAGGTCACCGTGTGGACGCCCGGCGCCCCCGAGCGCGTCGTCGTCAAACACTGAAAGATATCGCCGGGCCTCTGTCCGAGACGGGCCGTACCGTGCTCATCGCCGGTCACCACCCTGCGTAAGGACACCGTTTGGCTCCCGCTGACAACCTCGGAGGCGTGGCGCCCTCGCGACGCGTCTGTCGATGTTGCGACAATCGCGTGATGCCAAGCCGCCGTCTCGTCGCCATGGAAGTCGCGGCGGTCGTGGTCGCTGTCGTTGTACTAGTCGCCGGCTGCTCGGTACGAGCGGTCGATCCGCGCCGAACTCCAGCGGCGACGCCCGCCACGTCGAGTGCGACACCGAAGGTCCGATATTTCACAGCACCACCGATCGGCGTCGAGAAGAACCCGGCCGCCCGCTGTATCGATGCAACGCTGCCTAACATCACCCTTGACGATTACCTCGCTGATTGGCGGACCATCTTCGCCGACCAGCGCAACGCGCATCCTGAAGGGTCGTTCCCAACAGACGCCGGGTCCGACGCACAGCGGAGCGAGCGATGGGCGAGCGCGCCACAAATACTTGCCGACATCACCCCCGGGGCAGATGCGCGGTTCGCCGCTGACGTCTGCGGTCTGTCCACCATTGACGGCGCCCTGTACTCAGGCCTGGAGCTGCGGAAGCTTCGCGGACACGTCGCATCGCTGGGCCGCGAAACGTGCATCACGATCGCCGACGACGGCACCAAGGCAGTCTGGGAACGCAGCCGCAGCCTGAGCCGCGACGACGGTCAGCGGCTGGCGTCGGAATACCAGATCTATTCAGCGATCAAGAACGTCTGCCCACAACTCGTCGACTTCACCGTGCCGCCCAACCAGATTCAGAAGTGCTCCGAGTATCGGCCCGATCCATCCGCACGCGAGGGCGACGGCTACATCTGCCTCGGTGGCTGAACCCCGCCGGTGTGCCTCGAATGATTAGCTCGAGTTCACCTCACCTGTGGTGTCCAGCTGATGCTCGATACGCTCGCTGACCCCAAGGCGCCTTGGCGAACAAGCGATCAACAGGCTGGGAAGAGCTGACTCGGGTCCGTCGAAACTGTCACCATTTCAAGTGGAACGAGTTCAGCCACAGCTTGCTCGACACCAAGGCCATGCCAATCCACGACGATGAGAAACGGGTCAGCAGCATTCGCTCACATGTCTAGGATCAGCTGATGTGGTTGTGTGCCTTCGGCAAATGCTCAGCGACGACGTTGTCGCCTCTAGGTACTGCCGCGGCGGCGCAACGTCGTCGGCCACGTTCCCCGGTGTGGAGGCGTTGATGTCGCAGATGGGTGAGCCGTTGTCTGCCGTGCGGTTAACGGTGCCGATGAATGGTGGCCGGTTCTTTCTTCGCGGTGGCCCAGAGCAGTCCAGAGGTGTGCAACAGCTGATTGATGAAGCTGAGGTTGATGGGGTTGCCGCCGGGGACGGTCATACCGTGGTGGTGCTCAACCCTCACGACAGCAGCCCGGAGATGCCCGTGCAGGTGGTGCTGGAGCAGGCGCGACCGCGCGACGACCACCATCTGTGGGATCAGGTGTGTGAGCAGCGACTCGAGGTGGGTGCAAGCGGGGTGGTGCAGCTCGCGTCGAGCACTGAAAGCGTCAACTGCGCCGTCGCTCCAGACCGTTACATCGCTCGGATCAGCGGTCGGGGTTTCAACCTTGACGGCATGCCGAGCGATGCCTGGCGCATCCAGATGTGGCCCGATGACGGAGCCCCGCTTGTGGGAAGTAAGCGGTGGCAGCCATCGGAGCTCCTCGCCTCCGAACTGGTGGCGTCTGACACCGTCATCCTGGCGTCAGTCGGTCGTCTCGAGGACGACTCGTCAGCGCTCCCCTACATTCGGCCAGGCAGCATCGATGAGGACGAGTACTACGCCGCCCTACTTGTCGCCGACGTCGACATCAGCGATATCGAGCGGTGGGACACCATATTCCATGCCGACGGGTCGGTCGAGAGCGTGCAGCGCGCCGGCTATGCCGATGCTGTGCGTCAACGTCAGTGGGATGCCTGGGGTGGTGGTCCCCCACTGCCGGAGGTGAACTCCTACAACGCCGGGCGTGAGTTGCTGGTCGCTGCCCGCGATGTGGTGGTCGGAATCCTTGCCGCCGATGACAGCACCGCTCGCGCCGCGGCGGCATGGTGCGCGCGGGCCGCGTGCGAGCAGGCACGGCTGGCGCACCGAGCGTGGGTATCTACCGCGCTCGACGACCTCGATGCGCAACGGCCGGCGGGTGGTGTGTTCACCGATCACCGTGATGCGTTTGATCGGCTCGAGACCGAAATCGACATCGAACGCACAGAGGGCGGATCGGGGTGGGGTCCAGGATCGCCCTACGCCGCGATCCCCGCAGTGTTCTCAGCGAGTGATCCCGATCCGCGACGAGCGGCGATGGAAGCATTGAGCCACACCCACTTCACCTTCAAACCCGACCACAGCACCGAGCTGTATGACCGGTTGCGCGCCGCGTTCCCCAACTTGCCCCGCGACGACACCACCAGCCAGCCGTGACGCCAGCGCTCGCAGTAGTTGACGAAGTAGCTGGTCAGTTCGAGTACCGAGGGGCAATGAGATGAGTGTCAGCAGCGAGTGGACCGAACTCATGGCAGCTCTCGATTCGTTGTCTGATCGGGCGTTGACGTTTTTGCCGCCGGCACCAGCCGCCGACCTCGCCGCCGCCGAAGCGGCCACCGAAGCGGTGTGGCCCGAACAGCTGCGTGAGTTCTACAGATTGCACAACGGCCAAGACCCCGACAACCGGGGACGGTTCCACGGTGAGTTGCTGCCGATGTCGTGGATCTTTTCCGTGGACCATCTCGTCAGCGAATATCAGACAATGGTCGAGTACGGCCAACACGAGCTTGCCGACAATCAGTGGGTCCGCGACAACGCCCGCGACTCGCAGGCTGGGGCGACCGCGTGGTGCTGGTTGCCGTCGTACATACCGATCGGCGGGTTGGACTCCAATTACTACTTCGTCGACACCCGACCCGGACCGCACTCCGGGTGCATCCGCGAATGGGCCCGCGACGACGGCGACACCAGCAGCGAACCCATCTGGGACTCCATCGCTGAGATGCTCGCCGACATCCGTCGCAGCGTCGTGACCGACTCCGTCCTAGTCGAGCCGTGGCACCCCTGGTTCGTGCACGAGGACGATGAGGCCTATCACGGCACGCTGACGTGGAATGCGACCATCGCGCTACCCCTCAGCGCCAAACCGCCGGCAGTCCCGCCCTCAACACCTCTCCACCTACCGTTCCCGCTGATCGACTTCCTGCCCTCCGAGGTCGGACCTGACGATGACTGCGTCGACCTCGAAGCAGTCGGCGCATCCGTCGCCGCGGTCGCCCGCCGGGTACACCCCACGGCCACCATTGACGGCGGAAACACGGTCTACCAACGACTCCCCCGCCGCCAAGGCATCACAGCCAACTGGTTCACCATCATCGACGGCGTACCGGCAATCTTTCTCGTCATCGTGACCGGAGACGGCGACCGCGTCATCGTCCACGAACACCCACCCGGCGGGTTCACCATCACCACCGACTGACCGTGCCACCTGGACACTGGCGACACAGCAAGTACTGCGGGCACATTCGCGGTCTGAGACGCAGGCGGACGGACAGATGACAGCCATATGCAGCGAGGTTCTTCAGGGATCAGCCACATTTAGCCCCCATACGTCCACACCCGTCTACCCGACAGCCCTTGCCTGCGAAAACACGCTGGCAGACAAACTCGGATCAATCGCTACCGCACAGCTCGCCGACGATGGATACGGCGCGAAAGTAGGCGGCTACTCCGACCCTGAGCTTCGATCCCTTGTCGACGACGGATGGTCCGTCCTAGCTCGTATCAACTGATCAGCCAACTTGACTGCGCTGGCGACCATCGTGGCGCACGATGATGCCGGCGGCGTTCACCAGCCCGCGGAGAACCGGTACCAGTCACCGGAGATGTGACTGAAATCGATCGACTCGAACCGCGCCCGGATCGCATCCGATGGACCATCGGGCAGGTAGACGACGCCGACGTCGTCGAGGAAGCCGCCGCTGGTGTAGAACTGGCATCCCGATTCGCCGATCACCGCGACCCGTCGAACGCTGTAGACACCGATCCTGGAGTGTCCGGCCGACGGTGAACAGGTCGCCGCGGAGTCGGCCAGTCGGTTCTCCGACACCGCGAACCCAACACGGAACGGGACAGAAAACACCACCAGCACCGCGGTGGCCACGACCAATGCAGGTGCGATCAGACTGCGTCGGGCCGTGCGATACAGAAACCACCCGATGACAGTGAAAGCCAGCCATGCGACACCGATGATCACCAACGCCCAGAACGCTAAAATGCTGTAGATCAGAGTGATCACGGGAGTAACCGAAGCCCAGAGGATCGTCACGCACGCTGCGCCAGTGAGGATCCCCAGTGTGGGTCCTTGCCAGATCCGCCACCACCGAGGTACGGGTCGGGCGGGCTGCTCGGCGTCGATCACCGCCTGGACGCTATCGGAAAAACGTGCAGACGCCGTGCAGGTGATGCGCCGGCTTTGTGCCAGTGAGTGCGCACTTCTTGCTTGGCGTGCATTGAGCGAGAGGGCAACAACAAGCAAGGCCACAAGGGGACCCGCCACCGTGACCGCGCTGCGGACGCGGTGTCGAACGACCACCGCTTCAAACATCGCAGCCAGCATTACGGCCACAAAAGCAATCAGCGACAGCGCGGTGAGCCAGTTGGGTCTCCCCCCGGCGACGTCGTAGCTGATGTTCAATGAAGTGGCGTACGCCTTGCTCATCTCGACGCCGTTCAGCGGCTTGTACGAGCCGTGATAGCTCACCTCGGTAAACGAGCCGAATCCAACCCATCGAACACTCCCCACAACCAGGGTGACCACAACGAACACCCACCAAGCGCCACGATGCACGACACGAACGGGTGTCCACCATTTGTTCAAGGCGACCGCAGCATTGTGATCTATCCCGATATCTGGCGGTCAAGCCACAATATTGGCGGCGTGTCCGAATACGAACGGTTTCGAGCCCCGTATCGGCGGAGAAGTAACGACTTGCCGACGCTATCTCACAACTCGCGTTCACACCTGTTGCCCCCAACCAGCGTCTTCAGTCGGTGTTGAGACGTGCAACCTCGCAAAGAAGCGATGGGGCTACGCAGGGGCCGCACGGCCGATTCGCCCCTCGGAGGGTTCGTGCAGAGGGATCTCAACCAAGCGTCCGTGCGCGGCAGACCTGGCGCGCCATTGACAACTGTGACAATGCAGGGTGACACTGTTGGGGACACCGCACGCGCCGGTTGCACCACGACGGCCGCGCTGCCCCAATCAACCGGGATCTGCACGACGGGCGCGATCCGCGCCCTGTGCACACGGAACAGGAGACCCCAGATGTCTGCACCGACCACGACTTCACCGACCACGTTCGACTTCGACGCGATGCTGTCGAAGATCAAGGACAAGCAGTGGTCTTTGGCCGACATCGACTGGGACGCCCCCGGCGCCGAGATGATCGACCCGGAGCTGTGGGATCGGCTCAAGCCCTTCATGTCGGACCTGATGTGGATCGAGAACGTCGGCGCCCGCGGGTTCGCGGCGATGGCGAAGAAGGCCCCGACCGACACGCTCCGTGAGATCTACACCTACTTCCACGCCGAGGAGCAGAAGCACGCCAACGCCGAACTCGCGCTCATGCGTCGGTGGGGGATGCTCGACGGCGACGAGATGCCCGAGCCGAACGTCAACGTCAAGCTGATCATCGACTGGCTCGACAAGCACGCCGACGGGCTGAGCCTCAGCGTGCTGGGCACCGTGATCCCGATGCTCGAGGTCGCCCTCGACGGCGCCCTGGTCAAGTTCATCATGGACGAGATCCACGACCCGATCTGCCAGGAGGCGTTCAAGCACATCAATGCCGACGAATCCCGCCATCTCGCTGTCGATTTCGCGGTGATCGAGCTGCTCGGCAACTCGACGATGCGCAAGCTGCTCGTCGACACCGTCGGCGCATGGATGAACCCGTCGCTGATCATCGGGACCCTGCGGTACATCCCGCTGCTGAACAAGATGCGCGACAACATCGTCACCATGGGTGTCGACGAAGAGCGCCTCTACAGCGCGATGAAGCGTTTCAAGAAGGTCGGGCAGCGCAATCCCGCGGCTCTCCGAGTTCCCATGTACCGCTTCATCCAGTGGCACGGCGACATGGTGATCGACCGCAATCACCCCTACCATCTTCTCGCCGACCGTCTGGTGAAGATCAGCAAGCACTACCCGACGCGCACGCTCAACTCGAGCCCCACCTGGTCGAAGGAACTCACCTACGAGCCGACCGCCTGACGTGGGCCCCTCCCCCGAGTCGGCCGGCGACGCGCCGTCGCGCACGTCCGGCCGGCTGCAACTCCAGGTCCGCGAGGTGATCCGGGAGACCGCCGACGCCGCGTCGGTGGTGTTCGAGGCTCCCGACGACGGATTCAGCTACCGCCCAGGTCAGTTCATCACCGTGGGTGCACAACTGCCCGACGGTATGGCACCGCGCTGCTACTCGCTGTCGAGTGCACCCGGTCACGATCCGCACCCGGCCATCACCGTCAAACGGGTTCCCGGCGGCCAGGTGTCGAACTGGTTGATCGACCACGCCACCCCGGGCATGAGCGTCGACATCATCCCCCCGACCGGCGCCTTCACGCCTCGCGAGTGGACCGACGACTTCGTGGTCGTGGCCGCCGGCAGTGGGATCACGCCCGCGATGTCGATCATCAAGACCGCGTTGATGACCCACGACAACGCCGTGACGCTGATCTACGCCAATCGCGACGAGCAGTCGGTCATCTTCGCCGCGGCCATCGCGGAGTTGCAGGACGCGTACCCGGAGAGATTCGTCGTCCGACACTGGCTCGAGTCCGAGCGGGGGCTGCCGACCGCAGCCGAGTTGACCCCGCTGGTGGCCGGTGACGGTGCGAACCGGGTCGCGTACCTGTGCGGTCCGACGCCCTTCATGGATGTCGCACACGCGGCCCTGGACGCCGCCGGCCTGCCGTCGACGCAGATCCATCGGGAGCTGTTCTATTCGCTGACCACGAACCCGTTCTCGGCTGCAGCAGCAACGACGACCGCGACCCCTGCGGCCCGGTCCGCCCCGCCGGAGGACGGGGTCCGGGTCACCGTCGACATCGAGGGTGAGACCCACGAGGTGGCGTGGCCGCGCGACGCATTCCTGCTCGACGCCCTGCTGGACAACGGCATCGAGGCGCCCTACGTGTGCCGCGAGGGCAACTGCGGTGGTTGCGAATACATCCTCACCGAGGGTGAGGTGGAGATGCGGGTGAACGACACCCTCGACGACTTCGACCTCCGCCGCGGCGCACGTCTGGCGTGTCAGTCGACGCCGGTCTCCGACGTCATCGCCATCACGTACGACTGACCGCGAGCCGATTCGTCGCGTGGAACCCGTTCTCCGGCCCAGCCTCTGACACGAGATCATCCGACCGGAAGTGGCAACCCAGCGATCCCTCCCGTCGCACCGCGGCGTGGACGACCGCCGCCGCCACCGCGGTCAGGTTCGCGTCCTCGACGTCGCGGATCGATCGGATCCGGCGGATCGGGGCGGAGTCGATCAGATCGTTGAGTCGCCCCAGTCCCGATGCGTCACGGACCACCGCGGCGGAGGCGGACATGGCATCCTGTAGCAGCGACCGCGACACCACCGGACGCACGTCGGTGTCCGACGACGCGACCCGGTCAGTGACGGAGATACCTGCTCGCACTGCGGTTTCCGCGGTGACCGCGGCACGTCGCCCCATCACCAAACCCTCGAGCAGGCTGTTCGACGCGAGCCGGTTGGCGCCATGCAGTCCGGTCCGCGCCACCTCGCCGGCCGCGAGCAGACCGTCGATCGAGGTGCGCCCGTCGATGTCGGTGACCACCCCGCCGCACAGGTAATGCGCCCCGGGCACCACCGGGATCAGCTGCCGCTGTGGGTCGATGCCGATCGCACGCACCCCCGCGGTCACGGTCGGGAACCGCTCGGCGACGTCGGGGACCCCGCGGGCGTCGAGGTAGACGCACGGCTCGCCGCGCTCGGCCTTCGCGGAATGCACGGCACGCGCCACCACATCACGCGGTGCGAGATCGCGCAGCGGGTGCACGCCGTCCATGATCGAACGTCCCGACGAGTCGACGAGCACAGCGCCCTCGCCGCGGACGGCCTCACTGATGAGCGTCCGCCGACCACGGGCGCCAGGTGAATACAGCATCGTCGGATGGAACTGGATGAACTCGAGATCCGACACCTCCGCACCGACGCAGAGTGCCAACGCGATGCCGTCGCCGGTGCTGCCTGCGGGGTTCGTGGTCGCGGCGTAGAGGTGGCCGAGACCGCCGGTGGCGAGCAGGACCGACGACCCGGTGATGTGGGCGACACGGCCGTCGGCGTCACGCACCGCCACACCGACCGCGCGCCCCTGCGACATCAGGATGGACGTCACGATGCTGTCGTCGACGACGCGGACCCGACCGGCGTCGATCCACCGACGCACCGCGACCCCGAGGGCACGCTGCACCTGCGCCCCGGTCGCATCACCCCCGGCGTGGATGATCCGCCGGACGCCGTGTCCGCCCTCGCGCGTGCGCAACAGACGGCCGTCGATGTCGGTGTCGAAGTGCGCGCCCCACCCGATCAGCGCGGCGACGGCGTCGTAACCGTCGGCGAGGATCGCGCGCGCGGCCACCGGGTCCGAGTGGCCCGCACCGGCCACGAGGGTGTCGGCGAGGTGGCGGGCGACGGAGTCCACCCCGTCGTCGGGGTCGACTGCCGAGGTCGGATCGACGACGGCGATGCCGCCCTGGGCGTACTGGGTGGCGGTGTCGGACGCGACCCCGAGACGCCACGGACGCCCCTTGTTGATCACGGTGACCTGCAGGCCCGCCTCCGCGGCACTGATCGCCGCAGTGAGGCCCGCCACGCCCGCGCCCACCACCACTAGGTCGGTCCGTATCTCATCCATCACGACCTCCGTCGCGCCCGGTTTTCGCCTGTGAGTCGAAAACGTCGATTCAGCATAGCTCTCGCTGCGATCCACACACCCGGAGCGCCGTTGCCCACTGCCCGATCAAGCGCTTGGTCGGGAGTGTTGTTCACTGATCGGCGTGGATGAACTCGATCTCCGGACGCCGGTCATCGTCGGCGTGGCGCAGGTGTCGGAACGGATCACCGACGACGACTATCGCGCCCGATCCGCCGCCGACCTCGCGGCCGATGCCGTACGCGCCGCCCTCTCCGACACCGGCGTGCCATCCGATGTCGTCGCGTCGGCGATCGACACCATGGCGGCCATGCGGGCCTTCGATGACTCCAGCCCCTACTCACACGCCGCGCTCGGATCCGCCGACAACGTGCCACGTGCGGTGGCCGCACGCATCGGTGCCGATCCGTCGCGTGCGATCCTCGATGTCACCGGCGGGCAGAGTCCGCAGCACTCGGTGACCGAGCTGTGCGCGGCCATCGCCTCGGGCACGAGCGAGGTCGCCGTCTCGTTCGGCGCCGAGGTCATCTCCACCACCCGATATCTCGCGGGGACGGACTCACCGCCCGATTTCACCGAGTACGTCGGCGGGTCCCTCGACGACCGCGGATTCGGTATCCGCGGGCTGACGTCAGCGCAGTCCGCGCTGCACGACCTCACCACCCCGCCGACGCAGTACTCGATCCTGGAGAACGCACGCCGCGCCCGTCTCGGCGTGACCCGGGGCGAGTACCTCGCGATGATGGGCAGGCTCTTCGCCCCGTTCTCCGCAGTGGCCGCGGTCAACCCACATGCGGCTGCGCCGGTGGAACGCGACGCCGAGGAACTCGTCACGGTCACCGACCGCAATCGTCGGATCACCGACGCCTATCCCCGGTACCTCATTGCTCGTGATCAGGTGAATCAGGCTGCGGCGGTGGTCATCATGTCGCTGGGCCGGGCGCGCGCACTGGGCGTTCCGGAGGGCCGGTGGGTGTTCGTGCACGGACACGCCGACCTCACCGAACACGGTCTGAACACCCGACCCGATCTCGGCTCGAGTCCGGCCGCGGTCGCCGCGGTCCGTGAGGCCCTCGCGATGGCCGACGTGAGCCTCGAACAGTTGGCCGCCATGGACCTCTACAGCTGTTTCGCAGTCCCGGTGTTCAACCTGTGCGACGGCCTCGGCCTGGCGCCTGACGACCCGCGCGGTCTCACGGTCACGGGCGGGTTGCCGTTCTTCGGCGGCCCGGGCAACAACTACTCGATGCACGCGATCGTCGAGATCGCCCGCCGCGCGCGTGCCGATCCCGGTTCGTTCGGGATGGTCGCGGCCAACGGCGGCATCCTCAGCAAACACTCGGTGGCGATCTACTCGACGACCCCGACGCCGTGGCGACCGAGCACGAGCGCCTCGGTACAGGCGGACCTCGACCGGGTGCCGACCGTGCCGTTCGCCTACCGCGCCGATGGCCCCGCCACGATCGAGTCGTATTCGGTTGCGTTCGATCGCAACGGATCCCGTACCGCAGTCGTCATCGGCCGACTCGACAACGGTGCGCGGTTCGTCGCCACTCCCGTCCATGGCGACGCCGCGTTGCCCGACCTGCTGACCGGAGACGCCGAGCCGATCGGACAACGGATCCACGCGCGCGCCGTCGATGCCGGCAATCGGGTCGCGACCGACCGGCCGAGCATGGACCGGTTGCTGCCCCGGGCCGTACCGGTCTTCCGTGATCGCTACGAGGGTCTGCGGCTGGCACGCCACGGCCACGTCCTGGAGGTGACGATTGACCGGCCCTCCTCCGACAATGCGGTCGACGCCACCACCCAGCGGGACCTCGACGAGATCATCGGGGCCTTCTGCGCCGACGACGACCTCCGGGTCGCGATCCTTACCGGCGCCGGGACCGAGTGCTTCAGTGTCGGAATCGATCTCGACGGTGTCGGATCGTCCATGCAGATCACGCGACCGATCAACGGGTTCGCCGGGTTGGGCGGTCGACGCCACCTGTCGAAGCCGGTCATCGCCGCGATCAACGGTCGAGCCGAGGGTGCGGCCATCGACATGGTCGTGTCCTGCCATCTCGCGATCGCCGACGAGAACGCATCATTCGCGCTGCCGGAGACCGGGGTCGGATTGGCGCCGGGCCTCGAGACGCTCGGTCGGCTGCCCGACGTGGTCGGCCGCGCCCTGGCGCACGACATGATCCTGACCGGTCGCCGCCTCGACGCGTCCGCGGCCGCGGCCGCCGGGCTCATCTCACGCGTCGCTCCCGCGGGCACCGTTCTCGACATGGCGCGTGAGATGGCCGCGGCCATCACGTCCCGATCACCCATCGCGGCACGGGCAGCTCTGTCGTTCATGGCATCCGACGACACCGACCCGTCACCGATCGACGACGAGTTGATGGTCCACGCCGACACCCTGGAGGGATTGCGGGCACATACCGAGGGGCGTGCGCCGCACTTCCGGAACCGGTGATCGCCCGTTTTGTGGCGCGATGACCGATTCGATGGAAACGTGTGGGGGTGAGCAATTCCCCTGACCTGGTACTCGGTCCGATCCTGCGCTACGTCGACACCCACCAGGCCACGGTCTGGGTCGAGACCGACCGGGCGTGCACGGTGGAGGTCTCGACATCCACCGGGTCCACCGGTAGCGAGCCGACGTGGGGCATCGGTGGACACCACTTCGCGATCGTCGTCCTCGACGACCTGCCCGCAGCCTCCCTCGTCGACTACCGGGTCGAACTGCGCGCCGACTCCGCCAGCGCGAGCTGCTGGCCGCCCGAGGACGTCCGCGCGGTCTTCCGCACCGCCGATCCCGACGGTGACGTGGCGATCTCGTTCGGTTCGTGTCGTCGTGGCGACACCTACGACGACGAGTCCCTGCAGCGCATCGGCGCCGACGCGCTCGTCGGGCTGGCGCGTCGGGTCCGTACCGAGGCGCCCGCCCACTGGCCGGATCTGTTGCTGCTGCTCGGCGACCAGGTCTACGCCGACGACCCGTCGCCGGAGATCCTCGCGCAACTCCACCGGCATCGGGCCGCGAACCCGGAGACGACCGCCGCACTCGGCGACGAGGTCGCGGACGAGATCTGCGACTTCGAGGAGTACACGTGGCTCTACCGGGAGTCCTGGGGCACGCCGAAGGTTCGCGCGCTCATGGCGAGCGTCCCGAGCTGCATGATCCTCGACGACCACGACTTGCGCGATGACTGGAACTCCTCGGCCGACTGGCGACGGACCGTCACCGCCACCGACTGGTGGCCGCGGCGCGTGGTGGGCGCGTTCACGTCGTATTGGATCTATCAACATCTGGGCAACCTCTCGCCCACCGAACTCGCCGTCGACCCGGTCTATGCGGCCGTCCGCGAGGCACCCGACGACGTCGCGCGGGAGAAGATCCTCGCCGACTTCTCGCTGCGTGCCGACGCCGAACCCGACTCGACCCGGTGGAGCTACGTGCGCGACCTCGGCCACACGCGCCTGATCATGATCGACTCCCGCTGTTCGCGAGACCTGACCCCGGAACATCGCGCGATGCTCGACGTGCCCGAGTGGGAGTGGTTGCGCACGGTCACGCTCGAGACGGACGCGCGGCACATCCTGTTCGGCACCTCGCTGCCCTACCTGATGCTCCCGGCGCTGCACCACCTCGAACAGTGGAACGAGGCCGTTGCGCAGGGGGCCTGGGGTCCCCGCGCGGCGAAGGTCGGCGAGAAGCTGCGGCTGGAGCTCGACCTCGAGCACTGGGCCGCGTTCGACAACTCCTTCCGGGACATGGCCGGACTCGTCTCCGAACTCACCGCCCGACCCACCCCGCCGGCATCGGTGGTGTGGCTCTCCGGTGACGTGCACTGTTCCTATGTGGCGGAAGCACAGTTGACCGAGAAGTCGACACCGCAGACCGCGCTCTACCAACTGACGATGTCGCCGTTCCGCAACCCGCTGGAGCGGCCGATCCGTGTGGTCAACCGCATCGCGATCCGCAAGCCGATGGTCGGTCTGATGCGTCGCCTGTCCCGGCGCGCGCACGTACCGGAGACGCCGATGAGTTGGCGGGCCACGGCGGGCCCGTGGTTCGACAACGGGGTGATGTCGTTGACCATCACCGGCGAACGCCTGCTGATCCGGGTGGAGCACGCCTTCGTCGCCCCCGACCGGTCGCAGCGACTGTCGCAGACCCACACCGGGGAACTGACTCGCTGATCCTCGCCCGACACGGCCTGCGAGACGGTCAGTAGGGTGGAAAGCGCTTCATCCACCACTGACTCCAGACCCGGGTTCGTGCACAACCGTCAGGAGATCTCATGGCCGAATATCGCGTGATCAACCCCACCGGCGACACCGTGGGCACCAAGGACTTCGATGCCGCGGACGACGCGTACTCGTGGTTCAAGGAGACGCAGGACAACACCGAGCTCGGCTGGCGCCTCGAGGTGAACCACGACGGTGACTGGGCGTTCGTCGACGATTCCGAGGGCACCGACGACTCGACGTCCATCGACGATTCGGACGGACCGTCCAACTGATGTCCGTCGACGCCACCAACCCGGCCACCGGGGAGACGATCGGGACGTTCGAGCAGCTCACCGACGACGCGGTCGCGGACAAGATCGCGATCGCGGCGGAGGCAGCGCGCAGCTACCGCCTCACCTCGCTGGACGAGCGCGCCGCCGGTTTACGCCGCGCGGCCGACATCCTCGACGAGGACAGCGAATCGTTGGCGGCGACCATGACCGCGGAGATGGGCAAGACCCTGACCGCGGCGAAGGCCGAGATCGCGAAGTGCGCGAAGGGGCTGCGGTACTACGCCGAGCACGCTCCGGAGATGCTGGCCGACGACATCGCCGACGCCGGGGCGGTGAACGCCTCGCGGGCGTTCCACCGTTTCCAGCCACTCGGGGTGATCCTCGCGGTCATGCCGTGGAACTTCCCGCTGTGGCAGGTCATCCGGTTCGCCGCCCCCGGTTTGATGGCCGGCAACGTGGGGCTGCTCAAGCACGCGTCGAACGTCCCCCAGACCGCGCTCTACCTCGAGGACCTGTTCCGTCGGGCGGGGTTGCCCGACGGGGTGTTCCAGACGTTGATCATCTCCTCGAAGCAGGTGGAGAAGATCCTGCGCGACAAGCGCGTCGCCGCAGCCACTCTGACCGGCAGTGAGGGCGCGGGACGTTCCATCGGTGAGATCGCGGGCAGCGAACTGAAGAAGGTCGTCCTCGAACTCGGTGGCTCGGATCCGTTCGTGGTGCTGCCCTCGGCAGACCTCGCGGCCGCAGCGAAGACCGCCACCACAGCGCGCTGCCAGAACAACGGGCAGTCGTGCATCGCAGCCAAGCGGTTCATCGTCCACACCGATGTCTACGACGAGTTCGCGGAGCACTTCGTCCGCGAGATGGCGGCGCAGAAGGTCGGCGATCCGACGGCCGACGACACCGACATCGGTCCGCTGGCGACCGAGCAGGGTCGCACCGACGTGGTGGAACTCGTCGAGGACGCGGTCGCCAAGGGCGCGAAGGTGCTGACCGGCGGGACTGTTCCCGACGGTCCGGGGTGGTTCTATCCGCCCACGGTGATCAGTGAGATCACCACCGAGATGGACATCTACGGCGAGGAGGTCTTCGGACCGGTGGCTTCGCTGTACCGCGCCACCGACACCGACGACGCCCTGCGCATCGCCAACGACACCGACTTCGGTCTCGGGTCGAACGTGTGGACCACCGACGACTCGGAGATCGAGATGTTCGTCAACGGTCTCGACGCCGGGCAGGTGTTCGTCAACGGGATGACGGCGTCGTACCCGGAGATCTCGTTCGGCGGCATCAAGAACAGCGGTCACGGGCGTGAGCTGACGAAGTTCGGCATCCGGGAGTTCTGTAATGTCAAGACCGTTTGGATCGCCGGATGACCTGGAGGAGAAGCACTGTGAGCACCACCCGTAAGCGCAGTCCGATTGCGTTGTCGCTACTGGCCGCGGTCGCGGCGGTCATCGCTCTGGTCGCCGGATCGGCGACCGCCTCGGCGGCCCCCGGCCCGCTCAAGCCGATCGCGAAGCTCGACGTCGCGCGCTACATGGGCGTCTGGAACCAGGTCGCGGCGATCCCGCAGCCGTTCAACCTCGACTGCCTGCGCAACACCCAGGCGCGCTACACGCTGCTTGACCCGAACAACGTCAAGGTGGAGAACAGCTGCACCAAGTTCACCGGGCAGCGCAGCGGGATCAACGGCAACGCCCGCGTCAACGACCAGCGGACCAAGGCGCAGCTGCACGTCAGCTTCCCGGGCGTTCCGTTCCAGTCCAACAAGTCCGGACCGACGAACTACATCGTCACCTACATCGCCCCGGATTACTCGTGGGCACTGGTCGGCAGTCCGGATCGCCTGTCGGGCTTCGTCCTCAAGCGCGACAAGGGAGTCAACTCGTCGCAGTGGCGCTCGATCAAGAACGTGATCTCCTCGCGCGGCTACAACCCGTGCTTCTTCATCACGACCCCGATCGACGGTGCGTACAAGAACATCCAGCCCTTGTGCACCGTGCGCTGACCGCACACACGAGCATCACCTGACCGACAACGCATCGCCGATCTTCTCGGCGATGCGTTGTTGTTCATCGGCCGGGATCGAATCCGCGACGACAACGACCACCCGCCGCACGGGAGTGACCTCGAGCCTCAGATAGCTCGAGTACCCGCCGGTCTCACCGTTGTGCCAGACCCCACCGCGGTCGCCGCCGAGCACCCAGAAGATCCCGTGACCTGCGCCGACAGGTTCGACTGAGGTGTCGATGCCGGGGGCGGTCCGGTCGGCGATGGCCTGGGCCAGCCGCGCGATGTCCGCCGGTGTCGATACCACCCCACCGGCCGGTGCGTACCCGTCCATCCGCCACCGTGCCGCACGTCGGCCGCCGTGCCAACCGCGCGGTGCGGGCGCTCCCGCCGACGACGCCGACGTGGCGGTCATCCCGATCGGGGTGAACAACCGGTTCTGCACCAGCTCTGCGTACGAGACACCCTGCGCAGCAGCCACGGTGATCCCGGCGACGGATGCCCCGAGGTTGGAGTACAGCGACTCCCCCACCCGGCCACGTCGCGACCGCGCCGCGTCGGTCAGCACCCGCTGCTCCGACATGCGCGCGTAGGGGTTGGTCAGGAACAGGCCGTGGGCGAGCGCCCGCAGGGTCATCGCCGGAGTCGACGGCAGTCGCGGGAGACCCGATGTGTGCGTGACCAACCGGGCCACGGTGATGTCGCTCAGCGACGGTGAGATGCCGTCGACGAGCGAGTCGAGGCGGGTGGCGAGGGTCAGTTCCCCGCGATCGATGCCATCCGCGATCATCAGTCCGGTCACGACCTTGCTCAGGGAGCCGAGTTCGAAACGGTCGTCCGCGGACGCGTCGACGACCGCGGTTCGCGGAGACCGACCTTCCTCGGCGACGATCACGGCGAGTCGATGCGTGCGGTGGGTGACGAGGGTGTCGAGCAGGCCGGCGAGTTCGCGGTCGCCCGTGGCAGTCGCCGGCCGGTGCGCGTGGGCCCGCAACCACAGCAGCAGACGTGACAAGATCACGATGGCCACCACGAGGCTGACTGCACCCGTGACGTTCTCGTAGATCGCGGACGCCACCGACATCTAGCGGGCCACCGTCGCGGTCGCGTGCGCAAGGACCTTGGGACGCTCCTGCGCAGTCGTCTCGTCGGCGACCGGTGTCCCGGTGGCGGCACGGCGGCGTCGTTGCCGTATCCGTCGCACCCGTGCCCCGAGGTAGCGGTAGTCACTGTCCTTGAGCAGGGTGAAGTCGGCGCCGATCATTATGAGTCCGAACGCGACCAGTCCCATGCACACGATGATCCCGACGTGCATCGATTCGAGGCCTGCGACGACCATCTCGCGGAGCCATCGACGCCGGGTGAAGATGACGAACGGAACCGCACACTCGACGACGATGGTGAACGTGCTGACGAACCATCCGAGCCACAGGTTGTTCATCGCGCTCGGGTACAGACCGAACATCGTGAACTGGTTGATGTGGCTGACGTAGTACGCCGCGACGCCGGTGTTCCACATCGATCCGGTGAGCTTGTAGTACCCGGCGACGGCGTAGACGACCACGACCTGGAAGACGATGAGGGTGGCGGCGATGTTGTGGGCGGATGTCGACAGGTACCGCAACTGCGGGCGCGTCGCGGGCGCGGGCGCGGAAACGCGTTGTCGCGATGTCTTCGATCGCGGGGTCAGGTAGCGATTGGTCACGGCGAACACCATGAAGATCAGAATGATGCGCACGAGGTTGTCGCCGCCCTCGAGGACGTCCTGGTTGCGGTCGTAGATGGACCACATGAAGATCAGGTGCACGAACGTCAGGCCGCGTCCGCCGTAGACGGTGAACAACGCCGCCACGGCGAGGCCGACGAAGAACACCGCGTTGAACCACACCTCGGAGTGCGACCAGAAGTACAGGGAGGTCAATGGTTCCGGGAGAGTGCCCCGTGCGTCGGCGATGGAGATGTAGGCGTTCGGACCCCACAGCATGTCGCGGTGTCCCAGGTCGGACACGTAGTACTCCACACCGCAGACCCCGACGATCAAGCGCAGGATCGACAGACCGATCAGTCGATGCTCGGTGGTACCGACCCGCAGCAACCACCGGTCGACCACGTCGATCGAACAAACAGCTCTGTGGCGCAGCGATGTTGATGTGTCGAGTGTCATGATCCACCGTCGATGTCGGCGATATAGGGCAGCCACGAGGTCTGCAGCAATGGCTTGACCGGCATGACCGGGTGGTCGTTTCGTCGGGAGAACGGCACCATGTCCTGCTTGTAGAACGTCACGCGCACCTTGACGATCTGAGTTCCTGGGAACCGGGCGTGGGCGTAGTACGACGCGGCGCGGTCGAGGCTGTCGTAGGTGAAGCGGTACTGGTGATCGAGCTCGGCGATCGCGGCCTGTCGATTCTGCGGCGCCACCGTGCTCTTGATCGCCTGCAGCTTGGTGCGGTAGGTGTTCCACTCCTCGTTGGCGGCGAGACTCAGCCCGGCCAGCTTGGTGGGGACCACCGGATTCGCTATCGCCGCTTTCTCCAGTGGGGCCTCTATGTCGAACGGCGCCTGGGTCGTTCGCGTCCCACCTCTCTCCGTCACCGCGGTCACCTTGATCAGGCTGTTGGAGGTGGCCGGAGTGGGGGCGAAGAGCTGCCAGTCCTGGTCGAACACCGGGTGAATGACCTTGTTCGCCGGTACCGCGACGCGCGTCTGCACCGGCGACGACGGCATGTCGACCACGACGGCACAGACGACGTAGATCGCAGCGCACAGAAGGAGAAGGCAGACCACGGCTTTGGGGCCGCGGCCCACCTTCTCCGTCGAGTCCTGATCGGTCACAGGGTCAGATCAGCTCGTCGGTACGTCGAACTGAGCGTCCAGCGGGTCGCTCGACACGCTCAGCGAGTCGTAGATGCGTGCGTTGCCCGCGCTCGACGACGACGAGCTGCTCGACTCCGAGCTCGAGGAGGACTCCGAGCTCGACGACTTGACGGCGGTGACGGCTTTCGCGGTCACCTTCACCGCGGTCTCGACGGCTTTGCCGCCCACCGCACCGGTGACGCCGGCGACGACGTCGTTGGCGATGTCATGGAAGAACCTCGGCTGCGCGACGGTGCCGTCGCCCAGGACCTCCGCGCTCGGTGAACTCGGCGCCGCCGACTCGGTCGACGACGACGACGTGGTCGTGGTGGCCGGGGCGGCACTGGCCACCGCCTGGCCGCCGACGACAGCAGCGACTGCAGCCACGGCCGTGGCCACCGCGGTCATTCTGATTCGAGAATTCATGGTCGGACCTCTCCTACTCGTTGAATGGTTCTCTCACAACACATTTCGAGAAGTGGATCCGTGCGCCGACGCGGGACCCGTGTGCGAGAGATTGCGCACCCGGGCTCGGGTACGCACAACAATCGATGCAGCAATCCGCGTCGTCCGGCTCGTCTGGGACGGAGACCGGGAACCCCGTGAGGGGCGCGTGCACTGAAACTAGATCAGGCCGCGATTATTTGCAAGGGTAAGGTTTCACCCTGCGGGATCGAAAGGCGTTGGCCGCAAGGCAGATCCGCGTCTGATTCGGGCCGTATGCCCCAATAGTCCGCTTCGATCAGAGGTAGCGACCGACCGCCCAGCCGCGACGGGCCTCCGGGCCCACCTCGTCGACCTCGACACCGTCGGCGTACAGGCCCGTCTGCACGACCAGGCCGTCGGCGATGGCGTCACCCCAGGCACGAACGGGGTCAGGACCCCACGGCTTGTGCGGCAGGAGGTCGTCGAACACGACGATGGTGTTCTCGTCGGCGCACGCGCGCATGTTGCGGATGTCGGCTGTCGCGACCTCGTAGGTGTGCCCGCCGTCGATGAAGATCAGATCGAACGGGAGGTTCCGACCCTGCTCGACGAACCGAGGGACGGTCTCGCGGGAGTCACCGGGGACGAGGGTATGCCGTCCCGGGAACTCGTTGTCCATGAACTCCTTGGCCATGGTCACGTACTCGTGCTCGACCAGATCGAACGATGTCACCCGGGCATCGTGGGCGGCGCTGAGAAACGCAAAGCTCGAGAACCCGGCGTTGAACCCGATCTCCGCGACATCGCGAGCCGAGGACGTGCGTGTCAAGTTCTCCAGAAAGGCGATCTGCTCGTCACTGACGGACCCCTCGATCGTCCATCCGCGGCCCCGCGCGTCGTCGACAACCCGGATCAGGTCCTGCATGCCCATGCGACATCTCCTCGTCACTGGTGAGGCAGATCGGCGGCCTCACGATCTCCCATCCTATGAAGTCGCCTCGGCCATATCCGGCCCCCCCGGGGGGCTAGCGCATCACGCGATAGCGCAGGTGCGCGACACCCGGCGCCTCGAGCACTCGGACCAGCTCCATCGCCGGGCGACCCGGCGCGAATCCGTCGAACAACCGTTCCCCGGAACCCAGCAGCTGCGGACTCATTTGCAGGTCGATCTCGTCGACGATCCCCGCCGCGATCGCCTGGCGGGCGCACGATGCACCACCGGCGATGGAGATCGGACGGTCCGACGCGGCGGAGACGGCTTGGTCGTACGCCGCCTCGATACCGTCGGTGACGAAGAAGAAGGTGGTCCCGCCGGCCATCTCGATCGGCTCGTGCGCGTGATGGGTCAGCACGAACACCGGGCAGTGGTACGGCGGCTCATCCCCCCACCAGCCCCGCCAGTCCGAGTCACCCCACTCGCCGCGGACCGGGCCGAACATGTTGCGGCCCATGATGGTCGCGCCCATACCGTCCATCATGTCCGACATCACCTGGCGGTTGACCGGATGCTCTGCGGCGGGTCCGATGTGCCACGTGTGCAGCGCGTGGCCGCCGATCCCCAGCGGGTTGTCCTCACTCTGCGACGGCCCGGCGATGTATCCGTCGGCCGATATCGACATGGACAGGTTCGTTCTGGTCATGCGTTCTCCCCTCCGCTCCGTGAAGACCATTGTGTGGTGCTGACTCGACAGACTGCGCAGGACGACAAAAATCATCGCATGGCGTTGGGACGGCTCCCACCGCTGCGCCGATCGTCCCGCCGGCGACCTGGGGCTCGGCTACCGTTACCCCTCGTGCGCGCATTCGTCGTCTCGGTCGCTGTCCTGCTCCTCACCACCGTCGCCGCGGTCGTCCCGGCGGCGTCGGCCGCGCCGGGTCCCGGCTATCGGACCACCCTGTTGTACTTCTCGGTGCACACCGGGCCGAACCGTGCGACCCCGTGCACCATCGTCGGCGAGCTACGGGTGCCGAACGCGGCCACCGCCCGCAACCGCGCCCCGGCGATGCTGACGACCAACGGGTTCGGCGGGTCGTACAAGACGCAGGAACCCACCGCGAAGTACCTGGCCTCGCAGGGCTACGTGACCCTGGCCTACTCCGGGCTGGGCTTCGGGGGCAGCAGCTGCAAGATCACCCTGGACAGCCCGGGCAACGACGGTGTCGCGGCATCGCAGCTGATCAGCTACCTCGGGGGCGCACGCGGTATCGCCTTCACCGACAAGGCCCTGCGTCGGCCCGCACCGGTGCTCGACTCGGTGCGACGCGACCGTGTCGCCCACGACGGCAGGCCGCACGCCAACGATCCCCGCGTCGGGATGATCGGTGGATCTTACGGCGGCGGAATCCAGTTCGCGGCCGCGAGCGTGGACCCGCGGATCGACACTATCGTCCCGCTGATCACGTGGAACGACCTGTCCTACTCACTGGCCCCGAACTCGACGAGCGCGTTCTCCGGTGTCAGCTCGCGGGTGCCCGGCGCCTCGAAGACGAGCTACACCACCGACCTTTTCGAGACCGGCGTGAAGAATCCCGGCCGCGCCGGGTACGCCAGTGACCCGGCGCGTGCCGTGGGCTGCCCGAACTTCGTCGCCTTCCAGTGTGCCGCGATCACGGAGGGCACTCTGACCGGTCAGCTCAGCCAGGCATCGGTGAACAGCTTCCGCGCCACCTCGGTCACCAGCTATGTCGATCGGATCAAGGTGCCGGTACTGCTCGGTCAAGGTCAGCAGGACACCCTGTTCGACCTCAACGAGGGCCTCGCAACCTACCGTGCGCTGCGGGCGCGCGGTGTCGAGACGAAGATGATCTGGCACTACTGGGGACACAGCGGCGAACCCGCCCCCGGTGAGTACAGCGACGACGCACCCGACCGCACCACGCAGTACGAGACCGGGCGGATCCTCGACTGGCTGGACCACTACCTCAAGGACTCCGGCGCCGACACCGGTCCGCGGTTCGCGTACTTCCGCAACTGGATCGACTACCGCGGCAACGCCCGTCCCGCCTACGCCGCGGCGGACGAGGTCCCAAGGGGCGCACCGACCACCTTCGGTCTGTCCGCCGGTGGCCGACTCGTCAGCGCACCCGCACGCGCGGTTCCCGGCGCGACCACCATCGCGACCGCGTTCACGGGTCGTTCCGGTTCGGCGAGCTGGACCACCGGAGCGCTCTCGTCTCCGCTCGACGTCGTCGGCATCCCGACCATGACCCTGCGGGTCCGGGCGATCGGTCAGCCGGTGGTGTTCGCACAGATCTACGACGTCGCACCGAACGGCGCGGCCACGTCGATCAACGACCTCGTGGCGCCCGTACGCATCGCGAACCCCGCTGCACCGGTCCGGATCACGTTCCCCGGGTTGGTTCATCGCTTCGCCGCCGGCCATAGCCTGCAGGTCCGGATCACCGGCAGCGACCCCGGGTTCCGCGGAGGACTCCTCGGCCAGCCGGTGACGCTGCTCAGCGGACCGGGTCAGTCGCTGGCGGTTCCGGTCGTCGACTGACCCGCCCGTCCACGCTCGACGTCAGTCGAGCGACCCGATTCTCATCACGGTCTTGCCGCTACCCGCCTCGGATCTGGCGTGTGCGCGCGTGGCGTCGCGAAACGACATGACCTCGCTGACATGCGGCGTGTAGGCGCCGGCGGCGGCATGCTCAGCGGCTCGACGCAGCAGGGAGGAGTCGTTGTCGGCGTTGACGCTGCGCACTCCGAGCTCACTCGCTCGCTGGTGATCCGCGACTGTCACGACGTGCGCGACGTCCCCGGCGAGTTCGAGGAGGTGGGGAAGCGATCCCGTTCCGGCTGCATCGAGGGCGACGTCGACACCATCAGGCGCAACCGTGCGGACACGCTCGACGAGGCCGTCGCCGTAGGTGACGGGTAGGACGCCGAGTGCGCGCAGACGGTCGTGGTTGGCCTCGCTCGCAGTTCCGATCACGTGCGCCCCCTCCGCGATCGCGAACGCAGCGGCCGCGCTGCCGACGGCACCGGCGGCGCCGTCGATGAGGATCGTGGATCCCGTTGCCGGGCCGAGTGCATCCAACGCACGCAGCGCCGTGACCGACGCCAGTCCCGCCGCCGCGGCCTGCTCATCGGTCCAGGCCGCCGGTGCCGGGGCCCAGGCGGTGAGCACCGCGTACTGCGCCGTGGTGTCGCTGACCCCTCCGAGCCCGAACACCCTGTCCCCGAGCACGATGTCGCTGACTCCGTCACCGATCTCATCGACGATGCCCACGGCGTCGCGGCCAGGGATGGCCGGTAAGACGAGCGGGAAAACGTCTTTCAACTGGCCGGCGCGCAGTAATCGGTCGATTGGATTGACGCTGACAGCCAGGACGCGGATACGAACCGAGTCGGGGCCGGCGTGCGGTTCGGGTCGATCGGCGACCTCGAGCACGGAGGGATCTCCGTACGTACGGTATTGGACTGCCAACATCGTGAACCGTCGCTTTCGCTACAGGTGGATCGATACGTTCACCGTAGAACCTCTCGTTGATGTCAGATTCAACAAGATGTGGGAGGAGTCACCCATGCGCACCGGCCGGCGCATAGCTGTCGTTGTCATCGAGTGTGCGTTTCGACTTCGAGGGTCATGAACACACTGTTCGGGTCTGGTTTGTACGCGCCGAACGGTGCGCATTCGACGAACCCCGCTGCGCGATAAAGCGATCGGGCAGGGGCAAAGAAGTCCATGCTGCCCGTCTCCAGCGACAACCGCCGAATCCCCCGCTTCCGCGCGTCGCTGACCGCGAACTGAAGCAGCGCACGTCCGATGCCCGCCCCTCGCCGAACCGGATCGGCTCGCATGCTCTTCAACTCCTCGTGACCCGGCCCTGCAGACGCCAGCGCCACGGTGCCGACCAGAACCCCGTCGTCGTGGGCGACCCAGAGTCGGACGCCAGGGGCGCGTAACGCATCGACGTCCAAGGCGTGCCTGCTCTCGGCCGGCGCCGTCGGCGCCATCTCGTCCAGGTGCGCCGACAGGAACGACACCAGATCTGCATTCGAGAAGTCAGCGGGCGAGATGTGAAGGACCATGTGTTCATGGAATCAGAAGGCATCCACTTCACTCCGGGGCTCCCGCGTAAGACTTCGTCCGTCAGTGCGTAGAACCGAGGCTTCAGCGCACGGGTTTCTCTATGGTTCCGTAGTCGAGTCCGCGGTGAGAGAAGGTGGGCACCACCGGCCACTGCCGCTTCCACGAAGCGCATTCCGAGGACGCAATGATCTGCAACCACCGGGGATCCTTCGGCGACGGTGACGCCATGGTCTTCTCCTTGACCATCGAGTCGTATTGGTCGAGCGAGTCCTCCATGGTGTTCGCGTTGAGTACCACCTCGCGGTTGTAGAACGCGGCCTGCCTTCGCACGCCGGGGATCTTTGACAACTCGGGCTGCCAACTGTCGGCGGCCATCCCGTTCTCCGACGACACCCACACTCCGTCAGGCGTGTTGACCACCAGGGAGTGGTTGCCGTCGGTGTGCCCGGGCGTCCACAGCAGACTCACTCCGACACCGAGTTCCACGTCGCCGTCGAACACCCGGACCCGATCAATCGGCACTCCGTCCATACCGCCGTCGACGTACCACGACCACTGCAGTGGATGCGGCGATTCGAAGGTGCCCAGTTCCTTTCGGTGTACGAGGAGCTCGGCGTTCGGGAACAAGGGCTGACGCGGTGCCGACTCCCCAGGGATGACCTGTGAGCTGCCGAGGATCATCCGCACGTCTTGCACGTGCAGATGGTCGAAGCTGAGGAAGTCGACGTCGTCGTTGTTCAGGCCACACTGCGGCAACACGCCCTGCGGGTCGTTGTAGTACTTCGTGAACACTTTGTGGGACAGGAACTTGCCGGCGAGATTCTCCAGCTTGGCGTAGAACGGCGCCTCGGCGGAACCGGCGGCCACGGTCGGCTCCCACACCAGGGTCTTCAGTTCGCCGTCAAATCCCTCGAACTGGATCACGAACATCCGATTGATGATCGAGATCATCGGATTCGGCCCCACCGAGTACCCCTGGAACGCGAACCGTTGCGGGTACGGCGCCGCGGCGATGTCGAAACTCTTGATCGCGCGGACCTGCCCCTGCGCCACGAACCGCTCGCGGTAGGACGTCGCGGCCTCGCGTACCGCCTCGAGCCGTTTCCCACGCGGCCAGATCTCGTGCACCCCCTCGAACTCCGGGATGGGGCGGATCACCCGCTCGTCAATGGGAGCGGCCTGGGTCGGCGCCTCGAATGTCGTCATGCGGGACAGTGTACCCACATCTGACACGACGCCGTTCCTGATGAGCCGCACATGCGGCCCGCTCTGCACGAGCACGCCAATTCATCCGCGTTGAGGAGCGCCGGCCCCGCCCGAGCGGTGGACTGCCCGAACGTTGTTTTTTCACAGGGTGAACGACACAACACGGTTGACCTCGCATCAGCCGACCGCTTCGCCCGGCCCACTCGGGGCCGGGCGAATCCTGTTGCCGGGTGGTCTGTTCGCGTCCTCGTTGATCAGAAGGCGAAGCTGTCGGATCCGGTGTCGTGGCCGGGGTCGTTGGCCTGGTAGTCGAGGTGGACCTCGGTCTGGGGTGCGGGGTCGGTGTAGTTCGTCGTGGAGTGGTCGACGTCGCCGTCGTGATCGGAGTCGATGCGGGCGGTGTCGTAGTAGTGGTCGCCGTCGGTGTCGCGGATCTCGATGTCGGCGCGGCCGTCGTGGTTGGTGTCGACGTATTTGTGGTCCCAGGTGCCGTCGCCGTCTGCGTCGACCTGCACGACGTCGATGCGTCCGTCGCCGTCGGTGTCCCAGGAGGCTGTGTCGGCCTCGCCGTCGCTGTCGGTGTCGGTGAGCACGACGTCGTTGGTGCCGTCGTGGTTGGTGTCGAGTTCCCACCGACCGTCCTGGTCCTGCCCCTGCGACGAGGTGGTGGACCGATCGGCCGAGGAGCCGTAGGTCGAGTCGTGGCTGGAGGTCGTCGAGGACTCGGTGGTCGTCGAGCGGCTGTAGGACTCCGAGGACCGGTAGCCCTCCGACGCGGTGTTGCTGCTCGTCGAGTCGTTGTCGCTGCTCGACGTCGAGGTGGTGGGCTCGGAACCGGACAGGGCGTTGGCACGCAGGTCGACGCTGGTGGTCGAATCCGGGCGGCCGTCGCTGTCGGAGTCGACGACCTGACGGTCGTAGCGGCCGTCGTGATCGGTGTCGGTCACCAGGACATCGATACGTCCGTCGCCGTCGGTGTCCGAGGCGCGGACATCGGCGATGCCGTCACGATTGGTGTCGGCCTCGCCGTAGTCGACGGTGCCGTCGTTGTCGACGTCGGTGAGGACCACATCGGTGGTGCCGTCGTGGTTGGTGTCCATCTTCTTGGTGCTCATCGCATATCTCCTCGGTGCTGGGGAGTCGGTATCGACTCGGACACAGCATCAGATGCAGACACCATCCCGGAAAGTTCCCGAGGACCGGAAAATTTCTCGAACCCGCGGTCGTTCGACCCGCGTCACGCCCCCGTCGGGACGCGAAATCCGCGGAAGACGACCGATGCGCGGGTCTCGAACCCGAGTCGCCGGTACAACTCGAGCGCACTTCGATTCCCCTCCACCGCATGGAGGAACGACCGTTCACCGCGTGCTGCGATCCGGCCGACGAGGTCGTTGATCAGGTACGCGGCCAACCCCTGACCGCGTGCGGCCGGCGCGGTGCAGACCGCGCTGATCTCGGTCCACCCCGGCGGGCGGAGTCGTTCCCCGGCCATCGCGACGAGCTCGCCGCCGCGTCGCAGTCCGAGGTAGGTACCCATCTCGTGGGTGCGCGCGAAGAAGGGTCCGGGGCGGGTGGTCGCGACGAGACCCAGCATGTCCGGCACGTCGACAGCGGAGAGCGTGACGAGTTCGGTGCCGGCGGGAGCAGCCGCCGCCGTCGGCGCATCGCCCTCGTGTACGAACTGCAGACCGGGCAGGGTGAAGACCGGTTCCCACTCCGCCGGCGGTTGAGCGGGGCTGCTGAACATGTCCGCGAGCCCACCGGGCCCGAGCAGAGTCGCCAAGTCGTCCCACCGGGGATCGTCTGACGATGGGGCGTCCTCGACGCAGGTGAACGTGCTGACGTCGGACTCATAGGTCATTGCCGTGCCATGACGCCGCATCAGGTGGCGATGATGGCCCTGGAGCGACTCACGTACGGGGTTGTCCAGTGGATGGCTTCCATCGCGCATGGAACGGCGGCTCCTCGTCTGTCGTCGTCCGGTCACGTGCCGGACGACGACCATTGTGCCCGTGGACCGGGTCGACGAGGGGTCAGATGTAGTGCGCGCGCCCCGGGACGATCCGGGTGTGCACGCCGCGCAACGCGCTGAGCGCCGCGATACCGGCGATCACGATGCCGAGGATCCACAGCCACTGCGCGCCCACGATGAGGCCCAGCGTTATCAGGATCAATCCGAATACGGTCATGACAGAACTCCTCTCGTGGATGCCGATCACATCAGTGGGACAGGCGGTGCGTTCTCGACTGGATCGCCGAGACACGTTTGTGCTCAGTCGTATTCGACGGGAAGCCGCTTGACGCCGTTGAGCCATCCCGACCGCAGGCGGTCGGGCTCGGCGGTCTTGTGGATGTCGGGCATGTGGTCGGCGATGGCGTTGAAGATCAGATTGATCTCCATGCGCGCCAGGTTCGCGCCGATGCAGTAGTGGGTTCCGTGACCGCCGAAGCCGACGTGCGGGTTGGGATCACGGGTGATGTCGAAGGTGAACGGATCCTTGAACACCTCTTCGTCGTAGTTCGCCGAGCCGTAGAACATCCCGACCCGCTGCCCCTTCTTGATCTCCACGCCATCGAGGACGAGATCTTCACGGGCGGTGCGCTGGAACGAGTTGACCGGGGTCGCCCAGCGGACGATCTCGTCGGCCGTCGTGGCCGGCCGCTCGCGTTTGAACAGCTCCCACTGATCGGGGTTGTCGAGGAACGCGTTCATGCCGTGCGAGATGGCGTTTCGCGTGGTCTCGTTGCCCGCGACCGAGAGCAGGATGAAGAAGTAGCCGAATTCGATCTCGTCGAGGGACTGGCCGTCGATGTCGGCGTTGACGAGCGTCGAGACGATGTCGTCGACCGGGCACGCCTTGCGCGACTCGGCCATCTGATAGGCGTAGCCGAGTACCTCGGCGGACGCGGTGGTCGGGTCGATGGTGAACTCCGGGTCGTCCGCGTTCATCATCGAGTTCGACCACTCGAACAGCTTGTGTCGATCCTCCTGCGGCACGCCGAGCAGATCGGCGATGGCCTGGAGCGGCAGTTCGACGGCGACCTGGTGGACGAAGTCGCCCTTACCGGTGGCGGCAGCTTCTTTGACGATGGTCTCCGCGGCGTCGGCCAGCTTCTCCTCGAGACCCTGCACGGCACGCGGGGTGAACGCGCGCGACACGAGCTTGCGCAGCCGGGTGTGTGACGGCGGATCATTGTTGATCAGCAGCGCCTTGGTGATCTCCAGAGCCTCCGGCGGCATGTCGTCCTCGAACCGCATGATCACGCCGTTGTCGTTGGTCGACCACTGCGCGTCGTTCTTGGAGATCTCGCGGATGTGCTCGTGCTTGGTGACGACCCAGTAGCCGCCGTCGTGGAAACCTCCGCCGGTGCCGGGCTTCTGCGCGTTCCACCAGACCGGAGCGGTCTTGCGGAGCTGCGCGAACTCGTCCACCGGCAGTCCCTTGACCAACAGATCCGGACTCGTGAAGTCGAATCCGTCGTGCATGAACGGGCAGGCAGCCGGATCGAGCGCTGCGCTCGTCATACGATTGTCAGAGGTCATGGCGTATTCCCATCGCTGTGTGGCCGAACCAGTATCGATACCAGTGGATACGATACCACTGGTACAGGAAGGGTGGGAGTGGCTACACCTGAGATGTCTTCGTCAGGATCCGAGTCGTCCGAATCGACCGATTCGGCGCCCGAGGTGACGGGACAGGCGCGTGGCGGGCGGCCACGCGATGCCACCATCGACGCCCGAGTGCTGCCTGTGGTCCGGGAAATGCTGGTCGAGACGGGCTGGAACGACTTCAGCGTGCGCGCGGTCGCCGCTCGGACCGGCGTCGGACGGGCCACCATCTCCCGCCGCTGGGGGACGAAGGCCGAACTGGTGCTGACCGCGGTCCTGCGGGACCGGCTCGAGTTCTACGACATCGCCACCGAGAAGCCCGACGGCTGGATCGACGCGGTCATCAACCAGAGCCGCACCCTGTTCTCCGACCCCGGCCTGCGCGCGGCCATCCCGGGTCTCCTGAGCACCTTCGAGTCGGACCCCGCGATTGGCGAGGCGCTGTGGCAGAGCCTGGCGGGGTCGGCGGCGTCGCAGTACGCGGACGCGGCCGAGCCCGCCGATCGTGAGAACGCGGCGAACGACGCGCTCGCGATGATCCTGATCGCGGCGGGAACGGCGTTCTTCGCGAGCGTTCTGCCCGGCGACGTGACACCCGAGCCGGTACAGAAGCGGATCGACGCGCTGCTACGGATGATCGGCGAGCGTGTCGTCGACAATCAGGTGTTCACCGACGACTGAACGCGCCGGCGATCTTTCTGGTCAAACCGTTCGGGGCGAGCATGCGGGACTTCGACTGGACCGCATGCCCACCCCGCCGGGCCTCAGCGCTTGCGACCGAGAACCACTGCGAAACGCTCGTCTGCGTCGGTCCAGATCTGCTCGACGCCGAAGCCTGCGGTCGCCAACTCATCGGTGATGCCGGTGCGATGGAACTTCGCGGAGATCTCGGTGCGCATCTCCTCGCCCTCGGCGAACGAGACGTCGAGGTCGAGGTCCGCGATCCGGACGTCCTGGGCGCGGCGCGACCGCAGCCGCATCTCGATCCACTCGTTCTCGGCGTCCCAGATCGCGACGTGCTCGAAGCCGTCGAGGTCGAAATCTGCACCGAGGCGGGCGTTGAGAACCGACAGGACGTTGAGGTTGAACTCGGCGGTCACGCCCTGCGCGTCGTCGTAGGCCGGAACCAGCACGGCGGGGTCGATGACCAGACCGACACCGATGAGCAGGTGTTCGTCGGGGCGGAGGGCGGCCGCGATGTCGGCGAGGAACGACGCGCGCTGCTCGGGCACGAGGTTGCCCAGCGTTCCACCGAGGAAGGCGACGGTGCGGTTGGGGCGGACCGGGATCGAGGATCCGGTGTCGGTGAAGTCACTGACGATGCCCGCGACCTCCAGGCCCGGATACTCCTGCACCAACTCCTCGACCGCACCCTGCAGCGCGGTCACCGAGACATCCTGCGGGACATAGGTCTGCAGGGTGCCGCCCTTGAGCCCGGCGTCGAGCAGCAGGCGCGTCTTCTCCGAGGAGCCCGACCCCAGTTCGACCAGGGTCGTCATCCCGGTGGTGTCGACGATGTCGTCGGCGTGCGCGGCCAGGACGGCCTTCTCGGTGCGGGTCGGGTAGTACTCCGGCAGCGCGGTGATCTGCTCGAACAACTTGCTGCCCTGCTCGTCGTAGAACCACTTGGGCTGCAGATTCTTCGGTGACGCGGTCAGTCCGTCGCGGACGTCGTCGACGAGCGACTGGTCGACGTCGTCGGGGCTGATGTGGATCTCGAGTGCCGGCGTGGACACGTGGTGCCTCCTGGAGGGGATCAATGAGAAGTCGAAATGTGCGGAAAAGCGTTGTGCGGGTCGGGTCGATGGGTCACAACGACTCGACCGTCAGCACCGAACGGGTGGCGGTGACGATCGACCTGTCGGGAACCGGGGTCCACCGGGGGTCGTCGTCGAGAGGTTCCGACGCGACGAGTACTTCGCCGTCGCCGATGAGGGTGGACAGGGAGTGATGCACGGCGGTGGCCCAGATCGTGGTGCCGTCGCAGAGCATCAGGTTCAATCGCGAGCCCGGGCCCGAGATGTCGAGATCCGCGATGACGCGGCGTAACACCTCAGCCGGGGACTGGCTGCGCAGAAGGTGTTTGACGATGAGCCACAGTGCCGCCGAGTCGGTGGCGGCGGGCAGTCGGAGCAGATCGGTGACCGGCACGGCCTCGGCCGGCGTCGCCAGCGAGGCCGGCCAGTCGGCGACGACGCCGTTGTGACTGAAGGCCCACCCGCCGTCGACGAAGGGGGCGCAGGCGGTGTGGGTGATCGGCATGCCGGTCGTCGCCGATCGGATTGCACCGAGCACGGCCTGCGACCGGATGTGCGGGAGCACGTCGGTCACCGACGGGTCCGACCAGATCGGGGCGACGCTGCGATGGGAGGTGGCGTCCTTGCCGCCCGCGACGTCGTCGCTGCCGGGCCACCACGCGACACCGAAACCGTCGGCGTTGGCGACCGCACTGCACCGCATGTCGGTGGGCGCCCAGGACTGGACGACCAGCGAATGCGAACCGCGGGTGAGGATGTCACCGACACCGACGGCGGGACCGAGATAACCCAGATGACGACACATCTTCTCAGTCGACGTCCCGAGCCAGCCGGAAGCCGGAGAAGATCTGTCGACGAATGGGGTGATCCCAGTTGCGGAACGTCGACCGCACCGCGACCGGATCGGTCCCGAACGAACCGCCGCGCAGCATCTTGTAGTCGCCGCCGAAGAAGACCTCGGAGTACTCGGGGTAGGGGAACATCGCGAACTCGGGGTAGGCGGTGAAATCGCTGGAGGTCCATTCCCAGACGTCACCGAACATCTGCTCCACACCCAGTGCCGACGCCCCGTCGGGGTAGGCACCGATGTCGGCGGGCTCGAGGTGCCGCTGACCGAGGTTCGCTTGCGTGGCGGTGGGATCGTCCTCGCCCCATGGGTACCGGCCACCAGAACGACCGGTCACCGGGTCGAACCGGGCGGCCTTCTCCCATTCGGTCTCGGTGGGCAGACGCTTGCCCGCCCAACGGGCGAAGGCCTCCGCCTCGTGAAAGCAGACGTGGACGACAGGCTGGTTGGGGCGCACCGGGTTCCGGACACCGAAGGCGCGACGCCACCACGAACCGTCGCTGTCACGCTCCCAGAACTGGGGTGCGGTGAGGTCGGCGGTGACGCGGTGTTCCCACCCGCGCGCCGACCACAACTCTCGCCGCTGATACCCGCCGTCGGCGATGAACGCGAGGTACTGCCCGTTGGTCACCGGGAACCGGTCGATCGCGTAGGTCGGCAGGTGGACCCGGTGCGCGGGGCTCTCGTTGTCCAGTGCCCACGGGTCGGTGTCGGTGCCCATGGTGAACTCGCCTGCGGGGACGACGATCTCGTCACCCGGGACTGCGTTGCCGGCCGGCGGCTTGGGAGCGGTCAGCGCGGCCGAGCCCGCCCGGAGCTGATGTGTCGCCAACATGGTCTCGTCGTGCTGCTGCTCGTGCTGGGCGATCATGGCGAACGCGAATCCCCGGTCGACGAGCCTATCGCCGGTCAGCGGTGTCGAGTCGAGGACCTCGAGGGCGTGTGCGCGCACCGCGGCGGTATATTCGCGGGCCTGGGTCGGATCCAGGATCGGCAGTCCCGGACGCGACGACCGGGAGTGGCGGAACGCGTCGTACAGGTCGTCGAGATCCGCGCGGATCGGCGCCCGACGACCGACCTCGCGGATGAGCCACAGCTCCTCCTGGTTGCCGATGTGCGCGAGGTCCCACACCAGCGGACTCATCAGCTCGGAATGTTGTGCTCGCAGTTCGGAATCGGACACGGCGTCGGTCAGGCCGGCGGTACGCTCGCGCGCCCGGCGCAGCACCTCGGCGAGACGCCTGCGTTCGACGGATCCGGTGTCGGTCGTGGTCATGAGGTGGGTTCCTCTCCTGGCATCACTCCACGGGCGCAGCGCGCGGCGGCGGTCCCGAGGGTCTCTCGTTCGTCGGCGGTGTCGGTCGCGTCGGCGGCCAGGGTCAGCAGTCGGTGCGCGGCCGTGCGCAGTTCGGTGTCGTCGAGTCCGCACCGCGCCGCACGCGTCCACGCGTCGGCGGTCGGTGCAGCGATCTCGGTGGCCGCCTCGGCAACGGAGTCACCGGACATCAGTGCGGCCAGCGCGGCTATCGGCACGCCCCACAGACCGTCGGGCTGGCCGTCGAGGTAGCGCACCTCGAGGTAACCCTTGGGTCGGACCATCGGGAAGACGGTGCTGACGTGGTAGTCGAGGTCGTCGGCGGTGGGACGGCGTCCGACCCGCTCGTCGAGCCGCCCGTCCATCCAGTCGCCGAGGGTGGTGCCCGCGGGCGGCGACCACAGCGTCCCGTCGGCGCAGCGGATGCACAGCAACGGGATGTCGAGAACCCAGGCGGTGTAGTCGTCGACGGTCTGGGCCGGTGGTGGGATGCGGGTGCGGTCGATCTCGAGCCAGGCCCGCATGCGTTGCGACGCCCAGCGCTGGTCGGTTGCGCCGTGCAGGTCCGGCGAGTTGGCGAACGCCGCTATCAGGGCCGGCCCGATGGTGTGCAGCAGCGTCCAGCGGGCAACTGCCTTCTCGACGTCGGAGCCGGCGTCGAAGGCGACCTGGACGGCGGCGGTGTTGCACATCATCAGCCGACCGAACTGGCCGCGACGGGCGAAGGACTCCTCCATCGCGCGGTAGCGCTCGGTGGTCAGCAACCTGTGCGGAGGGCGGACACCGTCGGCGGCTCCGCCGACCATCTCGACACCGCGGGTGGCGAGCAGGGCTCGGAGCTGCTGTTCATCGGAGGCCAGGGCCGTGCGGAGTGACGCGACATCCGTCTCGGGGCTGCTGGAGAGCTCGACCTGCCCGCCCGGCTCGACGGAGACAACACTTCCGGAGCGCAGCGGGGTCGCGGGCGAGCCCGGGTCGATCGATTGGGGTGCGTGCGGGCCGAGAGCGACGGCGAGGTCGGTGAGCTCGGGCCGCGGGGAGTCGTCGGTGAGCGCACGGGTGCGTGGTGACGGGTCGGTCAGGTCGACGCGCCGGGTGAACCATTCGAGTTCGGCGCCGATGAGTCGGGGTGGCCCCAACTTGAAGCAGACGCGCGTCAGGTGCGCGGCCGCGGCGGGACGAGAGCTGATCTCGTCGGTACTGGTGGTCATCGAATCTCCGTGTCAGGCGTGGTCGCGGTATCAGGCGATGGCCGGCACCTGGGCTGCTTCAGGTGTCTCGGACGTCGTCGTCGGCAACATCAGGGCGCTGCGGATGTTCCGGGCACTTCCACCGATGTTACGGAGTTCTCGTCGAACCGCCGGGACTTCACGAACGTCCGGTGGCAGTCGTCGAGCGCGTGGAATCGACGCTACCCGAGAGGTCGGACAGAGATCGTGACGGATTCGTGACGCCCAGCGGAAGACTCAGGACGAATCGGGCACCTCCGACATGCGGGACGCAGACGACGTCGCCGCCGTGTGCCCGGGCCAGGGCGCGGGCGATGGGCAGCCCCAGTCCGGCGCCGACGCCGGCGCGGGATTCCTCCAGTCGGACCAGCCGCTCGAAGATGCGCTCGCGTTGCTCGTCGGGAACGCCGGGGCCGGTGTCGGTGACGGTCACCGTCGCCGTGGTGTCGGTGGCCGACACGTCGGCGGTGATGGTCCCGCCGGGAGGCGTGGCGCGCACGGCGTTGTCGATGAGGTTCGCGACCACCTGACCGATCCGGCCGGCGTCGACCGACACGGGCACGGCCGGCGATCCGGTCAGCTCGATCCGCGTACCGGGCGTCACCAGACGCGAACGGTCGGCGGCGAGGGAGACCACCTCGACGAGGTCGACGTCGGCGCGGATCAGGGCGGGGTCGGCGTCGATACGCGCGAGGTCGAGGAGGTCGTCGACGAGCCGGGCGGCGTGCCGCGATTCCCCCAGCAACAGCTCGGTCCACCGCGGCAACCGGTCGGGCCGGGAGATGCCGTCGCGACTCAGTGACTCTGCCACCGCCGACAATCCCGCGATGGGGGTCCGGAGTTCGTGGGCGGCGTCGGCGAGGAATCGCTTCGTCTCGGCCTCGGCGCGACGCGCGACGTCGGCGGCCGCCCGCTGAGCGGCCTCGGCCGACTCGAGGGCGTCGAGCATCTCGTCCACCGATCCAGCGGCCCGTCCGAGCTCGGTGTCGGGCGACTGCGGACGGACCCGTCGACCGCGGTCGCCGGAGGTGATGCCGCGGGCCACCGCGACCATCGCATCGAGCGGTCGCAACGCTCGACGAACCGCGACGACCATCGCCAACGCCGCGACGAGCAGCGTCGCCGCACCCGCGCCGGCCATCAGCCACCGCAGCTGGTGACGGACCTGGGTGATCGAGGTGGTGTCACCGAGCAGGGTCAGCACGGAACCGTCCGGCAGTCGGCGGGACACCACGAGCGAATCGGTGGCCGGCCGGGGTGGTCCGCCGCGACCGGGTCCGGCGCCGGGGCCCTGTGGCGGGCCGGACGGATCCGGGTTCGCCCCGGGCCCAGGGCGGGCACCATCCGGCGGAATCGGTGTGGCCGCCGGCTCGTCCGCGTCGGCGGGGAGCTGCGGCGGTCCGCCGTAGACGGTCCCGTCGCTGGTCTGCAGCCGCACCCGGATCGCGTCGCCCTGCAGCGCGGTCACCAGATCCTGCGGGCTGTACCCCTCGGCGGACAGCGACATCGACCGGTCGGCGCGGTCGGCCAACCGGGACGACAGGTCGCTGCGCAGTTGGTGTCCGAGCGCGATGTCGACCGAGACTCCGACCACGACGAGCAGGAACGCGAACAGAGCGACCACGACG
Source organism: Williamsia phyllosphaerae (assembly GCF_014635305.1). Taxonomy (NCBI): domain Bacteria; kingdom Bacillati; phylum Actinomycetota; class Actinomycetes; order Mycobacteriales; family Nocardiaceae; genus Williamsia; species Williamsia phyllosphaerae. The sequence continues at coordinate 1,307,477 of NZ_BMCS01000001.1, read as the reverse complement.
ACGAGCACACGACGGCGCAGCGACGGGGTGGCGGTGGTGGGCTGATCGCCGGGCGGCGTCGGCCGCGCGCCTCTGCGCAGGGGCCGCAGTGGCCTCACCGGTCCACCCGCAGCACGTATCCGAGGCCGCGCACCGTGTGGATGAGGCGCGGTCCATGGGCTTCCATCTTGCGACGCAGCGCGCTGACGTGGACCTCGACGAGGTTCACGTCGTAGGCGTCGTATCCCCAGACCGCCTGCAGGATCTGTGGTTTGGTGACGGTCCGCCCGCGCTGGTTGACCAGGAACTCGGCGAGGCGCAGTTCGGTGGCGGTCACGTCGAGGACGGAGTCGCCGCGCGTCACGGTGCCCGCGTCGGAGTCGACGAGCAGGTCCCCGACCGACACCGCCGTCTCGGCGCGGCCGCGCCGCCGCAGCACCGCCGACGCCCGGGCGAGGAGTTCGTCGAGCAGGAAGGGCTTCACGAGGTAGTCGTCGGCGCCGCCGGTGAGCCCGCGCAGCCGGTCGTCGATGTGGTCGCGCGCGGTCACCATGATGATCCCGGCGTCGCACCGCTGGCGGATGACCTCGATGAGGTCGAAACCGTCGCGTCCGCCCGGCAGCATCACGTCGAGGATGAACAGGTCGGGCCTGCGCCCGTCGATGATCTGCTCGAGATCGTCTCCCGACACGGCGCCGTGCGCGGCGTACCCGGCGTCGGCGAAGGCGGCCACCACGGGTTCGCGGATCGCGTCGGAGTCCTCGACGACCACCACCCGTCGTGCGGTTCGGAAGTCCTGCTTCTTGTCGGCCACACCTCAATTGTTGTCACACGCCTGAAGCTGCGCTGAAGAGTTGCTGTCCGGGCCCGGACCTTCAGGGTGACTTCAGCCTGCACCGTCACCGTCGAGGAAGTCGAGATCAACCCAACACACGAAGGAGCACGACGTGGCTGACAAGAATTCCCCCACCAATCCAGACGAGAACCCCACCAGCCGGATGGAGCCGGTCGGCCAGGGCCAGTCGCCGTCGACCGCCCCGATGCAGGGACCGACCGCCTACTCGGCAACCACGCCGACTCCGACCGAGCAGCCCGCTGATCAGCCCGTCGCGACGCAGTCCCGCTGGTCGCGGATGCGTAACCAGGCAGGCAGCAAGCCGTGGGTCCCGGTGACCGCTGTGGGTGTGGGCGCGGCGATCATCGGTGCCGTCGTGGCGTCGGCCGTCTTCCTCGCCAACCCGGTGCACGAGGAAGTGAGCAATGCGTCGTCGAGCAGCGCACTGCCCGCCTCGGGTGGTCCGGGTGAGTCCGGTGCACCGGCTGCGCCGGGCGAGTCGGGAGCACCCGCGGCGCCGGATGCCAACGGTGGTCCGCAGGGTGGACCCGCCGGGCCCGACGGCAAGGGTGCGCCGGACGCCAAGGGTGGTCCCGGTGGACCGGGCGAGAAGGGCGGCCCGATGTGCATGCCCGCCCCCGACGGCAAGGGTGGCCCCGGCGCCGGACCGGACGGCAAGGACGCGCCGAAGCCGCCGGCCGCAGGACAGGGAGCGCCCACGCCGCCGGCCGCAGGCCAGGGAGCACCGACACCCCCCGCCGCAGGCCAGGGAGCACCGACGCCCCCGGCGCCTGCCACCGGTAAGTAGTCCGCAGACGACGAAGACCGGAAGCCGAGGGCCCAGTGGGCCGTCGTCTTCCGGTCTTTCGCGTTCGGTTCAGCGAGCGGTCAGGCCTCGTCAGCCGGTGCCACGTAGGTGTCCGGCTCTTCGGCGGTCTCCTCGTGGCGCTCGCGAGCGCGCTCGAGATGCTCGGTGAGCGGGACGACCGGCTGATCGGCCGAGGTGTCGTCGCCGGCGATCACGCCGACAGTCCGTTCAGCACCTCGGTGAGCTGCTTCTCGGTGTCGACACCGACCTTCTCGAAGACCAATTTCATTGCCGGAGCGCCGATCTTGGCCGCGCCGTGGAGTTCGATCTCGTTGGTGTAGGTCAGCTCCGTGCCCGCGCCTGCGGGCTTGACCTCCATCGTCTCGGTGGACGTGGCGGTCTTGTTCTCACCCACCAGGACGATGGTGTCAGCGGTCAGGGTCTTGAGCGTGTAGGTCAATTCAGTGCTGACGCCGGCGATCTTGGACTCGTTGTGCCAGCTCGATCCGACCTTGACCGGACCGTCGTCGACGCGCACACACTTCTCGGTTCCCGGGTCCCACTCCGTGGCGTTCGAGAAGTCGGACAGGTACTCGACGACCTTGTCGGGCGTGGCGTTGACGGTGAAGGTGCGTGAAACAGTAGGCATCCGTGCTCCTAAGGGAGTTGCGTGAGGGCTTGCTACTGAACCCGGAGTACTCCTCCACCGTAACCACAGCCACTTTCATTAGTTTTTCTAACATTCGGTCTGCGTCCACATCGCGTCCACCCGTCCCCCCTAGCGTCCATCACAGGGGGTCGACGGGGGTCGAACCAAGGGCGCAGACATGTTCCATCGCTTCACCATTCGATCGGCGGCCACCGTGTCCGTCGTGATCGGCTGCGTCGCAGCCGGGCTCGGCTTGACGACCTCGGTTGCCGGTGCCACACCACCGGCCATCCCGTCGGTCGCGACCGCGAAGTCGGAACTGGCCGGGCTCCCGGTCGCCACCGAGGGTTCGATGAGCGGCTACTCACGCGAGCAGTTCCCGCACTGGATCGCCCAGTCGGGCACCTGCGACACCCGCGAGACCGTGCTCAAACGCGACGGGTCGGGTGTGACCGTGGGCAGCGATTGTCAGCCGACGGCGGGGTCGTGGCGTTCGCCGTATGACGGTGTCACCGTCGCCACCTCCTCGGGTGTCGACGTCGACCACATCGTCCCGCTCGCCGAGGCCTGGCGGTCCGGCGCCGCGTCGTGGACCACCGCGCGCCGCCAGGCGTTCGCCAACGATCTGACGAACTCGCAGCTCATCGCCGTGTCGGCGAGCTCGAACCGCTCCAAGGGCGACCAGGATCCGTCGACCTGGCTGCCGCCGGTCAGCTCGTATCACTGCACCTACGCTCGGATGTGGATCGGCTCCAAGCACGCGTGGGGTCTCTCGCTGCAGTCGAGTGAGAAGTCAGCACTCACCTCACTACTGAACGGATGCTAGAGATGGCCGAACTGTCGACGATCGTGACCGCCGCGCCGGGCGGGGTGATGACCGACGAGGTCGGTGTCATCACCGGTTCGGTCGAGATCGCGTGTGCCTGCGGCGATGACAACCTCGGCGTCGCCCGCGTCCGCTACGAGGACGCCGGCGAGTGGTACACGATCACCGACACCTCGCGGCCCCTGACCGGGCCCGACGAGCTCGAGTCCTACCACCGGTCCGTCGTCGACAAGTTCCGCGCACCGGCGTAGCCGCAACAGCCGCAACGTCCCCTCAGCGGGAAAATCAGTACCGATTCGCAACAGTCGTGAGCCGTGCATACTTCTCGGGGTGACAGACCATCGGGCGTTTCGGATCTGCAGGGTCACCGGCCACGCGGCCTTCTGGTTGCTGATTGTCGCGACGTTGTTCGCGGGTGGGCTCACCTGGCTGGTCGCCGACGACGGAAGTGCCGCGGCCACCTCACTGATCCGTCTGCCGAGCGGTGCCGAGTCGTTCGTCGCCTCGGATTCCGGGGTAATCACGCAGACAGCCGGCACGCCGGTTTTCGACACCCGCATCGGCACCGCCAGTGTCCTGGAGAAGCGGTCGACCAGCTTCCCCACGTTCTCGCAGATCTCGTTCGCCTGCGCCGCGGTCCTCGTCTTCGCCGCCCTGGGTGAGGCGATACTGATGCGTCGGCAACCTCGGAAGCTCGTCACCATCGCGATCCCGTTCCTCGTCCTGGCCATCCTCTGGTACGCGACGCCGGGCGCGCGGTCGAGCGTCCGACTCGACCCCGAGGTGGCCTTTCTCTTCGTCCTCGCCGCCATCGCGGTCCGAGAGATCTGGTTCCGACGTTTCGCGCCCACCCTCGCGGTGGCGCAGGACGAGGCAGCCACCGACGATCCGTAGCAGTTCCGCTCGCCTGACGACACGAACTGCTACAGATCTGGCCGTCCGACGTACGGTGGGAGTCTGCCGTGCAACGGTGAAGCAGCGAACACCATCACCGACGAGAGCGAGGGTCACCATGACCTTTCCGCACCAGAACGAGAAGCCCGTGGGCGAAACCGAGGAGATCTCGGACGAGGAAGCCGCCTACGAGGCCTCCGAGAAGAGCACCGACAAGCGCGACCACGCGGTCGGCGGGAGCAAGGGAACCACCGACGGCCAGTGACGCCTGACGACATCGTCGCCTCCCTGCGATCGGCGGGATGTGTTTTCGCCGAGGACGAGGCCGCACTCCTGATCGATGCCGCGGACGGTCCTGCGGAGTTGGCGGCGATGGTGTCCGACCGCGTCGCCGGCCGTCCACTGGAATACATCGTCGGCTGGGTTGCGTTCGGAGACCTGCGAATACAGGTTGCCGACGGCGTCTTCGTGCCCCGCTCCCGAACGCAGCTGCTCGCGGCGCAGGCCGCCCGACTCGTGAGCGGCGACGCCGTGCTCATCGAGATGTGTTGCGGGGCAGGCGCGGTCGCGGCGACGGTGGCCAGTCGGGTACCGACCGCGCAGATCGTCGCCTGCGACATCGATCCGATCGCCACGGACTGCGCCCGTCGCAACCTGTCCGATGCGCAGGTGTGCACCGGCGACCTGTTCGACGCCCTCCCCGACACCCTCCGCGGGCGAGTCGGCGTGATCGCGGCGAATGCGCCCTACGTCCCCACCGACGCCATCGCGACGATGCCGCGTGAGGCCCGACAGTACGAGCCGCGGACCACGCTCGACGGCGGTCCCGACGGCCTCGACATCGCCCGGCGGATCGTGGTCGGCGCACCGGACTGGCTCGGACCGGGCGGGCATCTGCTGATCGAGACATCCACCCGCCAGGCCGGCGCCTTGTGTGCGGCGATGGTGCGGCGTGGGTTCGACGCCCGCACGATCACCGACGAGGACAACGGCGGCACCGTCGCCGTGGCCGCCCTTCCGTAGGGTTGATCACATACCGGCACCGGCAGTTCCCGGCGCCGAGAGCAGCAACGGAGTGATTGATGACGAAGACGACCTGCGTGGTCACCGGCGCCACCGGATACATCGGAGGCCGCCTCGCGCCGCGCCTCATCGATCGGGGCCACACCGTGCGCGCCCTGGTCCGCACGCCGTCGAAACTCGCCGACGCGCCGTGGGCCGACGAGAACACCGTGGTCAAGGGTGACCTCTCCGATCGCGCGTCCCTCGATCGCGCGTTCGCGGGCGCCGACGTCGTCTATCACCTCGTGCACTCCATGGGCGGTTCCGACGACTTCATGGCCGAGGAGCGCCGCACGGCCACCAACCTCGCCGAGGCCGCGAAGGCCGCGGGCGTGTCCCGCATCGTCTACCTGAGCGGTCTGCACCCGCTCGAGAAGGAACTGTCGGACCATCTGACGTCGCGCGTCGAGGTGGGCGAGATCTTCATCGCGTCCGGCGTCGACACCATCGTGCTGCAGGCGGGCGTCGTGATCGGCACCGGATCGGCCTCGTTCGAGTTGATCCGGCACCTCACCGACCGCCTCCCGATCATGACCACGCCGCGCTGGGTGCACAACAAGATCCAGCCGATCGCTGTTCGCGATGCGCTGTACTACCTGGCCGAGGCGGCCACCGTCCCCATCACCGAGAGCCGCACCTACGACATCGGCGGCACCGAGGTCTTCGAGTACGGCGACATGATGCAGATCTACGCCGAGGCGGCCGGGCTGCGGCGCCGGCGGATGGTCGTGCTGCCGTACCTCACCCCGTCGATCGCCAGCCGGTGGGTTCGCCTGGTGACACCGGTGCCCAGCGGACTGGCACGCCCACTCATCGAGTCCCTCGAACACGACGCCGTCATGCACGAGCACGACATCGACGATCTCATCCCCCGCCCCGAGGGCGGACTGTTGACCTATCGGCAGGCGCTCGACGCCGCTCTGGACCGCAAGCATCGCGCCGACACCGACAACACCTGGTCCAACGCCGACGCGTCCGTGCCTGCCGCAGAACCACTCCCGACGGATCCGTCGTGGGCGGGCGAGGACGTCTTCACCGACACCAGGTCGGTGAACACCGGCGCCTCGCCGGAGGCGTTGTGGAAGGTCGTCTCGACCATCGGTGGCGACAACGGCTGGTATTCAACACCTCTCGTGTGGTCGGCGCGGGCCGCGGTCGACGGCGTGGTCGGCGGACCCGGCTTGCGACGCGGCAAGTCCGGCGACACCGCCGCCGAGGGCGAGGCACTGGACTGGTGGCGCGTCGTCGACGTCGAGGACGGTTCCGTGCTCCGCCTGCGCGCGGAGACCAAGATGCCCGGCGTCGCATGGCTCGAATTACGAGTCGTCCCCGAGGGTTCCGGCGCGCGACTGGAGCAGAAGACCATCTTCTACGCCCGCGGCCTGGCCGGTCTCGCCTACTGGTACGGCCAGCTGCCGTTCCACAAGGTGATCTTCTCGCGGATGGCACACAACATCGTGTCAACGGCCGAAGCCGCGCACTGAGGTTCAGCGTCGCCGACGCACCGACCACTCGTCGTAGGAGAACAGGGCCAGTGCGAAAGCCAACAGCGGCAGGGCCAACCACACCGTGTGGACGCCCAACGTCGGCGACGACACCGCGCAGACCACTGCGCCGGTGAGGAACGACCCGATGATGGCGGCCAGGTTCACCGCATGCGGCCGAGCCACGGGATCGTGCCCGAAAACCCAGTCGTACAACGCCATCGACATGCTCTTGAGGTTGCCGGTCGTCATGGTGGTCGAGTAGGCGACGTCGACCAGCGTCTTGAACACCGCGATCTGTATCGCGGCCGCGTAGGCGATCACCACCGTGGACAGCTCGTCGCCGTAGTTCAATCGCTCGGAGCTGGGGATGAACCCCACCGCCAGGAGCAGGACGAACTCGACGACCAACACGCTGCGCACCGGATACCTCAGCCAGGTCCGGGCTGCGGTGGTGGTGAGGTACTGCGCCGTCATCACGCCGGCGACGAACGCGATCACGGGCGGGACGTGCGCTGCGGCATCGCACCAACGCCCCTGCGAGGCCTTGATGCCGAGGAAGATCAGATTGCCGGTCTGGGCATTGGCGAACACCCCGCCCCGATTGACGAACGTGTACACGTCGAGGAAACCCCCGACCGCGGCCATGAGCATGCCGAGTCGGACGGTGGTGGAGGTGACGACCCGAGGCTCACGCGCCATCAGGTCACCATCTCACGGCGTTTCCCCTCCACGTCGGCCGATGAGCCGGTAGGCCACTCCGACGATCACCACGAGCAGTCCGACGGCGATCGCCGATCCCGGTAGTGCGACGACGAGAACCACGCAACCGACCGCCCCCACCACCGCGAGTCCACGGGGATAGCGCCGATGCTCTCGTTGCTGGGTGAGGGCAGCCACGTTCGCGACGAGGTAGTAGACCAGCACCCCGAACGACGAGAAACCGATGGCGTCGCGCAGATCGAGGGTGAGCACGAGGACGGACACCACCGTCGCCACGGCGATCTCGGCTCGGTGCGGAACCCGGTGGCGGGGATGTACGGCCGCCAGCGGACGCGGGAGGTCGCCGGTACGAGCCATCGCCAGGGTCGTCCGGCCCACGCCTGCGATGAGACCGAGCAGCGCGCCGAGTGTGGCCGCCGCGGCCCCGATTCGCACGATCGGGTCCATCCATCCGCTACCGCCCGACGTGGCGACATCGACCAACGGCGCAACCGATCCGGCCAGGCGATCCGGTCCGAGTACGGCGAGGGAGATAGCGGCGATGACGACGTACACGGCCAGCGCGATGGCCAGGGCGAGCACGATCGCCCGCGGGATCGACCGCGCCGGGTCATGCACCTCTTCACCCAACGTCGCGATCCGCGCGTAGCCGGCGAACGCGAAGAACAACAGCCCGGCGGACTGAACGATCCCGTACCACCCGTGCCCCACGACGTCGTCGATCAGATTCGATGTCTGTGGGTCGCCGCCGACGATTCCCGCGACAACCACCCCGGCGAGCACCAGCACCACGACCGTCACGATGACCTTGGTGACGCCGGCGGTCCGTGTCACGCCGAAGTAGTTGACCGCGGTCAGCACGACCACCGCTGCCACCGCGCCCGGTCGGGCCCATCCGTCCGGCAGTGCGTAGACACCGAACGTGAGCGCCATGGCCGCGCAACTGGCCGTCTTGCCGACGACGAACGACCATCCGGCGACGAATCCCCACCAGTCGCCCAGTCGTTCACGGCCGTACACGTACGTGCCACCGGACTGCGGGTACTGAGCTGCCAACTGTGCCGACGACGTCGCGTTGCAGAAGGCGACGAGCGCAGCGATCGCCAGACCGATCAGCAGGCCCGACCCCGCGACGGCGGCAGCCGGGGCGAACGACGCGAAGACCCCCGCGCCGATCATCGACCCGAGACCGATGACCACGGCATCGACCGTGCCGAGACGTCGGGCCAGGGTGTGGTCGGCGCCGGTGCTGCTCATCGGGCTGTCATCGCCTCCATCGGAAACGACACCGCGGACCGATCGCCCTGGGGCGAACGATCCGCGGTGTCGGTGAAACCGGGTGGGTCAGGCTCCGAGCGACGGCCCGAGAGTCGAGAACCACGACTCGTGCAGACGCGCCTGCCAGAAGTTCCAGTCGTGCGTGCCCTCGTTAGTGATGCGCGAGACCACTCGGACACCGTTCATCTGCAAAGTCCCGAGGTACTGGCGACTGGCGATGCCGGACGCGACCTCGAGCGGGACCACCTGCGCGAACTTGGTCGGGTTGGTCACCGGGTCGATGTTCGATCCACCGGTACCCGCCGAGATGTAGACGCGCTTGCCACGCAGAGCCGCGGCCCGCAGCGCGGGGTCGTTCTCCAGCCACCGGCCGCCCGGCCAGACGCCCCACATGTTGTCGGCGTTGCCGCCGACCTGGCTGATCGCGACCTGGATGCCCTGCGCGAAGCCCGGCTCGGTGGTCAGCGGGTAGCCGCTGTAGGACGCGACGCCACGGAACATGCCCGGGTGGCGGGTCGCCAGGTTGAGCGCAGAGGTGCCGCTCATCGACAGACCGGCGATCGCGTTGTTGGTGCGCGAGCTGTTGTAGCGGTTCGCCATGAAGTTGGGGAGCTCACGCGTCAGGAAGGTTTCCCACTTGTTGAGGCCCAGCACCGGGTCGCGACGGTCCCAGTCGGTGTAGAAGCTGCCTGCGCCACCGAAGGGCATGACGACGTTGACGTTCTTGTTGGCGAAGAAACGACGGACGTCGGTGTTGATCAACCAACCGTTGTCGTTGTTCGGCGCACGCAGTCCGTCGAGGAGGTACAGCGTCGGCGCGCCCCGGCGCTGGGCGCCGAGGATCTCGACCGGGATGTTCCGCTTCATCGCGGGGGAGTAGACCTGGGTCGTCGCGACGCGGGCCTCAGCGGGTCCGGCGGTGACGACGGTCGCGAGTCCGGTGGTCGCGACCACCGCGCACACACCGGCCAGCAGGCGAGTACGAAGCCTGTGAATCGACATTGAAGGGTCCTTCGTTTCTCACATGAGCTGGGGGACCCACGCAGAGTAACAGCCGCATAACGAGACGGCAGAATCGCCGACGGCGTGCTGGTGAAGCGGCTATCGCGGGGTCGGTTGTGGATATCCCCGGCGAACTGTGCGATCGAGGATGCCCAGTGTCCCCGACAGCGCCGCCTCGGAGATGACAGGGAAGATGCCGCGGTCCTTGATCTCCTGGCGGGCGTTCGACCAGTCGTAGAACGATGTCACCAGCGTCCCGTCGTCGTTCGGCTCGAGTCGGTAGCCGTAGACATGACCGATCGGCGGCTGCACGGTGCCGCTGATACTCCACGAGATCTCCCGTTCTGCCTCGAACGACTCGATGATCACCGTGACGTCGTACTTCCCCATCTCGGGGATGTCCTTGATCGACTCACGGTCCATGTGGACGACGAACCGATCCCCCACCGCGGTGACCCGATTGCCGTCGGCACTCATCAACATCCCGGACGCGTCGATCGCGACGTGGCCCTGCGGATCGGCCAGGACGGCGAACACGTCGGCCGGCACCGCGGCGATCTGACGGTGGACTTCGAGACGTTCGGTCATGGATTCGCGCCTTTCGTGGGTCGCACCGATGTGGCGTGGGTCTCATCCTGCGAGGTCACTGGCCTTTACGGTTCGATTACTTAGCGTTATGCAACTAACGTCATTCAAGCACAGCCGAGACGACCGTCATCGACAGAGAGGTGGGCCGGGAGATGACCAACACGCAGTCACGCGCGGTATCGGTCTACACCGCGCTCGCCCGCATCAACCGCATGCTGCGCAACGGGGTCGGTCCGGGAGCACTGACCCTGGGCGCCACCTCGGCGCTGTGGGTTCTGGTCAACAGTTCGCCGATGCGTCTGTCCGATCTCGCCGCCAAGGAGAACGTCAGCGCGCCGACGATGTCTCGTCTCGTCGCGGCCCTGGAGCGCGACGGGATGGTCGAGCGCACCGCCGACCCGCTCGACGGACGCGCCAGCCTGATCGCACCGACGCCGGCCGCGGTCGAACTCATCCGTGGCGCCACCTCGCGTCGCGCCCAGTTGATGGAGTCCGCGCTCAACCGCCTCGCCCCCGAAGATCGTGCCGCCGCCGAACGATCGATCGAGCTGCTGGCCGAGGTGCTCGCCGAACAGGTCTGCGCCAGCGGCGACCCACCGCTGTAGATCCGACCCGACCTCCACGGACTCCGCGTACGACGCCGTCGCCCCCGTGACCCGCCCGATTCATCCCACCCGCTGAGGAAGAAGTCATGGCCAATCACCTTCTCGAGAAACCGGCCGAGTCGGCCGACAAGCGCAGCCGCACGCGGTCGCTGGAAGAGCTCGGTCCCAACTACAAGTGGATCGCCCTGTCCAACACCACGCTCGGGATGCTCATCGCGACGATCAACTCCTCGATCGTCCTGATCGCCCTCCCCGACATCTTCAAGGGCATCAAGCTCAACCCGCTGGAGTCGCAGAACACCAGCTACCTGCTGTGGATGATGATGGGATTCCTCGTCGTCACAGCGGTTCTCGTAGTCAGCTTCGGACGGCTCGGCGACATGTTCGGCCGCGCCAAGATGTACAACATCGGCTTCCTGGTCTTCACCGTGTCGTCGATCTTCCTGGCGGCCACCTGGTTCGACGGCAGCAAGGCCGCGATCTGGCTGATCTTCTGGCGGGTGATCCAGGGCGTCGGCGGAGCGTTCCTGATGGCGAACTCCTCGGCCATCCTCACCGACGCGTTCCCGCAGCATCAGCGCGGACTCGCACTCGGCATCAACGGCGTCGCCGCGATCGCCGGATCGTTCCTCGGCCTGCTCGTCGGCGGTGTCCTGGCACCGATCGACTGGAACCTCATCTTCCTGGTGTCGGTCCCGTTCGGTGTGGTCGGAACCATCTGGGCCTATATGAAGCTGCACGACACCGGCGTCCGTCAGAAGGCGACGATGGACTGGTGGGGCAACATCACCTTCGCGGTCGGTCTGATCGCGATCCTGGTCGGCATCACCTACGGCATCCAGCCCTACGGCGCGTCGAACATGGGGTGGATGAGCCCGATGGTGCTCACCTGCCTCATCGGTGGCGCCGCAGTGCTCGCCGCCTTCGCCGTGATCGAGACGCGGGTGTCGAACCCTCTGTTCAACCTGTCGCTGTTCAAGAACCACTCGTTCCTCTACGGCAACATCGCGAACCTGATGGCCTCCATCGGTCGCGGCGGACTGCAGTTCATCATCATCATCTGGCTGCAGGGGATCTGGCTTCCGCAGCACGGATACGACTACACCCGCACCCCACTGTGGGCCGGTATCTACATGGTCCCCATGACGATCGGATTCCTGCTCTCGGCGCCGGTCTCGGGTTACCTGTCGGACAAGGTGGGTACCAAGTGGTTCACCACCTCGGGCCTGTTCATCACGGCGGCGACCTTCGCCGCGCTGATCGCGATCCCGGTCGACTTCAACTACTGGGCGTTCGCGGTGATCCTGTTGATCAACGGCATCGGCATGGGCCTGTTCGCCTCGCCGAACCGCGCCGAGGTGATGAACAGCCTGCCCGCCAACGCCCGTGGATCGGGCGCCGGCATGATGACGACCTTCCAGAACGCGGCCATGGTGCTCTCGATCGGACTGTTCTTCAGCCTGATGATCGCCGGTCTGTCCAGCGATCTGCCGTCGGCCATGAGCAACGGCCTGCTCGCACACGGCGTCTCGCCCGCTGACGCCAACCAGGTCGCCAACCTGCCGACGGTGGGCATCCTGTTCGCCGCGTTCCTGGGCTACAACCCGATCAAGGAACTCGTCGGACCCCACCTGGACACACTGTCGCAGTCGAACCAGGACACCCTGACGGGGCTGAAGTTCTTCCCGCACCTGATCTCGGAGCCCTTCTCCAACGGTCTGTCCGCGGCGTTCACCTTCGCCATCGTCTGCTGCATCCTCGGTGCCATCGCGTCGCTGTTCACCGGTCGCGCAGGCGACAAGGCCACGATCGAACCGCACGAGAGTGTCGGCGAGGAGCTCGCGAGCGTGTCCATGGGCGCCGTCGCCGCCCGCGACGCGGAGCACTCCGAGAACGATTCGGACACAGGCGGTCCGGGTTCGAAGCGGCCACATCGTCCGGAGCACGCCCACCGCTAGACGGGTCCGATCTCGCCCACCACACGGCGCGTCTGCTCCTCGGAGCAGGCGCGTCGTCTGCTGTGCGGGGCCGCGGTCAGGATTTTCAGCGAAGTGGGGGCTTGCTGTTGGGAACCTCTCAGGATCGCGGAGTTGTCTGGGTGGTCAGGAGGAACACTGTGAATCACGAACCGCACCACGACATCCATCGCGCCGACGGCCACCGTCCGTACGACCCGGGCATGCCGCCCGGCGGGTGGCAGCAGGCACCGCCCAACGCATACGGCCCGCCCCCGCAGCCGACCATGCCACCGGCCCGCAGGTACAACCCGTTCGGGATGTTGGCGCTCGCCGCGCTCACCGTCGCGGTCGCCGTCCTGACCGCGTTCGGCGCCACCGCGCTGCACGAGCAGGCGGCGTCCCCGACGCGATCACAGGCCGTGGCGCCGGTCCAGCGCGTGGACAACACCGTCGACGGCACCGCTTCGGCCACGCTGCAGCGCGCCGCGCAGGCCGTGGTCCCCGGGATGGTCTACATCAACACCGAACTCGGCTATCAGAACGGTGCGGGCGCCGGAACCGGGATCGTCCTGTCCTCCACCGGTGAGGTGCTGACGAACAACCACGTCATCTCCGGTGCCACGTCGATCACCGCAACCGATCTCGGCAACGGCCGTACCTACCCCGCGACCGTGGTCGGATACGACCGCAAATCCGATGTCGCCGTGGTGAAGTTGACCGGCGCCACCGGCCTCACCACCGCGCCGCTGGGTGACTCGAGCGCCGTGAAGGTGGGCGACGCCATCGTGGGTGTCGGCAACGCAGGCGGCGGAGGGGGTGACCCGACCGCAGCACCGGGCCGAGTCACCGCCCTCGACCAGGCGATCACGGCAAGTGACGAGTCGACGGGGTCGGCGGAACAGCTGACCGGGCTGATCCAGATCGCGGCGAACATCCAACCCGGGGATTCCGGGGGCCCGTTGGTGAACTCGTCCGGCAAGGTCGTCGGAATGAACACCGCCGCCAGTCAGGGCTACCGTCTCGGCGGCCAGAACACCGGTGGTGGCGAGGGATTCGCGATCCCGATCGCCCGAGCCCGTACGGTCGCCGATCAGATCACCTCCGGATCGCGCTCGGCGACGGTCCACATCGGCGACTCGGCGATGCTGGGCGTGACCGCGAGCGACGGCCCCAACGGCTCCGGTGCGCTCGTGCAGCAGGTCCTCGAGAACGGGTCAGCGGCACAGGTGTTGTCGGCCGGCGACACGATCACATCGATCAACGGCACACCGATCGGTTCGGTCACCGCACTCACCGAGGCCATCGACACCCTGTACCCCGGCGACTCGGTGCCCGTCAACTGGATCGACGCGAACGGGCAGCAGCAGTCGGCGACCGTGACCCTCGCCGAGGGAGCCGCAGCCTGAGCGGCGTCACAGGATCAGACAGGTCGTGGTCGCATGGGCGACCAGCTGCCCTTCCTGGTTGTGCACCTTGCCCTCTGCTGTCGCGACGCGGCGCCCGACGTGGATCGTGGTGCCGGTCGCGACCAGGGTGACGTCGTCGGTGGCGACGGCCCGGATGTAGTTCACCTTCAGCTCCAGGGTCGTGTACCCGACACCCGCGGCCAGGTGGGTGTGCACGGCACACCCCATGACCGAGTCGAGCAGGGTCGCGCAGATCCCGCCGTGGACGGTGCCCAACGGATTCGAGAAATCGGGACGCGTGTCCAGCGACATCACCACGCGGCCCTCGTCGATCTCGTCGAATCGCATGCCCAGCAGACGTCCGATGGACGGCGGAGGGTCGTCCAGGCTGGTGGTGTGGCGCAGCAGTTCGAGTCCACTCAGAGTCGACAGATCCTGGTCGTTCATCGGCTTCTCCATTCACGGTGCCCGTCAGGCGCGGGGGCGGAATTCTGGTTGGGTGCCGGTCGCGGCGGCCTTACGGGCGATCGTCGAATTGCGTCCCGTCAGCAGCCGGAGCTGAGCCAGGCGCTCGACACCGAACGACCTCCGCGGACCCCGATGCCATGTTCGCTCGAACAGCCGCTTGGCCGAGGCGACCGCATCCGGTGATCGGGTGGCGATGGTCTCGACGAGGTCGTGCGCCGAGGCCATGGGGTCGTCGGCGACGCCGGTGAGCAGACCCAGCGACCGCGCCCTCTCGGCGTCGAACACCTCCCCGGTCATGGTCAGCAGCTTGGCGGTGTCGATCGAGGTCAGTTGGGCCAGGGACGCGGTGGCCGACATGTCCGGGATCAGACCGTATTTCGTCTCCAGCACGGAGAACTCGGCGTCGGGTGTGGCGAACCGGAAGTCGGCGCCGAGCGCGATCTGCAGCCCGCCGCCGAAGCACCGGCCGTGGATCACGGCGATCACCGGGACGGGCACCCGCCGCCACGCCCATGCGGCGGCCTGAAAGCGGTTGGTACCGCGGAACGGGTTCGGCAGGAAGGCGTTCCCGACGCGCACGCCCTGCTCGGCGACATCACCGAAGTCCAAGCCGGAACAGAACGACGGGCCGTCGCCGTGCACGATCACCGCCCTCAGCGATGGGTCACCGGCGGCACGTCCGGCGGCTGCGACCAACCCCGACAACATGCCGAGCGTCAGCCCGTTGTGCTTGTCCGGGCGATGGAGGCGGACGTACGCGACGCCCCCTTCGGTGCTGTACTCGATCTCCGCCACGGCTCCACTATGACAGAAACCATAGAGCTCGGGCAGTTCGGGCCGGACGTTGACTTTCCCGATAGGAAAGTGAAAGCTACTTTCCAACCAGGAAAGCGAGGTGACGTCATGGAAGATCTGACACCTGAGCAGGCCCGCGAGGCGCTCGACGTGGTGGGGCGAGCACGCGCGGACGTGGCCCTCGAGGTGGGGCTACCGCGGTGGTACTGGTGGGCGATGGCGGCGGGGTGGGTGGTGCTGGGCGTCATCGGCGCCGTCGGTCCCGTCTGGCTGACGACCGTGGCGACAATCGCCTTCGGCGCCGGTCACTCGGCCGTGGCGTCGCGCCTTCTCGACGGTCGACGACGGACCCGCGGGCTGCAAGTCTCGCGGGCGGTGGCCGACCGCCGGGTGCCGCTCGCCGTGATCCTCATGTTGCTCGTCCTGGTGGCTGTCACAGTGGGTGCGGCACTCGCCCTGGACGCCGACGGCGCCCGGCATTCGCAAGTGTGGGCGGCGGTGATCGTCGCGGCCGTCATCGGTTTCGGTGGCCCGGAGATACTGCAGACGCTTCGGCGGTGGATGCACGCGTGAGCGAGGCCCGTTTCGACGAACTCATCCACCCGAGCACCCGCCTGTCGCTGGTGGCGACGCTGGCCGCGACCGACTGGGCGGAGTTCGCGTACCTGAGAGACCTTCTCTCGCTGTCGGATTCAGCGTTGTCGAAGCAGCTGTCCACCCTGGAGGCCGCGGGCTATCTGGTGACCGAGCGCCTGAGTGCCGGGCGCCGACGCACCGTTCGCGCGCAGTTGACCGACACCGGCCGCGACGCGTTCGCGGGCCACGTGGCCGCATTGCAGGCGATCGTCGGTGGGGATGGTCCGGTCGGATGATTTTCTTCGAAAGACTAATGAACTGCGACCAACCGCCTTTATCTTGTCGACCATGACGAACTCGTGGCCCCAGATCCGTGGGCTGAGCTACAGCACCATCGGACGCACGCTGCGTGCGACCGTGCACGGGGAGGCCGGCGACAGCACCATCTGGTTCGGACCCCCAGACCGGTGGAGAGTCGTCGGCACCGACGGAACACCGCGTTACATCGAGAACGAGACGGACGAGTACCGGCTTCGCGAGGACGGCGTGGCCGTGCACACGTCGAAGTCACCCAATCGCATGGTGGCGACGTTCGGGCTCTCGCCCACCCTGCTGTTCAGAGCGCACACCCTGTGGCCGATGCCGGGGCCGATGGCGCACCCACAGGTGGGAGCACCGGGCGAGCCCCTCGAGGTGTCGATACGCGGCCGACGTGGGTGGCAGATCGAGTTCGCCGACCTACGGGGTGGCTCGCCGGTAACTGTTGTCATCGACGCCGAGACCGGGGTCACCCTGTCCTGGAGGCAGGACGACAGGTGGCTGGAGATGTCGGATCCGGTCCTCGACGAGGATTTCGACCCACAGCTGTTCGTGTGGGACGGTCCGACCGTCGAGACAGAGGAACAGCTCGAGTCGCCGGAACAACTGGCCCACGAACAGAAGATGCGAGAGGTCGCAGCGATGCCACCGACGCAATTCGGATGGCCGCCCACCGAGGTTCATGTGTCTGCGCTGGACGGGGATCCGCTGTCGGGGGCACTCGAATCGACCGCGACCGTCAGTTCGATCCAGGTCGGCGTGCGTCGGTGGCTGACCGAGGTCGGCGAGCCGGAGGTCAGTTTCATGTTGGACCACTGGCCGTCTCTGAGACGCAGGGTCATCGGGCCGTGGGCGGTCGAACTGCGCGCGTTCAGTGCGATCACCGACGAGGATTCCGATCGGATCCTCAGCTCGCTGATTCTCCCCGACCCGCCGGTCTCACCGGAGGCCGTTCGAGAGAGGGCCGCGTCGCGTGAAGCGGAGCTGCGAGAGGCCGCGGTGGTCGAACAACTCGGCACCGGGCGCAAACTCGACGACCACCTGGGCGGCGACGGCGGGGCCTCGCTGCTCATACGGACTGATTTCAGCGACGACGAACTATGGCGAACCGTGGTCGGCGAGGCGACAGCGCCCAATGACGACGGGTACGGGAATCAGTTCAGCGCCAACCTGCTCTGCATAGATGACCCGAACAACAGTGGGATGACCGTCGATCAGCTCCTCACACGGATGGGGGACGGCCCGCCGTTCTACGCGTTCATCGCCGACAGCAGAACTCTCACCGATCCCGAACACCCGATACTCGCGGTCGACAACGAGAGAGCCGAGTGGGGAGACGGACGCGGTCGGACGGTTCGGATCATCCCGCGGGAGATGTGGGGAATCGAGAACAACCTGTCGATATCCAACATGGACTTTCGCGAGTTTGCCGATTCCGCCGATGACGACGGCGTGTTCCGAGGCTTCCCACCGTCGCCACCGGTGGTGACCATCATGGAACGCGACGACCTCATCGCGCTGTCCGCCTCCAATCTCTCGACACCCGCACTCGTTCGCTTCGCCGAAGACCTGGCCGAACTCGAGCGCGCCCACGCAGTCATCCATGAGGTTTCGCGCAAGGGTCTACACGACGGCGTCGTCCAGTTGGAAGACTCGGAGAACGAGATCCGAGACGGTGTCGACGAGTACCTCGCTGCATCATCTCGCGATGGCATCTGTCACTGGGGCTTCGTTCAGATACTCGCCGGGCACTGGAGCCTGGTGATCGAACCGGCGTCTGGCCGGTTGGAGGCGGCGATGCTCCGAAAGTATTCGCCTCCGTCATCGGACTGAAAGCGTTCCGCGGGGGGTAGGACCGGCTACTCACGCCGGCGCCCTGCCGGCACCGGCGCACGACCGTTTTGACCCGGTCACGGTTGTCGCGCAGCATTGACACGACTGAGGAAGCACCGCCGGTCACCACACTGAGGTGGGAGAAACCAATGCGCAGGACCCTGTACGGACCCGACCACGCCGCGTTCGGCGAATCGGTCAGCGAGTTCATCGACCGATACGTGACCCCACGGCACGAGGCGATCATCGAACAGCGCTACATCGACCGTGAGATCTGGAAGCACGCCGGCGAGTCCGGCTTCCTCGGACTCGAGGTACCCGAGGAATACGGCGGCTCCGAGGCCGGCGACTACCGGTTCAACGCGATGTTCACCGAACTGCTGTCCGGGGTCAGCGCGGCGCTCCCCTCCGCGTTCGGCATCCACGTCGACATCGTCGCCCCGTACCTGGTGAACCTGACCACCGACGAGCAGCGCAAGCGGTGGCTGCCCGGGTTCTGCACCGGCGACATCGTGACCGCGATCGCGATGACCGAGCCCGCCGCCGGCTCCGACCTCGCCGGGATCAAGACCACCGCGAAGCAGGAGGGCACCGACTGGGTCATCAACGGGTCGAAGACCTTCATCACCAACGGCTTCAACGCCGAGCTCGTGGTCGCCGCGGTGAAGACCTCACCGGAGAAGAAGTCCAAGGGAATCACCATGTTCGCGATCGAGAAGGGCATGCCCGGATTCGAGCGCGGACGCAAGCTCGACAAGGTGGGCCAGCCCGAGTCCGACACCGCCGAGCTGTTCTTCACCGACGTGCGGGTCCCGGCCGAGAACGTCATCGGCGAGGTCGACCGCGGGTTCATCCACATGATGACATTCCTGCCGCAGGAGCGCCTGAACGCGGCGGTGTCGAACCTGGCCCACGCCAAGGCGTTGTTCGGCGAGACGCTGACCTACGTCGAAGAGCGGAAGGCGTTCGGGAAGTCCATCGGATCGTTCCAGTTCAACAAGTTCACGATCGCCGAGCTGGCAACCCAGATCGACGTGACCCAGGCGTTCATCGACGCCTGCATCACCGCGCACACCGAGGGCGAGCTCAGCGCGGCCGACGCGGCGAAGGCCAAGTGGTGGACCGCCGAGATCCAGAACAAGATCCTCGACGCCTGCCTGCAGTTGCACGGCGGCTACGGCTACATGAACGAGTACCGCATCGCGCAGGCGTGGAAAGACGCCCGGGTCACCCGCATCTGGGCCGGTTCCAACGAGATCATGAAGGAGATCATCGGCCGCGATCTCGGCTTCTGATCCTCCCCGTACTCTGACCAGACGAACGCACGTCGCACCACCAGAGGAGACCCCGATGCCCGTTCTCGACATGTTCCGTCTCGACGGCAAGGTGGTCATCGTGACCGGCGCGTCCTCCGGGCTGGGCGTGGCCTTCGCGCAGGCGGCGGCCGAGGCCGGGGCATCGGTGGTGTTGGCGGCGCGTCGGGTCGAGAAGCTGGGCGACACAGCGCAACTGGTCGAGGCAGCCGGCGGCCGCGCACTCAGCGTCGCCACCGACGTGGCCGATCCCGAGCAGGCCCAGGCGATGGTCGACGCGGCCATGGGCGAGTTCGGTCGGGTGGACGTGCTCATCAACAACGCAGGCATCGGCACCGCGGTCCCGGCGACGCGGGAGACCCCCGAGCAGTTCCGGTCGGTCATCGACGTCAACCTGAACGGCTCCTACTGGGCCGCACAGGCCGCCGCCCGGGTGATGGAGCCGGGCAGTTCGATCATCAACATCTCGAGTGTGCTGGGTCTGACGACCGCCGGCCTGCCGCAGGCCGCCTACGCGGCGAGCAAGGCAGGAATCATCGGACTGACCCGCGACCTCGCGCAGCAGTGGGGTAGTCGAAAAGGCATCCGGGTCAACGCGATCGCGCCCGGATTCTTCGAGTCCGAGATGACCGATCAGTACGACCACGGCTACCTCGACGCGCAGGCCGCACGCCGACTGTTGGGCAGGATGGGCGACCCGGCGGAACTCGCCGCGACCGCGGTCTGGCTCGCGTCGGCCGCAGGCGGATACGTCACCGGACAGACGATCGCGGTCGACGGCGGCGTCACCGTCACGTAGTCCGTTCCGGGCGGCCGATCTTTCATCTTCTCCTCATTCGTCCCGCGTATCATCGGCGGCCGAACGCCCCGTGGCCCGTCCGGCCGACAATCGAGAAGAGTTCAGGAACCTCATGGCTGCCAATGACCACAACCGTCGCCCGACGGTGACCGACCCCCGTGCCGACGAACGCCGTCGCAGCCTGCTGATCAAGGTCGGCGCGACCGTTGTCGTCGTGGTGGTCGCCGTGGCCGTCGGGGTGTGGCTGATCGTGACCAAGGACAACGGCAACAACACGACGGCCTCGATCGCGGGCCCGCCGCGGACGGCGGCAGCCGGTTCGCCCGACGCCTCCGGGACGACACCGACGGGGACGACGCCCTCGGTGGCCACCGACACCGGCGCGTACCGGGTCGGCAAGGTCGAGGCGCCGAAGGCCACACTGACGCTCATCGAGGACTTCCAGTGCCCGGCGTGCAAGCAATTCGAGTCGATCTTCGGTGACGCCATCAAGGAGATCCGCGGCAATTCGCAGGTGGCCGTCGATTACAAGCCCGTCGCCATCCTCGACCGGATGTCGTCGACCAAGTACTCCACGCGTGCGGCCAACGCATCGGCGTGTGTGGCCGAGGCGACCGCGGGCGGCGGTGACTGGTCGACCTGGCTGGGCTTCCACGACGAGCTGTACGCGCAGCAGCCCGAGGAGCAGTCCTCGGGACTCACCGACGAGCAGCTGACCGCCATGGCGACCGACGCCGGCGCACCCGCGTCGGTGTCCACGTGCGTCAACGACGGCCAGTACGCGGGCTGGGTGACCGAGCAGACCCAGAATGCGGCGCAGAACGGTCTACAGGGGACGCCGCAGGTGGAGCTCAACGGCAAGATCGTGCAGCTGAGCACGCCGCAGGCGCTGATAGACGCCGTCGACGCCGCGGTCGCGTGATGACGCTGACCGACGCCGACCACGGACCGGACCCGGCTGTCGACGACGACATCGAACAACCCGACTGGGCGCCGGGCCGGGTTACCGGTCTGATCATCCTCATCGCCGGGGCCATCGGACTGGTCGCCGCGGCGACACTGACCATCGAGAAGTTCAAACTCCTCGAGGACCCGAGCTACCGACCGAGCTGCAGCATCAACCCGGTGCTGTCGTGCGGCTCGGTGATGAGCACCGAGCAGGCGCAGTTCTTCGGATTCCCCAACCCGCTCATCGGCATCGCGGCGTTCGCGATCGTCGTGGTGACGGGTGTTCTGGTGGTCGCCCGGGTGGCACTGCCGGTCTGGTACTGGATCGGGCTCACCCTCGGCATGACCGCGGGCATGGTGTTCGTGTTCTACCTGATCACCGAGAGCATCTACCGCATCAACGCGTTGTGCCCGTACTGCATGGTGGTCTGGACCATCACCCCGATCCTGTTCGTCGTCGCCGCGCAGACGGCCGCTCGCCTGAGCAGCGTTCCGGCACTGTGGCGCGTCGTCGGATGGTTGTGGCCCGTCCTGGTCATCTACTACGTCGTGGTCATACTGCTGATCGCAGAACACTTCTGGTACTACTGGTCGACCCTGATCTGATCGGCGGTATGTGCGCGTGATGCGCCCCCGACGATGATTCAATGACCAGATGACCGGCAGCTCCAGTTCGTCCACGCCGGCCGAATGGAACAGGCCCCCCGGCTACAAGACGTCCCCACGTCGACGTCGGCGATGGCCCTGGATCGCGCTCGGCGCCGTGGTGGCGATCACCGTGGTCGGCCTGATCGCGCCGGACGACACGAAGCAGAGCAACGACCAGGCCGCGGCCGTCATCGGCAGTGCCCCGGTCACGCCGACGGAGTCGGCCACCGCCACCTCCGCACCCACCCCGTCGTCGGAGACACCCGCGCCGGCCCCGTCGACTGCCGGGCAGGTGGGGTCGGGGTCTGCGGCGCAGAGCTCCCTCACCCTGTTGAACACACTGGCGGTCAAAGGTCGTGCGCCGCGAACCGGCTACAGCCGAGCGCAATTCGGGCAGGCGTGGACCGACGACGTCAACGTCGCCGGTGGACACAACGGGTGCGACACCCGCAACGACGTCCTCCGACGGGATCTGACAAGCATCGTCGCGCGCGCCGGAACCCGTGGGTGTGTCGTGACGTCCGGGGTACTCGCCGATCCGTACACGGGAAACCGCATCGACTTCGTCCGCGGCGAGAAGACCTCGCAGGCGGTGCAGATCGACCACGTCGTGGCCCTCGACGATGCATGGCAGAAGGGCGCGCAGCAGCTGTCTGCCGACACGCGGCGTGACCTCGCGAACGATCCCCGCAACCTGCAGGCGACGGACGGACCGACGAACTCCCGCAAGGGATCCGGTGACGCGGCCACCTGGCTGCCGCCGAACCGGTCGTTCCGGTGTACCTATGTCGCCAGGCAGGTCACGGTCAAGGCCGCGTATCGGCTGTGGGTCACCCAGGCCGAGAAGGATGCGATCGCGCGCGTGCTCGGATCGTGCGGCGCGGCGAACGCGGCGCCGGTCGCCCCGGCGCAGCCCACCCGAACCCAGACCCGGACGCCGGTCCCACGGCCCGCGCCTCGCTACACCCCACCGCCCCCGGCTCCGGTCGCGCCCGTGGTCCCGGATGGCGGCAGTGTCTATTACGCGAACTGCACGGCTGCGAAGGCTGCCGGTGCGGCTCCGATTCAGGCCGGTCAGCCCGGTTACCGGCCTGCCCTGGACCGTGACGGGGACGGAACGGCCTGCGACAAGAGTTGACGTCAGCGCCGCTGACATCGTCCGCGTGCAGCGTCACCTCCGGCATGGTGCCGACACCGCCCCTCCAGACGGACAATCTCCGCGCGAATCGGACCGTCTGTGGCCCGTGCCAGGATGGAACGCGTGACATCCGCCGATACGACGCACGCTCTGTGGCGTCCCGGTATCGGTCTGTCGCTGTGGTTCACCGACGCAGATGGTTCGCCCACCGCGACTCCGGACGCCGCGACGCTGCCTGCACCGGTCGCCGAGGTGGTGTCGGGGCGGACCCTGCGTCGCACCATCAGCGTCACCGGGCCCGAACCGAGCACCGTGCGCCAGGTGGGGTCGCTGACGTTGGGGCCGGCCGCGGCCACCGCCCTGCTCGACGACCCGGGACTCCCCCGCACCGGCGAGCTCGGTTACTACACCTACCTCGCGGCGTCGGTCCGGCGCTTCGTCTCCGCCGGGGCGGTCACCCCGACCCTCGCGTGGACCACCGGCAGCTGGGTGACGCGATGGACCCCCCTGCCGAGTACGCATTGGCGGGCTTGGCTGTCCCACGCGATCTCGGCGGCGCCACCGGTCGTCGTCCAGAACGGTGGTGGCGAGGCGGTCCTCGACTTCTGCCGCGAGGTCACCGATCACGAGTGCCGACGCCGCTGTGATGGGTTGTCGGCCGGGGTCTTCCGGTCGTCGCTCGTGCGCTCACTGCTGCCCGGCGCCGACGACGAGGTACCGATGTCGTCGGACCGCGCGTCCTCGGCGTCGACAGCTTGGCAGGAGTGGGCCGACGGGGTCCGCGAGAACGAGAGCTCCCTCGTCCTACGGCTGCACGAGCCGGAACACGCCGACGACGAGGACCCGCACTCGGTTCCCGATGATCGCTGGCGGTTGCAGGTCTGCCGGCGCAGCGTCGACGGCCTCGATGTCCCGATCGATCTGCACCGACTCGACCCGCACGAGTTGGACGAGGTGACCACCGAGGTCGCCGCCGCGGTGCGGGCGTTCTCGGGGTTGTCCCGCGCCGGACACGATCGCGCCACCCTCGACTTCCTGCTCAACACCGATCTCGTGACCGACCTGCTCGACTCCGGGGCCGCCGACCTCGCGGGCGCCGGGATCGTCGTATTGCTGCCGCGAACGCTGGCCGAGGTGACGCCGACGCTGTCGCTGCGTGGACGGACAGGCGTCGGCGCGACAGTCGAGCGATCGGTCATGGTGGGTCTGTCCGAGATCCGGGACTTCCAGTGGCAGTTGGCGATCGGAGACGACGTCCTCGACGACGGCGACCTCGCCGCGTTGGCCGCGCAGAAGGGCAGCCTGGTCCGGGTCCGTGGTGTGTGGATCCGCGCGGAGGGGTCGGCGCTGAGTCGGGCCGCGGAGTTCATCACCACGCAGCGCGCGCTGGCCGCATCCGGCGACCCCGCCGACATGGGTGAGCTGTTCAACCTGGTGACGACCGGATCCGACCGGCTCGGGGTCCCGGTCACCTCGGTCTCGGGTCTGTCGTGGCTCGACGAGGTCGCCGCGGGCGGCACCCTCACCCCGGACCCGCTGAGTGCGCCGGCGTCGTTGGCCGCCGAACTGCGTCCCTATCAGCATCGCGGGATGGAATGGCTGGCCCACCTGGCCTCACTCGGCATCGGGGCGGTGCTCGCCGACGACATGGGTCTGGGCAAGACGGTTCAGGTGATCGCCCTGCTCTGCAGCGAGCGGGAGGTCGCGGCGGATTCCGACCCGGCCGGCCGGGGACCGACGCTGATCATCTGTCCGATGTCGGTGGTGGGCAACTGGGAACGCGAGATCGCCCGGTTCGCGCCGCATCTGCAGGTGCTCGTCCACCACGGTCCGGGCCGATCACGTCGCGGACCGTTCACCCCGGCCGCCCGTGCCGCCGACGTCACCATCACCACCTTCGCCATCGCCACCCGCGACACCGAGGCCCTGCAGAGCGTGTCCTGGCGGCACGTCGTCGTCGACGAGGCGCAGCACATCAAGAACGTGAACACGGCGCAGTCGCGCGCGGTACGGGGTATCGCTGCGCGACAACGGATCGCGCTCACCGGCACCCCGGTGGAGAATCGGCTCGAGGATCTGCGGGCGGTCGTCGACCTGGTCAACCCCGGACTGCTCGGCTCGCCGTCGGTGTTCAAGGCGCGTTTCGCCGAATCCATCGAGCGCGAAAGGGATCCGGATGCCGCTCGCCGCCTGAACGCGATCACCTCGCCGTTCATCCTGCGCCGTGTCAAGACGGATCCGACCATCATTGCCGACCTGCCCGAGAAGACCGAGCTGACCGTGCGCGCGAACCTGACCGTCGAGCAGGCGGCGCTGTATCGCGCCGTGACCGACGATCTGATGCAGGCGCTCGGGCGATCCGATTCCGACGGAACCCACGAAGGTCACCGCGTACGAACAGTTCTGGCCGCACTGACGCGACTGAAGCAGGTGTGCAATCACCCTGCGCATTTCCTCGGCGACGGATCAGCGCTGGTGCGTCGCAACGCGCACCGCTCCGGGAAGCTCGAACTGCTCGCCGACATCCTGGAGAACATCGTCGCCGACGGAGAGCGCGCCCTGATCTTCACCCAGTTCACCGCGTTCGGCGAGATGCTGGCGCCGTGGTTGTCGAAGGTGTGCGGTGAGGATGTGTCGTTCCTGCACGGCGGACTGTCGCGGACCGCGCGCGACCGGATGGTGTCGGAGTTCCAGGACGAGGCCGGGCCGCCCGTGCTCATGGCCTCGCTGAAGGCAGGCGGAACCGGGTTGAACCTGACCGCCGCGAATCATGTGGTGCACCTCGATCGCTGGTGGAATCCTGCCGTCGAGGCACAGGCCACCGACCGCGCGTACCGGATCGGTCAGACCAAGCGGGTCGAGGTCCGCACGTTCGTGTGCGTCGGGACGATCGAGGAGCGCATCGACGCGATGATCACCGACAAACGGGCACTGTCGGATCTGACCGTCACCGCGGGCGAGAGCTGGTTGGCCGACATCGCGAACGACGATCTGTACGACCTGATGCGGCTGCGCGACGAGGCGGTGGGCGACTGATGGCACGCAAGAAGGAGGCGCCAACCCGGGGATACGGCCTCACCGCATGGTCACGCGCCGTCCTCGCGGTCGTCGACCGACCGGAGGACACCCGTCGGGTCGGCAAGGCTCGCAGCTACTTCCGCGAACGCAAGATCCTCGACGTCCGTCTGCGCCCCGGCCAGGTGAGCGCGCTGGTACAGGGCAGCCAGGTCGAACCGTTCGAGACCTCTCTGACGATGCGGACCGTCGAGGCCGACACCGTCGTTGCCCTGCTGCGGGAGAAGGGCGCCACCGACGACCTGCTCGCCGTGGCCCGCGGTGAGCAACCGCGCATTCTCGGTTCGGTG
The DNA here is from genome assembly GCF_014635305.1 of Williamsia phyllosphaerae. Taxonomy (NCBI): domain Bacteria; kingdom Bacillati; phylum Actinomycetota; class Actinomycetes; order Mycobacteriales; family Nocardiaceae; genus Williamsia; species Williamsia phyllosphaerae. The sequence continues at coordinate 1,281,179 of NZ_BMCS01000001.1, read as the reverse complement.
GTCCTGCCCACCGAACCGGCCGACGTCCGCGGTGACTGCAACTGCCCCGACGACGAACCCCGATGCATCCATGTGTTGGCGCTGGCCTACGAGATGGCCGCACAGATCGACAAGACACCCTCGGTGGCACTGACGATGATGGGTGCCGAGGTTGCGACGCTGCTGGCGCACCTGCGTGACGACGGTCCGGACGACACCGCTCGCCCCGTGCCGCCCCGCGCCCCGGAACCAGTCGACTTCTTCGGCGCCCGCCTCACACTGCCGCCCCTGCCCAGCCCCCCATCGGTGGACGTCTTCGCCGACCTCGACGTGGCGGGCTTGAATCGGGCGCTGCGGATGTCGGGCGTGGGGCCCCTGGACGTCGGCGAGGTGACCGATGAGCTGGCCGAGCTCTACGCCCAGCTGACCCGCACCGATCGCGCGAACTGACGGTGACCCAGCCGCCCGCTCGGCGTCCGCAGCCGCCCACTCGGCGTCCGTAACCGCCCAGTCGACGTCCGCAGCCGCCCAGTCGACGGGTCAGGCGAGGAGTCGCGCCACCTCGGACGCGGCCCGTCCACCCGACACCAGCGCACCCTGGATCGACGGTGTGTCGCGGTGATCGCCGGCCAGAACGATCCGCTCCCCCACCCGGAGAGAGCGTTGCAGCGGCGTTCCCGGAACCTGTTCGGGCAGTGCGTCGTAGATGTCGTGCCGGATCAGCAGATCCCAGCCCGCGGCCGACGCGCCCCAGATCCGGGACACCTCTGCGCGCACCTGGGTCTCGGGTGCGGGTCCGTCCTCGTCGAGCAGTGTCGTGGCCTGGACCAGCACCCGACCGGGCGGTGCGTACTCCGGCGCGAAGGCGCTGAGCTGGGCGGTGTTGACGACCGGCCCACCTGATCCCGACACCCGCAGGAACTGGTCGGGCGCCAACCCGTCGGCGGCGAACCACCACGTCGACAGTCCCCGCATGCGGGCGGTGGCCTGACCGGTCAACGCGCCCGCGACCGGGGCCTCGGACGCGACGACGACGGCGCGTGCGCGCAGCGTCTCCCCACCGGAGATACGCACCGACGGCGTGAAGCCGTCGATCACCTCGTCGACCACGGTCTCGTAGCTGATGTCATCGCGCAGCGGCGCGGCCAGCTGTCGGGGCAATGCCTGCATCCCGGCGGCCGGTACGCCCGGCGTCGCCCGGAGGAAACTCCGGAGGACCAGTCGCACATAGCGATCCGATGTCGACCCGACACCGTCGGCGAGAACGCCGGACAGGAACGGCGCCAACACCGCGTCCCGGATCGGACCCTGCACTCCGAGTCGATCCCAGTCGTCGCCGAGCCCGGCGTCCGGGGCCGTTCCGAGCCGGCGGACCGAACCCACCGCGGGCAGCGCCCAGCGGATGGCGCCGGCCACCGCTCGCGGCCGCAACAGCCCCACGGCACGGGCCGAGCGGATCGTGGTCGGCAGCAGTCGGGGATGACGGGTCGGGTCGGCAAGGGTGGCCACCCGCCCGGCGGCGTCGACGGTCCGCACGCCGCGACCGCTGGTCCGCAGGTTGAGCGCCGCGACGTCGACGTGTCGCTGCACCGCCGGGTAGGACGGGTTGAGCAGCTGGAACCCGCGGTCGCAGCGGAACCCGTCGATGATGTCGGTGCGGATCCGCCCGCCGGGCGACGCCTCACGTTCGAGTATCCGGACGGTGAGTCCACGAGCCCGGACGGCGGTCGCGGCACGCAACCCGGCCAGCCCGGCTCCCACCACGATCACGTCGACATCTGCGTCAGTCACACCCCATCGGTACCACAGCGACGACTCCGGCCGTTCCCACCCGATCCGCGGGGGCCGCGTGATCTGTGCACTGCAGCCGAGTGCTGCACGCAGACAGCATCTTCCGAATCGACGACTTACCGAAAAATTTCGATCAGACCACTGGCACTCCGCCACCGAGAGTGCTAAAAATGTCATCGCACAGTGATTGATCGCCCGTCGAGGTGACGGGCGGAGGACATGATCAGGAGGTGGGTTGCTGTGCTTCGATTCGATCCCTTCGGTGATGTCGACACGTTGGCCCGAGGACTGCTGGGTGCCCAGCAGACAGGGTCGACGCGAACTCCACGGTTCATGCCGATGGACCTGTACAAACTCGACGACCACTACGTACTGACCGCCGATCTCCCGGGCGTGGACCCCGGTTCGGTCGATCTCAATGTCGACAACGGCGTCCTGACGGTCTCGGCGCAGCGCACCGCGCACTCCGACGAGGGCGTTCAGTGGTTGACCAGCGAACGTTTCTACGGCACGTATCGCCGTCAGCTGACCCTCGGCGACGGTATCGATGCCGCCGGGATCAGCGCCCGATACGACAACGGCGTACTCAGCGTGACGATCCCGGTCGCGGAGAAAGCCAAGCCCAGACGCATCGCGATCGAACACTCCGACTCGCAACAGTCGATCGAGGCGACGACCGGCTGAGTGGTAGTTCTGTCCGCTGACCACGGGACCGATCGGACGCGTCCGACCGGTCCCGTCCGTCTCGTCTGTTCGTCGCGATCATTCGACCGCGTACCGCACGGCCACGATCGACGATCTCGAGGAGGAACGATGAATCCCCTGGACAATCCGCTGCGCGTGTGTGATGACGCCGACCGTCTCGAACAGCTCACCGAACTCGGGGCCGATCCCGCCGGTCTCGAGGAATACCCCCATACAGACCACGCCACACCGGCTCTCGACGCCCACATCTGACACGCGCCGTGACGATGCCTACGGCTGCACCCGGGTCGCGGCGCGCTGGTGTTCGAGGACCGCGAGCAGTTCCTCGTACGGGCCAACCACGTAGGCGTCGTCGCCGGCCGCGAACGCGGTGCCGCGCCGCGGCGGGTACTCGACCTCACCCGTCGCGGCACGGCGCAGTCCGATGACCCGGGTGTTGGCCGACAATTCCTGCATCTGCACTCCGACGAGTCCACCGTCCACGTCGATCCCGAGACGACCCACCATGAATGACTGGGATTGCACCGAGAAAGTCCCCAGCACAACGAGACCGAGGGCGGCGCCGATGAACCAGGGTGCCGCGAGTTCCGCGGTCGAACGGACGTGACGGAATCCGAATCGTTCGGCGACGGCGTCGCCCATCGACCGATCGAAGATGCGCAGGACCACCGGTACGCCCACTCGCTCGGCGTTGTCGAACCACCGCTCCCCCAGGATTGCGCGCACCGCGATTCCGGTCTCGACGTTGACCATGTCGTCACTGGTGAGCACCGCGACCGCGGACGCACGATGGACGCGGGCGTCGCTGAGCGTCTCCGCCACGGTCGCGTCACCGACCACGACGGGGATGCCGAGAGTGGCTGCTGCGGACATGAACCGATTCGACTGAGACCGTTCGACGATGACGACGTCGCGGCCACGCGCCTGTAGTTCGCGCGCGACCCGGATGCCGAACGCGCCGAGCCCGATCACCACGACGTGTCCGTCCATGAACCGCGCCCTGCGTCGACCGGCGGCCTCGGCAATCCGTCGCGAGATGAGCAACTCGGCCAGGAACGCCATGATCATCGCAGTCGTGGTCAGACCGGCGAACATGAGGATGATCGACCAGATCCGTAGCAGGGGCGGCTGATCGGCGAAGTTGAAGTCGCCGTAGCCGACCGTGGCGACGGTCTCGGTGCTGAAGTAGATCGCATCGAGAACACTCATGCCCGGCTTCTGGTAGCCCAGCCGTAACACCGTCGTCGACAGCACCAGCAGCGTGAACAGGACGCCGAGCATTCGGAAGAAGTTCGGGTTGGCGTCCCGGACGAATCCCCGCACTCCCGCTCGGGCCCGCAGCAGTACCCCGGGCCTGCTCGTGGGGATCGTCTGGTTCTCGTCAGCGGCGACCGCGATTCCCCGCGTCTCGAATTGCGCTGTCGTCCCGAGCATCGTGGCGACATCACCGAGTCGCACGCGGTGGTCGCGGCCGGGGCAGGTGACGACCCGCGCGCCATTCGGGCCCGACGATCCGGCGGCGACAGCCAACGGGGCGAGGTCGCCGAACGCCTCACGAAGGGTGCCTCCGACGGTCACCGGGATCGCCGCCGCGACGAAGTCGATACCGGCGACATCGACGTGATGGGTGCTGATTCCCAGGCAGGCCTCCACTACCGACGGGGCAGCGAGATCGGCGACGTCGAGGACCACGCCCGGTCCGCCCCCGTCATTCAGGGCGCCACCCACGGTCGAGTTGTCCAGGTGTGTGACCACGCGGATGTCGGGCCGCAACCTCGTTGCGATGAGAGCGGATTCGAGGTTCCACAGTTCGTTCTCCTCGACGCACACCACCGCGGCCGCGGCCTCGATGCCGGCCTCGGCCAAGGCGTCGCCGATGCTCACGAACGCGGTGTGAACCGGTATTCGCCACCGCGCGACGGCCGCGTCCAACGCCGGGTCGACCTGACGCACCACCAGCGACACCGACTCACCGGACGCGAGGAACTGGTCGACGATCCGTGCCGCGAGCCCGACGAAGCCGCAGACGATGACATGCCCGGATCGGCACATTCCGGCCGCTCCGGTCGGATCCTCGAGCATCACGCACCTCCACCCGCCACTGTTGTGCAGTGACTTTACGGCGGAACGCGCAGTTCAGCGGGGTGAACGGTCCTCAGGAGATGACGTCGAGCGAGGTGGTGAACGCCAGCAGGGCGGGATCGTGTTTCCAGAAGAACCGGGCCGCACGACGCGAGAGTGCCAGTGAGTCACAACGCCACGGCGCGATGTCGCTGCGGCATGCGCGGCCGGTGAGTACGAGGGTGTGCAGTGCGGACGTGCAGGCGAGGCCGTCACCGACGAGATGATGTGACCGGGTGACGGCCAGCGGGCCGAACGCGAAACCGGTCAGGTCCGAGTCCATGAGGGCGTCGCGCATCTCGTCGGTCACCGCGTACAGGTTGCGGCTGACGACGATACCGCTGGTCACCGGGTACTCGAGGGCCACGTGGCCGGACGTGGCCCGCGGCGGGTTGTGGCTGCGATCCCAGGTGGCGGTAAGCAACCGGATCGGGGCCGGCGGGCGCAGTCGGAAGAACGACGGACCGTCGGCGCGCTGCACCGTGTCAGCGGTGATGGTCTCGACGACGGACGGAAACGGTTCTGCGGCAACGGCGGTGGAGGTCATGATTCATGGTCACGCGCCCCGGCCGGCGGCACCAGACACGCGGCGTAAAGAAACCCGCGACGGCGTCAAGATGTCGTATCGAATGCCCCGGGGGTGGTTCAGCCGAGCCGACGGATCACCTCGGCCGCCGCGTCCACGGTGCTCGCGGCGCCGCCGAGGTCGGGGGGCACGACCGCACCGTGCCGGACCACATCGCGGACGGCAGCCCGGATGCGGGCCGCTTCGCCCGGCGCTCCGAGTTCGCTGAGCATCTGTGCGACGGTGAGGATCGTCGCGAACGGGTTCGCCACCCCGCGTCCGGCGATGTCGGGTGCACTGCCGTGGACGGGCTCGAACAGGCTCCCGTGCCCACCGACGTTCGCGCTGCTCGCGAGGCCGAGTCCTCCCATCACGCCGGCGCCGAGGTCGGAGAGGATGTCGCCGAACATGTTCTCCGCGACGATCACCCCGAACGACCCGGGCGATCGCACCATCGCCATCGCGACCGCATCGACGTTGGCGGTGTGCGCCTCGATGTCGGGGTGCTCGGCCGCGATCGCATCGAATCGCTCGCGAGCCAGCTCCCCACTCGCCCGCAGGACGTTCGGCTTGTCGGCGAGCGTGACGCGGGTGAAGCCGCCGGCCGCGGCCCGCTCGAAGGCACAGCGGAAGATGCGATCGAGACCCGAGCGGGTCTGCAGACGGAGGGCGACGGCGGTGTCGTCACGACCGGATTCGACGGCACCGGGATGGTCTCCGACGAGATCCCACAGAGCATCGTCGAGGCCGCGGTAGTCGTATCCCGCGTAGAGACCCTCGGTGTTCTCGCGGATCACGACGAAGTCGAAGTCGTCGCCGTACAGATCGGTGATCGGGCGGATGTTCGCGAACAGCCCGAGCCGCCGACGCAAAGCGATGACCGGAGACGCGTAGCGCCGACCGGTGCCACGCAGATCCGGTGGCAGCTCGGCCTCGGCCTCGCGCGGGGGTTTGCTGGTGATCGCGCCCATCAGCGTCGCGTCACACCGCTCGATCAGATCCCAGGTGGACGGCGGGATCGGTTCGCCCTCACGGCGCCAGCAGCCCCACCCGATCTCGCCGAACTCGACGCTCCACCCCACGCCCACCGCATCGAGGACCGGCAGCGCCGCATCGACGACCTCGGGGCCGATCCCATCGCCGGGGAGCACCGCGATCGTCGTCATCGCGCCATCGTGTCATCTGCGAGGAGGCGCACTATGGAGTGATGCACCTGTTCCGCAAACATGTCATCGCGTTCTCCGCGGCCGTGCTGGTCACCTCGGCGGGGCTCACCGCATGTGGGAGCGACGACGCCGCAGCAACGCACAACGACACCGACGGACTCTTCATCTCGGCGATGGCCATGCATCACGAACGCGCCATCGAGGTCGGACAACTCGCCGCCAACAAGGGGTCCGATGCCCGGGTTCGCGACTTCGGGCGGCTCATCGTCTCGCAGCAGTCACCGGAACTCAAAGCCCTGCGTGGTTGGTCGAGCGAGGTGCCGGCGCCCCCGAACGTCGACATGGGCATGCCCGACGGCTACGTCACCGACGCGGAGTTGGCCCGACTCCGTGGCGAAACCGGGGTCACGTTCGACCGCGACGTGCTGCTCGCGTCGGCGTCCAGCGAGACGGGAGCCGCGGCGATGGCGCAACGCGAGCTGGCGTCGGGCATCTACGACCCCGCACGCACGCTGGCGACCTCGATCGCGACCGCGCCCACCACGCAGATCCCGAAGCTCCACGAACTGGCCGCTCAGCTTCCCGGCTGAGTTCACGGGGGTGCGGGATCAGCAGAGGTCCGGGGGCGTCGGCCCGGTCAGTCCCTCGAGCGCCGCGCCCAGCGCGTCCTGATCGAGACCCGAGAGCGGCGCCATGACGCGTTCACGCACGCTCGCCAGGTGCGCCGGATAGGCCTCGACGAGCCGCGCGAATCCAGCGTCGGTGAGATGGGCGATCATGCCGCGACCGTCGGCGGCGTCCCGTGTCCTGCGCACCAGCCCCAGCTCCTGCTGGGCGTCGACGAGCCGCGTCATGCGGCTGGCCGAGAGCCCGACGAACGTCGCGAGCTCGCTCATGCGACGTTGCCGCCCCGGCGATTCCGACAGGATCATCAGCACCTGGTACTCGCTCAGGGTGATGTCGGAGTCGCGCTGCAGATCGATGTCGAGGGCGCGTGGGACCAGGATCAGAGCACGGGCCACTGCGCGCCACACCCGGGCCTCGGCATCCGACAGCGGACGTGACCGATCCGGCAGCACGTCACGTTCCTCGGGATCCGCCATGCCCGCAATTATTGCGTACGCAAATACTTTGTGTCACGCTGACCGGCAGTACTTGCGTAGGCAAGTTCCCTGGGCGAACCGCCCCGCGACCGAAGGAATGTCCATGTTCATCACCGCCGTGATCCTCAGCATCATCCTGGCGCTCGTCAGCGCAGCCGCCGGAGCTCCGAAAGCCCTGCTCAAGGGCCCCGCGTCCGAGCAGTTGACCGGCCGCAACCTGAGCCCGAACCTGGTCCGATTCATCGGTGCCGCCGAGGTCGCAGGCGCGGTCGGGCTGATCATCGGCATCTTCTGGCACCCGCTGGGGATCTTGGCCGGCATCGGTCTGGCCATCGTGTTCATCGGCGCCGTGGTCTTCCACGCGAAGTTCGGTGACTACAGCAACGCCGAGACCCGTGGCGCGTCACTCCCCGCAGCGGTTCTCGCGATTGTCTCCATCGCCGTGGTGATCACCCTCGCCGCTGCCTGAGTCCTGCGGCGACACCGGAGGTGACCTCTAGTTCGGACGATCTCGGTGCCGGGGCGTGATCACCGGGGAGGCGCACTCAGCCGCCCACATCTGCTGGAGCATGTGGAGTTCGCGGCGGCGGGCCCGACGGGCGGCGAGCCGGTGCATCGATCCGGCCAGCATGTGACCGAGTCCCACCCCCAGCATCGCGACCGCCCCACCGGGGCAACACGACATCGCGGCCATGTTCTGCGGAGTGTCCGGAGATGCCATGCTCACTACCCATCATGTGTCGTTCATCACTTGATCACCGCACTGTAATACAGATCACCCCAAGCGCAAACCACGTCCGACCAGGGGGTTAGAGTTCTGGCAGGGGGCCGGACGAGCACGAGGACGATCTGTGGCGCACTGGCAAGGCAATTCTTCGTTCGACGTGTTCGCTCTCCCGGACGAGCACAACGAGCTCCGAGCGGTGCTCCGTGACCTGTGCGAGAAGCAGATCGCCCCGTACGCCGCCGAGGTCGACGAGGACTCCCGCTACCCCGACGAGGCACTGACCGCGCTGAACGCCGCGGGGTTCTCCGCGATGCACATCCCCGATGAATACGGCGGCCAGGGCGCGGACGCGGTCGCGGCGTGCATCGTCATCGAGGAGGTGGCGCGGGTGTGCGCGTCGTCGTCGATGATCCCGATCGCCAACAAGCTGGGTACGCAGGGGATCGTGCTGCGCGGGTCGGACGAGATCAAGCAGCAGGTGTTCCCGTCACTGGCCTCGGGCGAGGCGATGGCCGCCTACGCACTGTCCGAGCGCGAGGCGGGCAGCGACGCCGCCGCCATGCGAACGCGCGCCCGTGCCGACGGCGACGCGTGGGTCCTCGACGGGTCGAAGTGTTGGATCACCAACGGCGGCAGGGCGACCTGGTACACCGTCATGGCGGTGACCGACCCCGACAAGGGCGCGAACGGGATCTCGTCGTTCGTGGTCCACAAGGACGACGAAGGATTCACGGTCGGGCCCACCGAACGGAAGATGGGCCTGCACGGCTCACCGACCGCAGAACTGTACTTCGAGAAGTGCCGGATCCCCGGCGACCGGATCATCGGCGAACCCGGAACCGGTTTCAAGACCGCGCTGGCCACCCTCGACCACACCCGCCCGACCATCGGGGCGCAGGCGGTCGGGATCGCGCAGGGAGCGCTCGACCACACCATCGCATATGTCAAGGAGCGCAAGCAGTTCGGCAAGTCGATCGCCCAGTTCCAGGGTGTGGAGTTCATGATCGCCGACATGGCGATGAAGATCGAGGCCGCCCGGTTGATGGTCTACTCGGCGGCCGCACGTGCCGAACGTGGCGAGGAGAAGATCGGTTTCATCGCCTCGGCGTCGAAGTGCTTTGCCTCCGACGTGGCGATGGAGGTGACCACCAACGCCGTGCAGTTGTTCGGCGGTGCCGGCTACACCCGCGACTTCCCCGTGGAGCGGATGATGCGCGATGCCAAGATCACGCAGATCTACGAGGGCACCAACCAGATCCAGCGCGTCGTGATGTCGCGGGCGCTGCTGCGCTGATCAGGCCGACGACCGACCCCAGGTGTAGTCGTCCTCGTCGACCGAGCGCGTCATCCGGATGTACTTCGCCGTCGACGCCGGCCAGTTGTTGGTGTTCTTACCGCTCGCGGTCTTGTACCAGCTGTTGCACCCCTGATTCCAGACCGTCTCCGACAACGCCGCCTGCACAGCGTCATTCGACACCGACTGGGCATCGGTACGGACCTCGATGGCCGAGCCGCGTCGCACGCGCAGCAGCCGGGTGGCCTCGATGATGTACCGCATCTGGGCCTCGAGCATCAGGATGATCGACGTGTGGCCGAGGTTGGTGTTCGGGCCGTAGAGCAGGAACATGTTGGGGAACCCGTTGACGGTCAGACCCAGGTGCGCGTACGCGCCGTCGGCCCACACGGTGTGCAGGTCGGTGTCGTCGCGTCCGGTCACCGAGATGCCGCGGAGGAAGTCGGTCGCGTGGAATCCGGTGCCGAAGATGATGGCGTCGACCTCGACCGACGTCCCGCCGGCGACGGTGATCGACGACGGCCCGACCTCGGCGATGGGTTCGGTGACGACATCGACGTGCGGGCCGGCCAGTGAGGCGAGGTAGTCGTTGGAGATGAGGATCCGCTTGCAGCCGATCGGATAGTCGGGCTTGAGCGCCTCGCGCAGATCGGGATCGGGGATCGACTTGGCCACCAGCCGTCGGTACCGCCAGGCGAACAGTTTCATCAGACCGGGATACCGGTTGAACGCGATCACCCGCGGCTCGAGCGTCACGTAGGTGAGCCACCTCGACAGCCGCTGGACGGCGGGCAGCGCGGCGAACACACGGCGCACGCGTTGCGAGTACGGGTAGTCGGCCTTGGGGATGACGTAGGGCGCCGACCGTTGGAACAGGTGCAGGCTCGCGACCTCGTCGGCGATCTTCGGGACGAACTGGATCGCCGAGGCACCGGTGCCGACGACGGCGACCCGTTTCCCGGCGAGCGGGTAGTCGTGGTCCCACTGCGCCGAGTGGAAGACGGTGCCCTCGAACTTCTCGATGCCGGGAACGTGCGGGGTGGCCGGGCGGCTCAGCTGCCCGCAGGCGAAGACGACGAGGTCGAAGACCGACACGGTGCCGTCGGCCAGGGTGACGGCCCACGTGTTCTCGGTGTCGTCATAGACCGCTGACTCCACTGCGGTCCGCAGTCGGATGTGTGGGTGCAGGTCGTATTCGCGGGCACAGTGCTGCAGGTAGTCGAGGATCTCCGGCTGGGGCGCGAATCGTCGGGACCATCGCGGGTTCGGGGCGAACGAGAACGAGTACAGGTGCGACGGCACGTCGCAGGCGGCGCCCGGATAGGTGTTCATCCGCCAACATCCGCCCACGTCGTCCCCGCGTTCGAAGACGGTGAAGTCCGTCAGGCCGGCGCGTTTCAGGCTGATCGCCATGCCGAGGCCGGCGAACCCGGCCCCGACGATCGCGATCGTGGGACGGTTGATTGTCGAGCCGTGGGTCATGGCCTGCCTTCGTCTGCTCGCGAGTCGGCACCCGCGCGGGTACCGATTGTGCGACACCGAGGTCCACGTTATCCGTCGGGGAGACCGGGGCGACCACTTTCTCGGGCGGCGTTCTCACGCCTGATGCTGCCTCAACAACTCGACCTGCTTCTCGAGCTCGGCGATTCGGTTCTGCAGGGGTTCGGCGGCGGCGCGGACCTCGTCCGCGGTGAACCGCGGGGTGATGAACTTCGGGCAGTTCCAGTCGAACGCCTCGACCGTGACCGTCAGCAGCGCATCCATCGGCCCGTCGATGCCGAGCCGGGCGAGCACGTCGGGCGACGGCGCGGTGTCGTATCGCGCACGACCGTAGATCTTCAGCCGGCGGCGAGCCGGGTAATCGACCGCGATGAGCGACACCCGATCATCGCCGTCGAGGTGTCCCGCGGTGATGTACTGCCGGTTCCCGGCACGCTCGGCCCACGCGATCTGTCGCGCGTCCGGACTGACGGTGACGAAGCCTTGCGGTCCACCCCGATGTTGCACATACGGCCATCCGTCTGCGCCCACCGACGCAATGTAGAAGCTGTCGCGGTCGGCGAGGAATTCGATCTCCTCGGGCCCGAGGCCGTCGGGTCCCGGCTGCGCGGCCATCATCTCGTACCGCCGTGCCGAATTGTGTCGCTCCTGATGGGCGACCTCATGTGGTCCGAATGCGATGTCGTAGTAGTTCGGCATGGGCTGGTCCTCGGTGGCAGTGGGTGTGGTCGCACCACGACGGTGCGCGGACGGTCGCTCTCAGCTGGGTGAGCTCCCCAGGAGCAGTGCGGGAAGACGGGTCAGCGCGCGATGGAATGCGTCGGTCTGACCGGTGACGCGGGCGAGCACGAGGGCACCCTCGATGGCGCAGATGGCGTCCTGAGCTCGAGCCGTGGCGTCATCGCGAGTGGCTCCGGCGGCGCGCGCGACGTCGGCGAAAGCGCTGATCCAGTGGTCCGCACCGGCGCGGAGATTGGTGCGGGCCGCGGTCCCGGCGTCGCCGACCGACAACATGTTCAGCAGGCACGGGTGCTCCCCACCCCGGTAGAAGGTCTCGAGATTGGCGGCGACACCGTCGATCCGATCAGCCGCGGGCGCGTCGGTGGTCAACGGCGACAGGATGTCGGTCGCGAACTGTGCGCCCACCGACCCGGCCACCTCAGCCGCCATCTGTTGCTTTCCGCCCGGGAACCGGTTGTAGAGGCTCGACTTCTGCAACCCGGTCGCTTCCGCGATGGTTGCGAGACTCGCACCGTCGTAGCCGACATCACGGAAGACGGTCTCCAGACGGTCGACGAGGTCGGTATCGGAGATGCTGCGAGGCGCCATGACTCCATTTGTACCGAACGATCGGTACAAATACAAGGCGGCGGCGCAACCACCGGGGCGAGCGGTCGAAGTGTGACCTGCGCTACGGTCAGATGATCGGACACGACGGTGTGTCCAATGGCCACCGAGGAATACGACATCTCGATTCACGACGAAGAGCGCAGCGTGCCCGCAACGGGGTCTTTCGACGCCCCCCATCACGATCTCACCGGCCGGCGCCCACTGCTCCCCCGCGACGACCCGTTCTACGAGACGGTCGACGGCCTCGCCGACCTCGCACCCGGAACGGTCCTGCGGTCCCGCGACGTCGGTCTGGCCTTCCTCGGGGTGATCCCTCAGCGGATCGCGGCGGTGCAGCTGTCGTATCGCACCACCGACATGAACGGTGATCCGATGGCCGCGGTCACGACCGTGTTGTCGCCGTCGAGCCGGCCCCCCGGCGAGGTCTACCCGATCGTCTCGTACCAGTGCGCCATCGATGCCATCGCGGGCCGGTGTTTCCCGTCGTACGCCCTGCGTCGCGGATCCAAGGCTCTCGGCGCTCTACCGCAGCTCGAATTCCTGCTGATCGCAGCCCTTCTGGCCGAGGGATGGGCGGTCTCGATCCCTGATCACGAAGGGCCGCGCGGATTGTGGGGCCTGCCCCGCGAGCCCGGCTACTGCGTGCTCGACGGGATCCGCGCCGCGATCAACCACGCCCCGCTGAACGTGGCCGGCTCCGCGCCGGTGGGTTTGTGGGGATACTCCGGCGGCGGCCTCGCCTCCGCGTGGGCCGCGGAGATGTACGCCGAGTACGCACCCGAACTCGACGTCGTCGGAGCCGTGTTGGGTTCTCCGGTCGGCGATCTCGGCAAGACGTACGAACGTCTCAACGGCAGCTTCTTCTCAGGTCTGCCCGCCCTGGTCGTCGGTGCGCTGACGCACGTCTACCCCGAGCTGCAGCGGGTCATCGAGACCCATGCCACCCCCGCGGGCAAGAAGTCGCTCGCCCGCCTGCAGAAGATGACCACCGTCGAGGCCGTGGTGCGGTTCATGTTCACCGACATGGCCTCCATGCTCGACCGCCCCCTCGAGGAGATCCTCGCGCTGCCCGAGGTGCGAGAGGTCTTCGACTCCATCCGACTCGGGCGATCGACACCCGCCATGCCGGTGTTGATCGTGCAGGCCGTCAACGATCGGATCATGTCGGTCGACGACATCGACGAGCTCGCGCGTCTCTACTCCGAGGGCGGCGCCAGCGTGACCTACCACCGGGACCGGTTCAGCGAACACATGCTGCTGCACCCGATGTCGGCACCGATGGCGTTGCGGTGGCTGCAGGATCGCTTCGATGGTCGCCCGGTGCGCGAGAACCGACTGCGCACCACGTGGCCCACGCTGTTGAACCCGGCGACCTACCAGGGCATGGCGCGTCTCGTCGCGATCTCGGCCAAGGTGGTCGGTGGGCGGGCCATCGCCCGCGCACCGCTGTCCGTGTTCGACAGGTGACCCTCACCGACTGAGACGGCCGTCCACATCGGCCGATCGTGTGGCGCACGACTCTCTCGTCGGGACGCTGTGACTCCCATGCCAAACCCTTTTCAGTGAACACGTGTACTCGTAGCATGGAGTCATCACGAGCAGACCGTGGGAGATCACAGATGATCCCACTCGATCGCTCCACGACCACCGCACAAAAGGGGTACACCATGGTCACCACCGTTCTCATCGTCGCCGGATTCGCCGCCCTCTCCTGGGCCTTCATGTCCTCCGGAGGCGGCCTCGAATTCGGCCGTCGCGAGATCTCGTCCGGGCGGCGCTGAGCGCACCCGATCCACATCTCGACCACCGCGAATCCCGCCCACCGTGGCGGGATTCGTCATGTCCGGGGTCGGTCGAGACGACCGGCTGGCATCGCACACTGCACGCACCCGAGGAGGGACTGTCGTTCCGTAGACGTGGTTACAGTGGAATGGTGTCGACGATTACAGCGTTGATACTTCGCGTAGCTCAGTAGTCGCCTCGTCAAACCTCTGCGGGGACTCATTCATCGCGGCTGACCGCCGCTCTTCGATTGTCGCGTCCCGATTTCCGTCTGGTGACGTGCGCATTCGATGTTCGAGCCCAGCCGTCCCATCTGCAGGAGGCCTGACATGACCGATCAATACACATTCCGCGACCCCAGCTCGATGTACGACGACTTCGACCCCAAGAGGGTCAGCCAACCCGGAGCCGGACTGGATTCCGAGATGCGGGACAAAGCCGATCTCGGCGCGGACACCTACCGCGGTTCGGGCCGTCTCGAGGGACGCAAAGCCCTCATCACCGGCGGCGACTCCGGGATCGGCGCCGCCACGGCGATCGCGTACGCCCGCGAGGGCGCCGACGTCGCGATCTCGTACCTACCCGAAGAAGAGTCCGACGCCGATGCCGTCGCAACTCTGATCACCGAGGCCGGCCGCAAGGCCGTCAAGATCCCCGGCGATGTCACCGACGCGGAGTACTGCCGGTCCGCCGTCGAGACCGCGGTCCGTGAGCTCGGTGGCCTCGATGCACTGGTGATCAACGCGGGCAAGCAGCAGCACGTCGAACGGATCGAGGACATCTCCGACGAGGAGTTCGACGCCACCGTGAAGACCAACGTCTACGCGATGTTCTGGACGGTGAAAGCCGCGGTGCCGCACATGCCCCCGGGATCGACGATCGTCGGGTCGTCGTCGATCCAGGCGTACCAGCCCTCGCCGCATCTGATCCACTACGCGATGACCAAGGCCTCGATCAACGCCTTCTTCAAGGGGTTGGCACAGCAGGTCGCCGAGCGCGGGATCCGCGTCAATGTCGTTGCTCCCGGACCGGTCTGGACGCCCCTGCAGACTGCGGGCGGACAGCCGACGGATGCTCTGCCCACCGTCGGCGAGCAGACGCCACTGGGTCGATGGGGACAACCGGCCGAACTCGCGACGGCCTACGTCTACCTCGCCTCACCCGAGTCGAGCTATGTGATCGGTGAGACCCTGCACGTCAACGGTGGGATGCCCACTCCGTGACCGATGTCGAACACCGTTCCGGCGCCGACCCGTTCGCGGGCGGCGCCGGTGACGGCACCGGTGAACCGCAACCCGTCACCGATCGGGACGAGCGCGGATACGCCGACATCCGTTCGTACGCGGCCCTCGGCGACGGGCGCACGGTCGCCCTCGTCGCGCGCGACGGACGCATCGACTGGCTGCCGCTGCCCGATCTCGACTCGGTGCCGCCGTTCGCGGCGTTGCTCGACGCCGACGAGGGTGGCTACCTCGCCCTGGAACCGACGGTGCCGTATCGGATCACGCGTCGCTACCTCCCGCTGACCGCTGTACTGGAGACGACGTTTCACACCGCGGACGGTGTCGCGCGGATCACCGACTCCCTCAACACCGGACTCGCCGGACGGCTGCCGTGGTGTGAACTCGCACGCCGTATCGACGGCGTGAGCGGAACGGTCGAGTTCCGCGGAACCGTTGCTCCCGGAACGCTTCTGCGTACGGCATCGCCATGGATCTCCGACACCGTGCACGGCACCGTGCTGCGCCTGGACGGTGTCACCATGGCAGTGCGGACCCTCCACGACGACGGTGTCGACGTCACCCCGCGCCGCATTGTGGCCCACTATCGCGCGACCCCCGGCTCACGGCACCTGCTCGGGCTGGTCAGCACCAACCGCGAGCCCCTGCACCTGCCGAACCCCGAGGACCTCGACAGGGGGATCACCCTCACCATCGGCAACTGGGAGCAGTGGGCGGAGTCGATTCACTACGACGGCCCATGGCAACAGACGGTCGTACGCAGCGCGATCGCGTTGAAGCAGCTCATCTACGCACCCACCGGTGCGGTCGCAGCAGCGGCCACGACCTCGCTGCCCGAATCCCTGACCACGGCCAAGAACTGGGACTACCGGTTCGCCTGGATCCGCGACGCCGCCTTCTCACTGACCGCCTTGTTCCAGCTCGGGATCCGCGAGGAGACGCACGGCGCCATCAGCTGGATGCTGCGCGTCCTGCGCTCGCAGGGACACGAGATCAGCGTTCTACAGGCGCTCGACGGGCACCTCCCCGACAGCGAGGTCACCGAGTTCGATGTCGAGGGGTGGCGAGGTCACGGACCGGTCGTCGGCGGCAACCGCGCCAGCGGTCAGCTGCAACTCGGGGTGTACGGCGACCTGTTCAACATCGTCCAGCTCTACGTCGACAACGGGAACGTCCTGGACGACGCGACCGGCCGACTCATGACGAGCATCGCCGATCAGGCCGCCGACCAGTGGCGTCGTGCCGATGCCGGGATCTGGGAACTCGAGGACGTCCGGCATTACACGACCTCGAAACTCGGCTGCTGGCAGGCACTCACCAAGGCGGTGCATCTGGGCGAGATCGGCCAGATCCCCGGACCCATCGAACGCTGGCAGTTCGAGGCGGACGCCATCGCCGGATGGATCGACGACAACTGCTGGTCCGATGAGCTGGACGCCTACGAGTTCTACCCCGGCAGTGGCGAACTCGACGCGTCGATCCTGCTGCACGCGATCAGCGGGTTCGACCGCGGCGATCGCATGCGTCGCACCATCGACGCCCTCATCCGCGATCTCGGCGACGGCCCGCACCTGTATCGGTTCACCGGCGCAGCCGATGAGGAGGCGAGCTTCGTCGCCTGCTCGTTCTGGATGGTGGCGGCGCTCGTGCACACCGACCAGCGGGATCGGGCCCGCGCCCTCATGGACGAACTCGTCGGATGCCTCAACGACGTCGGTCTGGTTTCGGAGATGATCGATCCTGCCGACGGCAGCTTCCTGGGCAACGTTCCGCAGGCGCTCAGCCATCTCGCGATCATCAACGCCGCGTTGACCATCCACTCCGACAACCCCTCCAGCGTGGGAGGCGAGGCACCCACCCGGCGGCCCGATCGGAACCGGTAGGACCCGTCGTACGCACGACGCCGGGCGCGGACCTCAGGCGTCGGGGATCTCCATGCCGAAGCTCTCCCGCGTGATGTCCTCCGGCTCCGGTCCGCCGCGGACACCGGTGTCGAGTCCGTCGATCGCGTCGAGTTCCTCGGCGGTGAGTTCGAAGTCGAAGATGTCGAAGTTCTCCACGATCCGCGACGGTGTGACCGACTTGGGGATCGACTGACGGCCCTGCTGCAGGTGCCACCGCAGCATGACCTGGGCGGCGGACTTCGAATGCGCGGTGGCGATCTCGCCGATGACCGGGTCCTGCAGGGTCGACCCCTGCGATCCGTCCCGGTAGAAGGTGATGCCACCGATGGGAGACCACGCCTGGTTGAGGATGCCGTGTTCGCTGTCGATGGTCAGCAGGTCGGACTGCCGGAAGTACGGGTGCACCTCGATCTGGTTGATCGCGGGGACCACCTCGGTCTCGGCGAGCAGGCGTTCGATGTGCGCCGGCATGAAGTTGGAGACACCGATGGCGCGGACCTTGCCGTCGGCGTAGAGCTTCTCCAACGCGCGGTAGGCGTCCAGGGTCAGATCGAACTCTCCGGGCAGCGCCTGGTGCAGGATCAACAGGTCGAGACGCTCGAGTCCGAGCTTGCCCGCGGCCTTGTCGAAGGCGTGCAGCGTGGCGTCGTACCCGAAGTCGGTGATCCAGATCTTCGTCTCGACGAACAACTCGTCGCGATCGAGGTCGGCTCGATGGATGGCCTCGCCGACCTCGCGCTCGTTGCCATACGCCGCGGCGGTGTCGATGTGGCGGTAGCCGGTCTCGAGAGCGGCCGCCACCGCCGAGCGGGTCTCGTCCGGCGGTGTCTGGTAGACGCCGAATCCGAGTGCGGGGATCTCGACGTCGTTGTTCAGGGTGAAGGTGGGAACGGTCATGACCCCACCGTAGGCATCGTCAGAGCCGGATGTTCTCGAGGTCGGCGAGCAACGCGGGGTGTGTCGGTTCCCATCCCAGGGCGTGGCGCGTGTGTGCGGCCGACGACGGTTGGTCCATCGCGAAGATCGGACCGAAGGGGCCGAACGTGTCGTCGGGCACCGACTCGACGGGGAGTCCGAGACGTCGACCGATGATCGCGGCCATGTCGCGCACCGCATCCCCCTCGTCGGCGACCGCGTGCCACGCCGTCCCCGCGGGCGCCGTCTCGAGCACCAGCCGGAACAGGACGGCCGCATCGAGGGCGTGCACCGCCGGCCAGCGCTGGGTCCCGTCGCCCGGATAGCCGGCCACCCCGGTGCGCCGGGCCGCCTGGGTGAGCAGCCCGGCGAATCCACCCTGGCCGTCGTTGTGAACCGTGCGCGGCATCCGGACAGCCGACGCACGCACACCGCGAGACGCCAACGCCAGCAACGCATTGACCGACACCGCGCGGCCCCCGACCGGCCCCTCGGTGGGGAGCGGATCGGTTTCGGTGGACGCACGACCCGGCACCCACGGCGTCCCCGACACGGTGACCAGCGGGCGGTCGGAGCCGATCAACGCCTCCCCCAGCGCGGCGAGCGCGGCCCCCTCCTCGGCGATTCCCGCGGTCAGTGCGTCCGCGCTGCTGTAGTCCCGCCCGAACGCCAGACTGACGACACCGTCGGCCGACGCGGCCGTCTTTCGCAAGAGGTCGAGGTCGGCGAGTTCGCCGCGGACCGTCGTCGCTCCCGCCCGGTCGAGGGCCTGCGCGGAACTCTCGGATCGGGCCAGCGCCACGACCGTGTGGCCGTTGCCGATGAGTTCATCGACCACGGGCGACCCGATGGTGCCGGTACCTCCGGTGACGAATACGTGCATGGTGATGTCCTGACGAGTGATGGGATAGTTGTCCCGTCACCGTACACCCGTGATGGGACTGTTGTCCCGTCGACTAGTATCGACCCATGGCTCGATGGCAACCCGGTGCGACCCAGCGACTCGTCGTCGCAGCGGTCGACCTGTTCACCGAGCAGGGCTACGACGCGACGACCGTCGCCCAGATCGCCGAACGTGCCGGTGTCACCAAGAGCACGTTCTTCCGGCACTTCTCGGACAAGCGCGAGTTGCTGGTCGCCGGACAGGAGACGCTGAGCCGACTGCTGGCCGAGGGGATCGGCGAGGCCCCGGCGGGGGCGAGTCCCCTGGAGGCCGTCGCGGCGGGCCTCGAGCGGGCGTCCGGTGAGATGGGTCCGGCCAACCGGGAGCTCGGGCCCCGGTTGAAGGCCGCGGTGGCGGCGAGCACCGAGCTGCAGGAACGTGACGCCCTCAAGAGCGTGGGTCTCGCGGCCGCGATGACCGAGGCCCTGGTGGCCCGCGGAGTCGCCGACCCTCTCGCACATCTCGCGGCGGAGCTGGGCGTTCTCGCCTTCAAACGCGGCTACGCCCGCTGGTCGGAGAACCCCGTCGACGACACCGGTCTTGCCCCACACGCACTGGCGGCACTTGCCGAGTTACGAGACGCGACAACATCTCTCGGCTGAGTCACCCCGGCGCACACTCACCCCTCGGTGATGCGGCCGTTCTCGACGTGCAGTGATCGGTCCAGCCGGACGTTCTCCAGCATTCGCCGGTCGTGCGTCACCAGCAGCAGGGTGCCGTCGTAGCTGTCCAGCGCCTGTTCGAGTTGCTCGATGGCGGCCAGATCGAGATGGTTGGTCGGCTCGTCGAGGACGAGCACGTTGGTTCCGACGGCCTGGAGTAGGGCCAGGCCCGCGCGGGTGCGCTCGCCCGGGGACAGCCCGTCAACCGGGCGGTCGACGTGGTCGGAGCGTAATCCGAACTTGGCGAGCAGTGTTCGCACATCCGCTGTGGTCCAGGTCGGTACGCGCTGCTCGAATCGGTCGACCAGCTTGCCCGTCCCGGCGAAGTCCGCGCGTGCCTGGTCGATCTCGCCGATCGCGACGTTGGCGCCCAGACTTGCGCGACCCTCGTCGGGTTCGCGACGACCCAGGAGCAGGCGCAGGAAGGTCGACTTCCCGGCACCGTTGGGTCCGGTGATGCCGACCCGCTCTCCCGCGTCGATCTGTAGCGACAGCGGCCCGAGGACGAAGTTGCCCTGCCGTACGACGGCGTCGTCGAGAGTGGCGATCACCGAGGACGAGCGGGGCGCGGATCCGATCGTGAACTCGAGCGACCATTCCTTGCGTGGCTCGACGACCTCGTCGAGACGCGCGATCCGGCTCTCCATCTGTCGGACCTTCTGCGCCTGCTTCTCACTCGACTCCGCAGCGGCCTTTCGACGGATCTTGTCGTTGTCCGGCGACTTCTTCATCGCGTTGCGCACGCCCTGGCTGGACCATTCCCGCTGCGTGCGGGCGCGTCCCACGAGGTCGGCCTTCTTCTCGGCGAACTCTTCGTACTCTTCGCGACGATGTCGCCGGGCGGTCTCGCGTTCTTCGAGGTAGCTGTCGTATCCGCCACCGAACACCGTGGTGGTGTTCTGAGCCAGGTCGAGTTCGAGCACCCGGGTCACGCTGCGGGCCAGGAACTCTCGGTCGTGACTGACCAGGACGACCCCGCCACGGAGGTTCTGCACGAAGCCCTCGAGCCGGGCGAGGCCGTCGAGGTCGAGGTCGTTGGTGGGTTCGTCGAGCAGGACGATGTCGAAACGCGAGACCATCAGAGCGGCGAGACCCACCCGGGCCGCCTGCCCACCGGACAGGGCGGTCATCAGGGTCGAGTCGGGCCGAACCGCGTCGGTGTCGAGGCCGAGGTCGGCGAGTACCGCCGGAAGGCGTTCCTCGAGATCCGCGGCGCCGGATGCGAGCCAGCGGTCGAGGGCTGCGGCGTAGACATCTGCCGGATCGTCTCCTGCGGCAACGAGATCCGGGTCGGCCAGGGCCGCGGCGGCGTCGTCCATCGCCTGTGTCGCCTCGGTACATCCGGCGCGGCGGGCGGTGTAGGCAGCCACCGTCTCGCCGGGCACCCGCTCGTGTTCCTGCGGCAACCAGCCGACGAACGCGTCGGCCGGAGCCAGGCTGATGGTGCCGTCAAGCGGCGCGAGGTCTCCGCCCAGGATCCGCAGCAGGGTGCTCTTACCTGCACCGTTGGCGCCGACCACCCCGATCACGTCGCCGGGAGCGACGGTGACGTCGAGTCCCTCGAACAGGGTGCGATGCGCGTAGCCGCCGGCCACATTCTTCGCGACGAGCGTTGCGGTCATGGGTAGATCATCCCATCACCGGCCGGTACCGCAGAAATCGTCGTCAGCCCTTGGCCATGTCGACGAAGCGGCTCAGATGCAGCTGATGTGCGACGGTGATCGTCGCGGTGGGGCCGTTACGGTGCTTGCCCAGGATGATGTCGGCCTCGCCGGCCCGGGGATCGTCGCGCTCGAACGCGTCGGGGCGATGCAGCAGGATGACCATGTCCGCGTCCTGCTCCAGCGAGCCCGACTCACGCAGGTCGGACACCATCGGCCGCTTGTCGGTGCGCTGTTCGGGACCACGGTTGAGCTGACTGATCGCGACGACGGGAACCTCGAGCTCCTTGGCCAGCAGCTTGATGCTTCGGGAGAACTCCGAGACCTCCTGCTGGCGGGACTCGACCTTCTTGCCCGAGCTCATCAGCTGCATGTAGTCGATGACCACGAGCTTGAGATCGTTGCGCTGCTTGAGCCTTCGGGCCTTGGCGCGGATCTCCATCATGGTGAGGTTGGGTGAGTCGTCGATGAACAGGGGCGCCTCGGA
This sequence comes from Williamsia phyllosphaerae, assembly GCF_014635305.1. Lineage (NCBI taxonomy): Bacteria > Bacillati > Actinomycetota > Actinomycetes > Mycobacteriales > Nocardiaceae > Williamsia > Williamsia phyllosphaerae. Next base: position 1,259,283 of record NZ_BMCS01000001.1, on the reverse strand, counting down.
GATCTCGCCCATCCGGCGTGCCAGGCGCGTCCAGTCGTCGTCGGTCATCCGGCCCGACCTCATGTCGGCGAGCTTGATCTTGGCCTCGGCCGAGAGCAGACGCATGACGATGTCGGTCCTGCCCATCTCCAGGGAGAAGAAGGCGCTCGTCATGTGGTGGGTGATGGAGCAACTGCGCACGAAGTCCATGGCGAGCGTCGAGTTGTGCGTCGGGACCATCGATTCGCCGGCGAGGTACATCTGCCGCGGGTTGTCCACCTGGACGCAGCGGACCGGGACGCTGTCCACCGGACGTATCGACACGATGCAGCGGAGCCCGCTCTGACGACGAAGTTCCTTGTGGCGAACAGCTTTCCGATGCACCGTGAACACATCGTCGTCCGCGTCGACACGCAGCCACCCGGTGGCGGCACGCCGGAAGCTGTAGCCGAGACCGGCCACGAGGTCGCCGATGACGGTGCTCATGTGCTGGGTCGCCGCGGGCACGGTGATCCAGCCGTCGTCGTCGACGATGCCGCGGGCGTCGAGCAGACCCGCCAACAACGCACGCCGCTGGGCGACGGATCCGCGGAGGTACTCATAGGGCACCCGTCCACCGAGATCCGACATCAACGCCATGACGTCGACCGGGCCCTCGGCATCGATCCGCATGCCGATCTCGTGATCGTCGAACGCCATGCCCGCCAGCGCCGCAACGGTGTACGGGCCATACCCGAAACGCCTGCGCGGGAGGTCGAGGGGTTGGGCGTTGCGGACGGCGACGGTACCGACCTGGTCGAGGAGGGCGCCGGTGGTCTGCACCGTGCTCACCCCGTCGGACTCGGTGACCCACTGGTGCTCCTCGTCGGCGACGAGCACCGATCCGTCGGAGAACTCCACCTCGTAGCAGGGGCGATCGGTGAGCACCTCGGTCGTCGCGACCACGCGCGTCGGGCAGCCGTCGGCGTCGATCAGACGATCGCCGACCTTCACCTCGCCCATCGTGGTCCAACCGTGCGGGGTGGGCAGCGGGGTGTCGAGCGCGAGTGCCTTGCCCACACCGGGACGGGCGGCGACGATGATCATCTGCCCCGGGTGCAGACCGTTGGTGACGGAGTCGAGGTCCGCGAAACCCGTTGGCACACCCAGCGAGATGCCGCCGCGCGAGGCGATGGAGTCGATCTCGTCCATGGTCGGCTGCAGCAGTTCTTCGAGCGGGATGTAGTCCTCGGCGGTGCGGCGCTCGGTGACCTCGTACACCTCGGCCTGCGCGCGATCGACGACCTCGGCGACATCCTGGCCGTCGGCGCCCGCGTATCCGTACTGCACGATCCGGGTGCCTGCCTCGACGAGACGCCGCAGCGTCGCCTTCTCGGCGACGATCTCCGCGTAGTAGCCGGCGTTGGCCGCGGTCGGCACCGTCGCGATCAGCGTGTGGAGGTACGGCGCGCCACCGACGCGACGCAGTTCGCCGGACCGGTCGAGCTCCGCGGACACCGTGACGGCGTCTGCGGGCTCCCCCTTGCCGTACAGCTCGAGCACCGCGTCGTACACGGCCTGATGGGCCGGGCGGTAGAAGTCGCCGGGACGGAGCACCTCGAGCACGTCGGCGATGGCGTCCTTGGACAGCAGCATGCCGCCCAGCACCGACTGCTCGGCAGCGAGGTCCTGAGGGGGCTGGCGGCCGAACTCCTCAGCCGGAGGCGGCTCATCACGCGGCGAATGGCCGCGCTCGTCCACTACTGCCACCGTGCACCCTCTCCCCATCGACCCTGCCTGGCATGCGTCCACGTCCGCACCCGCGATACCCGCTGGTGTTCGCGACCACCTCGTCGCGCCGAACCGATCACGCCCGCTCGTGTTTTCTACTCCCGGGGTCCGACAGAGCGGACCCGGCACGAGGCACGGTCACGAGATTAGGTCCCGTTGTGATCCGCACCAAACCACCCTGTGGACCAAGTTGTTAGGTTCCTGTGGAGCAATCCCCCAATCGTGTTGACCGACTGTTGGCGCTTTGGGGACAAGCCGTCGTGCCAGAAGCGTTCACGCTGGTCACCGGCATCTGTGGGCACGCACAGGGTGTGCATCGAATTGCCTTCGGCGTGTCGTGAGACCGCGCAACCCGGGCGTGTTCGAATTTCGCAACAAATGCTGTCGGACGATCAGATGAAGGCCGCCACAATGCGGGGTTACGCCCAGCTGACGTCGACAACGGACATCGAGACATCCCGTGAAGGAGTACGTCCGTACCTCTGCAAGTCTAACGGCCGGGATCGTGGAGACGCACCAACCGCGAGCGGCGAAGGTTCTGACATGTCTGATCTCGCATCCGAAACCGTCACGCCCGTATGGATTTCGTCAACGCGCGGGGGCATGCCGTGCAGATCGTGTCACCGCGCCATGACGGCGCGCCTCGGGCGCGTAGACCTGTTCGGGTGACACTCACCGACATCATGCCGACGCTGCGCATGAGCATCCCGGACCCCATCGACCTGTCCGCGTGGCCGCCGCACACCTCCACCACCATTGATGACGTTGTCGTGGAGGGACTTTCGATGCACCGGGTCGCCGATCTGCTGGGCACGCCCTGCGACTGGACCACGACGACGTCGCAGGTCGGATGCGCACGGGTGGTGCTGTGTCGGGTCAGCGCCGTGGTGCACGACGGGGACGAGCCCATCGCCCTCGTCGATTGCGCGGCCGGCCACATCGGCGCCGACTGGACGCACGTGCGCCTGATCGACCGGATCTCGGTAGCGCACAAGGGGACGTTCCGGGTCCTCGGTGACGGCTCAACCGCACACGCCCGTCCGGACCGCCCGGCGCCTGTGGACGGCGCTGAGGTGTCGCTGCCACGAGACCTGCAGCTCGGCGACCTGCTCATCGTCCCCTGCCCTTCCTCGGTCGCACCCGCCTCGCGAGAGCCCGCGGCCCGGCGCGCACCCGCAGCACAGGTCTGATCCGCGCTCTGCCGAACACCCGCGAAACGGTGGTGCGCACCGTCGCGGTGCGGTCTACTGAGATCGACAGCGGCGCACCGACTTCGTGCCGCGCGGATCACACAGGCCGGGGAGCGACATGACACCGACGACACATCGCAACGAGGGCCGTGACCGGCGAGAACACCCGACTCTGTGGCAGATGGTGGTCATCACGGTCGTCGCGTCGATCGCCGTCGCGATCGGCGGAGCCACGGGCGTTGCGAGCGCGACACCGACCGAGGCCACCACATGGCTGTGCCGACCCGGACAGGCCGCCGACCCGTGCGGCGGCCGGTCGGGCGCACCCGTCGACTGCTTCTACGTGTACCCGACGGTCTCGCTGCAGCTGACCGCCAACGCCAACCGGGCCGTCGGCCCGGAGGAGCGTCTGATCGCCGGCCAGCAGGCCGAACCCTTCGGCGCGAACTGCAATGTATGGGCTCCCATCTACCGCCAGAGCACCCTGCGCGGACTGTTCACCGCCACCGGCAACCAACGCGCCACGGCCCTCGACCTCGCCTACGACGATCTCGAGAAGGGATGGAACGATTATCTGGCGCACCACAACAACGGTCGCGGTGTCGTCCTCATCGGACACTCGCAGGGGACGTTGATGCTGCGCACTCTCATCCGCAAGCGCATCGAGAACACCCCGGTGCAGGCACGATTGGTGTCGGCGATCCTGCTCGGCGGAAACGTGTTGGTGCGCAAGGGTTCACTTGCCGGTGGTGACTTCTCGTCGGTCCCGGCGTGCACCACCGCATCGCAGAACGGTTGCGTCATCGCGTATTCCGCGTTCAACCGGCAGCCACCGGCCGATTCCCGCTTCGGACGCCCTCCGTCCGAGGCCGGGACACAGGGCGCGCGCGGTGACCTGCCGTTCGGGCCCGACTACGAGGTGCTGTGCACGAATCCGGCCGCTCTCGGCAGCGGCGCCCCGGCACGACTGCACAGCGAGATCGCCGGGCGGTCGGCGCGCGGCTACACCGGGGTGTGCAGCACCGACGGGGGTGCACACGTGCTGCGGATCAGCGGCGGCGGGAACGGTGCGCCACCGGCGGGCGCGCTGCCGACCCTGCCCAACGCCACCTGGGGCCTGCATCTGCTCGACGTGAACCTCGCGCAGGGCGACCTCGTCGACCTGGTGGGCACACAGGCCCGGGCGTACATCGGGCGCTGAGGTACCCCACCCCTGACGCATTTCGGCCCCCGCAGAGGATCCTGCGGGGGCCGAAATGGTGGTTCAGGTGACGATCAGCTCGCGACAACCGAGAGGTTGAGCGACGCCGACACGTCGGGGTGCAGGTTCACGACGACGGGGTAGGTACCCGTGGCCTTGATGTGTCCCTTGGGCAGTTCGACGGCACGCTTGTCGACGACCGGGCCGCCCGCGGTGCGGATGGCGCCGGCGACGTCGGCCACGGTGACCGAGCCGAAGAGCTTGCCCGAGTCGTGGGTCTTCACCGGGAGTGAGACCGACTCGAGGTTCTCCAGAGCCTGCTTCAGCTCGTTGGCGTGATCGAGTCCGCGCACCGCGCGGGCCTCCTGCGAACGCCGGATTCCTTCGACCTGCTTCTGTGCGCCACGGCTGGCCGGGATGGCCAGACCGCGGGGCAGCAGGAGGTTGCGACCGTAACCGTCTTTGACCTCGACGGTGTCGCCTGCGACTCCGAGGTTTTCGACCTCGGCGGTGAGAATGAGCTTCATTTTGTCCCTTTCCGCTCAGCGCGCCGTGGAGGTGAACGGCAGCAGTGAGACCTCGCGTGAGTTCTTCACCGCAATGGCCACGTCCCGCTGGTGCTGGACGCAGTTCCCGGTCACACGGCGTGACCGGATCTTGCCCTTGTCCGACAGAAACCGCCGCAGCTGCGAGGTGTCTTTGTAGTCGATGTCAGGTTGTGTAGCTGTACAGAAGGAACAGGCCTTGGCCGTGATGTCCTTCTCGGCACGGACTCTGCGTCCGCCGCCTGATGTTTTCGGCATTTCCTTGCTCCGATATGTGATGCGAGACCGCCGCAGCGGTCCTAGAACGGTGGTTCGTCGTCCCCGCCGCCGAACGATCCGCTCGCCGGGGCACTGCCCCACGGATCGTCGTTCGCCGCTGCGCCGCCGCCGGACGAACCGCCGCGGCTTCCGCCTCCGCCGCCCGATGATCCGGAGTTGCCGCCGCCTCCACCGCCGCCACCACGCGATGCGCGGTTGACCTTGGCGGTGGCGTACTTGAGCGAGGGACCGACTTCTTCGACCTCGAGTTCCACGACCGTGCGCTTCTCGCCCTCACGCGTCTCGTACGACCGCTGCTTGAGCCGGCCGGACACGATGACGCGGGCGCCCTTCGTCAGGCTCTCGGCCACGTTCTCCGCGGCGTCGCGCCAGATGCTGCAGCGCATGAAAAGCGCCTCGCCGTCTTTCCATTCGTTGGTCTGACGATCGAACATCCGGGGGGTGGAGGCAACCGTGAAGTTGGCAACCGCCGCACCCGACGGGGTGAATCGCAGCTCGGGATCCGCTGTCAGGTTTCCGATGACGGTGAGAATGGTGTCGCCGGCCATGGTGAAACTCCCTATGCGTGTGGGTTGTTCTCGGGATCGATGCGCACCGGGGACGAGAATCGGTCACGCTCGTGCGTGTCGACCCTATTTCCCGGTACCGACATGAGACTCGACTTCGCTCCGATCGGTTCCATCGACCTCGGGAGAGGTGCGGTGGCGACGACCGGACGGCGTCGGTTCACGTCCGACGTTCTAGTGCTCCGACCGCAGAACCTTGGTGCGCAGGACCGACTCGTTCAGCTTCAGCTGACGATCGAGCTCGCTCACCGTCTTGGGCTCCGCGTTGATGTCGATGACGGCGTAGATCGCCTCGGTGTGCTTCTGGATCTCGTACGCCAGACGGCGCTTTCCCCAGATGTCGACCTTGTCGATCTTTCCGCCGTCCTTGCGGACAACGTTGAGAAAGGTGTCGAGCGAAGGGGCAACGGTGCGCTCGTCCAGATTCGGATCGAGGATGACCATCAATTCGTAATGACGCATAAGACCACATCACCTCCTGTGGGCTGGTCGGCCACGGACGATCCGTGGCAGGAGGGTCGCCTGCGTCGGCAACCGGGCAAGGCTACATCAGTGTCCTGTGACCTGCGAAATCGTGCGCAGGGCGCCCACCGTTGGAACAGAATTGCGAATCTGCTTCTTCGAGACGTGACCTGGGTTACGTTTCGAGCCATGACCAGTTCACTCGCAGTGGCAACCGTCGCCGATCTCACGCCCGAGTGGTTGTCCGCGGTCGTGGGCACCGGGACGGTGTCGGACTTCTCCACCGAACGTATCGGCACCGGGCAGGTGAGCGAGAACCATCGCGTCACCCTCACCTACTCCGCCGGTGACGGACCCGCTGCGGTGATCGTCAAGGTCGCGGCCTCCGACGAGACCAGCCGCAGCTCCGGTGTGTCGATGGGCCTCTACGAACGTGAGGTCCGGTTCTACCAGGACGTGGCGCCGTCGATCGACAGCCGCGCGCTCGCCGGATGCCTGCACGCCGAGTACGAGCCCGAGAGCGGGACGTTCTGTCTCGTCCTCGAGGACGTCAGTCCGGCGACGGTGGGCAACGAGCTCGACGGCGCCTCCCCGGGTGCGGCCCGCCTCGCGGTCGCCGCCCTCGCCGAGCTGCACGCCCCCTGCATCGGACATCCCTCACTCGAGTCCGCGCCGTGGCTCAACCGTGAGTCCCCCATCACCGGGCCGATTCTCTCGATGCTCTACACCGGTTTCGTCGAGCGATACTCCGACCGTCTCGATCCGCGGCACACCGTCGTCGCGGACACATTGGTCGCCGGTTTCGAGCGCTACCAACAGCTCTCGACCGATTCCGTGAGCGCCACCGGCCTGGTGCACGGCGACTACCGACTCGACAACCTGCTCTTCAGCACCGACGACGCCTCCCGCCCGGTGATCGCCGTCGACTGGCAGACGGTGACCTGGGGCCCGGCGGCGACCGATCTGTCCTACCTCCTCGGCACGGCGATGACGACCGACGACCGTCGCGCCCATTCCGATGAGCTGGTGGCGCTGTACCACCAGGGTCTCGGCGACAAGGCGCCCGCACACCTCGACGAGTTTCGCGAGGACGTCCGGCTGCAGACGTTCTTCGGGATCATCATGGCGATCGTGTCGCCGATGCTCGTCGAACGCACCGGCCGCGGGGACGAGATGTTCATGGCGGCCTTCAGCCGCAACTGCGAGCACGCCCTCGATCTCGACGCCGTCGCGCTCCTCCCCGAGCCGACCGACCCCACACCGCTGCGTCCCGAATCGACCGACGAGGCCGCCCACACCCCGGGAGCCGACGAACTCTGGAACGAGAGTTGGTACTTCGACGTCGCCGACGAGGCAGCAGGCATCGGCGCGTTCGTCCGTCTCGGCATCACACCCGCGCTCGACAACGCCTGGTACACCGCGATGATCTGCGGTCCGGGCATCCCGACCATCGCGATCCTCGACTTCGATCTCGCACCGCCGGCCGGCCTTGCCGTCTCCACCGACACGGTGACCGCGACCCACGAGATCGTCGAGGAGCTGACCCACGCCCACGTGACGCTCACCGGCCGCGGCGAGGCGTTCGACGACCCCGCCGACATCCTCGGCGACCATCCGAACGGTCGCGCGGTGCAGGTGAGCCTCGACCTGCACTGGCACACAGACGGCGACCCCTACCTGTATCGCCTCACCCCGCGCTATGAGATCCCGTGCCGGGTCACCGGGGTCATCACCATCTCCGGCGACGGCATCGACTTGGCGCCCATCACCATCGGCGCCCCCGGCCAACGCGACCATTCCTGGGGTGTCCGCGACTGGTGGGGCATGGACTGGGTGTGGACGACATCGCACTTCCCGGACGGCACACACCTGCACGGACTCGATCTGCGCATCCCGCAGATCCCGGCCATCAGCATCGGATACGCGCAGCACCCGGGGCAGCCCACCGTCGAGCTCAACACGCACCGGGCCACCGAGGTGATCGGTGACGACGGCCTCGCGCGGTCGACAGCCCTGCAGATCGAGCCGGGCACCATCGCCCTCGACTTCCATCCACTCGGGCACGGACCGCTGCGTCTGGTCGCCGAAGACGGCCGCGTCGCGTACTTCCCACGGGCCTGGGGAACCTGGACCGACGCCGACGGGCGTCGCGGCGTCGGATGGGTCGAATGGAACCGCAACCTGCCGGGTTGAGCGTCGTCGGCGTCGCGGGCCTCCTATCGTGGTCCGGTGGCGCACTGGTGGTCGACCGACGACATCACCGTCGACTGGCTGGCCGCGGTCGTCGGAACGGTGGACGAGTTCCGTGTGGAACCGTTCGCCGTCTCGCCCACGTCGGTGACCGTGCGGGTGCACCTGAGATCTCGCGACCCGTCGTGTCCGGCGTCGGTGATCGTCACGACCGCCCGTCCCGATCACACCGGATCCGACGAACCCTTCCGGCGGGATCACCTCTTCTATTCACGTCCGACCACGCTCGCCCTGCGCACCGTCGCTCCGTGCCTGCACGCGCACCTGGACCCCGGACGTAGGGAGTTCTGGCTGGTCCTGGTCGATCCCGGCCCGGTCCGCCACGGTAACGAGCTGGTCGGGCTGACCCGCGGGAAGGCGCATCTGGCGGTCGCCGCTCTGGCCGATGTCCACGCGACCTTCCGTCGTCGGGCCGCCGACGCGCAGTGGATCCCGGCGTCCGAGCCGATCGACCACCGCCGCCTCGGTGAGCTGTACGTGCGATTCGTCGAGAACTTCGGCGAGCGGATCGATCTGCGTGACCTCACGGTCGCGAACCGGATCGTCGCGTCGGTCGACGCCATCGTCGGGCACCGCGAGCAAACCTCCGCCTTTCGCGGCGTGGTCCACGGCGACTTCCGTCTCGGCAACATCCTGCTCGGCCGATCCGGGTCGGACCGACCGATCACCATCACCGGGTGGCAGGGCATCTCCTGGGGTTTCGCGGCCGCCGACCTGGCCTGGTTCCTCGGCACCCTCGACCGGTCGATGCGGCTCGACTACGGCGACACCCTGATCACGGTCTATCAGGAGTCGCTGGGTGACGCCGCTCCCGGCAGTCTGGAGTCCCTGCAACGCGACGTCCGCGACAACGCGTTCGTCTGCCTGGTCAACGTGCTCGTGTCCTGGGCCGCGGCCGGTCCCACCCCAGGGTCCGACGAGCTCTGGCTGACCCTGTTCGGTCGTGCCTGCGCATTCCTCACCGATCTCGACAGCTCCCGGCCGGTCGGGGCGGCCCGCTCGGTCATGACCTACGTCGACCCGACCGACGAGTCGGCACACCCGGCCAGACCGGGCGGCGAGTGGAACGAGACGTGGTACCTCGACGTCGCCGATCCCGCGGCCGGTATCGGCGCGTTCATGCGGTTCGGGGTCGGACCGGAGAACCCGGACGGGTGGTTCGCCCTGGCCGTCTGCGGACCCGACATCCCCACCGTCACGGTCAGCGAGTCCGGCTTCGAACTCGGCCGGGTCCAGAGCGTTCGCACCGACACCATCACCGCGACCCATGTCCCGGTCATCCCGTTGGCGCACGTGCACGTCACGGTCGACGCGATCGGCACCGCCCACGACGATCCCGCCGGCGTCAGCCGTGGGGTCGGCGGCCGTCCGGTCGGTGTGCGCCTCGATCTGCACTGGTACACCTCCGGCGATCCGTACCAGTACGACCTCACGCGGGTCTACGAGATCCCGTGCATGGTCACCGGCACGATCAGCCTCGCCGGGGAGGGCCTGCCCACCGAGCCGATCCCCATCGACGCGCCCGGACAACGCGACCACGCCTGGGACGGTCAGAACTGGTGGCACATCCAGTGGTTCTGGTTGTCGGCGCATTTCGAGGACGGCACCCGCGTCCACGGCGTCGACATCCGCCTGCCGTCGTTGCCGTCGATCTCGATGGGATACGCCCAGCAGCCCGGCGCACCCCTGTTGGCGCTCGACAAGTGTCGACTCGTCGACGGCGACATCGGCCCCGACCAGGTGCGGTCGATGACCTACGCCCTCGAACCGGGATCGATGACCATGACGTTCCGCGCCGTCGCCCAGGCGCCGCAGCGGACGGAGAGCGTCCGGGGCTCGGTGAGCGTGATGCCGCGCGCGTGGGGTGAGTTCACCCGTTCGGACGGTCGCCGGGGAGTCGGCTGGGTGGAGTGGAACACCGGATCCCCTAACCTGTAGCCCATGCCCCCCGTCTCCACCACCGATCGATGGCGGCTGCGGTTGCTGGCGGCGCGCGGCAACATCGCCGTCGTCCTCCTCGTACTGGTCGTCCTGAGTCTGATCCTCATGTGGCTCGGCTACCTCGGGAAACTCGACTGCGGCGGCGCGCCCTACTTCGCCGACGGTCGTAGCGAGCACTGGCCGGTGGGCAAGAACGAACTGCTCATGCCGTGCTACTCCGACCTGCAGTTCCTGTGGATCGGGCGCGACATCAACAACCATGTCTTCCCGTACATCCACGGCGGCATCACCGACGACGGTGTCCTCTACGGCGGCGTCGTGGAGTACCCGGTGCTCTCCGGGTTGCTGATGTACTTCGGCGCGATCGGAGCGCACACCGACACCCAGTTCTTCCAGCACTCGGCCCTGATCCTGCTCCCGTTCGGGATCCTGATCACCGTCCTGCTCGGCCTGATGACCCGCTGGCGCGCCCTGCTGTGGGCAGGCACGCCGCCGCTGATCCTGTACTCGTTCCACAACTGGGAGACGCCGGTGGTGGCGACGGTCGTCGGTGCCGTCGCGGTCATGTATTTCGGTGCGCAGGAGTCGCCGCGGACCGGGCGTCGACGGATCCCGTTCCTGACGGCCGCCATCATCGCGGCGGTCCTGCTGTCCATCGGCTTCTCGCTCAAGCTGTATCCGGGCCTGTTCGTCGTGCCCCTGGTGGCCTATGTGCTGACGCGTGGTCAGGGCGCGCGCTCGGCGGGCGACTGGTCGATCGAAGAACCGGCCGATGCCGAGCGCTCGGGAGCTCTGCGCGGTCGGATGCTGTCGGTCCGTCGGGCCGGACTGGACTGGGTGGGTGCCGCCTGGGTGACCGGCGCAGCTATCGTCACCGTCCTCGCCGCACAACTGCCGTTCATGATCCTCGGCTTCGAGGGGTGGAAGGCTGCGTTGTCGTTCCAGGGCAAACGGCGATCCGACGTCGACACGAACTCGATCTGGTACTGGGGCGTACGCCATCTCACCGACGCCGCCGGCATCAGCTACAACTCGGTCGTCGGTGTCGCGTCGCCGCTGCTGATCCTCGCGTCGTTCGTCCTGGTCGTCTATCTCGGTGTGCGCGTGTGGCGCACCGGTGAGCCCTACCCGTGGATCGGGGTGTCGGCGGCGATGCTGGCCGGCTTCATGCTCTTCCACAAGGTGCACTCCCCGCAGTACACGCTGTGGATCCTGCCGTTCTTCGTGCTGCTGCGGGTGGCCTGGCCGATCATCGTGCTGTATCTGCTGGCCGATCTGTCGTTGGACCTCACCATCTTCCGGCTGTTCGGCATCTACACCTCCGGCTCACCGATGAAGTGGTGGGTGATGGGCGGCGTGCAGTTCGGGGTGTGGACGCACGCTCTGCTGCTGGCGATCCTGATCTTCGCGTTCGTGCGCGCCCCGGTCCGCATGTACGCCCGGAAAACCGTTGGTCCGCCCGACAAGGTCCCCGATACCGTCTCCGTATGACGAGCTGGCTGGGATCACCGACGCTGCAGGGCAAGCACATCCGACTTCGACCGCTGGTCGGGGCCGACGCCGAGGCCCTGGCCGCAGCGGTCGATGAACCCGACGCGTTCCGCTGGACGTCGGTCCCGGGTGACGTCGCGTCGGCGGGCACCTACATCTCGACCGCGATCGACAACCCACACCGTGTCGCGTTCGCGGTGATCGACCTGCAGGACGACGCCGTCGTCGGGACCACGTCGTACTACGACATCGACCCCGCCAACCGCTCCGCGGCCATCGGCTACACCTTCTACTCGAAGCGGGTGCAGGGCACGGCGGTCAACCCGGAGGCCAAACTTCTCCTGCTGCACCATGCTTTCGAGTCCTCGGGCGCGGTCCGCATCGTGTGGCACACCGACGAACGCAACGCGCAGTCACGCGCAGCCATCCTCAAGCTGGGGACGACCTTCGAGGGGTTGTTGCGCAAACATCGACCACTCCCGGACGGAACGTGGCGCACCACTGCGCAATACGCCATGACCGACGACGACTGGCCCGCCAATCGGGACCGCCTGCAGGCGCGCATCGCCTGAACCGCCCAGTCGACGTCCGCAGCCGCCCAGTCGACGTCCGCAGCCGCCCAGTCGACGGGTCACAGCTGCGGGACGGGCTCCCGGTGTTCGGGCTCGGGCGCATCGGGTTCGACCGCACGACTGCGACGCCGGAGCCGGAGCGTGTCGGGCGCGTTGTCCAGCACACCACCGCCCGGGTCGTCGAAGAAGCCGCCCCGAGAGGTGTTGCGCACCACGTCGTGTCGCGGGTGGTAGATCTCCCAGACCACGAGTGCGCAGAGGCCGACGACCGCGATCCCGCGGATCACCACCGCGCCGATGAAGTAGGGCTCGGGGAGCCACTTGACGTTCTCCGGGAGGTACAACCCCATCCGTGGCACCCACACCAAGGCGTCGAGCACCATCCACGCGATGAGCATTTTCGTCCGGGGGATCGCCAGTACGGCGAGCGGCACCAACCACAGCGAGTACTGCGGACTCCACACCTTGTTCACCACGAGGAACCCCGCGACGACCAGGAACATCAACTGCGCCAGACGGGGTCGGGTCGGTGCGTGCAGACCGACGAACGCGATACCGACGCAGACCAGGGCGAACAACCCCAGCGACAACGCGTTGACCAGAGCCGACTTGCCGTCGGCCCCCGCGCCCCAGTCGTAGTTCGACACCGAGCTGACCACGTTGAACCACGTGTCGGGGTCGATGCCGCGATCGGCGTTGTAGCGGAAGAACTCCCACCACCCCGTCGGGGTCCCGACGATGAACGGCAAGTTGACCAGCAGCCACGTGCCGACGGCCACCAACGCGGTCACGGTGAACTCGCGCACCTTGCCCACGCGCAGACACAGCACCAGCAGGGGGATCAGCAGTAGGCCGGGATACAACTTCGTGGCCACACCGATGCCGAGGAAGAGGCCGGTGGCCCAGGGGTTCCGGCGGGCCCACGCCAACATGGCCAGGGCCAGCAACGCCGTGGCGATCGCGTCGAAGTTGGTGAAGATGTGCACCATCACCAACGGCGAGAGCGCGGCGATCGACGCCGACCAGATCCGCACACCGGCGGTCAGGGCGGTGGCCCAGATCGTGACGAGCCAGAACAGTGCGAGACCCAGCGCGACGACGTTGAAGAACAGCACCACGTCCAGCGCCGACGGCACGCCCCAGTGCTCGTGCATCCATTGCCAACCGTGCGCGACCTGCGCGGCGCCGTACATGTACATGCCGGTCACGACCGGGTACTCCATGTACCGCTGCTCGGTCGCGCCGTCCGGTCCCTTCTGGAACCACGACGACTTGTACGGCAGCGCACCGGTGTCGAGGCGTTCGGCGGTGTAGAGCGGGACGGTGTCGGAATAACACATGGCGATGTACTGCCGGTGTTGACTCCAGTCGAGTTCGAGCGTCTGGGTCCCTGCCTTGGGCGCCTGCTGCAGACAGGCCGCCTTGCCGTACCAACCCAGCGCCAGGGCGATCAGCGCCAACAGCATGATGACGCGCAGTGGCGTGAAGTAGCGGCTGCGTCCGACGACGGCGTGCAGTCCCAGGGGGCCGCCCACCGCGATCGACGCCTCGCGCGCGATGACGTCGGTCCGCGTCGGGAGCTCGCGGTCGGAGTCCTCGCGAAGATCAGCCGACAGCCGTGTCGGCGAATCCCACTGTGTCATCTCGGCCCGGACGCCTACGGCCCGGCGGCGGGATCGTTGCCGTTGCCGTTGCCGTTTCCGTTGCCGCGCGGCGTCGGCTCCACCTCCTGCGGAGTGGGCGCGCCCGGCAGGGGGATGGTCACGCCGGGTGCGAGCGTCAGCGACGGCGGCGCCAACGTCTCACTCGGACCGGTCGATTCCTCTTCGCTGCGCGACTGTGAGGTCCGTGTCTGCTGCTCGGTCGTCGCCGGAGCCTCATAGGGAACGCCCGCGACGCCACCGATCTCCGCCGGCTCCGGGAACTGCTCGATCGGCTTGTTCTCCAGTGCGCCGTCCATCGCGGCCTGCCAGATGTCCGACGGCAGACCCGAGCCGTAGACGATCGACCCCTGGTAGTTGGTCAGTGCGACACCGCGATCGGTGCCGACCCAGACCGCGGTCGACAGCGACGGGGTGTACCCGACCATCCAGGCGTCCTTGTTCTGTCCGGTGTCGCCGAGCTGCGTCGTGCCGGTCTTCGACGCCGAGGGACGAGAGCCGTCGTCGAGGGCGTGTCCGCGCGATGCGGCCGCGATCGGCTCCATGGCTGCGGTTGCATTGTTGGCCACCGCGGCCGAGAAGCGACGCTGACCGGCGTCGGGCTTGCGCTCGTAGAGCACGGTCCCGTCCGCGGTCTCGACCTTCTGCACGAAGTGCGGTGCGTGATAGACGCCCTGGTTCGCCAGCGTCGCGTACGCCGAGGCCATGTCCATGACGCGCGAGGGGTACTGGCCGAGGACCACACCACCCTCGACGCCGGTGCCGTCGGTGTTCTGCAGCGTCTTGGCGATGTCGCCGAAGCTCTCCGCGATGCCGGCCTGATGGGCCGCGTCGGCCACGGCCTGCGCCTGGCCGTCGAGGTCCATCATGAGGCGGTAGTAGACGGTGTTGAGCGACAACTTCAGTGCCGTCGCCAGGTTGCACGAGCCGCAGCTCTCACCGTCGGAGTTGGTCACCGTCAGCCCACCCGGCGCCTCGAACGGCGCGGAGCTGTAGACCTTCGACAGCGGGACACCCTGCTCGAGCGCCGCGACGAGCGCGAACACCTTGAACGACGAGCCGGTCTGCAACGCCGCCTGGGCGTAGTCGAAACCCTGGCCCTGGTTGCCGCCGAAGTAGCCCTTGACGCCCCCGGTCTTCGGGTCGATCGAGACGACCGCGTCGCGGATGTTCCTCGGCTCACCCTGCAGCTGACCGTTGGCCGAGGCCACCACCGAGCGCTGCACCTGCGGGTCGATCGTCGTGGTGATCTTCAACCCCTCGGTCTGCACCTGCTGCTCGGAGATGTTCAGCGAGTTGAGCTCGGCGAGGACCTGCGTCTTGATCAGTCCGTTGGGACCGTTGGTGACGCTGCCGGAGACATCCTTGACCGCAGCGACCCGCGGGTACTTCAGCGTGGACTCGTCGCTCGGGGTCAGCGCACCGATCGTCACCATGCCGTCGAGCACGTAGCGCCAGCGCGCCTGGGCCGCGGCGATGTTGGTCGCCGGGTCGTAGAACGACGGCGACCGGATCGAGGATGCGAGCACCGCGGCCTCGGGGACGGTGAGGTCGGAGACGTCCTTGTTGAAGTAGGCCTGCGACGCCGCCGAGATGCCGTAGGCGCCGCGACCGAAGTAGATGGTGTTGAGGTAGGCGGCCATGATGTCGTCCTTGGACCACTCGTTCGACATCTTGGTCGCGATCGCGAGTTCCTTGAACTTGCGGGTGTAACTGCGCTCGTCGCCGACGAGGGCGTTCTTCACGTACTGCTGGGTGATCGTCGACCCACCGCCGGCGTCGGCGTTGTTGGTGACCTGCCCGATCGCCGCGCGCGCAAGACCACTGATGGAGAAGCCGGCGTTGCTGCGGAACTGACGGTCCTCGGCCGCGATGACCGCGTCCTGGACCGACTTGGGGATCTTGTCGATCGTGACGTCGGTGCGGTTGCCCTCGGGCGGGACGATGCGCGCGATCTCTCCGCCGTTGGAGTTGAGGATCGTCGCGACCTGGTTCTGCTTGATGTCGTCGGGTCCGGGTACCGACTGGCCGAGGTAGGTGAACAGGAAAACCACCGCCATGACGACGACACCGAGCGGCACGAGGGCGCCGAGGAGCCCGAACAGCCAGGCGACGACCTTGAGCCGCGTGCGCTTCTTCTCGCGGACGGTGCGCGGCTGCGCGCCGGTTCCGTTACTCACAACCACGTCTCCATACTCATCGATCGAACACACTGTTCCCGGCCACGTCGGCGCCACGCCGCGAGGAAGGGGTCACTCGCCGGTGCCCGCCACACGTCTGGTCCGCCGCGCCCGGGGCCGCACGGGCAGCCCTGCAACGAAGGACTGCACCAGGTGGTTCCACCGGCACGTCCGGCAGACCTCCACCACGTGTACCGAGAACTCCTCGGCGGACTCGGCGAGCCGGGTGATCTCCTCGGTCGAGCGTGCCGACCCGGAGACCGTGCCCAGCTTGTCACCGAAAACCCAGGACACCAAGGTGAGCTGTTCCTTGCGGCAGACCGGGCACAGGACGGTGCTGGGGCGGCCGTGGAACTTCGCCGCGCGCAACAGATACGGATCCGCGTCGCAGACGGTGCGCATGGCGGCGCGTCCCGCGTAGACGTCGGACAGCAGCGATCGGCGCTGCAGCGCGTAATCGACCGTCTGTCTCTGCACAAGCACGTCATCAAGAGTACGTGCAGCCCTGCGACCACCCCCAGGTTCGGGCCGAACCCCGGCGACCCGTCCGACGACGCCGAGGACCGGTCGTCGCGGCCCCGGCCGGACACCCGCCCGAATGAGCTCGGCAAACCCCAGTTCATGCGTGGTTTCCTATCCCGGTTATATCGGGCCGATACATTGCGTGTAATACTTGCTGCACACGTTCGTTCGACAGGTCGGGAAGGAGTATCGAAAGCAATGTTGGAACTCGCAGTGCTGGGCCTGCTCCTGGACACCCCGATGCACGGATACGAGCTGCGCAAGCGGCTCACCGGACTGTTGGGTGCATTCCGAGCCTTCTCGTACGGCTCGCTGTACCCGACTCTGCGGAGAATGCAGACCGACGGAATCATCGCCGAGGAAGCCGGTCCGCAGGGAACCCTGAAACGACGTGCGCGCCGGGTGTACAAGTTGACACCCGCGGGGCGAGAACGATTCGCCGAACTGGTCGCAGACACCGGACCACAGAATTACACCGACGACGGCTTCGGAGTGCACCTCGCATTCTTCAGCCGCACGCCGGCAGTGGCCCGTATGCGGATCCTCGAAGGGCGTCGTCGCCAGGTCGAGGAACGTCGCGAAGGTCTGCGAGATGCCGTCGGACGGTCCAATCGTGCAGTGGACCGCTACACCCGACAGCTACACCAATTGAGTCTCGAGTCCAGTGAGCGCGAAGTGCGCTGGCTCAACGAGCTCATCGCCGCTGAATCGTCGGCAGCCGCCGACGACGCAGCGATCGTCGAACCGGATGCGTCCGAAACCGCGGCCACATCCGTCCCGTCGGCAACCACCGGCGAAGCAACGTCAGTAACACCGAATACAGAAAGAGAGCCCGACCATGGGTGACAACAACTCTGTGCGCGTAGCCATTGTGGGCGTGGGCAACTGCGCCTCATCCCTGGTTCAGGGCGTGCAGTACTACCAGGACGCCGACGAGAACGTCACCGTTCCCGGCCTCATGCACGTGAAGTTCGGCAAGTACCACGTCCGCGACGTGCAGTTCGTCGCCGCGTTCGACGTGGACGCCAAGAAGGTCGGATTCGACCTGTCCGAGGCCATCTTCGCCTCGGAGAACAACACCATCAAGATCGCCGACGTCCCCCCGACCGGCGTGACCGTGCAGCGTGGCCACACCCTCGACGGCCTCGGCAAGTACTACCGCGAGACCATCACCGAGGCCGACGGTGACGGCGGCGACGTGGTGCAGACCCTCAAGGACGCCAAGGTCGACGTCCTCGTGTCCTACCTCCCGGTGGGCTCCGAGCAGGCCGACAAGTTCTACGCACAGTGCGCCATCGACGCGGGCGTGGCCTTCGTCAACGCGCTGCCCGTGTTCATCGCCTCCGACCCGGAGTGGGCCGAGAAGTTCCGCGCCGCGGGCGTCCCGATCGTCGGTGACGACATCAAGAGCCAGGTCGGTGCCACCATCACCCACCGCGTCATGGCGAAGCTGTTCGAGGATCGCGGTGTCGCGCTCGACCGGACCTACCAGCTCAACGTCGGCGGCAACATGGACTTCAAGAACATGCTCGAGCGTGAGCGTCTCGAGTCCAAGAAGGTGTCGAAGACCCAGGCCGTGACCTCGAACCTGCATGGTTCGTTGGCAGGCAAGATCGACGACAAGAACGTCCACATCGGACCCTCGGACCACGTCGCGTGGCTCGACGACCGCAAGTGGGCCTACGTCCGCCTCGAGGGTCGCGCCTTCGGCGACGTGCCCCTGAACCTGGAGTACAAGCTCGAGGTCTGGGACTCGCCCAACTCGGCAGGCATCATCATCGACGCGGTCCGCGCGGCGAAGATCGCCCTCGACCGTGGCATCGGTGGACCCATCCTCCCGGCCTCGGCCTACCTGATGAAGAGCCCGCCGGAGCAGATGGCCGACGACGTCGCGCGCGTGGAGCTCGAGACGTTCATCAGCGCCGCTGAGTGATTCGTCCGTAGTACGTCGAAAGGCCCGTACCTCGATCTCGAGGTGCGGGCCTTTCGCATGGAACGTGCCCGACACGCGCAACGCACGTTTCACACCGCCGACAGTGCGGAAAGCACTCATCGAGTGTGCGTTGTCCCGCAAGCATTCTCACGACCCGCTGCCAGCACACTCGATGGTGCTTTCCACCCAGTCAGCTTCAGTTCCCTCGCTGCTCGCGTCCCCGGTATTTGCGGACCGGTCGGCCCGCGCGGCCGTACTGGAGACGGACTTCGAGCACACCTGACTCCAGGTAGTGCTCGAGGTAGCGTCGCGCGCTGACCCGGGAGATACCGACCGCCTCGGCGCACTCCGTCGCCGAGAACTCCGCCCCGCCGGCGACGGCGTCGAGGATGAGGGTTCCGGTCTCCGGTGAGAGCCCCTTCGGGAAGCGTTCGGCGGTCTCGCCCGGACCCGCCGGGGAACCGGCACCGAAGAGCGAGTCGACGAGGTTCTGATCGGCCTCGCCGCTCCGCAATGCGGAGAAGCGGGTCGCGAACGCCTCGAGCTTGTCGCGCAGCTGCGGGTACTCGAACGGCTTGATGAGGTAGTCGGCCGCGCCACCACTCAATGCGTCGGCGACGGTGTCGACCTCGCGCGCAGCGGTGATCATGATGACGCCCACCGGGTCCTTGGCCGCGCGGAGCTCGCGCAATACCTCGAGACCGGAGGCGTCGGGCAGATGGACGTCGAGCAGGATCAGATCCGGTCGCAACGTCGCGATGCTCGCGCGTGCCTGCGCAGCCGAGTGCGCGACGCCCACGGCACGGAATCCGTCGGTGGCCTCGACGAACCGACGGTGGATGTCGGCCACCATGAAGTCGTCGTCGACCACCAGCACTGTGGGCACTGCCTTCTCCTACCGTGTCGTGAGCGGTCGTCAGCCGAGCGGCATGCGGACGCGGAAACGTGCGCCACCGGATTCGGCGTCGTCGATGGTGGCGGTGCCACCGTGTTGAGCGCTGACCAGACGCACCAGCGCCAGCCCGATCCCCCGCCCGCCCGGGGTGTCGGTTTTCGAGCTCACCCCTCGCGAGAAGATCAGTTCACGTTTCTCGGGCGGCACCCCGGGCCCGGAGTCGACGACCTCGACGCACAGATCGGGGACGTCCGAACTCGATTCGTCGCGCACCAGGACGGTGATCGACCGGGAGCCGTGGTCGCGGGACACGTCGAGCGCGTTGTCCACGAGATTGCCGACGACGGTGATCACGTCGGTCGACAAAGCGGGGTCGAGGGCTCGCAGGCGCGACGACGGGTCGAGCGTCAGCCGGACGCCGGTCTCGGCCGCCAGCGATGTCTTGGCGATCAGCAACGCGGCGACCGCCGGGTCGCCGATGTGCGCGGTGATGGACTCGCTGATCTCCGCGCGCCGACGCGTCAGGGTCCCCACGAAGGTGGTGACGTCGTCATAGGCGCCGAGCTGCGCGAGCCCGGAGATGGTGTGGAGTTGGTTGGCGAACTCGTGTGTCTGGGCCCGGAGGGTGTCGGTGACGCTCTTGTGCGAGGTCAGCTGGCTCTGCATGGACGCGAGTTCGGTGCTGTCACGCATGGTGGTCACCGACCCGATGTGTTGGCCGCGACTCTCGGCTCGTCTGCTCGTCGCGCTGCGGCGGTTCAGCGCCAGCACCCGCGTCGATGTCGTCACGATCACATCCTCCACATCACCTGGGGACAGGAGGATCTCGCGAACACCGGCGTCCATGCCCGATTCGGCCACGGGTGTGCCCACCACGTCGGGCTCGAGATCGAGCAGGACGCAGGCGCTGTCGTTGATCATCGTGATGCGACCGTCGTTGCCTACCGCGATGACGCCCTCGGCGATGCTGTGCAGCAACGCCTCCCGGTGATCGGCGAGGCCGGCGATCTCCGCGGTCTCCATGCCCAGGGTGTGTCGTCGGATGCGACGGGAGAGCAACCAGGACCCGACCGCCCCGACCCCCGCACCGATACCGAGGTAGATCAGCAGGCGAGCACCGGCGTCGGACAACAGCATCCACGTCGACGGGTAGTTCTCCGAGACGGTCACCACCGCCAGTACTCGCCCGTCGGTGTCGAGAATCGGGACGTGCCCGGCGATGGACCGTCGGCCGTCGATGTCGACGTCGCCGGACCACCCGCGTCCACCCAGGACGTCGCTGTCACCGAGGTCTGCGTCACCCCGCACCCTGGTCGGATCGGTCGAGACCATCACCCTGCCGTTCGGGGACACGATCTCGGCCACGGTGGCACCGGACAGTGCGACAGCCCGGTCCACGTCGGGAGCGAGCACCTGCTCGACCAGCGGGGCAGCCAACTGCTCACGAACGATCGGGGTCGAGGCGAGGCTCTCCGCGACCGACAGCATGCGTCCGCCCGCGATGTCGCGGAACTCCGTGGTCGACTGGTGGATGGAGATCGCGGCGACCGCACCGAGGACCACGGCGACCACCAGCAACTGCAGCACGAGGAACTGGCCCGCCAGGGAACGACCGCGGCGGGCGGGACGTCCCGGTCCTCGCCGCAGACGGACTTTCGGTCGCGACCACAAAGAACACTACTTTCGTTGGCTCCGAAAAGGTGACGTGGCTCACCTTTGGCTTCATGCTTGGCCTCGATCACAGTCTCACATCATCGACACGAATCGAGGACCGATGCGCAAACGGCTGGGCGTCATCCTGGCGCTGCTGCTGCTCGTCGCGGCGTGCGGAGTCACCCGCGGCGACGACGGCGAGGGCTTACACCGCATACGCATGATGGTGCCCAACAGCCCCGGTGGCGGGTACGACCTCACCGCCCGCACCGCGGTGAAGGTGATGGAGGACAAGGACATCACCGGACGCGTGGAGGTGTTCAACGTCATCGGTGCGGGCGGCACCGTGGCGATGGCGCGGTTGATGAACGAGTCCGGCAACAACGATCTCATGATGATGATGGGGCTCGGGGTCGTCGGCGCCGGTTACACCAACGGCTCCAAGGCGCGCGTGTCGAATGCGACGCCACTGGCGAAGATGGTCGAGGAGCCCGAAGGCATTCTCGTACCCGCGGATTCACCGTTCAAGACCGTCGACGACCTCATACGCGCATGGCGGGCCAACCCGTCGTCGGTGACGATCGGAGGCGGTTCGTCACCCGGCGGACCCGACCACCTCTTCCCGATGGAGACCGCCGAGGCGGTGGGGATCGATCCCACGAAGGTCAACTACATCTCCTACGACGGCGGCGGCGATCTGCTGACGGCCCTGTTGGGCAACAAGATCGCGGCCGGCACCTCCGGCCTTGGCGAGTACGTCGACCAGATCGAGGCAGGCCAGGTGCGCGTACTCGCGGTATCGGGATCCGAGCGGGTGGCCGACGTCGACGCGCCCACGCTGCGCGAGGCGGGAATCGACCTCGAGTTCACCAACTGGCGCGGCGTGCTCGCGCCGCCCGGGCTGTCCGACGCCGCACGCGACGAGATGGTCGCCGCGCTGACCGAGCTGCACGGGACCGACGAATGGAGAGAAGCGTTGAGCAAGAACGGCTGGACGGACGCGTTCGAGACGGGCGAACCCTTCGCGCAGTTCCTGCGTGAGCAGGACCAGCGGGTCGAGTCCACCCTGACCGAGCTGGGGTTGGTATGACCGCCACACTGAACCGTCCCGAGGGGCCGGAGGAGACCGAGGCCGAGCGTCCCGACTGGGCACAGCTCGTCGTCTGCGCGGTGATGGTCGTGGTCGGGGTGTTCCTGATCGTCGACGCCGTCTCGCTGACCGCCGAGTTCGCGAAGGTCGACCCTGTCGGCCCCAAGCTCTTCCCGCTGGTCATCGGAATCGGCCTGCTCATCTGCTCGGTGCTCCTGGCCATCGCCACCTGGCGGGGCAAGAAAGGGACGCCCGACGACGGCGAGGACATCGACACCTCCGCACCCGCGGACTGGAAGACGGTCGGCCTGCTGGTCCTCCTGTTCGTCGCGACCATCGCCCTGGTCGATGTGCTCGGTTGGGTGATCGTGGGCGCCGGCCTGTTCGGTGGCGCGGCGACCATCCTCGGCAACCGGCACTGGGTCCGCAATCTCGCGATCGGCCTCGCGCTGTCGCTGATCAGCTTCTACGCGTTCTACGTCGGACTCGGGATCCCGCTGTCCGCAGGCATTCTGGACGGGATCCTCTGATGGACAACCTCAACTGGCTGATGAACGGTTTCGCCGAGGCAGCGACACCGATGAACCTGCTCTACGCGTGCATCGGCGTCCTGCTGGGCACCGCGGTCGGCGTCCTGCCCGGCATCGGGCCGGCCATGACCGTCGCACTCCTCCTCCCGATCACCTACAACGTCAGTCCCAGTGCGGCATTCATCATGTTCGCCGGCATCTACTACGGCGGCATGTACGGCGGGTCGACGACCTCCATCCTGTTGAACACCCCGGGTGAGTCGTCGTCGGTCATCACCGCCATCGAGGGCAACAAGATGGCGAGGGCCGGCCGGGCCGCGCAGGCGTTGGCCACGGCCGCCATCGGGTCCTTCGTCGCGGGCTCCATCGGCACCGTGTTGCTGGTGCTCTTCGCACCGATCGTCTCGAAGTTCGCGGTGTCCCTCGGCGCCCCGTCCTACCTGGCCATCATGTTGTTGGCGTTGGTCGCGGTCACCGCCGTCCTCGGCAGTTCCAAACTGCGCGGGTGCATCTCGCTGCTGCTGGGATTGGCGATCGGACTGGTCGGTATCGACTTCCTCACCGGACAGCCGCGCGCCACCTTCGGTATCCCCCAGCTGTCCGACGGCATCGACATCGTCGTGATCGCCGTCGCGGTGTTCGCTCTCGGTGAGGCACTCTGGGTCGCCGCGCACCTGCGGCGCAAGCCCGCCGAGGTCATCCCCGTCGGCCGTCCGTGGATGGGCAAGAGCGACTGGAAGCGTTCCTGGAAGCCGTGGCTGCGCGGCACCGCATTCGGGTTCCCGTTCGGCGCGCTTCCCGCCGGCGGCGCCGAGTTGCCCACCTTCCTCTCGTACATCACCGAGAAGAAGCTGACCAAGCACCCGGAGGAGTTCGGCAAGGGCGCCATCGAGGGTGTCGCCGGGCCGGAGGCGGCCAACAATGCATCGGCCGCAGGCACTCTCGTACCCATGCTCTCGCTGGGTCTGCCGACCAACGCGACCGCGGCGGTCATGCTCACCGCGTTCGTCTCCTACGGCATCCAGCCCGGGCCGACACTGTTCGACAAGGAACCGCTGCTGGTCTGGACGTTGATCGCCAGCCTGTTCATCGGCAACTTCCTGCTGCTCGCGCTCAACCTGCCGCTCGCGCCGCTGTGGGCGAAGCTGCTGCGGACGCCGCGGCCCTACCTCTACGCAGGCATCTTGTTCTTCGCCGTCCTGGGTGCGTACGCGGTGAACCTGCAGTGGCTCGATCTCGCGCTGCTGCTGGTCTTTGGATTGATGGGGCTGATGATGCGTCGATTCGGACTCCCGGTGTTGCCGTTGATCATCGGCGTCATCCTCGGGCCGCGAATCGAACGTCAGCTACGCCAGACGCTGCAGCTCAACGAGGGCGACTGGAGCGGCATCTTCACCGAACCGATCGCCGTCGTCGTGTACGTCATCATCGTGTCGTTGCTCGTGTTCCCGCTGATCGCCCGGTTCTTCGGCCCTCGCATCACCCTCGCCACCGACACCACCCCCGCCCGTGAGAAGGAGAACGCATGATCGTCGTCGGCTACACCCCGGATGTGTACGGACGGGCCGCACTCGAGCACGCCATCACCGAGGCGCGGGTACGCGACACCGCCGTCACCGTGCTCAACGCGACCAAGGGGGACGCGTTGGCCGACCCCCGCTTCGCCGACTCGACCGACGTGGGGAACCTCGAGGAGACGCTGGGGGCGTCGGGCATCAGCTTCGTCGTCGAGCAGGACGTCTCGGTCGACCCGGTGGACGCCCTGCTCGACGCGATGGACCGTGACGACGCCGATCTGCTGGTGATCGGCATCCGGCACCGCTCACCGGTCGGGAAGCTGCTCATGGGTAGCACCGCTCAACGGCTGCTCCTCGCGTGCCCGAAGCCGGTTCTCGCGGTGAAACCCGCACTGGTGCACTAGTTTTTGGTTCCGATGACAGATGCCGTGCACCCGGTCGGGTGCACGGCATCTGTCGTTCGTATCGGTCGGCGCGGGGCCGATCAGCTAGGAGCGTTGAACCGGTCGTAGAGGAACTGCGATGCCGGCAGCGTGCTGAACACGTACGGCAGCGCGTGGTTCACGGCCAGCGATGGGAAGATCGGCGGCGTTCCGTCGTTGACGACCCGCACATCCGCACCCTGAGCACGCCAACTCCGCACCATCTCGAGCACCTGCCCGTGCGGGATGATGTCGTCGTTGATCCCGGTGTCGACCAGGACCGGCGCGTTGGGCTTCGACTTCCCGATGAGCTGTTCGGCCAATGCCTTCTGGATCTGCGGGTACTTCTGAGAGATCTCGAACAGCGACTTTCGCGACGTCGTCCACTCACTGGTGCGGTGGAAGCCGTAGCGGAACGCGGTGTCACCGATGCAGGAGGTCGCCAGCTTCTTGAGGGCGGCTTTTCCTGCCGGGCTGGCTTCTTTCTGGATCAACGGGCCCAGCTCGGGGTATCTCGCCACCAACCCGTTCACCGTGTAACCGATGACGCCGGTGATGGACGAGCCGTCGACTGCCTTCAGCACTTTCTGCAGGTCTGCCGGAGGCGCGCCCGAATAGGTGCCTTTGATGTTCAGCTCGGGTGCGTACGAGGACGCCATCTCGGCCGCCGATGCGGTCGCACCGCCGCCCTGCGAGTAGCCCCAGAAGCCCACCGGTGAATCGGCGGGCAGCTTGCCGTACTTCAGCGCCGCGCGCGCGCCGTCGAGGACGGCGTGGCCCTCCTCGACGCGGTTGACGTAGGTGTGGACGCCGGGGGTTCCCAGACCGATGTAGTCGGTCATGAGCACGCGGTAGCCCTGGTAGAGCAGCAGGTTGGCGAAGAGCTGCTCATAGTTGGAGGCCAACGTCAGGTTCTTGGTGTCCACCGCGACGGGGAACGACACCAGCTTCGACGGCGCGCATTCGTCACCCTGGCCGATGGTGCCCGGCGCCATGACGATGGTCGGGCGGGCACCCCTGCCGCGCCACGGCGCGAACGGCTCGATGTAGGTGCCGGTGACAGCGGCGGGTGTGCCGTCCTGCAGCTTGGAGGTGTACATGACGGTCGTTCCCTTGCCCGGGAACGGGCGCGGATTCGCAGGGATCTGCAGGAAGATCGGTGTCGATCTCGACTTGATGATCGAACCGGGGCTCGTGTCGTACTTTGCCGGCGGTGTGTAGAAGTCCGGCGCGGCTGAGGCGGTCGAAGCGGTGAACGACGTAAGGGTTCCCGACCCGATGACCACAGCGGCGGCGATCGCGATCGCGCGTAGATGTGATTTCACGCACTCACCATATGACACACGTTCCTTTCTGGACAGACGACCCGGTGACTGTCCAGATCAATCGGGCAGTTTCGGAACCTCCATGCCCTCGCTGCGGTTGAGGAGCACCGCGCGTGTCAGCACCGACGCCCCGAAACGGTTGCGCAGTTCGTCCATCGCGCCGTCGAGGGCAGCGGTGTCCATGGTGACCGCGCCGCCGCTGCTCTCCTCGCGGAACGACCCGGCGGCGGTGTCGCCGAACGGCAGGGCCAGCTGGATCGCGTCGTCGTTGTCGAGGTTGGTCAGCGACAACCCGATGAGGGTGCACCCGCGGTCGGTGAGCTGTGGCATCGCGTCGGACAGCAGGCGTCGGGCGGCCAGGAGGATGACCTCGGTGGAGGCGGTCGCCTCGGACAGCGTGTGCGAGCGCGACGCCCGGGTGAAGTCGTCGAAACGAAGACGCAGGACCACCGTCCGGCAGACACGGTTCGCGGTGCGCAGACGCTTGCCGAGACGGTCGGTGATCGCGACGATCGACGCCTCGATGTCGGCCTCGGTCTTGGGTCGGCGGCCGAGTGCGCGCTGCGAACCGATCGACCGTCGGCGGCGGCCGACGTGGACCGGACGGGGGTCGCGGGCCATGGCCAACGCGAACAGGTGCCGACCGGCGGCCGGGCCCACCAGCGCGGTCATCATCGCCTCACCGAGGTCGGCGATGTCGCCGACGGTGTGGATGCCGCTGCCGTGCAGCTTTGCCGAGGTCACCTTGCCCACGCCCCAGAGCCGCTCCACCGGTAGCGGGTGGAGGAACTCGATCTCGCCGTCCGGGGGGACCACCAGCAAGCCGTCGGGTTTGCCGACCGCGCTGGCCACCTTCGCGAGGAACTTCGTGCGAGCGACACCGACCGTGATGGCGAGTCCGACCTCGGCGTGGATTCGCGACCGGAGCCGGGTCGCGATCTCGACAGGTGAGCCGGCGATACGACGCAGGCCGCCCACGTCGAGGAACGCCTCGTCGATGGAGATCCCCTCGACCAGCGGGGTGGTGTCGCGGAAGATCTCGAACACCGCGCGGCTCGCCTCGGTGTACGCCTCGAACCGGGGTGGGACGACGATCGCCTGCGGACAGATTCGGCGCGCCTCCTGCCCCCCGATCGCCGTACGGATGCCGAACGCCTTGGCCTCGTAGCTCGCCGCCAGGACCACGCCGCCACCGACGATCACCGGCCGTCCGCGCAGCGCCGGGTTGTCGCGCTGCTCGACCGACGCGTAGAAGGCGTCGAGATCGGCATGGAGGATCGTGGCGTCACCTGCGGGCTGCGCCGAACCACGATCCTGCACGAACACATGTTCGCATCCGGCCCCGACAAGGCCGCAGAACCTCAGTCCGGCGACGCGCCGCCGGGCGGGTTCGCGGCGGGCGCTTCCCGACGGGCCAGGACGCCGAGCCACTGCCCGAACAGTGCCGCCTCGGCGGGACCCAGGTCCTCATTGCCGTCTGCCACCAGCAGAGCCTGCAGCGCGATCGCGTGGCGGGCCACATCGTCGGCGGCGTGGTCGGCAGGCTGCTCGAGGGCGTCGACGGTGACCGCGCCGAGCACGGCGTCTCGGGTGGTCGCCGACAGGGATTGCGCTGCCGGCAGATCGGTCGGATCGGTGGTGATGAGAGTCATCGCGACGCCGATGCCGGTCGCGTAGATCATGGCGGCCGCGACGTCGACGGGCAGCGCCAGCCGTCCGGCGGCGGCGGCCTGCTCGACGATCCCGCGCAGCACCTCGTAGACCTGGGTGGACTCGTCCGCACCCGGACCTGGTCGTCGCTCGCCGTACATCAGCGTGTAAATCGCGGGGTTCGCCTCTGCGAACTCGATGTGCAGATCCCACCCGGCCCGCAGTTCCCCCACAGGATCGGTTCCGTGCTCACGACGGGTCTTGGCCGTCAGGAAGCGCTGGAATCCGTCCGCGGCGACCGTCTGCAACAGCGATCGCATGTCGCCGAAGTGGCGGTAGATGGTCTGGGCCTGCACGTTTGCCGCGGCGCTCACCGCGCGCGTGGTCACGGCGTCGCGCCCACCCTCGGCGAGCAGACGCGTGGCGGCGACGAGGATCCGATCTCGTGGCGATCGGGGCGCGTCGCGGCTCATGTGAGCAACGATAACACCCTCGTCACATCGTTGATGTGTTAGCGTCGATGCATGCTCAACGTGAGCATCGATCACACCTCCGGAGGATTCCATGCCCGACACCACCGTCACCCTGATCACCGGGGCCAACCGCGGCATCGGCCGCGAACTGGCGGCCCAGCTCGCCGATCGTGGCCACACCGTCGTGGTCGCCGCGCGCACCGCCGAGGCCGCACGGTCTGCAGCCGCCGAGCTGGTCGAGGCCGGATCGGCCCGATCGATCGTCCCGCTCGCTCTCAACGTCACCGATCCCGAGTCGATACGCGCGGCCGCCGAGACCGTCGAGTCCGATCTCGGTCGAGTCGACGTGCTGATCAACAACGCGGCCATTCATTTCGACGCCTGGCAGAGCGCCGTCGACGCCAACCTCGACATCGTCGGAGAAGCACTGAACACCAATCTCATCGGCACGTGGCGTGTCACGCAGTCGTTCCTGCCGCTTCTCCGAAAGGGTCACTCGGCGCGCATCGTCAACGTCTCCTCCGAGCAGGCGTCGCTGGCCCGGATGGGTGCCGGCGTCCCCGCCTACCGGACGTCCAAGGTCGCCCTCAACGGACTGACCCGGATGCTCGCCGCAGAGCTGGCCGATGCCGACATCACCGTCGACGCCGCTTCACCGGGGTGGACCGCCACCGACATGGGCGGCGAGGGCGGGCGCCCGATCGCCGACGGGGCCGAGAGCATCCGCCGGGTCATCGAACTGCCCGCCGGCACCGGGACCGGGCGCTTCTTCCAAGACGGCGCTGAACTGCCGTGGTGACCCACCACACCAGCCCCCAACACCATCGAACGACCGAAGGAATCACGATGACCCATCCGATCGACGACCTCGTCACAACGTTCTATCGCGCCTTCTCGGGCGACACCGACCTGCTCGAGACCGTGGTCACGCCGGACTGGGAGGACATCCCACTCGCGCCCGGCCAGGGCCCCGGACCCCAGGGGGCCGTGCCGATCATCAGCGGGCTGGCCGAGGCGATCAGTGGACTGGAGATCGTCGTCCTCGACGTGGTCGACGGCCGCGGATCCGACGGCGACGGCACCATCGCGACGCGCTGCGAGATCCGCGGCGTCCACACCGGGGCGCTCATGGGGGTACCCGGTTCGGCTCGTGAGATCGCCATAGCGCTGCACGAGTTCCACGAGATCGCGGACGGCCGAATACGGCGCACCTGGCATCTGGAGGACTGGTTCGGCTTCATTCGCCGATCTCAGGACGTCGACGCGCCGTAACCCTGTCCGCAGGCCCCCACACCGTGTATTCGTGGACACATGACCACCCCCGTACGCATCGGTGTCCAGATCCAGCCCCAGCACTCGCCCGAGTACTCACACATGCGTGACGCACTACGTCGCGCGGAGGACATGGGTGTCGACGTCGCCTTCAACTGGGATCACTTCTTCCCGCTCTACGGCGACCCCGACGGCGCGCACTACGAGTGCTGGACGATGCTCGGCGCCTGGGCCGAGCAGACCTCGCGCATCGAGATCGGCGCGCTGGTCACGTGCAACTCCTACCGGAACCCGGAGTTGCTGGCCGACATGGCCCGCACCGTCGACAACATCTCCGACGGCCGACTGATCCTGGGCATCGGATCGGGCTGGAAGGAAAAGGATTACGACGAGTACGGGTACGACTTCGGGACCGCGGGCAGCCGCCTCGACGACCTCGCCGCGGCGCTACCGCGCATCCGCGCCCGCCTGGGCAAGCTGAACCCCGCACCCACCCGCGAGATCCCGATCCTGATCGGCGGACAGGGTGAGAAGAAGACCCTGAAGTTGGTGGCGCAGCACGCACACATCTGGCACGGCTTCGTCGACCCCGAGAGCTACGCCCACAAGAGCGCAGTGCTCGCCGAACACTGCGCGGCCGTCGGGCGCGATCCGAGCGAGATCCAACATTCGGCCGGTGTCGAGCTGAACGGTGGCGTGAGCCGTGGCGAGGGGGTCAAGGAGCTCGTGGCCAAGGCCGACGAACTGCACGCCGCCGGGATCACGCTGTTCACGGTGGGCGTGAACGGTCCCGACTATGACCTCTCGGTGGCCGAGGAACTCTGCCGCTGGCGCGACTCGATCGCCTGAGCACCGCGCGGACCGACGTCGCGATCATCACATCCCGCAGGCGCCTGTCGAAGAGCAGACTGGACCCATGTCCGGAATTCTGTTCTTCGACGGCGACTGCGGAATGTGCACCCGCGCCAAGAATCTGCTGCTGCGGATGAACCGCACGGGTGCGGTCCGTACCGAACCCATGCAGCGCCCCGGCACCGCGGAGCGCGTGGGCGCCCCGGCGGAGACGTTCATGGACTCGATCTGGTGGCTCGACGACGACGGCACCGTCTACTCCGCGGCACACGCGGCCAACGCCGCCGTCGCGGCCGCGGTCGGAACCCAGATCCCGTTGGCGCTGTACCGACTCCCCGGTGTCCACCAGGTCCAGGAACTCGCCTACCGCTGGGTCGCAGGCCACCGGCAGTACTTCCCCGGTACCACTCCGCACTGCACCTCGGCCCCGGGTGACTGTGCGCGCTGACCGCACGGTGTGACGCTCAGTTATGGACCGATCGGTATCCAACGACTAGACTCGGACCCATGCCCCGCCCGCGCGAATTCGACGAGAATGCCGTTCTCGACTCTGCTCGACGGCAGTTCTGGGAAACCGGTTACGCCGGAACATCTCTGGCGGACCTGACCGCGGCCACCGGGCTCGGCAAGGGCAGCCTGTACGGGGCTTTCGGCGACAAACATGCGCTGTTCATGCGAACGCTCGAGGGTTATTGCAGCGACGCCGTGGCCGACGCGCGCGATGAACTGTCCGGGGACGGGCGCGCCATCGACCGTCTCACCGCGCATCTGCGCATCTCGGCCCGACTCGACGTCGAAAACTCGCCGGGCCGCGGTTGCATGATGGCCAAGGCCGCGGCCGAGCTCGGCTCGTTCGATCCGGCGGTGAAAGAACTCGTCTCGGCCTCGTTCACCCGGTGGCACGACGAATTGGCAGCGTGCATTTCCCGGGCCCGGGACGAGGGCGACGTCGCCGCCGACGTCGACGCCGACACCCTGGCGTGGACGCTGCTGACGGTCATCCGCGGGTTCGAGGCGCTGCGCAAGGGCGGCGTGCCCACCGAACACCTCCGGGCCGCCTTCGACCAGGTCGTGGAGACGATCCCGCGCCCGGTGTCTGCGTCGTCGAGCTAGTTCTTGTCCGATCGGTACAGAACGGCGTAGGGTGGTTCCCGTGCCCGCCCAACAGGTGAGTGGGCCGGCGAGATGGGAACACCAGATGACTACCAAGACAGCTTCTTTCGACTTCACCGGCAACGTCGTGATCGTGACCGGGGGTGCGAGTGGGATCGGCCTGCAGGTCGCGGGAGACTTCGCCCGGTCCGGCGCGCACGTCGTCATCGTCGGACGCAACCAGGCGAAGTTGGCCGCCGC
Organism: Williamsia phyllosphaerae; assembly: GCF_014635305.1. Classification (NCBI taxonomy): domain Bacteria; kingdom Bacillati; phylum Actinomycetota; class Actinomycetes; order Mycobacteriales; family Nocardiaceae; genus Williamsia; species Williamsia phyllosphaerae. The sequence continues at coordinate 1,227,709 of NZ_BMCS01000001.1, read as the reverse complement.
CGCCGAAGGTCTGCCGGCCGGATCGGTGTCGACGTTCGCGGCCGACATGGCCGATCCCGATCAGATCCGAGACCTGGTCGCGTCGACGGTTCGTGATCACGGCGGGATCGACGTCGTCATCAGCAACGCAGCGAGTTTCATCCCCGGGGACATCACCGACATCACGCCGGACCAGTGGACCGACATCCGGTCGACCAACATCGACGGGTTCTTCTACCTCGCCCAGGAGACGCTGCCACTGCTCGCGCAGCGCGGTGGCACCCTGATCGCGACGTCGAGCGTCTCGGGACTACGGGGCGACTGGAACCAGGCCGTCTACAACGCCTCCAAGGGCGCGGTCTCCCTCTTCGTCCAGTCACTGGCGCTGGACTGGGCGCCCAAGGGGGTCCGGGTCAACGGTGTCGCCCCGTCGGTGACCAACACCGATGCCGTCTCCGGCATCACCGGGAACGACGTCGTGCGCAAGCAGTTCGAGAACCGGGTCGCGCTGGGCCGACTGGCCGAGACCGAGGACATCGCACCGGCCTTCCTCTTCCTCGCCAGCGACGCCGCCCGCTACGTCAACGGGGTGATCCTGCCCGTCGACGGCGGCACCTCTGCGTCGACCGGCCAGGCCCACGTCGCGGGCTGATCGAGAGTGGCGGGATCCGTTCAGAGAGCCGTCGTGCCGCCGTCGGCGAGCAGTTCCAGCCCGTTGACGTAGCTGGAGTCGTCGGAGGCGAGAAACAGTGCGATGGTGGCGATCTCTTCGGGACGGCCCATCTCCCCGCGAGGGATGAGTGCCTCGAATGCGTTCTTGGTCGCCTCGTCGAACAGTTCCTCCTGTTTGGCCGTGGCGACCTGGCCCGGGGTGAGCACGTTGACCCGGATCCTGCGGTCGCGCAGTTCGTTCAGCCAGACGCGAGCCCAGGCCTGCTGCACGGCCTTGCTTCCCGCATAGAGACTCCAACCGGGAAAGGCACTGAGTGAGGCACTGGACCCCGTCATGAAGATCGAACCGTTGTCGTTTATCAGCGGCAGCGCTTTCTGAACGGTGAACAGGGTGCCGCGCGCGTTCAGCGAGAACGCCCGATCGAACTGATCTTCGGTGATCTCGCCGAGGACGGCCGCCTCACCCATTCCGGCGCTGGCCCACAGCACGTCGATGGATCCCTTCTCCCGCCTCACGGTGTCGTACAGGCGATCCAGGTCGGCCAGGTCGGCCGCGTCGCCCTGTACGGCGGTGACGTTGCGGCCGATCAGGTCGACGGCGGCGTCGAGCGATTCCTGCCGTCGAGCCTGGATGAAGACGTACGCGCCTTCGTCGACGAACAGCTTGGCGCCCGCCAGTGCCATCCCGGTTGATGCGCCGGTGATCACCGCAACCTTGCCATCGAGTTTTCCCACGATCACTCCCCTGAGTTGATGTCCTACAGCCGGCGGTCCTGGTTGGTACCGGTCTGTGTACTTAAGCTAGCGGCGATCGTGAATGGCCGCAAGCTACATACACCGATCGGTACCGAAGGCGTATGGTGCTGGTATGGCGGAGTTGGAGAAGGGCCCACTGGGCCGGCGGCGTGGGCGGGGGGCTCGGGAGCGCATCCTGGGGGCGTCGCAGCAACTGTTCCGCGAGCAGGGCGTCAACCGCACCGGGGTGGACCAACTCTGCGCGGTGGCACAGGTGTCCAAACGCACTGCGTATCAGCACTTCACGAACAAAGACGAACTCATCGCCGAGTACCTGCGGCAGGTCGATCCCGACGTCATGCCCGGAGTCTTCGATCGTGAGGATCTCTCACCCCGGGAGCGACTCATGGCCGCGTTCGAGGTCCCCGACTCCGCGCCTCTGTGTCCCTACATCGGGGCCGCCGTCGAACTCCACGATCCAGAACACCCTGCGTCGCAGTACGCGCGCGACTACAAGCTCGCCGTCGCCGCACGGCTCACGGACGCAGCTCGCGAGGCCGGGGCCACCGACCCCGAACAACTCGGTGAACAACTGGCGCTGCTGCTCGACGGCGCCGCTGCCCGCACCCGCGTCATCAACCGGGGATCGTTCTCGACTGCGGCGGCCATCGCCGCCGTACTCATCGACGCCGCGATCCCGGCGTCCCACCCATGACCGGCTTCTTTGCCATCCATTTACCTTGGTCATGCGATCCCTTTACCTGGGGTACGTAGCGTTCGGACGTTCTCGTCCACTTCCACAGCCCTGGGAGATCCACGTGGTTCGCATTCCTCTCACCCTTTTCTCTGCGCCCGCAGGCGCCCGATCGCAGACCTGCGGCGCCACGCCCGGATCATCCGGGCGCGCTCGGGTGACATGCCTCTACAAATGCGGTGACGCGTGCCGGCACCAGCCCGGCAACACCAGCGACAACGAGTACTTCGGCGACGTGGTGCGCACGATGGTCTCCCGACGCTCGATCCTCAAGGGCTCGGCGACCGTCGCCGTGGGTGTGGGCGCGGCCGCCGCGCTCGCCGCTTGTGGTGACGACAGCGCGTCCACCTCGACGCCGTCGACACCCCCGGTCACCGGGTCCGGCTCGGGCGACGGCATGGCCTTCACCCCCGTCGCGCCCAACACCCAGGACGCCCTGGTGGTCCCGGACGGTTACGAGCAGTCCGTCGTCATCCGCTGGGGCGACCCGGTGATGCCCGGCGCGCCGGCCTTCGACTTCGCCTCGCAGACCCCGCAGGCCCAGGAGATGCAGTTCGGCTTCAACAACGACTTCGCCGGGTTGATCGCGATCGACGGCGAGCCGAACAACTTTTACCTCGTGTGCAACCAGGAGTACACGACCGAAGAGTTCATGTTCACCGGTTACAAGAAGCTGGACCCGACCGAGAACCAGGCACGGGTGTCGATGGCCGCACACGGGATCACCGTCGTCGAGGTCACGTCCGAGTCGGGTAGTGGCAAGCTGACCCCGGTTGTCGGACAGCGTAATCGGCGCATCACCGCGTCGACACCGTTCACCCTCACCGGACCCGCTGCGGGCAGCGAGTACGTGAAGACCACGGCCGATCCGGCCGGGACCACCGTGCTCGGCACCATCGCCAACTGCTCCGGCGGTCTGACCCCGTGGGGCACCATGCTCTCGGGTGAGGAGAACTACAACAACTACTTCTCCAACGCCGACAAGGTGACCGACCCGGCCGCGAAAGAGGGCCTCGACCGGTACAGCTTCGCCGACGACGCCGACTACCACGTGTGGGGTCGGTACGAGTCACGCTTCGACCTGGCCCGGGATCCCAATGAAGCCAACCGGTTCGGCTACGTCGTGGAGGTCAACCCGCACGATCCGAAGTCCACTCCGATCAAGCACTCGTCGCTCGGGCGTCTCAAGCACGAGTCGGCCAACATCTTCGTCACCTCCGACGGGACCGTCGTCGCCTACACCGGCGACGACGAGCGTTTCGAGTACATCTACAAGTTCGTGTCGTCGAAGAAGATCACGCCCGGCAACGGCGCGTCGGCGATGCGCAGCAATCTGCGCATCCTCGAGGTCGGTACGCTCTACGTCGCCAAACTCACGGGCGAGGCACCCGATCAGATCGACGGCAGCGGAAAGCTTCCGGCCGACGGGAAGTTCGCGGGCAAGGGCACCTGGATCCCGCTGCTCACCGTCAACGACGACGGCTCGTCGGACTCGAAGATCGCCGGTATGACCGCCGCGCAGGTCGCGGTGTTCACCCGCACCGCCGCCGACAAGGCCGGTGCCACCAAGATGGACCGCCCCGAGGACATCGAGCCGCACCCCAAGACCGGCAAGGTGTACTGCGCGTTGACCAACAACACCAAGCGCGGCACCGATGGTGAGGCCGGCGCCGACGAGGCCAACCCGCGCAACGAGAACAAGAACGGTCAGATCATCGAGTTCACCGACGATCACGCCGGTACTGAGTTCACCTGGGAGTTGCTGCTGGTCTGCGGCGACCCGGCCGAGGCCGACACCTACTACGGCGGGTTCGACAAGACCAAGGTCAGCCCGATCTCATGCCCGGACAACGTGGCCTTCGATCCGCACGGCAACCTGTGGATCTCCACCGACGGCAACGCGCTGAAGAGCAACGACGGCCTGTTCGCGGTCGCGCTCGACGGCGACAACCGCGGCGAGACAAAGCAGTTCCTGACCGTCCCACGTGGCGCCGAGACCTGTGGGCCGATCATCACCGAGGACCGGGTGATCGTCTGCGTTCAGCACCCGGGCGAGGAGGACGAGTACAGCGCGGACAAGCCGTACTCACACTGGCCCGACGGCGGCAGCTCGCAGCCCCGTCCGTCGGTGGTCGCGGTGTGGAAGACCGGCGGCAAGATCGGGGTCTGAGGGTCGAGTTCGTAGCAGTTCGTGTCGCCTGGCGGCACGAACCGCTACGTGGTCGCGGCGACCGTTCCCGGCAGAAGGCGGTCGACCACGTCGGAGAGGGTGACCACGCCGCGGACATCGCCGGTGTCGGCGGACTGCACGACGGCGAGATGGGTTCGGGTCTCACGCATCGTCCGCAGCACCGCGTGCACCGGTTCGTGCGCGTCGACGCGGAGCAGTGAGCGCATGAGATCCCCCGCGGTGCTGGAGCTCTCGGCGGTGAGGCTGTCGCGGACGTGCACGACGCCGACGGTGTTGGCGCCGGCACGCACCAGCAACCGCAGGTGGCCACTGGTCCGGGCGGTCGCCCTGATCTCGGCGATCGATGCACCGACATCGACGGCCGCGATGGTCGCCAGGGTCCCTGACTCCCCGACCATGTCGCCGATGGCGAGGCGTTCGATGTCCAGCGCGCTGGTCAGCCGTCCGTGGTAGCGCTCGTCGAGCGTGCCGACGGTGCCGGAGTGCTCGACCAGGTGCCGCAGTCCTTCGGTGTCCTGGGTGCCGTCGGTCTGATCGACGGGCTCGACGCCGACGCGACGCAGGCACCAGTTGGCCATGTGGTTCAGGCCGACGAGCAGCGGTCGGGTGAGGAACATGAAGCCGCGCATGGGGATCGCGAGCAGCGTGGCCGACCGTTCCGGGTGTGCGATGGCCCACGACTTCGGCGCCATCTCACCGACCACGAGGTGCAGGAACGTCACGATGATCAGCGCGAGCACGAAACCGATGACGTCGGCGATCCACAGTGGTGCACCGAGGCTCTCGAACTGCGGTGTCAGCCAGTAGTGCACGGCCGGCTTCGTCACCGCTCCCAACGCCAGGGTGCAGACCGTGATGCCCAGCTGTGAACCCGCGAGCAGCACCGACAGATCCGACGCGCTGCGCAGTGCGGCTCGCGCCGCACGGCTGTTCACCGCGGCGTCCTCGAGTCGGTGGCGGCGGGCGGCGATGAGCGCGAACTCGATGGCCACGAAGAATGCGCTCGCGGCGATCAGCCCTGCGGTGACGAGGACGAGTACCCAGGGATTGCTCATCGTGTCGTCTCCATGTCGGCTGCGGCGTGGTCGTCGGTGTCGTTGTGTGCCATGTCCACCCGCACCTCTACGCGCGCGGGGACCATCCGTTCGACCGCCGCGACGACGACCGTCAGCACTCGCCCGGGTGGGTCGTCATCATGGACGAGATCGGCGGCGTCGGCCTCGAGCGGTATGACGACGTGGCTCCCCTTCTCGGGGAATCCACCGGCCGCGTGGATCGTCGCGCCGGCCAGGGTCTCGTAATCGCCTGCAGGCAGACGGAAACCGATGACGCGCTCGACCTCGTCGATGGGCAGGTCGCCCGGCATCGACCACCCCTCATCGACCGAACCGATGACCGCGCCGGCCGTGCCCGCGTCGTGTTCGTCGTCGATGGCGCCGACGAGCTCCTCCGCGATGTCCTCCACGGTGACGATTCCGGCGAATCCGCCGTATTCATCGATGACCAGCGCCATCTCGGCGTGCGCCGACTCCAGCGTCGTCAGCACGGCGGGCAGCGGCAGGGTCGTGGGCACCATCACCGCGGGCCGCACATGGTCGTTCGCGGTGCCGGAGAGGTCATCGGAGAGCATGTCGTGCAGCGCGATCACACCTCGTAGGTCGTCGGGACCGTCGCCGATGACCGGGTAGCGCGTGTGCCCGGAACCCATGACGGCCAGAACCGCCGGCACGTCATCGCCGGACGAGATCGTGTCGACGCGCGACCGCGGGATCATCGCGTGCGCTGCGGTCCGCCCGGGAAAGTCCAGGATCCGGTCGAGCAACGCCGAGAGATCGGGGGCGAGCTCGCCGGTGGCCCTCGACTCGGCGACGATGTGCGCGAGGTCGCGGGGTGTCGCGGAGTGCTCCACGTCGTGGACAGGCTTGATCCCGAGCACCTTGAGCAGCAGGTTCGAGGACTGGTCGAAGAGCCAGATCAGCCACCCGAACAGCGACAGGTACAGCGTGGTGGACCGGGCGAGCCACTTCGCCACCGGCTCGGGTCGGGCGATGGCCAGGTTCTTGGGGAACAGCTCGCCGAACAGCATCTGCACGAGCGTCGAGAGGACGACGGCGACGATGGTGCCCAACGCGACACCCGTGGCGGCCACGAACCCGAGACCGCCCAGCAGTTCACCGACGCCCTCGCCGATCAACGGCTCGGCCACATAGCCGACCAGCAGGCCGGTGACGGTGATGCCGAGTTGTGCGCCGGACAGCATGAACGAGGTCCGTCGCGTCACCCGCAGTGCACGCTCGGCGCTGCGGTCACCCGCTGCAGCCTGGGCTTTGAGTCGTGAGCGATCGGCCGCCATGTAAGCGAACTCCTGCGCGACGAAGTAGCCGGTGAACGCGGTGATCACGAGGACCACGAGCATGCCGGCGAGGATTCCGAGGATCGTCACGACAGTTCTACGTCCAACTGAACGTAAAAGTTCCTTTACTCTTCGGGGTGACCTAGTCGAGCCAGTCCAGAACGGCCGCGGCGGTCCAGCTCTGCTGCATGCTCCCCAGCGGTTCGCCGGTGAACGGTTCGTAGTACTCGGCGAACGCGCCGTCCTGCGCCTGGCGCAACCCCTCCTCGCGGAGTCGGGCCGATCGTTCGGGCCAGCCTCGGCGGGCGAACGCCCACGAGAAGAGCCAGGTGATCACCGGCCACACCGGTCCGCGCCAGTACTCGCGCGGTTTGAAGTTCGCCGCGATGGGTGAGTTCGACGGGGGGACCGCGTACTTCAGGTCGGGATGCCCGCAGAAGCGCGGGCCCTCGAAGATTCGCAGCAACGTCCGCTCGCGGTCGCGGGGCAGCCCGCCGCACAGCAGGGGGGCGAACGCGGCGATGGTCTCGGTGTTGATCCACCGTCCCGCACGCAGGTCGAAGTCGCGGGCGATGCCGTTGCGCTCGTTGGTCGCCGACACCACACCGGCGCGGAAGCGATCGGCCCACGCACGCAGGTCCCGGACGTCCGCCCGTGGCTTCGAGTAGTCCTCGCCGATGGTCGCGAGCACATCGCAGGCGACGGCGAAGATGGCGCTGACGAAGACGTCCTCGACGGCGAAGCTCATCACCTCGGGCAGCAGGGCGTCGTCGTAGTTCACCCGTTTCATCTGCTCGACCAACCAGAGGTATCGGTCGTACTCCAGGTCGGTCGGGCGCATGGTGAGGTCGGCGACGTGCATCAGGTCGGCACGTGTGTACGGCGGCAGATCGTCGCCGGGGACGACGTTGCCGTACGCGGCATCCCAACGCGGCGAGTTGTCCATTCCGGACTCCCACCCGTGGAACAGCGTGATCCGACCCCGCCCACCCGGATCCCGGGCATCGGCCAGCCACCGGTGCCACCGGACGAGGTCGCCCCACCGCCGATCGAGGAACTCGTTGGCCACCGCGCGGGTCGTGCGCCCACGTCGACGGGACTGGTCCAGGATCCGCTGCACGGCGATCGCATGGACGGGCGGCTGGGTGATGCCGGAGGTGTCTGCGGTCGTCGGTGCGTGGGCGGCGAGTTTTGCGCACTCCCAGCGCGCCGGACCGGGGAAGTACCCGTCGCGGCCGTTGGCGAACACGATGTGCGGGATCATCCCGTTCGTCCACTGGGCCGACAGCAGCGTGTCCATCTCGATGACCGCACGCTCCACGCTCAGCGGTGCCAGACCGACCGAGACGAACGCGGCGTCCCAACTCCACATGTGCGGGTACAGCTTGGGTGCGGCGCTGGTCATGGTGCCGAGATCGTTGCCGCGCAGGAGATAGGCCGCGCGCGCCGACAGCTGGGTCGGGGTGAAGCCGAGGTTCGCCACGTCGCCATTGTCCCGCACACCTGCGGTTTCGCGCGCGGCGGCGCGGTCGAGCCCACCGCCGATGGCACCGGGACACGTCCGATTCGCACCAATTTGCCAGGAGGTTTTCAGGATCGCCGCATATCTTCGGGACTCATCACCGCACCAGGACACGATGAGACGGAGCGACATGAAGAAAAAGCTGCTGTGGGCCGCCGGAGTGATCGTCGTGGTCGTGGTCGTGGCGATCGCCGCCGGACCGTGGGTCTACAAGAACTGGATCGTCGACGACGCCGATGAGGCGCTGACCCTGCCGTCACAGACCCAGGCCGCCCAGGGCGACGTCAACGGCGCGTGGACCGTGGTCGCCGGGCCGGACGCGGAAGACACCCGCACGCAGGCCGGGTACCGGGTCGACGAGGTGCTGCGCGGCGAGAACATCACGGTCAACGGTCGCACCACGAAGGTCACCGGCGGCATCGACGTCGCCGCCGACAAGCTGGAGAGCGGAACCATCACCGTCGACGTCGCGTCCATCACCAGCCCGGACTCGTCGCGCGACAACCGGTTCCGCGGCTCCGGGATCATGGACACCTCCGCGCACCCCACCGCGACGTTCGAGATCACCGCTCCCGCCGACATCTCCGGGGTCCCGGCCTCGGGCGAGGCCGCCACGGTCCCGGTGACCGGCACGATGACCCTCAAGGGCGAAAAGCGCTACGTCAGCACCGATCTCAACGTCGAACGATCCGGGACCTCGGTCATCGTGCAGGGATCGATCCCGGTGACGTGGTCGGACTACGGCGTCGAGGCGCCGACGCTGGGCTTCGTCCAGGTCGAGAAGACCGGGTCCATCGAGTTCCTGGTCAACCTCGACCGCGCCTGATCGCGCAGGCCCGGGCTCAGCTGCAGACCGCTCCCTGCGACGCCGAGCCGACGAGCTTGGCGTACTTGGACAGGACCCCGCGGGTGTACCGCGGGGGCAGCGGTGCCCAGCCCTGCCTGCGTGATTCGAGCTCCGCCTCGTCGACCAGCAGATCGAGTGTCCCGGTCCCGACGTCGAGCCGGATCTGGTCACCGTCGCGCACGAAGGCGACCGGGCCGCCGTCCACGGCCTCGGGTGCGACGTGGCCGACGCACAGTCCGGTGGTGCCGCCGGAGAAACGCCCGTCGGTCAACAGCAGGACGTCCTTGCCGAGGCCGGCGCCCTTGATCGCACCGGTGATGGCGAGCATCTCGCGCATGCCGGGACCACCCTTGGGGCCTTCGTAGCGGATGACGACGACGTCGCCGGCCGCGATCGTGCCGTCCTCGAGGGCATCCATCGCCGCACGCTCACGCTCGAAGACGCGGGCGGTGCCGACGAACACGTCGGAGTCGAACCCGGCGGACTTGACCACCGCACCACCCGGGGCGAGGGATCCCTGCAGGATCGTGATCCCGCCGGTGGGGTGGATCGGTTCGCTCATCGCGCGCAGCACCTTGCCGTCGGGGTCGGGCGGGGCGATGTCGGCGAGGTTCTCGGCGACGGTCCGGCCGGTCACCGTCAGGCAGTCCCCGTGCAGCAGGCCCGCGTCGAGCAGGGCCTTCATCACCACGGGCACGCCGCCGATCGCGTCGACGTCGGTCATGACGTGCTTGCCGAACGGCTTGACGTCGGCGAGGTGCGGGACCCGGGCACCGACGCGGGTGAAGTCGTCGAGGGTCAGCTCGACCTCGGCCTCGTGTGCGATGGCCAACAGGTGCAGAACCGCGTTGGTCGACCCGCCGAACGCCATGACGACGGCGATCGCGTTCTCGAACGCCTCGCGGGTCATGATGTCGCGCGCGGTGATCCCGCGACGGAGGAGTTCGACGACGGCCTCGCCGCTGGCGTGCGCGAACTGGTCGCGACGTCGGTCGGGCGCGGGCGGAGAAGCACTGCCCGGCAACGACATCCCCAGCGCCTCGGCGGCGCTGGCCATCGTGTTCGCGGTGTACATGCCGCCGCAGGCACCCTCACCGGGACAGATCGCGCGTTCGATGGTGTCGACGTCGGCGCGCGACATCAGGCCGCGCGAGCAGGCTCCGACGGCCTCGAAGGCGTCGATGATGGTGACCTGGTGCTCGCTGCCGTCCGACAGCGTCGCGAATCCCGGGAGGGTGGAGCCGGCGTAGAGGAAGACGCTCGCGAGGTTCAGTCGTGCTGCGGCCATGAGCATTCCGGGTAGCGACTTGTCGCATCCGGCGAGCAGCACCGACCCGTCGAGACGTTCGGCGCTGACGACGGTCTCGACGCTGTCGGCGATGACCTCGCGCGAGACCAACGAGAAGTGCATGCCCTCGTGCCCCATCGAGATGCCGTCGGACACCGAGATGGTGCCGAACTCGAGCGGGAAGCCGCCCGCCGCGTGCACCCCGACCTTGACCGCCTTGGCCAGACGCTCGAGCGAGAGGTTGCAGGGGGTGATCTCGTTCCACGACGACGCGACACCGATCTGCGACTTGACCCAGTCGTCGTCACCCATGCCGACCGCGCGCAGCATCCCGCGCGCCGCGGTCTTCTCCAGGCCGTCGGTGACGTCGCGACTGCGGGGTTTGACGTCCGGTGAGTTGTCCTCCGTCGACATGACGCTCCTGACCTTCTTCATCGAGAATCGGGCTGGGCTGCCCGGTGAATGGAACTCCGGAGCCAGCGTAAACCCGTTCCGACGGGCGCCCGATCCGGCTACCGTTCGACGGCATGGCACCCACCCCGTACACCGTCTCCCGTTCGACGGAGATCACCGCGCCCGCCGATGCCGTCTTCGGACTGGTCGCCGACTTCCACGAGTGGACCGCGTGGTCACCGTGGGAGCGCAACGACCCCGACGTCGAGCGCACCTACAGCGGCCCGGACTCCGGACAGGGCGCCTCCTACGAATGGCGGGGCAACCGCAAGGCCGGCGCGGGCGGCATGACGATCACCGAGGCGGATCGACCGGGACGCGTGGCCATCGACCTCAGGTTCGACAAGCCGTTCTCGTCCGAGAGCACCGTCGTGTTCACGATCGTCGAGACCGAGTCGTCGACGACGGTCGACTGGACGATGGCCGGCCATTCCACCGGGTTCGCCAAGCTGTTCGCGAAGGTCGTGCCCATGGACAAGCTGATCGGCAAGGACTTCGAGAGGGGCCTGCGCAACCTGAAGGAACAGGCCGAGTCCGGCCGCTGAGGGACTTCAGTCGGGCACGCGGGAGGCGGCGGGACGGCGTGGTGACAACCGAACACGTCCGCCCTTCGCTGGGTTGAACGCGACCCCCCGGGAGTGCCAGGCCTCGTCGGGGGCCGTCGTGGTCTCGATGTCGTAGTGCCGGAGCAGCTCTCGCAACACGACGTCCATCTCCATGTTCGCGAACGCTGCGCCGATGCAGCGCCGCGTGCCACCGCCGAACGGGATCCACGAGATGGTGCTGGGCTTGGACCCGAGGAAGCGGTCCGGGTCGAATCGGTCGGCGTGCGGGAACAGCGCCTCGTCGGCCTGCACCTGAGCGATGCTCACCAGCACCACCCGGCCACGCGGGATGGTCCATTCGCCGAGGGTCAGCGAGTCGGCGGTGACGGTGCGACCACACAGGTCGATCACCGGACGTGAGCGCTGGACCTCGTAGATGACGGCCTGGCGCAGCTCGGAGCCGCCGGCGTCGACCTCGTCGTAGAGCCGACGCAGGACATCGGGATGGCGGGTCAGTCGTTCGACCGCCCAGGCCAACGTGTTCGCGGTCGTCTCGTGGCCGGCGGCGAGCATGGTCAACAGCTGATCTGCGATCTCTTTACGTGACAACGCCGTCCCGTCGTCGTACCGGCTACGCAGCATCAACGACAGGATGTCGGATCGGTTCTCGAAGTCCGGGTCCGCCTGCGCCTTCACGACCAGGGCGTCGACGAGTTCGTCGAAGCGGCGCCGGTTGGTGTGGAACCGGCGCCACGGCGACCCGGGGAAGTCGAACGGCGGCTTGGGGAGCACCGAGATCCGCGAACCCTGCTCGATCCACTCCGGCATGTGTCTGCGGAAGACCTCGAGCTCCTCGCCCTCGGCGCCGAACACCGCACGCAGGATGGCGTTCAGCGTGATCCGCATCATCGGGGCCAGCGACTCGAATTCTTTCCCAGACGGCCACGTTCGCGCTTCGGCCAGGGTCTCCTCGACGATGATCGACTCGTACTCCCGCATCCGCTTGCCGTGGAACGGGGGGGTCAGCAGTTTGCGTTGCCGACGGTGCTCCTCGCCCTCCAGCGAGAACATCGACGCCCGTCCGAGAACGCGACCGAGGTTGGGGCGGACGTTGTGCACCACATCCGATCCACTGAGGAACAGTTGCCGGATCAGATCGGTGTCGCCGAGGACCACCGCGTTGCCGAACATGGGCACGTTCACCGTGTAGTCCACACCGTGGCGTCGGCGCATGAGCGCGAACAGCCGACGTCGGGAGGCGATGAACAGTGCCCCCTGAACCGATCTCGGTAGCCGCGAGGACGGTGGAAGACACGGGCCGGCGACGTCCGAGGTGATGTCGGTGGTCATGGAGGAACCCTTCGGAGATCGCGTCGGTCTGCAGGTACTCCAACGTACCAGCACGTGCGCGGCGTACGGTCGAATGCGTGGTTGACGTCGGGCATCGGAAGGGAATCGTGACCACCGCACCCTCGTACCGGGACCGCCTGATGGCCGGGATGGCGGCGTCGCTGACGCAACGCACGTACCGAGACACCACGATCGGCGAGATCGTCGCCCACGCCAGGACGTCCCGTCGGACCTTCTACAAGGAGTTCAGCGGTCTCGACGACTGCTACTTCGCGCTGCTGCGTTCGGTGCACGGTGAGATCCTCGGGATGGTCGCGAACGCGGTCGACATGACCGCCGACTGGCGAGTCCAGGTCCGACAGGCGATCACCGCGTATTTCGCAGGCGTACAGACGCATCCGGCGGTCATCCGCAGCTACGTCCGCGAGTTGCCCTCACTCGGCGACCCGACCGTCACGTTGCAGTCGCGTCCGCGGGACCAGTTCATCGCCCTGCTGGTGGGCCTGAGCGACACCGCGTCGCTGCGCACCCCCGACATCGCGCCGGTGACGGTCGAGATGGCCCGCTTCCTCGTCGGCGGGCTCGAGGAGCTCACCGCCCTGGTCGTCGAGGAGAACCGGCCCGTCGACGACGTCGTCGAGACGGCCATCATCGCCACCACGCGGTTGCTCGGCCCCGCGACGGGCTGACCCGGGCCGCAGACGCGGGTCACTACGCTCGGGAGATGCCCACAGCTCTGATCACCGGCGCCAGTCGCGGTCTCGGCGCCGCCATCGCGCGCACCCTCGCCCCCACGCACGACCTCCTGCTCGGCGGCCGACCGTCGTCCGAACTCGACACCCTGGCCACCCAGCTCGAGGGATCGTCGACCTGGCCGGTCGAGCTGACCGACCACGAGGAGATGGCCGACGCCGTCGACGCCATCGACTCCCTGGACGTGCTCGTGCACAACGCGGGCGTCGGCAGCATCAGCACCGTCGAGGAGACGCCCGCCGACGAGTACCGCCGGATCATGGAGGTCAACCTCATCGCCGTCGCGGAGCTGACGCGGCTGCTACTCCCCGCGCTGCGCGAGGTGGGCGGGCACATCGTGTTCATCAACTCGGGGGCCGGACGCAACGCCAATCCCGGGTGGAGTGCCTACGCGGCGAGCAAGTTCGCGCTGCGGGCATTCGCCGACTCGCTGCGCGCCGAGGAACCCGGTCTGCGGGTGACCTCGGTCTATCCCGGACGCATCGACACCGACATGCAGGCCGACATCGTCGCGATGGAGGGCGGCGAATACGACGGGTCACGCTTCCTCGCGCCCGACACCGTCGCGGCCGCGGTCGCCCACGCGATCGCCACGCCCGCCGACGCACATCCCACCGAGATCATCCTGCGTCCGACCGCGCGACGCTGAACGCCGCGCATCGGTCAGATCTGTTTCAGGTCGGTCGCCGGATCCCAGACCGCGCGCATGCTGACCACGCGGCCGTCGTCGTCGAACCGCATGATGTCGATCGGGGTGACCTGGAACGACGCGTCGCCGGCCGCGGTGGTCAGCGAGAACTCGAAGACGGCGGTGTCACCGGCGATGCGAACCCACGACAGCGACGTCGACCGCTCGAGCCCGGCGATCGCACCGTAGAACTCCAACAGCGACTCGCGGGTGGAACGGACGTCGGCGCCGATGGGGTCCTCGACCGTCGCGCCCTCGGCGAAGAGGTCGACGACGGCCTCCGCCGTGCCTGCTCCGACCAGTTCGACGTAGCTCTCGACGGTTGCCCGGATCTTCTCGCTGCTCATGCGTCCATCCTCGTTTCTTCGGCCCTGGAACTAGAACGTGTTCTAGTGATGGACACTAACCCATGAACCTTTTCCCGCCGCAATGTCCCAAAACGAGGGACGCATGACCGTTCGAAGCCCCAAACCGGTGTACGTCGGACACAATCGTCAGGTGCCGGTCATCGAAGGGGGACTTCAGCCGGGGGGCAGCAACAGATCGAGTACGAACACGCGTGTGATCAGCGCGCTGTCAGGTGGCATCGGGATCCTGAGCATCCTGACCGCAGCCGCCTGGCTCGGTTTGGCGTGGGTACCCGGAGGTCCGGACGGGACGGTCGGACGCGTCGCCCTCGGAGTCGCCTGCCTCGGAGCGGTCGCCGTCGGGATCCTGCTGCTCGTGGCGCCGCGTACCGGTCCCCTCGCCCGCGTCGTGTTCCTCGGAGCGGCCGACCTCGGCTGCGCCCTGACCGCGTTGAGCTGCAGCGATGCCCGTGTCGGACTCGCCAGCACCGTGACGTTGGGGCTCGTGGGCAGCTATGCGGCATTCTTCACCAGCCGCCGGGTGACCGCCGGTCAGATCGCGGCGTCGGCGGTGGTGATCATCGCGGTGCTCGTCGTCGGTCTCACCGGTGGCGATCAGTCGATCGGGTCGCTCTACCCGTTCGCAGCGCAGGCGGCGTTCGCGGGAGTTTTCCTGACGGCGATACTGCATTATGGATTCGCCGCTATCGGCACACGGAACTCACTGCAGACGGGTGGACCCATGCGGGACGAACTGACCGAGGTGCTCACGCGCCACGGTCTCTACTCGGCGGCGTCGACGAGTCTCGGCGCGTTGAACCGCAAGGACTACCTCGTGGTCGTCCGGGTGCACCTCGACCAGTTCCAGGACATCGCCGTCGGCGACGGTCGCGAACGTGGCGAGCAGGTCCTCAAGCGTGTGGCCTCGCGTCTGGCCCAGGGCGTCCGTGGGGGCGACTTCGTCGCCCGCACCGGCGACGCCGAGTTCTCCGCGCTCGCCGGCGTCACCCACGAGGGTGTGCGCATCTTCGCGAATCGTTTCCGTGAACTCGTCTTCAGTGTCGAAGACCCGGTGCCGGTGTCGGCGAGTGTCGGAGTGGCGTTCGCGCCCACCCCGATCCCGTCCACGGGCGTGCAGGTCGCGATCGACGCGCTACTCGATCGTGCCGAGGTGGCGATGCGCTCCGCGCAGGACGCCGGCGGCGACCGCGTGGAGATCGACTGGTCGGTACCCGACCCGATGCCCTCGGCCAACGCCGAGGCGCACAGCTGACAGTCGTCGGTGCGCCCCGGCGCATCGGCCGGACGGGTCAGATCTCGCGCAACCGCGGGATCACGGTCGAGGTCAGCTTCTCGGTCCACCCGACCGGATCCGGCCCGGCGGGACCGACGAAGACCTGCTCGACACCCAACGCGGCGTAACGCTCCATCTCGGTCAGGAATCCGTCGACGTCGGCGACCGGGTCGGCCGCACCGATGATGGTCGTCTTGATGGTGGCCGGGTCCCGCTGTTCGGTCTCGCAATGGCCCTTGAGCACATCGATCTTGTGGGCGACCTCGTCGACGCCCGTCGCGAACAGATTGCACATGTCCGCGTAGCGGGCGACGAGCTTGAGGGTCTTCTTCTCGCCGCTGCCACCGATCATCAACGGCGGGCCGGGCCGGGAGATGGTCTGCGGGTTGTTCAGTGTCTCGGCGAGTCGGTAGTGCGTGCCCTCGTACGGTCCCTCGTCGTCACCGAACATCTGACGCGCGATCTGGATGGTCTCCTCGAGGCGCTCGAAACGCTCGGAGGTCGACGGGTACGGCACGCCGAGGCCCTGGTGTTCGCGCTCGTACCAGGCGGCGCCGACGCCCAGCATGGCCCGACCCTGCGACAGGATGTCCAGCGTCGTCACGACCTTGGCGAGGAGTCCGGGGTGTCGGTAGGTGATGCCGGTGACCAGCGTGCCGAGCTGCACCCGACTGGTGTGCGCCGCGAGGAACGTCAGCGTCGAGTACCCCTCCAGCATGGCCAGATCCGGCCCACCGAGCTGTTCCATCTGGAACCAGTGGTCCATCACGGTCAGCGTGTCGACCCCGCCCTCGTCGGCGGCCTTCGCGGTGTCGGCGAGAGTGCGGCCCAACGCGGGTGCACCACCCGGCAGGGTCATGTTGGAGAGATGAACGGCGATCTGCATGACGGGTTCCTTCGGACGGAGGGGCGAGCGGGATGGTCGTGGGTCGGCTACCAGCCCATGGAGCCGGGGATGCCCTTGAACGGGCCGACGACGCTGTCGGTGACCCAGCCGCCGTAGAAGCCGCCGGGTTGCGGGGTCACCTCCTCGCCGTTGACCGTTGCGCGGTCGACGTCGCGGGCCATCACCGCGATCGCTCCGCGGAGGTCGACGAAGCCCGGGGTGGGGTCGAGGTAGGTCCAGGCGGCCTTCGGGGCTCCGCGCTCGGGGGTGACGAGGTCGAAGTAGGAGGCCTGCCCCTTCCACTCGCACCAGGACGCGCCCTGGGTCTCGCGCAGGACTCCGTCGGAGAACGCGTCACGCGGGATGTAATACGTCGGCGGATGGCTGGTCTCGAGCACCCGCCACCCGCGCGTCGCGGACGCGATGGTCAGGCCGCCCAACTCGATCGTGATGGATCCGGCGAACGTCTCCAGCCGCGGCGGGCGCGGGTAGTCCCACACCGATTCCTGTCCGGGTCCGGGGGTCTCCGGGGTGGGTCGGCGCATCACACGGCTCGTCTCTGGGTCACCGGTCCAGACTACGGACGGGCGGCGAACTCCCGGTGGAGCTCGGGAAGGAACCCGGCGAGGTGGTTCATCTCCTGACCGCAGTGCATCAGGAGGTCTCTGGCCACGTCGAGCCCGAGGAACAGGTCGGTGGGGTCCACCGATGCTCCGCGTCTCATGGCGCGCGCGGCCTGCCGAAGATCAGGCCGGTGCAGGCCGCGCATGTTCAGGTAGAAGCGGCTGCGCATCTCTGCGCCGCCGGGGACAGGCCGCACCTGATGCGCGAGCCAGCCCAGGTCGATCGGCGCGATGCTGCTGCCCACACGTCCGAACACGATGGTCTGGTCGGACGGGATGGTGAAGCCCTGTCTGCGCGGGTCGCGGAAGTCGATGCCGAGTTGCTGCAGTTTCGGTCCGACCAGCTCGTCGACGTAGCTGGTGTTGCCGACGTACTTCTGCCGGTCGGGGATCGCGGCGGTCGTGCGGTCGTCCCGCACCGACGCGTATTCGTGGGCGTCGGGATGCCAGAGCTTGTACCGGGCCGAGCAGACCGAGTGCCAGCCGAACCACCAGTCCCACATCGCCGCGGTCACCCGGGGCATCTCGGTCCGGACGGCGACGAACAGCACACCGTCGGGCCTCCGGCCGTATCCGGTCTCGATCGTCGAGTAGCCGGCGGGGCGCAGGTCGCGGGTGATGTTCGCGAAGTCGGGGATGGACAGGGGCGCCAGAGGCGGGCTGTCGAACGCCCGGCGGACCGGCGCGGGCGCGGGGTCGGTGTGCGCCGCCATGTACTTCGCGAACGGCAGCGCCCGATCGGCGTCGCGGTAGCCGACATAGCGGACCCCGCGCGTCCGGTTGCTCAACATCCGTTGAGACTAGGGGCGTCGCCTTGACCGGTGCAAGCGGACGCGCATGTTCCTACGGGACCGTAACCACGACCGGTAATCTGTGATCTGTGACAGCAACCGACACCGGTCCCCCGCGGACGAGCCGACGGGCCGCGATCATGGCTGCTGCGGTGTCGGTGCTGGCCGAGCGCGGGCCACGTGGATTGACTCACCGGGCTGTCGACGCGGCCGCGGGCCTGAGCTCGGGGTCGGTGAACTATCACGCACCTACTCGGGCCCGGTTGCTGCACCTGGCCCTCGAGGAGGTCTTCCGCCGCGACATCGAGACGGCGACAAGGCACTTCGACATCTCCGAGTGGAGCCGCTCGCGCGCGGCGGAGGCCATCACGCGGTTCGTCACCGAGATGTCCGACGAGGAGAATCGCGACCGGGTCATCGCACGCCACCACCTGCGGGCCGAGAGCATGACCGACCCCGAGCTGCGGGCGGCGTTCGACGACCAGCACGCCGCGTTCGTGAGGATGATCGTGCAGACGTTCGGCATCGCCGGCCACCCCGTCTCCGACGCCCGCGGCGAGCTCGTCCGGCTGGGCATCGACGGGATGATGCAGCGGCAGGTCATGATCGGTCCCACTCCCCTCGACGACGACCAGATCGCCGAGATGGCGCGGCTGCTCGTCGGGAGCTGAGCGACGGCTCAGAGGTGTAGGTGCGCCCGTAGTTCCGGCCAGCGGAGCGCGCCGATGCGAACGTCGGTCGCAGCGTTGAACCCGGGCGTGAACAGCGGAGCAACTGTCTCGGTGCCGAACGAGAAGACCCCCGCCAGACCTGCGCGTCCCGAACGGTCTGTCGTCACGACAGGTCCGCCGCTGTCGCCGAACCCGGCTTGAACCGACGGCCCGTTCTTCGGCGACCGGGCACAGATCAATCCCCCACGAACGGGGTCGGCGAATGTCTCTCGAGCGCAGTCAGCGGAGGAGATCACCGCGAGCGGGCCACTTAACAGTCGGTCGGATGCCCCACCATCGGGGGTCAGCCCGTGGCCGTACAACGCGACCGGCGTCCCCCGGAGACCGGGCGTCGGCGACAGCCCGATGGTCGGCGCCTTCGGCTGCGGCTCCGCCAGCGTGATGAGCGCCAGATCGTCGTGGGCGGCGGCCGTGTCGAGGTTTCCGGGGTCTCGGGGATTCGGCACGAGCCCGAACGCGGGGTCGATGTCGACGCGGCTGATCGCGATCTCCGGCGTGCGGTCTGCGCTCAGCGAATGATCGCCCAGGATGACGCGGAACACGTCGGTTGGCAACGGCTTCGTCGGATCGTCTGCGGACGCCGCCGGATCGGCCACGCAGTGGGCTGCGGTCAGGACGGTTCGGGCATCGATCAGTGCACCACCACAGTGGCTGCGCATCAGCCGGTCCCCGGTGACGGTGGTGCCGGCCACGTCGGCGCCGTCGGCGAACACGATCTCGGCGAACCACGGGGCCGAACCAGGAGAAGTGGGTTGACCGTTGGACATCGCCGCTGCGGGGGCGGCGCCGAGGGCAACGGTCGCCGCCACGGTCGCGATCACGGTGAGAAGTTTCAAGCGCATCCCGTCTCCCTCTCAGCCCTCGAGCGCGGCGAGGTCGTCGTCGGACAGTTCGAGGGTGGCCGCGGCGAGCAGGGCCGGGAGTTGTTCGGGCGTGCGGGCACTCGCGATGGGCGCGGTGATCTGTGACCGCGTCGTCAGCCAGGCCAACGCCACTGTCGCCGGTTCGACACCGTGCGCGTCGGCGATCTCGGTGACCTTCGTCAGCACGGCGTAGCCCTCGTCGGTCGCGTACCCCGACGCCATCGAGGCGCGCGCGGTGTCGTCGAACGGTGTTCCCTGCGTGTACTTGCCGGTGAGGAAGCCCGATGCGAGACCCCAGTAGGGAAGGACGGCGAGACCGTTGTCGACGGCGATCTGCTGGAGACCGCCCTCGTACTCGGTACGGTGGACCAGGCTGTACTGCGGCTGTAGCGCAACCGGTTTCGCCAGCCCGAGCGCGTCGGCCACGCTGAACCACTCCTCGATCAGCACCGGCGAGAAGTTGGACAGCCCGATGTGGCGGATCTTGCCGGCCACGACGAGACCGTCGAACGCCACCGCGATGTCGTGCAGCGGGACCGTCGGGTCCTCGGCGTGTGCGTAGTAGATGTCGATGTGATCGGTCTGCAGTCGTTTCAGCGACCCGTCGACCGACGCGCGGATGTTGTCCGGCGACAGCCCGATGTGTCCTTCGCGCTTGCCGACCTTGGTCGCGACGATCACCGAGTCGCGATTGCCGCGCCGGGCGAGCCAGTTGCCCAGCACCGTCTCTGATTCGCCGCCGCTGTGTCCAGGAGCCCACTGCGAGTACTGGTCGGCGGTGTCGACGAAGCTGCCGCCCGCGTCGGTGAACGCGTCGAGAACGGCGCCGCTCTGCTGCTCATCACTGGTCCACCCGAACGTGTTGCCACCCAGAACGAGGGGGAACGTGTCGAGGTCCGTCGGGCCGATCTGCACCATGGGCTGTCCCTTCACACGGCCGCGGTCGATGGTTCGCAGCGCTAATGGACAGCGTAGTGCGCTGCGGCCGAGAGTCCCACTCCCCGACCCGTCACCGGTCGGCCAGCCGGTGGGAGCACTCACCCGGGCACAGCTCGCCGACCCGCGCGCACAGTACGGCGGCCGACCAGGCGCGCAGTTGCGGGCCCGACTGGAGCAACAGATGTGACGCCAGACCGTCGGTGAGTGCGAGCAGACCGTATGCCGCCTGCCCGGTGTCGGTGTCCGCATCGACCTCACCACACGTCATCCCGTTGGCCAGAGCCGTGCTCACCCGATCCTGCAACTGTTGCCGCGCATCTCGCAGTTGTGTCCGGAGAGTCTCGTCCTCAAGGGCCAGACCCACGAACGCGTGCGAGAGGTAGACCTCGGCGCGACGTGATGTGCCGATGGGCAGCAACTGCGACAGGCCGTCGACCACCATGGTCTCGATCCGCGCTCCACGTTTCTCCGACCGCGCGATCTCGGCGTCGATCCGGGTCAGCACGTCGGATCGGACATCGGCGAACGCGTCGGCCAGCAGGTCTTCCTTCGACGCGTAGTAGTGCTGGACCAGACCGACGGACACCCCCGCCGCCTCCGCCGTCCGGGCGATGGTCACGCGACCCAGTCCGGACTCGCCGGCCACGACGCGGACACCGGCAATGATCTGCGCGCGTCGTTGCTGATGGTCGGCTGTTCTGGCCATGGGCCGATCCTATCCGGTTGACCGCTTTAAAAGTATGTCTATATTTGTTTCACAATATGTCGATACGGTAATCAAGGAGCTGGGGTGGGTATGGGTCACGGACGACGACGCTGGGCCATCGGTCTGGTCGCTTCTGTAGCGCTCGTTGTCGCGTGTGCACCGGGCGTCGGCATCACGCATGCGGGCCCCAGGGGCGCCGGGGCCTCGGAAGTCCGCGACTACGTGTCGAATGTTGCTGCAGAAGAGAGGGTTCCCGGCTATGCGGTCGCCGTGACGGGTCGAGACGGTCGAGATCTGTTCGTCGCAACCGGGGGCCGGGACGGCGACGATCGCCCCGTCGACGAGGACACGCCGTTCCTCATCGGGTCGGTGGCCAAATCGATGACGGCCACGCT
This sequence comes from Williamsia phyllosphaerae, assembly GCF_014635305.1. Taxonomy (NCBI): domain Bacteria; kingdom Bacillati; phylum Actinomycetota; class Actinomycetes; order Mycobacteriales; family Nocardiaceae; genus Williamsia; species Williamsia phyllosphaerae. The sequence continues at coordinate 1,206,004 of NZ_BMCS01000001.1, read as the reverse complement.
GATCGCGCAGCGGGTGGCGCGCGGGGAGGTGCGGCTCACCGACCGCATCGGAACGCATCTGCCGTGGCTGCGCGCCGGAGATCCGACCGTGGAGGAGTTGTTGACCCACACCGGTGGATACACCGCTGCCGACGGCCTCGCGGTCGCCGAGCGATTCGACAACTCACCCGGGGCCGTCCGACGCGCCGCGCAGGATCTCGACCACAGCGGGACCGTTGGACGCTACGCCTACAGCGACGCCAACTACCTGGTCCTCGGAGCACTGGTCGAGGCGCTGGCCGGGCGACCGTTCGCGCAGGTGTTGCGATCTGATCTGCTCGAGCCCCTGGGGATGCGCCACACCGGAGCCGCGGCGTCCGACGCCGCCGGTCTGCCTCCGGGACACCGGTTCTGGTGGGGCCACCCACGTGGCTACGCACCGGGTTTCGACGAATCCGGTGGACCGTTCGGCTACGTGGTCTCGACCCTGGGAGACATGCAGCGCTGGGCCCGTACACAGTCCGGGCGCGCGCCCGGCGTGCTGGACCCGTCGATACTCGCCGCATTGCACCAACCGCGTGTCCGCTCCGGTGACGACGACTACGCCTACGGGTGGCGCGTCTCCCGAGGCGCGGTCCCGCAAACGATTCAGCACACCGGCGCCACTCCCGGCTACTTCGCGCACGTGCTGATGACCTCAGACGGTCGGGACGTGGTGGTGCTGATGAACGCCTACGGCGAGGCCGAGGCGCCCGTGCTCGCATCGATCGCGCCGAACCTGCTCCGCGTGCTGGACGGGCAACAGACGGTGTCGGAGCGCGGCGACATCGTGTTGTCGTCGGCGCCCTGGGTCGCGGCGGTGGCCGGCCTACTCGGGGTGGCGATGATCGGCCTGGCGTGGTCGCGGCCGCGTCGACGGGGCGTCCGCATCGGACTCGCCGTCGTGGCGGGGATCGTCTGCGCGGCAGCGGCGTCGATACCGGTGGTGCTGGGCAGTGCCTACCGGACCGTCTGGATCTGGGCGCCCGATCTGGCCGCAGCGTTGATCGTCACGGTCGCCGCGTGGGCCGTCGCCGCGGCCGTCCTGCTCCTGCGACACGGAAATCGTCCGATATAGGGCCCACCGAGGGCATATTGCCCTCGACGGTCCCTGAGTCGGACGATTTCAGTGGGAGGTCGGGCCTACGCCGTCGGGGTGTCCTTGCGCCGACGCAGCAGGAGCACCACACCGGCGATCAACGCGATGGCACCGACCACGCCGAGGATGATCGGGACGATCACGCCGCCCCATCGCAATTGGTCGACGTAACCCTGGGCCTTGTCGGACTGCCTGTCGATGGTGGCGTCGTTCCAGGCCACCGTGGCGTGGAACGCGTCCATCCGGAACTCCCGCAGCGGTGCGGCGAGGTCGGGATCGTCCGCGCCCGGTGACTTGAAGTACTGGTGCTGGACCTCGAGACCCTTGAGCGCGGTGCCGGTCTCGGGTTCGACCCACACGTGGCGGGTGGCCGATGCGAAACGGTGCATGACGACCGGCTCATTGGCCGGGATGCCCGCGATTCCCCACCACGAGGCGGGCTTCTCCAGCGACGTCCCCAGCGCGGGCTGCCCGTTCGGGGTGGGGAGGAGCACCTGGTCGATCTCCGGCACCTCGCTGACGAACTCGTAGGCGGTCAGGCCGTTGATCTTGGTCTCTTTCACGAACTTCGCGGGCAGATCCCGACGGGTGTTCGCGTCGAAGTAGGGGTACTCCTGCTTCTTCGTGTCGAACGGGAACTTGTACTGGTAGCCCTTGCGCGGGACATCGATGAAGTTGCCCTCGTTCTCCTGGATCGGCTGCCCGTCCGGACCGGCCGAGAGGTAGAGACGGTTCAGCTTCCCGTTGGGCGCGCTGGTCTTCCGGTCGACCGACAGGAGATCGATGTTCGACGACAGCAGGCCGTCGCTGCAGGAACGGGTCGCGCCGATGGGTGCGGTCGTCTGGTCGACGGTGGTGCCGTTGTCGTCGATGCGGTCGATGCGGACGGTCTGGCCCGACTGCACCGTGGCCTGGTCGGCGTTCGACGGGTCCACCACGACGGTGCGGCGCTGCTGGGTCACGTGTGCGTCGAAGACGCGCGCCTTGTCCTCACCGACCGAGCAGCGGTCGAACACCCGCGCCGGGAGGTTGTTGTCGGAGGTGATCCCCATCGGGACCGACTGCGACACCGTCGTGATGTCGAGGTCGAGCGGCACGACCTCGAGCTTCGGCACGAGCCAGGTCGGGACCGCGATGGCCGCGGTGATCGCGGCGACCCCGATGAACACGAGGAAGGGGGCGAGCAACTTCTTCAACACTGGGCTCCTGACGTGACGATGTCCGGTTCACCGTATATGGCCCCCGCCACGTGCCGGCAGCACGCTCGACAACGCCGAGGTGTCATACGAACGGCCGACACGGCGCCCGACGCGTCCGGCAGCGGGGCGTTCCAAGCGTGCAGGCCATTGGACGACAGGTGTTCTCGTTCACCGCGAACGGAACTCCACAGTGTCGACATTCCCAGTTGAACTAGACAAACGCACATGATTGAATTCGGTGAATCTTTACAGAGGCTACTGATCCCGGGGGCTGACCAGTCGCGCCCGGACGATCTGTGAGGGCTGAGTTGGTCTTCACCATTTCGTCGACGGTCACGTCGATACCTGACGCCAAGGAGCGTGACCGTGTCGCAGCAAACGCAGCGAATCACCCGTACGACCGCCGGTGTGGTGATCGCCGCAGCGATCGCCTCCGGAGCCGCCGGCCAGGCCCTGGCCGCGCCTCCCGGATCGGCCCCTCCCTCGGGTGACACCGCTCCGGGCTCCGCACCTCCCAGCCAGGCACCGACACCGGCACCCGCACCAGCGCCCCCGGCACCTCAGGGTCGCAGCATCATCCCCGCCGCCACCTTCGACGCTCCCCCGGTCTACGAAGGCAGCCCCGATTACGTCGCACCGGTGTTCAACGGCTCGTACAACCCGGCTCCGCCGGTGTTGCGTGCACCCCAGCGCGTCAAGCCGGTCAACCCGATCCTCCCGCGCCCCGGGATCATCAAGCTCGGCAACTTCCGCACCCCCCAGCCGGCGTGGTTGTCCGACGCCGACGCCCGCAACCTCAACGGGCAGGCGGCGACGATCGAGGCGCGCACCGCCACGTACTACGAGTCCATCGGCTTCCCGCCGGATCAGGCCGCGCGTACCGCCGCGTCCACCACAGTGGGCGCGCTCATCGGCGGCACCGCCGGCGCCATCGCGCTGGGCATCCCGGCCGCTGTGGTCGGTGGCGTCGTCGGTGCGGGAGTCGGAACAGCTGCGGGAGCGATCACCGGCGCAGTGGTCGGCGCGCCCGGCGGTCCCGCCGGTTCTGCAGCGCTCGCCGGACCGGGCGCCCTCATCGGCCTGGGAGTCGGTACGGGTGTCGGCATCGCAGGCGGAGCAGCCGGAGGTGCTGTCGTCGGAGCAGGCATCGGTGGGGTCATCGGCGGAGCGATCGGATACGCCGTCGGCGCAGGTGACCCGGGTGGCGATCCCAACGCCCCGCTCGGCGCCACCAACGAGGACCCGCGCAAGTCGAAGCCCGCGCCCCCGAACCCGGACGCCAACCAGTACGAGCTCCACCTCGACGATCGCGGTCTCCCCGGTGGCGGCAAGGTCGATTACGTGGTCGCGAAGAACGGCGACGTCACCGGCAATGTGAGAATCGGAGCCGTGAACGTCCCGATCGACATCGACCATGCGCAGGCCGACGCGCCGTACCAGGCGGCCGGTGTCTTCGCGCAGACCGCGCGCGACTCGGTGGCCGCGGCGGTCGAGAACTTCGGGCGTGAGGCGTTGCGCGCGTTCCCCAACCTCCGGATCGAGCACCCGCAGTACGCCGCCGCGTCGGCTGGGGGCAAGCACCGTAAGTGAGCGCCATTCGATGACCCCTCGGCACGTTGCCGGCCCACACCGTCGCCATGAGGCGGGGCGTGGGCTGGTCGCGTGTGCGACAACGGTTCTGCTGGTCACCGTCGCGGCATGCGGCAGTGATCCCGCGCCCGAGGCGTTGCCCGACGCGAGTGCTGTCGGCGGGTCCTCGATCGCCCCCATCGCCGCACTGCCTGCGATCGAGCCACTCCCCTGCGATCCGACCACCGCCGCGCCCGGCGAGACCGTCACCCGGGAGAAGGGCGGACCCGACTCGGCCATCAGCGCCGTCGCGTACTACTACTGGGCGGTCATCACCGCCCGCGACACCGCACGCGCTTCCGAGGCCATCGCCCCCGGCAACCCCATGGGCCGCCCCGAACTGATCCGCGAAGCGCTCAACGGCTACCCCGCCGGGACCACCTACTGCCTCCGGTTACGCCAGACCGACGCCGGCACAGTCCTGTTCACGATCACCTACCAACCCCCGAGCGGTGTGGTCTCCGATTTCCGGCTGCGCGCCAGCATCACCGGGACACCGGGCTCGGTGAAGATGACCGGCCAGGTCGACCAATGAGTGACAACCGCTGGGGCTGGAGCAACGACCCCGAAGGCCTCGGACCGCAGGACCCGTACCGCCCACCACCGCAGGGCCCGCCACAGGATCCGTCGTGGTTCGGCCCCGAACCCGGCCCCACGAGTGCGTGGTCGGCCACCCTCGACGAGCTCGCGATGCAGGGTCAGCGCGCTCGCTCGCAGGCCCGCACCAAGCGTCGGATGGTGATCGCGGGTGCCGTCGCTCTCGTCGTGCTCCTCGCGGCCGGAGTGACCGTGCTGGTCGTGTTCGTGACCGGCTCAGGCGATGACTCGACCGCCGGGACCGCCCCCGCGGGGTGGTGCGCAACCGGCACCGACGGTGCGGTGACGACTGTCTCGCGGGGCGGCGATCCGACGACGCCGACCGGTGTCGTCGCGGCCTTCGTGGGCGCGGCCATCGACGACCGGTCCGCCGTCGGCGCGCGCGCGACATTGTCGGAGGCCGCCGCGATCCCGACCGTTGCTCAACTCCAGCAATGGATCTCGGCACTGCCCGCGTCGACGAATGCGTGGTGCGCCCAGATCACCACGACCGAGTCGACCGCTCGCCTTCTCGTCACCCTGCGGGTGCGGACCGACGCCGGTATCGCACAGGTCGGTGTCCAGGACACGTTCTACGTCTCCGAGATCGATCCGAACCGCTGGGCGATCGACGCCATCGTCACCGGCGACGGCAGCTGATCGGCCGCACCAGGATCATCGTCGGGCAGCCGCGCGAGCCCGGTGCCGGCGGACCGCCGACCGGTTCGCACAACGCACCGAGCAGTACCGCTGGGTGCCGTTGCGGGTGACGTCGACGATCACCTTCTCGCACGACGCCCCACCCGACTCTCCTGCCGCGCAGCGTCCGATGCGGTGCATGCCACGGGTGGTCAGGTGCAGCGCCGTGCCGACCGAGATCACCGCGGTGAGTACGTGCGCGAGGGACTGGTCACGATCGCGGTAGTGCAGGTGCCAGCCCTCGTCGTCGTGGTTGGTCAGGCGGGGATACGCCGCGGCGACGCTCATCGTCTCGTTGAGCAACCGCGCCCGCTCGTCCTCCGTCGGGGCGTCGACCATCCGCAGCCACTCGTCGATCACCGCCCTGGTCTGCGCGTGGTCGTCGGCGCCGATGCGGAAGCTCATGGTCATACCGAAGTCGCGCGTTCGCTCCTCGATGCCGTCGCACGTGTCCGGCCAGTCGTTGGCCAACGATGCCGCGAGGAGGACCGCGTACTCACCGTAAGGGTTGAGATGCACAAGACCATGACAGCACAGTGGTGACATGACCACCTCGCCGTTGAACAATCCGTCCCGCCACACCGACCTCCGGCCGGAGCGCACCGCTCACGAACACGGATGGTCCACCGAGTCCGCGCATCCCACGAGCGAGGGCACGGTGCGCTACGTCCGCTGCAACTCCTGCGGGGCGCGACGGGTCGACCTACAGTTCACATCGGACGATCCGCCCCGCGGCCTGAGCCGTTCGATGCGCTCCCGCGGGACCGGCTGAACGTCCCCTGTGCGACACCGGTCCACCATCGAGGAGGAGCCATCGCGCTGACACCGACCCGCGGTCGAGCGGCCGTGGGGTTGCTCGTCCTGATCGTGATCGGTCTGTACGTCACGGTCGTCGTCGCCTACGCCACGGGCGGTGACGGTGGTGGAGCGGACAATCGGGAGCCGAAAGCGAACGGCGCATTGGTCTATCTCGACATCGACGCCGTCTCCGGTGAGGACTTCTCCCTGCAGACCCGAGCCTCGGTGTACGCCGGTACCGACCTCATCGACGGCAACGGTGATCTGCGCCAGGACCTGACCGTCGAGGTCACCCCGGCCGCCAGCGCCAATTCGCTGACCTTCGCCCGCGGAACGCAGTTGAGCTCGTTGCCGGTCACCCTGTACGCCGATGGCGACATCCGTGACTGGCCCTTTGACTCCTATCGCGCGCCGAGTCTCACGGTTCGGGTGTTCGCAGGGTCCGGCGACGCGCGGATCGCGGTGCCGACGGAGGTCGCCGTCACCGACTCGATGTCGTCATGGACGGTGGACACCACCGACACCGAGGACGGGTCGAGAGAGGCTCTCGACGTTCGTGTCTCGCGTGCCGGGGCGACGATCGCCTTCGGCATCGCGATGTGTGTGGTGCTGGCCGTTCTGCCGATCTGCACCCTGTTCGTGTCGATCCAGACGCTGCGTCGTCGTAAGCAGTTCCTGCCGCCGATCGTGACGTGGTTCGCGGTGATGCTGTTCGCGGTGTTGCCCATCCGCAACCTGTTCCCCGGGTCGCCGCCCATCGGTTCGTGGGTCGACTACACCGTCGTCCTCTGGGTGGTCATGGGACTGGCGCTCTCGCTTGTCTTCTACGTCACCGCGTGGTGGCGTCAGGGTCCGTGACCCCGGCCCACTGAGATGGTCCGACTGGCGGGCCACCGTGGTCCTGGTGACCACGCCGGGCTGCCACACGGACGATTCCGGTCCGCCGCGTCAGCCGGGTTGGCTGGGCGTTCCGTTCGCGCCTCGTGCGCCTGCAACGCCGACCGCGCCCGGTGGCACCGGCGCCATTGGACGCACCGTTCGCTCCGGTGGCACCCGAACCGCCGGATGCACCGTTGGCGCCGGCCGTACCCGTACCGCCCGAGGCACCAAGGAGCCCGCCGCGACCGCCCGTGGCCGCCGCGCCACCGATTCCGCCTGAGCCGCCCGTACCACCCGAGCCGCCCGCTGCGACCGAAGCCGCCGATCGCGGACTGACCGCCTGCGCCACCGGCAGGGCACTAGTTCGGCTCTCGCTCAGATGGCCTGGGCTCTTGCCATCTGGTCCGCGACCTAGAAGGTCTGTGACCCATTTTCGGGGGATGGCTACGACCGCGGGCTTCGGCTCTGACTCCGCAGCGACCCACTAGCCGCGGAGTTCCCCGACTCGAAGGTCGGCAATCGGCCGCTCCTCGTCGACGCCGATGCTTGCTGGTCAGCCGCCCCCTGCCTGGGGGTCGTGCAGCGACAGAACCCCGGCCCCTTGAGCTCGGCCGTCCACAGTGTCGTCGTCACGGACTGATCTGACGAGTCGCGATGAAACTTTCATCCGATCAGACGACATGGACATATCCGAACCAGAAAAACCGGCCACTCGGCTGTAACGCTGTTGGCGGCATCGCATATAACTGTCTTCGGCACGCGTCGCGTCCCGTCTTGTCGCTCAAGAAAGCCACGCACTCATGTATGCACCGTCGCCGGATTTGTCCGGTTACACCTGCGACCGCCCCGGCTATCACCCCCCGGGCTGCGGCGGCAGCCACCGACGAAACGCGGTAAGCCGACGTTCATCGTTGTTGGTCGCGTCGAACCAGAGACACTGGCACCAATACCGCGTCCGCTACGTCGACCATACGCACCCCGTCATCCGCCATTTGACGTCGACAAGGCCCACCCGGGAGCCACCACTGGCCGTCGCTCGGTACCCACTACCGTGCAGACATCCGTCCCCACTAGCTGCGAACTGGCCAATCTCTAGGTAGCAGCGTCGCAACATTCGCAATGAGCAGTGGAAGATATTCCATCGCTTCGTCGCGACAGGTATACCCGCGCGCCTCCCTGCAGAATGGGCACCGGAAGTTCATTTTGTGCAGGTCCGAACAGGGCTCAGGCAGCTTCAGCCTCGGCTATTGGCCGCGATCCACGATCACGTCACAACGTAAGCGACAGCCGCCTCACTCTATCCAGAACTTGCGCCACTAAGCGCACCCAGTGGATGAGCAAACCACCTCCGCTTGCAAGTCAAAAGGTTTATCAATGAATTCGAAGGAGCAAAGCGATTAAAAACAAGGCTAACTGGATACTCGCCCTCGCACTAGTGGCGCTCGTTGTCATCGTCGGAGGTACCACTATCGCGATCACGGCGTCAATGACCTCGGACTCGAACAGTGCGCGTTATACAACACCCAGCACAAACGCCGCGCCGTACGAGGGGCCAATTACTGTAACTACCACCAAAACGGCCACACCTATGTCCTTGATCGGACAGCCGGTTTCCACCGGCACCGCTAGAGTCACGGTCCAAAATGTGACCTACCCAAACACGGTTGAAAAGTATGAGGAGAACGGAGGCGACGACTACTTCGCCACTATCGCACCGCCCGCGGGGGGCAAGTTTGTGCTGGTGGAGGCGGTAGTCGAGAACGCTGGCAGCCAGGGTGACAATGTTTACCTCGAAGGTTGGGTTAAATCTAAGCTGGTGGATAACCAGAATCGGGCTTTCGACACTATTCGGAACGTGTATCAGATCAGGCAAAACTACGACCGTATGTCGGAAGAGCTGATCGGCGATCTTCAACCGGGCTTCTCCGTGAAGATGTATTACCTATTTCAACTACCCCCCAACTCCTCACCCCGCGCGATTGCATTCATCGACAATAGAATCCGCCCTCAACTCATGGCGTATAGCTACGTGCAGATCTGATGAACGAAGCAAATCTCTATAGCCAGCACGCCGCCATCACAATATTCAACGCGCAGCAAGAGATTGAACCGAGAGTGAAGCGCCTGAAGAGAGGCTTGCTTCTGAACGACGCTACGTCGTCTAAAAGACGTGCCCGAAAGCGTCCTCGACCTACACGTGGCGCCCCTGCGCGTCCTCATTTTTGCGGACCCGTTCGCGTTCTGTTTCTTCCAGTTTTCGACGAGCCGCCATCTCTGCGTGGGTGACGGCCCGCATTTCGATCGCAGCCATGATGTTGCACAATCTGGATTCGATGCTGAGCGTCGCAAAATCTGCCCAGGATTTCTCCACGGTGAATTCGGGGGCGTCAAGCGTGGTGACGGCGAGACGCTAAGAAAGAACGCAGTCGTGCTCCGAGATTTTTCGCCATGAGGCGCTTAGCCGCATTGAGCTCGCGCTGAGTGGGAACGAGTCGAACCTTGTCTTGAAGTTGTCTAATTTCGATTTTTCACCGAAAGCTAGCGGACTACAACGCATCGGCCCGCGAGGTGCGGTTCGGCGCGAGTGGTAGTGAGCCGGCCGACTTCAGGACGTGGTGAACACCGAGCCCAGGGCACGCTCCGCATCGCGCGTAGCGCGTGCAATCTGCGCCGTTGAGGGTCCCGATCGCGCCGCGGGTCGCCGCGTAGTGGTCCCCCTCGGTGGTGGCGGCGCGACCCGCCCACCGATTAATAGGCGTGGAACGGGCCGAACCCCGTTGACGAGCCGGCCCGTCCGCTGCACAGCCCGGCGCATGCCACTCGCGCTAGGCCGGAAATCCTCGCCCGTCCTGCTCGAGGTTCTGATAAAGCTTGGAGGTCTGATCCGCATGGCGGCAACGAACAACCAAGGAGCCCGATGGCGTCGAACTACGAATTCACCGGTAACGAAAATAATCAGGCAGGGTTTCGGGACAAGGTCAGCGGCTCGATGACCTGGCTCACGAACGTAGATGCGGCTCCCGTTGAGCTTCTCGACGACGACGAGGTGATCATGACGACTAGCGGACAGCGCGCCGTATGGTCGATCCGCGAGCAACGAATGGTGCGGTGGCCCTGATCACACCTCAAATTTATTACCGCGAGTCTGGCTGCAAGCGCGACTTCACTCTCGACGTAATCAGACGCAGAGGGTCGCGGCATGGGACAGAAAAGCCGATGTCAAGCGCCGACCGCCGGGCCGCAGTGGGCCGAGTTATGCGACGAAGTTGCCTCTTCCAGACCTTGACATGGCGAATCGGCGGCCCGCATAAGTGATGGGGGTAGCTCAGATCCGGCCCCGGTAGGTCAGGCAGCGCACTCCGTGGGCGTCACCCGATCCCTTGGCATATTTGGTGTACGCGTTGAGTGCTAAGAAGATCTCACCTTTGTTCTCTGGCCGAGCAATTCCACTCAAACGCTGGACGTCTCGGATCGGCACCTTCACCGCACGGTGCTTGACTTGGGCCAGCGCTCGCTTGGCGCGGACATCGACTACGCCATCCGCGCCAGGCGGGGCTTCTTTGCATCGAGGTAACCATCATTGCGCATCTAATGCTCGGCGAAATTTTCAGCGTCCTGCCAGGTCTGCGGAAGGCGACCTCCCAATCCGAATGACAATTGAGGGGGCGCGGAGGCTGGCTGATCTAAGCCATCTGGCGGGCGCCACGTGCGCCATGAGGGTGTGATGTAGTCCGGTTCTCTAATGAGAGCAAAGGGTTGGCAGCGCGACCGGCTTAAACTTTCCCAGTTGCAGCTCGTGGCTTCGTTGTTCAAGATCAGCCTTAGTTGCATCGACCTTGGCGAGCAACCAGTCGCCGAGTCCGGCCTGCACTTCGTTGAGGCGCGTTGCGACCGAGCTCGATCTGTACCGGATCTCACCCCTGAGTCCTTGGGCTCCGTGCAGGCAAATCCTGCAGCGACTGACGGCAATGAGTAGGAGCGGCGCACCGCAGTAGTCGCAAGACCTTTGTTCGCCACGCTTCAAAGATTCGCTTACGTGATTTCGTGCATCTGGTGTGGTTCGCATCGGGGTGGCCCTCCGGCGACTGCGGACTGGATCCCGCCCCACCCCAGACGCACTGGGATCACGAGCTCGGGCAGCAGGGATGTGGAAGCACACCGTGTCGCCTTTGGGTGTTTTACTCTGCATCCATGACCAACCCGACAACCGGATGGCACGCAGATATCAACGTCCCCTCGCTCGGGCGAGGGGACGAAGCATGACCGGCGAGAGAACACGGTACGAGATCGCTGAGATCAAGACGATCCGGGGCACTGAGTCGAAAACGATCGCAAGCAAGCAGCAGCAAGGCTGGGAGCTGGTCACCCGAGAGGATGGCCGACTGCGAACCACCTTGACCTTCCGGCGACCAAAGCCAGAACCTCCTTGGCGATTGTGGGCCGCACTCGCCGGTGTCGGCGTCATCCTGGCGGGCGTCATTACCGTCGGGGCGCTGTTGGAGGACGACAGCACCGCGCCCAAGACTGACCCCGTGGCGGCCTCGGACGCTGAGCAGTCCTCCCCGCAGCCTGCTCCGAAACGGGAAGCGGAATCCTCCGCCTCGGCTGACCCGATGACTTGCAAAACGGAAGGGTTTTTCGGAGATCCATGCAAGTTCGGTCAGACCGCGATCTACAGCGACACGGTGCGGGCGGGCGAGGTGAGGCTGGAGATCACCGTGGGCGCACCAGTCAAGTTCGTGCCGAGTAAGAACGCGAGCACCTTGTACGACAGTCCTCTACAGCCGGTGACTGTCTACTTCCCGGTCACCGTGAAAAACAAATCGTCCGAAGTTCAGGATTTTTACTTCCATTCCCAGGCAACCAACGCAGAACAGGGAGACTCCAGCACTCAGTCAGTGAGCGACGGCGACGTCGACTTCCAGGCTGCTACCGGATTGGGCGAACTGCCGTTAGGGAAGTCGTTCAGCGTCAAGGACGGCTGGGCCTTGGAAACCTTTCAGGGTGTCGAGTACAGCCTGAGCATCGATGGTCTGGCCGGATACACCGTCAAATTCACACGGTAATCCTTAACTGAGTAACACTGTTACTAAGAACTTTCAGCTCTACGTTGAGGTACGGGCCGATTCCTCAGCGGCAGCGCTTCCGAGTGGTGTGTTTAGCCCAGACTCTGAATGACGCCTACGGCGAGATTGGTTACCTGTTGGCCCATCTCACTACCGGCCGCGGTGGATACGGCGCCGATGACGTTACTGAGGATGGCCATCAATTTGTTCTTATCCTGCTCCGGCTCGGCCGCTGCCGCCCGCACGTCGTCGGCAAGGGCCTCGACTCGACCGGCGTCCACGGGCTCCTGCGAAGCCAGCAGCCTTTCCAGTGCGTTAGCGACGGCCAGCAAACTCTCGACCTGCTCACCGGTCGGGGCGAAGGTTTGAGTGAAGTTGTTGCTCCCGATCGCCACATTGGTGGGGGCGTTGGTGGTCACGTTGTAGGTGTTCGTGACACCGGTGGTGTTCGCTTGCTGGGCCGGTCCCGGCCGCACCGAGAGTCCCTGTGCGACCAGATTCTCCCCGTCGGAGGTGATTGCTGGGCGGGGAACGCCACCGCCGAAAGCGCCGCTGCCCTTGATGTAGCCCTGGTCTTTGAGATAATTCGTAGCGGAGGCAACCTCGTCGGCAGTGATCGGCTCGGCAGCCCAGTTCGCCGCCGCCTGGACATCCCCGACGTCGACGACTGGCGAGCCGTTACCCTGCATCTTCATCTCATAGAGCCAGAGCAGGATCGCATCCCTCGCGTTCCACGCTCGGTCAGCACCAGCACTCATCACAAGGCCTTTCGTTTAAACCGCGCGGGCAAACTCTTGCTGTTCACGTCCACGGTAGATCCCGGTCCTGACAGCGAGTGCCATCCATTTGGAACAGCTGAACGCAAGTTGAGAACGTAGGATTCCGCTCACAACGAACACGGACTTGAGTGGGAACAGATCAACTCCTCCGCCGGTTGAGCCGATCAGACTTAACCTTGGAGGAAGAATGAGCGATACGCGCTTACCGGTTCTGTTCCTGACCGATCCCATCCTGCTGCCCGGCATGGTGGTCCCCATCGAACTCGATGACGCAGCTCGCGCGGCCGTGGACGCGGCCCAGGCCACCGAATCCGGAAAGCTGCTGGTCGCGCCCCGTCTCGAGGACCGCTACCCGTCCTATGGCGTGGTCGCATCCATCGTGCAGGTGGGCCGGCTCAACGGTGGGCAGGCCGCCGCCGTGGTCAAGGGCGAGGGCCGCGCACACATCGGCTCCGGCACCACCGGGCCCGGCGCTGCGCTCTGGGTGGAGGTCGAGACCGTCACCGAACCCACCGTCAGCGACGAGACCAAGGAGCTCGCGGCCGAGTACAAGAAGCTCGTCCTGGCGATGCTGCAGCGCCGCGAGGCGTGGCAGATCATCGACTCGGTGAACAAGCTGACCGACCCCTCGGCCCTGGCCGACACCGCCGGGTACGCCTCCTACCTCACTGACGTCCAGAAGCGTGAGCTGCTGGAGACCCCCAACGTCGCCGAGCGGCTGCGCACGCTGATCACGTGGACCACCGACCACCTCGCCGAGGTGGAGGTCAACGACAAGATCGCCGGCGACGTCCGCGACGGCATGGAGAAGACGCAGAAGGAGTTTCTGCTGCGTCAGCAGCTCGCCGCCATCCGCAAGGAGCTCGGCGAGGACGAGCCGGACGGTTCCGACGACTACCGCGCTCGGATCGAGGCGGCGATGCTTCCCGACAACGTCCGCGAGGCAGCCCTCCGCGAGGTCGGCAAGTTGGAGCGCTCGAGCGATCAGTCGCCCGAGAGTGGTTACCTGCGAACCTGGTTGGACACCGTCCTCGACCTGCCGTGGGACACCACCACGACCGACTCCACCGACATCGCCTCTGCGCGCGAGATCCTCGACGCCGACCACCACGGTCTCGAGGACGTGAAGGATCGCATCGTGGAGTACCTCGCGGTGCGTGCACGTCGGGCCGAGCGCGGCCTGCAGGTCGTCGGCGGCCGCGGCTCCGGTGCTGTCATGCTGCTCGCCGGCCCTCCCGGTGTCGGCAAGACGTCACTGGGCGAGTCGATCGCACGAGCCCTGGGCCGCAAATTCGTTCGCGTCGCCCTCGGTGGTGTGCGCGACGAAGCCGAGATCCGCGGTCACCGTCGGACGTACGTCGGAGCGCTGCCCGGACGCATCGTGCGGGCGATCGGCGAGGCCGGGTCGATGAACCCGGTCGTGCTGCTCGACGAGATCGACAAGGTGGGGTCGGACAACCGGGGTGACCCCTCGGCCGCGCTGCTCGAGGTGCTCGACCCGGCGCAGAACCACACGTTCCGCGACCACTACCTCGACCTGGATCTCGACCTGTCCGACGTCGTGTTCCTCGCGACCGCCAATGTGGTGGAACAGATCCCGTCGGCGTTGATCGATCGCATGGAGCTGGTGACGATCGACGGTTACACCGAGGACGACAAGGTCGCCATCGCGCGGGACTACCTACTCCCCCGCCAGCGTGACCGCGCGGCGCTCACCGCCGACGAGGTCACCGTGACCGACGAGGCGCTGCACAAGATCGCGGCCGACTACACCCGGGAGCCGGGTGTGCGTCAGTTCGAGCGGTTCCTGGCCAAGGCGCTGCGCAAGGCCACCACGAAGCTGGCCGCGGACGACACCGCGTTGGTGATCGACGAGCCCGATCTGGTGGGCTACCTCGGACGCCCCCGGTTCACCCCGGAGTCCGAGGAGCGGACCGCCGTGCCCGGCGTCGCGACGGGTCTCGCCGTCACCGGCATGGGTGGCGACGTCCTGTTCATCGAGGCGTCGTCCACCGTGGGCGACGCCGGACTGACCCTGACCGGTCAGCTCGGTGACGTGATGAAGGAGTCGGCGCAGATCGCGCTCTCCTACGTCCGCTCGCACGCGGCGGAGCTCGGTGTCGATCCGTCGGCACTGGACCGCAAGATCCACATCCACGTCCCCGCGGGCGCGATCCCGAAGGACGGCCCGTCCGCGGGCGTCACGATGGTGACGGCGCTGGTGTCGATGGCGACCGGTCGTCGGGTCCGGGCGGATGTCGGGATGACCGGTGAGGTCACACTCAACGGTCGGGTGCTCCCGATCGGTGGGGTGAAGCAGAAGTTGCTGGCCGCCCAACGGGCCGGTCTGACAACGGTGTTCATCCCGGCGCGCAACGAGCCCGACCTCGACGAGGTTCCCGCCGAGGTGCTCGACGCGGTCGACGTGCGGCCGATGACCGACGTCGCCGACATCATCCTCGCCGCCCTGGAGGACGTCGAGCAGGGCGCGTCCATCGCGGCCTGATCCGGGCGATCAGTCACCAGACACCACTGCCCCACCGGATCCCGGTGGGGCAGTGGTCGTCTGTGGGGTCAGGCGGAACAGTTCTCGGTGGCCACCGGCGCGAGCTTCCCGCCGATGGCGGCGAGGAGTTCGCTCGCGTAGCACTGCAGATCCTCGTACGGTCCGTGCGCTCGAGCGGTGTCGAACAGCTTCGACACCAACGCCGCCTCGCCGTACTTGCAGCCGAGGCTCAGCACCGCGCTCGCGGCGGCGCCGACCGGTCCACCGACAGCGGCGACAGCAGCTCGCGCCGCCGAGGTGCACCCGATCTTGACGCCTACCCCGAGGACCGCGGCCGCCGCCCGGCGCACGGCGTTCGCCTCCCCACCGGTCAGAGCAATCTGGACCGATCGCCCGAACGTGATGCGCGGGTCGGCGACCACCGGGAAGCGAGTGGCCGCGGTGGGTTCGACGAGCTGCGTGATCGTCGACCCCGAGACCTCGAAGCGCGTGTCGACCGACCCTCCGTCGGCGGCGATCGCCCACGGCTTGGCCACCGACCCGAGCGTTACGTCGACCCCGTCCTGGGATGCACGCAGGGCGACACCGCCGTCGGGACGCAGCGTCAGGCGCTGATCCGGGAGTCCGCCGACGTCGAACGCGTAGGACGACGCGCCCTGCTCTGCGCCGATGGTGATCGCGTGCTGCGCGACCCCCGGCGACACCGCCTGCGACACGATCTTGGCGTTGCCCGCATCCGCGACGGCGGCACCGTCGACGACACGGCTGCCATCGGATCGCTGCGCGGTCACGGTCGCCTTGGCGCCGCTCGGTGACGTGACGACGACACGCGCCGGACCGGACGCCGGCACCGACACCCCGTCCGAGGACACCCCGGTCCCGGTGGGTTGGCCCGCATCCGACGTCGCCTTCTGGGTGGCGGCAACCGCCGTCTGGTCGCTCAGCTCACCCGCGGGCGCCGCCTGCGCGGGTACCGCCATCGTCCCGAGGACTGTGGCGATCGCCCCGGCCATCACCACCGCGCTGCGCCGCCACCGTCTCATCGACCCGTCTCTGCCCATCACCTGAGTGCCCATATCGTGAGCGAGGGTACCGAGCCTCGGTAAGCAGAGACGCGGAATGGTGAGATCCGGCAAACGTGACCACCGCGATGCCCGCCCGACGGTCAGGGCCGCGGCGAGTTCGCGGGCTCGGGCTGGCAGTGCGGGCACCACCACGTCCGACGGCGCTCGGGGTCGTTCGGGACCTCGTCGACCACCAGTATCGTTGTCCCACAACGTAGACAGGGTCGGCCGGCCCGTCCCGCGACCCAGTGCTGCTCACCCTTGCGTTTGTTGCCGGTGGTCACCTGCATCGCCCCCGGCACGGTGGCCGAATGGGTGAGGGCACGAGCGCCGAGTTTCAGCAGAGCTCCGAGATCGACATCGGAGACCGGTGTCCACGGGAAATGCCCGCGCAGGAAGCACAGCTCGTTGACCCACAGGTTGCCGAACCCGGCGACGCAGCGCTGGTCCAGAAGGGCCGCGACGAGCGCGCGGCCGGGATCGGCCGACAGCCTGCGCGCGGCCTCGGTCGCATCCCAGTCGGTCCGCAGCGGATCGGGACCCAGGTACCCGACGGCCTGATCCTCGTCACCGGTTCGGATCAACTCGACGACCGGTAGCCGGACCCCGTAGGCGGCGGGCCCCTCGGTCCGCAGGACGACCCGCACGTCCGGCATCACCGACCGCGGCAGCCACTTGCCTTCTCTCGAGACGGTCCACGACCCCTGCATCCGTAGGTGGGTGTGCAGGGTGAGGTCGCCGGACAGTCGCGTCAGCAGATGCTTGCCGTGCGTCACGTGCTCGAGCACGGTGCGATCGGCAAGATCGGCGGTGGCGTGCGCCGGGACCCGCAACTCGCCATGCGTCAGCACGCGGCCTCGCATCGCGGAATCGAGGCGCCGGGCAAGCGCGAACACGGTGTCACCTTCGGGCACGTTCCCATCGTCCTCGTCATATCGGGTTCCGTCACCGGCCCGGGGCGGGTAGGACTGATCCATGACACCTCGAATGCTGTCGGCTCGAACTCTCGGCTCAGCCGCCGTCATCGGATTCGCGAGTGGTCTGCGGAGCGCGGTGGGTATCGCGTCGTTCGTGCACGCGCGGTTCGCCGGGACCCCGAATTCCACGCTCGCCGACGGTGCCGCGGCGGTCGCGATCGTCGGCGAAGCCATCGCCGACAAATTGCCGTTCACTCCGTCGCGTCTGCAGATGCCCGGTCTCCTCGCGCGTGTCGCGGCCGGCGGCCTGGGGGCGCACAGCCTCACCCGGCGCGACGACCCCGAGACCGTCGCCGCCGCGATCGTCATCGGATCGGTTGCGGCGCTGGTCGGTTCCTACGCCGGCGCAGCCTACCGTTCCGCCGCGTCGACGAAGGTCCCGCCGATCGCGGCCGCACTGGCCGAGGATGTCGCGGCCAACGCTCTGGCCTACACCGCAGTGATCAACACACGCCCGTGATGCCACCGTCGACGCGCAGCTCGACACCCGTGATGTAGTCGGCCAGCGGACTTGCGAGGAAGGCGATCGCGGACGCGATGTCGTCGGGGCGGCCGAGCCGTCCGACGGGGTTCGGTGCGTAGTCCGCCGTCACCGCGGGCTCGATGTCTTCCCATGCCAGGCCCGCGTTCTCGGGCCGCACGGAGAACATCGACCGCATCGACGGGGTGAGGATGACCCCGGGGCTGACGCAGTTCGCGGTCACCCCGGAACCGGCGAGGTGCTGCGAGAGGCTCACCGTCATGTTGACCACCGCCGCTTTGGCCGCCGAGTACTCCACCATGGTCGCCAGCGGGGTGACCGTGGCCCGGGTTCCGATGGTCAGCACTCGCCCCCACCCTTTCTCGCGCATGGTCGGGGTGAGGCGGCGGACCAGCCGCACCGTCGAGAAGACGTTTCCCTCGAACGCCGCCGCCCAATCGTCGGGAGCTGCAGTGTCCCAGCTGTTCTCGACGAACGGCCCGGCGTTCGCGACGACGATGTCGACTCCCCCGAGCTCCGCGACCTCGTCGCAGATGCGATCGGTGTCATCGGCGCGGGTCAGATCGCCGACAACCGACGAGCACTGCGCTCCGGTTGCCGAGATCTGCGCAGCTGCCTCCTCGGCTCGACCACGATCGCGTCCGTGGACGACCACGGCGCACCCCTCCTCGGCCAATCGCTGGGCGATGGCACGGCCGATGCCGCCGCTGCTCCCGGTGATCAGGGCGCGACGGCCCGACAGGTCGAGGTCCATGTGACGACGCTAGGCCACGACCCCGACACCCTCACGTGATGACGGTGTCGTCCGCGGGTTCGGCGGCGGTCTTCTTGTCGCCGATCAGGGCACGAAGCGGCCAGAACAGAACCCACAGCACCGGGTAGAGGACCCAGTAGTAGATGACGCCGACGACGAGTCCGGCCACGGCCCAGAACGGCCAACACAGCAGGAACAGCAGCTGGACCAGCTGTTTGATCACGACGGGCATTCCCTCGCCCATCGCGAGCATCTGCCGCGGATGCATCCCGCGGAGGTACGAGCGGAGCCCGTCGTCGTCGGTGCCGGTCACTGCAGGGGTGCCCAGACGCTCGGAGTCCTCGTCGAACGGTGGAGCGGACTCGGGCCGCGGCATGGGGGCATTGGTCATGGCTACTCCTGTGTCAGATCCCGACAACTCACCGAGGGCAGAACCTAGCCGGGTGGTGTTGGAACTCGATTGGATCTCCCCCACCGCGAGACAAGCCACGTCTCGCCGTCGAAGAATGGGGGCATGGCCTACGACGAAGTGCTCGCGGATCGCGTCCGTGAACTCCTCGAGATCGAGTCCGGCGTGACCGAGAAGGCGATGTTCGGTGGGCTGGCGTTCCTGATCGACGGACACATGGTGGTCGCGGTCAGCAAAGAGGGCGGTCTCATGCTCCGCGTCCCACCCGACGAGACCGACGAACTACTCGAACACCTGCACACGTCGCCGATGATCATGTCCGGACGCGAGGCCCGTGGATGGCTGCGCGTGGCGAGGGCGGGTATCGAGAGCCGCGACGAACTCGGTGACTGGGTGGATCGCGGCGTCACCCATGTGCGCACACTTCCACCGAAATGACACCGTTCTCACCCGCGAGACGGGTGGTGATCTATGTCGCCCGAACCGCGAGAGTAGGCGAATTCGGGGGCGCGAGACTCTATAGTCTGCCTAATGACAGCCGAGAACGGCGGGGAACCTGTCGGATCCGGCGGTCCTGACCGCAAAGGTTCTATCCGCGAGCGCATTCTGGCCGCCGCGGTGAGGCTGTTCGGCGAACTGGGTTACACCGAGACCACCATGGAGCGGATCGCCGCCGAGGCGGGTGTCGCCCGGGCCACGGTGTTCAACAATTACGCCTCCAAGGAGAAGTTGTTCGACGCGGTCGCGAGTACCCATTACGTCGGTTTCGCGGACTGCCTTCGCGCCGAGAACGATCCGGACCTCGAACTCCGCGTGCGTCTCGACAACGCACTGGCGCGGTGGTCGTCCTCGTTCGCGACGCACGTGGACGCAGTCATCCCCGTGGTGCACTCGTGGGTCCATGCCGGTGGCCCGCTACTACCCGGATCGGATGCCACCGCCGACCTGCTGGCCGAGATGATCGGCGCTGAGCAGGCTGCCGGCCGGCTCGGCTCCGAGAGGTCTCCCATCGTGATGGGTCGCGCTGCGAGTGACGCGCTCACCGGAACTTTGTTGCGGTGGACGACCGACAGCAACCCCACTGCGGAGTCGCTCAGCGAGGCCCTGATCGCAACGGCTGACGCGATCAGGTTCGAGTAGATCGGAAACAACTCACTCCTGCGCGAGCAGTCGCTCCAGGTAGTCCAGATCCTGGCGGATGAGGGCGATGGCCCGCTCCGGCCCCTCGGGAGTCGATGGTCCGACCTCGGTCTGTGACACCGTCCGCAGCGCCATGTCGGCGAGCTGAACCGCGGCGGTCCGGTCGGCGTCGGGATCGCCGGGGGTGTGCCACCACGCCACCCAGTTGAGCATCCCGATGATCCCGAGCGCGGCGGTCCGTGGATGGACGGGCCGCATCTCGCCGCTGCGCACCCCGTCCTCGATCACCCGCACGAACTCCTGGAGCACGTGCCGACGGCTCTGCTGAAAAGCCCGGGAGATGTCGTCGGGCAACGCCGCCTCGGATCGGATGATCAGCTTGAACCGGTCTGCGGTCTGCGCCTGGTTCAGCGCGATCGCCGTGGCCATCTTCCGGAGCTTCTCGCTGGGGCCGAGGTCGGTGCGTTCGTTGATCTCATGCAGCATCGCGGCCGGGGTGTCCGTGCTCTCGCTCACCAGACGCGACAACAGCGCGTCCTTGTTCGCCACGTAGTGATAGAGCGACGGTCGCGTCAGTCCGGTGGCGTCGGCGATGTCCTGGAGCGTCGTGCTCGCGTACCCCTTCTCCGCGAACAACCGTGTCGCCTGGTCGAGGATCTGCTTCTCGACCAGCTCGCGACGCGGGTTGCGCGCCGGTACCGACTCGTTCTCGCTGGTCATCGGTGAAGGATAACCGGCGGGATTCGCCGAAACGCCCTCACACCGAGGACGCCACGGCCGGCGCTCCCCTCTCGGTCTCCGCGTCGGCGCGCTCCGGCGTCGCCACGAGGTGGGTACGACCACTGACCAGACCCGCCGCCGCATCGGCGAGACAGTTCGACGGCACCTCCACGACCACGAGTGCGTCGGTGTCACGGACGACGCGTTCGGCGATGTCCAGGCGGGTCAGCACGGCGTCACGATCGGAGACCCCGGTGAGCCAGACCACGGCATCTCCGCGCGCCGCGGCGACGAGCGCATCGGCCGCCTCGTCCCAGGCGGAGTCGGTGTCCACATGATGGACGACGGTCGCCGGGCCGTCGCGCAGGTCCGCAGGCGCCAGTCGTGCCGAGTAGG
The DNA here is from genome assembly GCF_014635305.1 of Williamsia phyllosphaerae. NCBI lineage: Bacteria > Bacillati > Actinomycetota > Actinomycetes > Mycobacteriales > Nocardiaceae > Williamsia > Williamsia phyllosphaerae. Next base: position 1,184,815 of record NZ_BMCS01000001.1, on the reverse strand, counting down.
ACCCCTGCGGGTGCTCCAGGGGCTGCGCCAGCACCCACTGCTCGACGTCATCGGGACGGGCCCGGTCGTCGGCGACGCCGGCGTAGCTCGTGACACCCGCCCACGCCACCTCGGGCGCCGAATCGAGGAACCGGTCGAGACCCACCTTCCCCGATCTGGTCATGTAGGAGACCATCAACCGGTCCACGGGGAGATCCATTCTCTGCGGGAAGGACTCCCACCACAGTTCACTGCGCCGGGCGATCTGCTGGAGATGGTCGACCGCGGGGCGACGGGTCCGCTCGTAGCGCGCGAGGGCGTCGGCGATCGAGTCCGAATCCCACAGTGCCGCATCGAGTGCGATGGCGTCCTCCATGGCCAGCTTGGTACCCGATCCGATCGAGTAGTGGGCGGTGTGCGCCGCGTCGCCGAGAAGGACGACGTTGTCGACCGACCAGCGATTGCATCGGACGGTTCGGAACTGCATCCAGCGGGTTCGGTTGCCGATCAGACCGTGGCCGTCGAGTGTCTCCGCGAACGCCGACTGCAGGTACCGCAGAGAGGTCAGATCAGAACCGGCCTGGTCGGTCTCGGCGGTCGAGACGTCGAAACCCGCTCGCCTCCAGGTGGCTTCGTCGGTCTCGATGAGGAAGGTACTGCGGTCCGCCGAATAGGGGTAGGCATGGGCGACGAAGGTCCCGTGCTCGGTCGTCGACGGGACGAAGATGGCGCTCGGTAGCGCGAAATCCGTTCCACACCAAAGATACAGACCGGCTCCGGTGGTGAGGTGGGCACCGAAGCGGGGATCGGATTCACGGGTTGCACTGTTGATGCCGTCCGCGGCGATCACGAGGTCGGCGTCCAGGTCGGCCGCCACATGGCGTTCACCGAAGACGAGGGTGACACCGGCTCGCTGCGCCTGATCCTGCAGGATCGCGAGCAGCTGTGTGCGGGCGATGGCCAGCAGATCGCCGTGCGCGATGCGGACCACGTCCGCGCCCACCTGCATGGACATCTCGTGTGAGTACGCGGCCGCGACGATCGCCTCGAGCGATGCCGCATCGGCGTCCCGGAGGTTGCGCTGGGTGCGTGAGGCGAGCCCGACACCGAACCCGAAAGTGGTGTCGGGCGAGCTCTGTTCGTAGACGGTGACGTCGGCTGCGGGGTGGCGCAACTTCAGCAGTCGTGCTGCGTAGAGGCCGCCGGGGCCGCCCCCGAGGACGGCGATGCGAGCGAGGTTCATGAGATCTCCATACGATCGATCCGGGTGTGGACTGCGTGGTCGCCCGGCCTCAGCGGTCGGCGAGCACCTTGTCGGCGATGTCGGCGCGCAGACTCTTCTTGTCGATCTTGTTGACGGTGGTTCGGGGGAGCGCCGACACCCACTCGAGCCGCTCGGGCCACTTGAACTTCGCGACTCCGAGGCGGGTCAGGTGCTCACGAACTTGGGTCAGGGACAACTCGTCCTGTGCTGCCACGAGATACGCGCAGGTCTTTTCGCCGAGGCGCGGATCGGGCATCGCGACGACAGCCGCGTCGTCGATCCCGGGATGCTCGACGAGCAGGAACTCGAGCTCCTCGGCGTTGATCTTCTCGCCGCCCCGGTTGATCAGGTCCTTGATGCGTCCCTCGATGGACACGTACCGGACGTCGTCGATGACGACGATGGTCGCCAGGTCGCCGGTCCGGTAGAACCCGTCCGTGGTGAACGCCGACCGATTGTGTTCGGCCGCATCGAAATATCCCACGATCGTGTACGGACCGCGACAGCACAGTTCCCCGACCACACCGTCGGGGACCTCGGTCTCGGTACCCGGTTCGAGGATGCGGACCTCGTCGTCCGGGGCGACCGGCGTACCGACGGTCTCCACCCGGGCCCGCAACGGGGCACCGAGAGGCGTCACCGCAAACATCCCCTCCGACATCCCGAAGAGTTGCCCGCCCCAGTGGCTTCCGCCGTCGTCGACCCGGGCCATCAGCTCCGCGGACACCTTGGCACCGGACAGGATGACCCTCCGCAACCGGTCGCGGACCCGGTCGAACCCGGCGTCCATGACCGCCTGATAGTGCCCGTGCCCGATGAGGACCTCGGTGGCCCCGGCCCGTTCCATCAGGTCGAACGCACTGGCCGCGTCGGCGGTCGCGAGTACGAGACAGGCCCCGACGGAATGCGACGCGTGGAGTCCGCACACGATGCCGGCGTTGTGGATGATCGGGATCAGATGGGCCACCCGGCTCGTCTCGTCCCACCCCAGCCACCGCGCGTACATCTCGGCGTTGTTCCAGTACTCGGCGTGGATACGCGGGATCACCTTGGGCACACCGGTGGTTCCGCCGGACAACTGGAACGCGACGACGTCCTGCGGGTGGATGTCGTGTTCGATCGCCTCGACGGTGCGCCGTGCCGCCGTCGGGTCGACGTCGAGACCCAGGTCCTCCATTCGGATGGAGCCGGGCTCGGCGGACGGCGCACCCACCGTGAGGATGTGCCGAACGGTGTCGCCGCCGGCCGCGTGCTCATGGGCGAAGCGCAGCAGGTCGAACGCCGGGTCACCGACCTCGACGACGTGTGCCACCGCACCGACGGTCCGGCTGACGTGCCCGATCTCGTGCATCCGGTGCGCGGCCAGCGTGGCGACGGGCACGAGGCCCGCCTTGAGGCAGCCGTACCAGGCGAGGACGGTCCCGAGACGATTCGTCAGCTGGAACACCACCGGGTCGAGTCGGCGCAGACCGAGGTCGATCAGCCCGGCCGCGACGGCATCGGTGCGCCGGTCGAGTTCGGCGTAGGTCATCGACCCCTCGGCGGTGATCACCGCCGGCCGATCGGGATGACGTAGCGCGATCTGGTGGAACCTGCGTCCCGTCGGATCCGCGCTCCACGAACCGGTCTCGCGGTGGCGCCGTGCCCGCTCGGGCGGATACGGGATCAACCGACCGTCCCAGTCGTCGAACGTGGTCTCGCCACGCGCGTCGATCGTCGTCACCGCGTCGCCACCGCCGGCAACAGTCGCGAGATCTCCAGCGAGTGGTCTGGGTGATCGGCGGGCACGATGCCCGAATAGATCGCAGTCCAACAGCCCGGGCAGCACAGCTGACGGAACACGATCGGGGTGTCGACGTACTCGGTGGGGTCGGACGTGACCTGGGGACCTGCCGTCGTGGACGGGCCCTCGAACCTCGCCAGATCCAGAACACCGCCGTTCTTGTCGTCGCCGAGCAACCGACCGCAGTGCGCACACGCGATGACACGCGAGTCACCGACGCTGACCTCGACGAGGTTGTCGTCCAGTCGTCGTCCGAGGCTCAGATCCATGGTCGGCGCATCGGAGTGCCGCGTGGACCGCTCACGACGTTCGGTCAGCATGGACGTCCGTAGGTCCGCGGTCGCACGATCATCGGCCCCATTGTGGTCGACGACGACGCCGTAGACCGCGGCCGCACCGTCCACGGTGACCTTGCCCTCGCGCAGGTCGATCGCGACAGCAGCCGGATCACGCTGCAGCGGATCGCCGTACCCTCCGCCACCCTGCCAGTGCATGTACAGCACTTCCCCTGGTGCCACGTAGCTCTCCGCGTAGCAGGCCCCGAACTCCCGGCCGCCGCCGAGTTCATCGAGGTCACCGGGGATAAGACCGGCCGCGAACTGCTCGTTGATGTCGGTGCCGCGGGCCAGGATCTCGAGGCCGGTGTTGCCGGGGTATCCGCCCGCGAGACCGTTGTTCTGGGCCACGGCCTTGCCCGCGGATGCCAGGACCAGCCCCATGGGCAGACTGGTGCCATACGGGGTGACCGCCAATGACGCGCTCACACCGCCACGTTGACGGCCGGGGCCGCCGGAGTCGGGCTCCTCGCGGCGCCACAATGTGAGCAGGGGGTAGAGGAACTCGGTCATCTCGGTGTCCGGGATGCGGCCCATCGGGATGCAGAAGAGGCCTCCGGTGTCCATGCCGTCGGCGGTGGGACGCGCCCCGTATCCGCCGGCCATGGGCTCCATCATGATGTTGAGGAACGGGACCGGTTGTTCGGCCCGCTCGTCCAGCCCCGCGATGACCGCGGTGTCCCAGGTGCCGCAGCACGCCGCCTGCACACTCGTTCCCAGATCAACCGAACGGTCGAGCATCTGCGAAAGACACTCCGCGATCAGGGTTCCGGTCAACCACGCGGGGCCGATAGGGCCACGGCTCACGGCCGCCGGGAAGGTCGCGTTGTTGATGGTGCCTTCCTCGGACACCAGGTCGAAGCACCGCATCAGTCCACCCGCCGACCACGGGATGTCGCCGGCCAGGATCGGGAGCAGAGCAAGCATGACGCCACCGCGCATGCCGGCGTAGGTGCAGTTGATGACGCCGGTCTGCTTGTCGGTACCGGTGAAGTCGAATGTCAGGTGGTCGGCGGTCTTGCTCATGGCCACGGTGATCTTGTGAACCTCACGGTCGCCGACGCTCGACTGGTCCTGATATCCGGTCGCTTTCCACGTGCCGTCCGGCAGCGAGGTGAGCTTCGCCCGGAGGCGGCCCTCGGCGTCGGTCATCATGCGCTTCATGACGGCCTTGACCGTGTCGGCGCCGTACTGCTCGATGACCGCGTGGATACGGTTGCGCCCCACCGTGTTGGCGCCGATCTTGGCGCGCAGGTCGAGACCCACGAGCATCGGGACACGGGACCGGCGGACCCATACGTCGGCGACGTCGCGCTGGAGCTCGAAGTTGCGGACCACCTTGATCGGTGGTGTGGGCAGTGACTCGGAGAAGACGTCCTTGGCGGACGGGTCGAACGACCCGAGACCGGAGCCGCCGAGATCCGGCTCGTGGCAGATGGCGCTGGTCCAGCTGAACAGCTTGCCCTCGTGGAAGATCGGTTGGTAGACGATGACGTCGCTCTGGTGCAGACCGCCGCCGACCCAGGGGTCGTTGCAGAGGAACATGTCGCCCTCTTCGATGCCGGGATTGGTGGCGCGGTGCTGCAGCGTCCAATAGATGGCGAGGTCGACGGCACCGACGAGCATCGTGTTGTAGAGACCGACCTGGACCTCCTGGCCCAGTTCGTCGCTCACGGCGAAGTCGAAGTCGTTGGCGTCGGTGACGATCGGCGAGCCCGACATCCGTTTGAGTGCTTCACCCATCTCGTCGGTCACCGACCACAGCCGGTGACGGATCACCTCGTAGGTGAGCGGGTCGAGGTCATCGATCTGCTGCTGGGTCACCGTGTGGATCTGCAGGCTCGGCGGCAGCGAACGGGCGAGGGCGTCGGGATCGACGGGACGGCTCGAGAAGATCTCGGAGCCGGGGATCGGTGAGGTCATGGGGGCGCTCCTACTGGGCGACGATGGAGAGGTTGCCGAGACGGTCGACTGTGCCGGTGGTGCCGTGGGGTACGACGACCGTCGTGGTGGGGACCTCGACGATGGCCGGGCCGGTCAGGACGTGGCCGGCGGAGAGCTTGCTGTAGTCGTAGATGTCGCTGTCGACGAACCCGACCCGTCCGTCGAGACAGACCTTTCGACTACCGATCCGGGCCGCGGAGGCGTCCGGCGAGTCGGCCGACTTCACCTCGGGCAGGGTCGGCGAGAACGGCAGCACGCCGGTCGCGCGGACACGGTAGGTGATGGCCTGGATGCCGGCCTCACGGAACCCGCTGTCCTTGCCGTAGAGGTCGGCGTAGCGCTGCTCGAACAGATCCGATGCGTGCGCGACACTCGTCGAGTCGAGCGCACCCTCGGGGAGTGAGGTCGCCACCTCGGCGAGCTGCATCGTGTAGCGCATGTCGATCTCACGCTCGACCTCGATGCTCGTGAACGAGAGTCCCTGACGGCTCAGCGCCGCACGGACTCGCTCCTCCAGTCCGGCAAAGTTCCGCTCGGCCCGGGCGGGATCGAGCGGCATGGCCGCCGGGTCCGAGAGTTCCGCCGCCAGAACGATGTTCGAGGAGGCCAGACCATAGGCGGAGAACGCGGACGCGACCTGACCGAGCGGGACGACCACCTCCTTCACCCCCACCTCGGCGGCATACCCGGCGCAGTGCGCGGGGCCCGCGCCGCCGAATGCGTAGAGCACGAACTCACGCGGATCGTGCCCGGCCTCGACGACGGTCTTGCGCAGCAGGTCACCGGTCTGGGCGTTCTGTACGGCGTAAATGGCGGCCGCGGCATCCTCGACCGACAGACCGAGCGGCTCGGCGATGCGTCGGCGGATCGCTTCGCGTGCGAGGTTCTTGTCGAGCGGCTTGCGCCCACCCAGCAGGCCCCGCTCGGGGAGGATGCCGAGCACGAGGTTGGCGTCGGTGTTGGTGGGCTCGGTGCCGCCCTGCCCGTAACAGGCCGGACCGGGGACCGCCTGCGCACTGTGCGGTCCGATCTGCAGGTTGCCGCCCGGATCGACCCAGGCGATGGCGCCACCCCCGGAACCGATCGCATGCACCTCGAGGGTGGGGACGTTGATCGGGTGGTGGTTGATGATCGTGCTCGACGCACGGACCGGCTCGCCGTCGACGACCAGGCCGACGAGGAACGTCGTGCCCCCGACGTCGGTGGCGATGACGTTGCGGTGACCCAGTTGCCGACCGAGGGAGACCGCGCCGACGACGCCACCGGTCAGCACCGACCCGACCGTGCTGATCGCGTTCCTCGGTGCCTCGGCCGCGGCGACCGCGCCACCGTTGCTCTGCATCACCAGCAGCGGCCCGGCCAGCTTCAGATCTCGCAGCTTCGACTCCAAAGATCCGAGGTAGTCACGCAGGCCCGGACCGATCTGCGTACTCATGATGGTCGTGGCGTTGCGGGCGAACTCCCGGATTCGGGGGCTCACCTCGCTGGACATCGAGACGAACATGTCCGGGTCGATCTCACGCACGAGTTCCCGCATCCGCTCCTCGTGGACCGGGTTGCGGAACGACCACAGCAGCGAGACCGCGATCCCCGACACCCCGTCGGCCACCAGAGACCGGATGGCCGCACGCGCGGAATCCTCGTCGAGCGCGACGACGATGTTGCCGTCGCGATCGATCCGCTCGGTCACCTCCAGCGCGTGTCGCTTGGGGACCAGACCGTGGGACTTGCTCTGCCCCATGACGTTCTGCAGCTGCTCGGGTGAGCCGCCGAGGTAGCGGCCCTCGACGTTCATGATGTAGATCGAGTCGCGATGACCCTTGGTCGTGAGGAAGCCGACCGGCGGGACATTGCCCATGACGAGCGCGTTCAGTGACGACGTCGTGCCGTGCGCGATGTGATGGGTGTCGGCCAGCATTTCCTCTACCGGGCGCCCCAACTGTTCGGCCAACGCCACCAGGACATCGATGACCCCCCGCGAGTAGTCCGGGGGCGTCGACGGGGCCTTGGCGGCGACCACGGTGCCGGAACTGTCGTCGAGTACTGCGTCTGTGAACGTCCCGCCGACGTCCACTCCGATCACATAGGTCATGCCGGTGTGCTCCTTCTGATACGAGTCGAAGACGCCGGCGACAACGGGACGACTCCCGAGCCTGCTTACGTCTGCGTTGAGTATTCGACGCTGATGATGACATGTCAAGCACCAATTGTGAGTGCGGTCACCGCGTGCGGCAACTGTGCCCACCGCCATTCCGTGTCGCGCTGCTGGTGGCCGGGCCTTGACGGATCGTCGTGCGCGTCGAATAATCATCGCCAGTGTCGAACAATTTCGACACCATCACCCACCGGAAGGCCCAGCCCATGACCACCCACCGCATCGGACTCGTCGTACCGAGTTCCAATGTGACGGTCGAGACGGAGATGCCCGCACTGCTGGCCCGGCACCCCGACGCCTCGTTCTCCTTCCACTCGAGCCGCATGCGGATGACGGCGGTCTCCCCCGAGCAGCTCCGCGCCATGAACGCCCAGCGGGAGCGGTGCATCCTCGAACTCGGCGACGCCGGTGTGGGCGCGATGCTCTACGCGTGTCTCGTCGCGTTGATGGCAGCCGGTCCCGGTGAACACCAGCGGGTGGAGGGGTTGATCGCCGAGCAACTCGCGACGGGCGGGTCCGACGCCGCGGTGCGTTCGAGCGCCGGTGCACTGATCGAGGGCCTCCGAGCTCTCGGCGCCACCCGCATCGCCCTCGTCACCCCGTACATGCGACCGCTCGCCGTCAAGGTTGTCGAGTACATCGAGGCCGAGGGCATCGCCGTCACCGACTGGCGCGCGCTGGAGGTGTCCGACAACGCCGAGGTCGGCGTCATCCCGGGGTCGCGCGTCATGGACGCGGCTCGCTCACTCGATCTGACCGGTGTCGACGCGCTCGTCATCTCGGCCTGCGTGCAGATGCCGTCGTTGCCCCTCGTGCAGGCCGCCGAGGACGAGTTCGGTGTACCGGTCCTCTCGGCCGCCACCGCGGGTGCCTACAGTCTGCTCCGCGCCCTGGACCTCACTGTCGATCTGGCCGGTGCCGGCTCGCTCCTGCGTGCCGACGCACCCGCACCGGCCACGATCTGAAACTGCAAGGAGAGCAACATGCCTGAACTGAATCACAAGGTCCGAGGCGTCGACCACGTCGCCTACCCGACGTTCGACCCGGCCGGAACCGTCGAGTTCTACCGTGACGTCCTCGGCTTCCCGGTCGTGCACTCGATCTGCGCGGCGGGCTGGGGGCCGGAAAAGCATCCCGACTTCATCCACTTCTTCTTCGACATCGGCAACGACGACCGGCTGGCGTTCTTCTACTACTTCGGACTCGAACCGTTCGAGGGTGGACCGCAGGGCGACGCCTACTCGCGCTTCGCCGACGACGTCCCGATCTTCTTCATCCGGTCTCGACACCTGGCCATCCACGTCGACGACGAGGACGACCTGCTCGAGTACCGCCGCCGGCTCGACAGCAGCAACTGGCCGGTCGAGATGCAGATCCAGCACGAGACCATCGAGTCCATCTACACCCACGACCCCAACGGCTACATGATCGAGATCACCAGGGCGATGCGACCGGTGACGCCGCAGGAAGACCTCGACGCGGAGCTGACCATCGACGCCCTGGTCGACGTCGTGCGCGGCCCGGATCCCAGCATGGCGAACCTGCTCGCGCGCAAGGCCGAGCTCATCGTCGAGCGTGCCGCACAGTGGGTCCCGTCCGACGAGGAGGTGGTGGCGCGGTGACCACCCTGTACGTGCTCGACATCCCGGAGAACCACGACCTCGCCGCGGTCGCGGACAAAGACCCCTCGGTCGTGGTCGATCACGTCGGGCCCTACTTCCGGATCGTCTCCGACACCGACATCGTCATCGACCGTCGCGCGACCGGGTGTCGGCACGCGGTCTGGTACAGCAGCGTCGCCGGCCTTCAGGAGAGCCGGATCACGCAGTGGGACAAGGACGCCATGCGCGTCGTGGGGTCGTGACCGTCACCCGCCTCGGCGCGGGCCGGTACATCGACGCGGCGCAGGCCCCGGCGAACACCGTCACCTCGGTCCACGAGTTGACGACATCAGACGGCGCGAAGGTCGCCGGCGTCCTGCGGACAGTCCCCGGCGCACGGACCGTTGTCGCGCTGATGCACCCCCGCCAAGATCTGACGCACCACGTCCTGGTCCCGGAGCTGCTGGCCCGCGGGTTCGGGGTGTGGACACAGGGCACGCGCTCCCCCAACAACGACATTGCGCTGGTCCATGAGCAGGCGCTGCTCGACGCGGCCGCAGGCCAGGTGTTCCTCCGCGACGCCGACTTCGATCATGTTGTGACAGTTGGCCATTCCGGCGGTGGTACGCTGTTCGCGTTCTACCACCAGCAGGCCGGACTGTCCCCGGAACTTCGCCTGAGTCGGACACCGGCCGGTCGACCGATCGATCTCGCGTCGGCCGACATGCCCGCGCCCGACGGTGCCGTGTTCATGGCGCCGCACCCGGGGCAGGGTGCGCTGCTGCTCCGCCTCATCGATCCCTCGGTGGTCGACGAATCCGACCCGCTCTCGGTCGACCCGACCCTCGATCCGTTCGATCCGGACAACGGGTTCGCCGAACCCCCACACAGTGCGCAGTACCCGGACGATTTCATCCGGCGGTACCGAGCGGCGCAGCGTGCGCGGGTCGAACGTCTCGACCAGATTGCCCTCGACCGGGTGGCCGAGGCGGCGACCGCACGGCGTCGGCACAAGGACAGCGGGGACGCGAGAGACCGTCGCGCGGCGCTGGTCCCGCGCGTGCTCACGGTGTACCGGACCGACGCCGACCTGCGGTTCACCGATCTCTCGCTCAGTCCGAACGACCGACCCTACGGATCTCTGTTCGGTCGGCGGCCGGACCTCACGAACTCCGGTCTGGTCGGCTTCGCACGGTTCAGCACCCCGGACGCGTGGTTGTCGACGTGGTCCGGTCTGTCGACGAATGCCGACTTCCTCCGATGCGCCCCCGGCATCACGGTGCCGTCGCTGTTCGTCGAGCTCAGCGGCGACCAGGCATGTTTCCCCGAGGATGCAACGGCGATGACCGAGGCCATCGGCGCCGCCGACGTCACCCGCACATGCGTCGCCGGAACGCATTTCGGCGGACCCATCAGCGACGGCGCCCCGACTGGCGCGAGCCTGGCCGCCGCCGACATCGGGCAGTGGTTGGCCGAGCGCTTCGGCTGACGGGCCGCCCCAACGAATCAGGGAACGATGTTGATCATCTTGCCTGGCACGTAGATCACCTTGCGGGGTTCGCCGTCGAGCAACGGTGCGATCTTCTCGTCGGCCAGAGCCGTTGCGGTGACAGACGCCTCGTCTGCGTCGACTGCGATGGTGATGCGGCTGCGCACCTTGCCCTTCACCTGGATCGGGATCTCGACGGTGTCCTCCACCAGCAACGCCGCGTCGGCGACGGGGAACGGTCCGCGCGCCAGCGGCGCGGTGTGGCCCAGCCGTCCCCACAGTTCCTCGGCGATGTGCGGGGCGACCGGAGCCAGCATCAGCAACAACGGTTCGACCACGTCGCGCGGTGCGCCCTTTGCGTACTCCTTGGTTAGGTGGTTGGTCAGCTCGATCAGTTTGGCCACCGCAGTGTTGTCGCGCAGTGCGGCGTAATCGTCGCGGACACCCGCGATCGTCTTGTGCAGCAGCTTGTTCGCCGACTCACTCGGCGCGGCGTCGGTGACGCGGACCTCACCGGTCTCCTCGTCGACGACGAGACGCCACACCCGCTGCAGGAACCGTTGCGCGCCGACCACGTCCTTCGTGGCCCAGGGGCGGGACTGATCGAGCGGGCCCATCGACAGCTCGTAGACACGCAGCGTGTCAGCGCCGTAGTCGCGGCAGATGTCGTCGGGCGCAACGGAGTTCTTGAGCGACTTGCCCATCTTGCCGTACTCGCGGTTGACCGGTTGCCCTTCGTAGAAGAACCCGCCGTCGCGCTCTTCGACCTCCTCCGCGGGCACGTAGACCCCGCGGGCGTCGGTGTAGGCGAACGCCTGGATCATGCCCTGGTTGTACAGCTTTCGGTACGGCTCCTTCGACGTGACGTAGCCCAGGTCGAAGAGCACCTTGTGCCAGAAGCGTGAGTAGAGCAGATGCAGGACGGCGTGTTCGACACCGCCGACGTACAGGTCGAGACCACCGGGGTCGTCCGGACCGTGGACGTCGGTCTGCGGTCCCATCCAGTACGCCTCGTTCTCCTTGGCGCAGAACTGTTCTGAGTTCGTGGGGTCGATGTAGCGCAGCTGGTACCACGAGCTGCCCGCCCACTGCGGCATGACGTTGGTGTCGCGGGTGTAGTGCTGTAGGCCGTCACCGAGGTCGAGATCGACGTTGACCCAGTCGGTGGCCTTGGCCAGCGGGGGAGAGGGCACGCTGTCGGCGTCGTCGGGGTCAAAGGACACCGGCGCGAAGTCGGCGACCTCGGGCAACGCCACCGGGAGATCGGCCTCGGGGATCGGATGCGGTTCTCCCGCAGCGTCGTAGACAATGGGGAAGGGTTCGCCCCAGTAGCGCTGACGGGCGAAGAGCCAGTCGCGCAGCTTGTACTGCACCGTGCCGGTGCCCGCGCCCTGCTTCTCCAGCCACTCGATGATCGTGGCCTTGGCGGCGTCGACCCGCAGGCCGTCGAGGAAGCCCGAGTTGACGATGGCGCCGTCGCCGGTGAACGCGGCGTCGAGGACGCCTTGCTCGGACCCGATCACCTCGACGATGGGCAAACCGAACGCGGTGGCGAACTCGTGGTCACGCGGATCGTGCGCCGGCACGGCCATGATCGCACCGGTGCCGTATCCGATCAGGACGTAATCGGCGATGAACACCGGGATCTGGCGTCCGTCGACCGGGTTGACGGCGTAACCGCCGGTGAAGACACCGGTCTTCTCCTTGTTCTCCTGACGCTCGAGATCCGACTTCGCCGCGATGCCCGCGCGGTACTGTTCGATCGCAGCGGCCGGGTCGGCGGCGCCACCGGTCCAGCGCTCGTCGACATCGGCGGGCCACGAGTCGGCGGTCAGTGCGTCGACCAGGGGATGCTCGGGGGCCAGCACCATGTAGGTAGCGCCGAACAGGGTGTCGGGTCGGGTGGTGAAGACCTCGATCGCGGCGTCGGAACCGGGGACCGGGAAAGCGACCTGGGCGCCCCGGGACCGGCCGATCCAGTTCTGCTGCATGGCCTTGACCTTGTCCGGCCAGTCCAGCAGGTCGAGGTCGTCGATGAGACGGTCGGAGTACGCAGTGATCCGCATCATCCACTGCCGCAGTCGTTTCCGGAAGACGGGGAAGTTACCGCGATCGCTGCGCCCGTCGGCGGTGACCTCCTCGTTGGCCAGCACCGTGCCCAGACCCGGGCACCAGTTCACCATCGAATCCGACTGGTAGACCAGGCGGTATCCGTCGATGACGGTGGCGCGACCGGCCGAGTCGAGATCGGCCCACACCGAACCGTCGGCCGGGGTGCGCGCGCCGGAGTCGAACTCGGCGATCAGCTCGTCGATCCGCCGTGCGCGGCCCAGGTCGGTGTCGTACCAGGCGTTGTAGATCTGAAGGAAGATCCACTGCGTCCAGCGGTAGAACTCCAGGTCCGTCGTCGCCACCCGGCGACGCTCGTCGTGCCCGAGCCCGAGGCGACGGATCTGCGCGAGGTAGCGCTCGATGTTCGCCTTGGTGGTCGTGCGGGGGTGGGTACCGGTCTGCACGGCGTACTGCTCGGCGGGCAGGCCGAACGAGTCGAAGCCCATGGTGTGGAGCACGTTGGCGCCGTCCATGCGGTGGAAGCGCGCGTAGACGTCGCTGGCGATGAAGCCGAGCGGGTGACCGACGTGCAGGCCTGCGCCCGACGGGTACGGGAACATGTCCTGGATGAACAGCTTTCCGCTGGCCGCACCCCGGGCGAATGTGGAGAGATCACCGGCCAGCGGGCCCACCGGATTGGGGGCCTCGAAGCTCCGGTTGTCGTTCCAGTTCCGCTGCCAGCGCTCTTCGATCTCGCCGGCCAGCTGGGCGGTGTAGCGGTACTCAGTCACCTGACCAGCGTAAAGCGTCCCCTGACAGTGACGGTTGGCGGTGTCGCTCGTATCATCGAGGAGTGAATTCTGTTGCCGTCGGTATCTCTGTCGCCGACTTCGTGCTCGCTGTCGCCTTCGGCGTGACCGGTGTGCTCGGACTGATGCGGCGCCTGCCCCGTAATCGCTTCGTCGGGATCCGTACCCCCGTGACGCTGCGGTCGGACGAGACGTTCGCCGTCGCGCACGTCGTCGCCGGGCCGGGCCTGGTGGGTGGCGCGGTCATCCTCGCGCTGGCCGGGGTCATCGGGATCGGCTCCGCAGGAGGGGTCGGACTGGCGTTCGCGCTGGTCGGCCTGGTCGCCGCGCTGGTCATCCTCGGAGCGGCCAGCTCCTTCGGTCTGCGCGCCGCGGCGCGTGTGCCGGACTGGGACCAGTCCGACAGCTGTGGCACCGGCGGAGGGTGCGGTAGCTGCGCACTGTCGGGGGCGTGCGCGGCTCCCGGCGCGTCGTCCACCAGCGTCTCGTAGACACCGCGAGGGTCGCGTGCTCAAACGACTCCACATCGACGGCTTCATCCTGGCCATCCTGGCCACGGTGGGCGTCGCGACGCTGCTCCCCGCCCGCGGAGAGTTCGCCGACATCACCTCGTGGGTCGTCGTGGCCGCCATCGCCCTGCTGTTCTTCCTCTACGGCGCGCGCATGCACCCACGCGAGGCGCTCGAAGGGCTGCGGCACTGGCGTCTGCACCTGACGATCCTGGCCTTCACGTTCGCCCTGTTCCCCCTGATCGGTCTCGCGCTCAAACCGATCGCACCGCACGTACTCGGCGACGACGTCTACACCGGCGTGCTCTTCCTGTGCCTCGTGCCGTCGACGGTGCAGTCGTCCATCGCGTTCACCTCCATCGCCCGCGGCAACGTCGCCGGGGCGATCGTCAGCGCGTCGGCGTCGAACCTGCTCGGCGTCGTGCTCACGCCGCTGCTCGTGGTGGCGCTCATCTCCAGCACCGGGGGCATCACGATCTCGTGGACCTCGATCCTGACGATCGTCCTCGAGATCCTCGTTCCGTTCATCGTCGGACAACTCGCGCGACCGCTGATCGGCGGATGGCTCACCCGGCACGCGAAGCCGACAAAGCTGGTCGACCGCGGATCGATCGTGCTCGTCGTCTACTCGGCGTTCAGCGAAGGGATGCGCGAGCACATCTGGTCGACGGTGCAGTGGTGGCAGGTGCTGGTGCTGATCGCCGGGTCGATCGTCCTCGTCGGGGCGCTGCTGTGGCTCACCGGATTCGCCGGACGGCGCCTGCATTTCGACCGCGCCGACACCATCGCGATCCAGTTCTGCGGGACGAAGAAGAGTCTGGCCACCGGGCTGCCGATGGCCGCGGTGCTGTTCTCGGGCAGCAACGTGGGGCTGATCGTGTTGCCGCTGTTGGTTTTCCATCAGATCCAGCTGATGATGTGTGCCTGGTGGGCGGGGCGGCTCAGTCGCGACCCGGTCGATGAACGTGAGAACGCGAACGCCCCGGCCACCACCTAGCGGGATTCAGCGGGCAAGCAGTCGCGCGTGGGCGACGACCGCGTCGAGAGCGGCCTCCAACGGGGCGGTGTCGCGGTGGATCTGGGCCATCAGCAGGCCGCCCTGCAGGGATGCGAGCGTCGACCTGGCCAATGACTCGGTGTCGACGTCGCCGCGCAGGACGCCGCCGGTGCGCATCGACTCGTAGCCACGTCGAATCGCCCGCTCCCACCGCGACAGCGCCTGTGCGACACCGGCGCGCGCATCCGGATCGATCTCGGCGACCTGCACGCCCAGCGATCCCAGTGGACATCCACCCGAACACCCGCCGAGGCGCTGGTACTCGACGATCCAGGCGCACCACCGTCGTAAGCCATCGATCGAGTCGAGTTCGGCGAACATCGCCTCGTGCGCACCGACGATCGTCTCGTCCTGGTGCGCGATCACCGCGTGCACCAGCGCGTCCTTGTCTGCGAAGTAGTGATAGATCTGCGAACTGCTCACCCCGGCGCGGGCACGGACGTCCTCCATGGTCGTGCCCGCCACGCCGGTGTCGAGCATCAACTCGGCCGCCGCGTTCACGATCCGCGCCCGCGTCTCGCGACCCCTGGCGGTGAGCGGTCGGCCGGTGTTCGTGCGGTGCGCGTCGACGGTCATCACACCAGCGTAGGTTTTCTGGATTGGACAGTCCAGTTTCTGATGGGCAGGCTGGCGTCACCGCGGCGACGCGCCCCGGGGAACCGCACACCAGACAAGGACCGACGATGACCACATCGCAGGATTCGATGACCCAGCAGCTGACGGCAACCCTCGAGGGGTCGCTCACCCAACTCCCGGCCGAGGTCAGCGCGGCGTTCGCCGCCGACCGGGACGACCTCGACTCCGCGGGCGCCCCCGCCGGTGTCGCCGCGGTCGGTACGGCGGTGGCCGACGTCGACCTCGTCACCGCGCAGGGCGACACCACCCGTCTGCACAGCGAGCTGGGTGGGCGTCCGGCCGTTCTCGTGTTCTACCGCGGCGCATGGTGTCCGTACTGCAACGTCGCGTTGGGGGCCTACCAGCGTGAACTCGTGCCGGCACTGACCGAACGCGGCGCGACCCTGATCGCCATCAGCCCGCAGAAGCCAGACGGCTCGCTCAGCGCGCAGGAGTCCAACGAGCTGACCTTCACGGTCCTGTCCGACCCGGGCAACACATTGGCCGGAAACCTTGGCATCATCGCGCCCAACAACCCCGACGCCATCGCCGCGCAGAAGCAGCTGGGGCTCGACGTCACCGAGCACAACGCCGACGGCACCGCCGATCTGCCGTTCCCGACCGTCGTCGTGCTCGACGCCGCCGGGACGATCTCGTTCATCGACGTGCACCCGAACTACACGACCCGCACCGAGACGGCCGACATCATCGCGGCGGTCGACGCGCTCAGCTGACCGACATCGGGGCGTCGTCTACCGCTTCTGGCGGCGCGACCCTCCGTGCCAGTCCTCGGTGACACCGGTGTCCTCGTCGCTCACGCCGAGTGCACGGAGCTGGGGCCGTTCGCGCAGGCTGCGCTTGAGTTCGGCGAAGCCGGGGAACTGCGCGAGCCCGATGACGTGATCCCAGAGTTCGGCCGCCTCCTCCACGCGGGGGAGGCGGCTGATCACGGGACCGAAGAACGCGACCCCCTCGGGCGGTCGGAAGTGGATGATCGGTGTCCCGACGTCCTTGCCGGTGAGCCCGAGCGCCTCGTCGGTCTCGGCCTGGATCACCGCGTCCCACTTGTCGTCGTCGAGCGCCGCGAGGTGCGTCGACCCCATGCCGAGGTCGTCGAGGATCGGCGCGACGAAGTCGGTGGTACCGCGGCGTTCGTGCGCCTCGGCCTCGTCGGGGACGGGCTCGGAGTCGAAGATCTTCTCGCCGAGCGCGGCGTAGAGAGCGGTGACGCCGTCGCGGCCGTACTGGTCGCGAACCGACGCGGCCACGCGGAGGAGCCGGAGCCCCGCGGTGTGGCCGGCCTCGTACTCCGGTGGGAAGTGCGCGGCGTAGTCGATGTGGGAGTTGAGGAGTCGCAGCGAGATGAACCGCCACTCGACGGTGTAGTCGCGCTCCCTCTGCACCATGCGGACCCATTTGCTGGTCATCCACGCGAACGGGCAGACGGGGTCGAAGTAGAAGTTGATGTCAGCGGTGGCCATGTGTCCACACAAGCACACCGCGTAGAACTGAACGCATGAGTACACAAGCGTTCGTCGACGGCGTCGAGGTGGCGTGGCGCCCGGGGTGCCCGTTCTGCATGAAGTTGCGTACCCAGATCCGGCTGCGAGGGATTGCGACCACCGATTTCGACATCTGGTCGGATCCGTCGGCGGCCGAACGGGTGCGGCAGGTGACGGGCGGCGACGAAACCGTCCCCACCGTGTTCGTCGGGACCGAGTCGATGGTCAACCCGTCGATCAAACAGGTTGTCGCGGCGATGGAACGTCAGCTGCCCGGTAGGACAGACCTGATGCGAAAGCCAGGGCTGCTGGCCAGGATCCGCGGTAGGGGCTGAGCCCGCTCAGCGACCCGCGACGTCGCCGGCCACCGGCAGCTCGTCGTCGGCCCGCCCGCCGTGGCGGAGTCGGCGTGCGGCGTACCCGGAGACCAGCGTGATCACGATGACTGCGGCCAGTGCGCCGAGGAAGGGCCACGACAGTGGCGACGTCCCGTACGCGCCGACCGCGGTGTACCCGATCGCGGAAGGCAGGATGCCCACGACCGTGCCGACGAGGTAGTCCCGTTCGCGGATCGCACTGAGCCCGGCCGCGTAGTTGACGACCGCGAACGGGAACGGGATCAGTCGGATGAGGACCATCGCGATCAGGCCGCGACGCTGCAGGATCGCGTCGATCGAGGCGATGCGCTCCCACCCGAGCCGAGCCACACCGTCGCGTCCGAGCCAGCGGGCAAGTCGGAAACCGAGCCACGCGCCGATCGTCGCGCCGACCATGACGACGGTGGCGCCCTCGATCAGTCCGAACAGCAATCCGCCGGCGATGGTCAGGGCGCTCGCGGGGAACGGCGTCAGCGACACCGCGATGTAGACCAGTACGAACACGAGGAGACCCCACGCCCCGGCACCGTCGACACGATCGCGCAACGGCTGGGGGTCGGGGATGTCGACGGTGACGGCGACGACGACCATCGCGACGACGATCGCCACGAGGAGAGCAGCTTTCCACCGATGGTTGAATCGGCTCTTCGAGCCGATCGGCACGGTGTCGTCCACATCTCTCCCCGGGGTCGACACTCAGACTAGTGGCCGGTCAGTCCAGGACGATGTCGTGCCCGGGGCCGCGTTCGTCGTCGGGGCGGACCCCGAAGTACCGGCGGTCGGATTCGGCGATCGGAGTGTCGTTGATACTCGCCTCACGACGCCGCATGAGCCCGTTCTCGTCGAACTCCCACAGTTCGTTGCCATAGCTGCGGAACCACGCGCCGTCGGCGTCGTGCCACTCGTACTGGAACCGCACCGCCATGCGGTTCTCCCGGAATCCCCACAGGCTCTTGCGTAGGACGTAGTCGAGTTCGCGCTCCCATTTGGCGGTCAGGAACTCCACGATCGCGGGGCGGCCGGTGAGGAAGGTGTCGCGGTTCCGCCAGACCGAGTCCGGCGTGTACG
Organism: Williamsia phyllosphaerae; assembly: GCF_014635305.1. Classification (NCBI taxonomy): domain Bacteria; kingdom Bacillati; phylum Actinomycetota; class Actinomycetes; order Mycobacteriales; family Nocardiaceae; genus Williamsia; species Williamsia phyllosphaerae. The sequence continues at coordinate 1,166,276 of NZ_BMCS01000001.1, read as the reverse complement.
CGAGGCTCACCTTCTCCGGATCCCGGGTGTTCCACGCGTCCTCGGCGGCCTGCACCTTCGCGATCGCGGTGTCCATCGTGAACGGGGGCAGGGGCGGGCGCGGCTCGGGGGTGCTCACGGACTCATCTTCTCTCGTCGACCAACGGCTGCGCGCGGCGAACCTGCTCCGCAGCCCGCGCCGGATCGAGATCCACCGAGCACCGGATGACCGCGGGACCGATGCGCAGCACGCCGTCGGTGAGCGGCTGCGCCCGCAGACCGCCGCGGCCGATGAGCGCTTTGCGCGCACCCTCACCGGCCATCGTGTCCATCCAGGAGCACGGGTGGGCGGGGCGACCGCCGCGGAACCGGATCGGGCCGTCGCCGGTGTCGATCTCGAACTCCTCGCCGCGCAGGGGATCGAGTTCGAGTCCGCGGACGGCGACGTTGCGACGCGCGACCACCGGGTCGGCGCCGTCGGTGGCGGCCTCCCAGGCCTCGAGCGCCAGGAAGGTCACCGCGGCCTCGGTGTGCGCCTTCACCCCGAAGAACCGGTCGCCGCGGATGCCCTTGTCGGCGACGATGTCGACGTGGTCGGGGAGCGCGGTGGGTACATCGTCGGCGGGGCCGTCCTTGGCGCGTCCGAAGTAGGCGTGCCCCGGCGACACCAGCAGCGTCACCACCTCGAAGCGGTATTCGCGATCCATGCACTCCACGCTGGCACACTGGTGGATGTGACGGCACCCGGAGACCCGCAGAGCTACTCGTCGGGCGAGCGCGTCTTCGGCCCGCCCCGCGGCACCTTCGACCCGGATTGGGCGGCAACGGCGTTGCGCTCCAACCGCCCCGAGCTCGACCATCCGACCTCGGTCCGTCTGGTCACCCAGGCGTGGGAGCTGTTGCGCGAGCGCAGTATCCGCGGGGACGAGCTGACGGCAGCCCTGGCGTCGGAGTCCGGTGTCGACGCCGATCTGGCCGGCGCGGTCTCGGCCATCGCGACCGAGACCGCACGCTTTTATCTGGACCGCCCCTGACGGGCGTAGATACACGCAGCGGTCGGTCTTGCGGCCCCTTCGTCGCCTGCGTGTGCGCCTCCGGCTGAATGACAGCCCGGAGCTGGGGACCTCGCACAATGAGAGGGGCCACCGTTGTTTAGCTGTCCACATCCATTGGTTGAACGGCCGAAACCGCCACTCATTTCGGCCAGATGATTCCGAGGTCGAGCCGCGGCCCTACTCCGGACTCCCAACAAGCCCGACTCGACGGATGTCGAGATCGCGCCTGCGAACATCTCGGGTGCCGACCGCTGCTCAACGCGCACCTCGAGCACTCGTAATCCGGCCCTGAAATTCGGGTTGCGATTGATTTCCCGCAGCGCGGTAACGCTGTCGGCGCCATCAGCTATACACAAGTTCAGTGCGCAGTCTGCGCCCGTTACCCGTTGAAGGGTCTCTGCCTATGAAGCCGCCGCCCGATCTGTCGGAGTCTATTTCCGAATGCACCCTGACGGTGATGCGCCGGCGAGTGTCTGTTCTTGTGAATTTGTGGGGCTTGCCGTGCGGATAGGTATCGGCGGCAGCCTTTTCGGCATCCGAGGAGGTATCTCTACCCGCGGCATTGGCGTCGGCGCGGGCCCGCTCTCTGTCAGCTCCTCGTGGCGTCGGCGAGGCCGCCGATCCAGGAGCGGGGGCGGCTGGACCTGGCTCATCGTGGTGATGATCGTTGCCTTCGTCGCAGCGTGGCCATACCTGCTGGCGACCTACGTTGCTGTGCAGCTGGGGGCCGATAACCCCTCCACAACACGCGCCATCATCGGGTGGGTCTTTGAGACGCCCTGGCTGGTCTTCCTGATCATCGTTGGCCTTATGGCCGCTTTCGGGTCGAAAACTACGACGACCGGCCAGGCGTCCGCATCCACTCCAACCGGCAACGAGATTCGCCAGGTTCGGCGGGGGAAGTCCTCGGCTTACGTGCACTTCGGATGCACCGTCAACCACCGGACCCCGGAGACCGCGTCCCGCTGCACCAGCCGGCGAACCTGAAGCTTCGACTCGCGAGTCAAATGGCACGCCTTCGCACGGGGGCTTGAACATGAACTAGGGCCTTGGGGTCGCCGGTCAGACAGCACTCGCCCGTGACGTCCTTGGATGCCTTACGAGGTTCGCTGACCGCACTCGAAGTCGGCAGCGACGTGCCTTCTCATGACGGCCGGTTGTTGCTGTAAGCAACGGCTTTCAGCCACTGGTACAGCTCGACGAACGGTTCGGCGTGGCCGTAGGTGAAGAGAACCGTGTGAAGATCGGTGGCCTGGGGCTTACCGGGTTCGACACCGGCAACGATCAGCTGAAGGTGGCCGTTGATCAATCGCGTTGCCTCGGTGAACCGGGCGCCTTCGATCTCTTCGATCGGTATGCGGTGGTTTTTTATGAAAAGCCTTGTCGCACCGGTGGGCTTCATAATGACGCTGTCACCCTCGATGACCAGTGTCTTTCCGTATCCGCGGTACTCGACCAAGACTGCTCCTCCGAACCTAGTTCTCGACATCGACGCCGTGGTCGCGCGCGAGGCCTGCCAGACCGTCTGACCACCCTTGCCCCAGTGCGCGAAGCTTCCAACCCCCTGCTCGTCGGTATACCTCTGCGAGGACCATCGCAGCGACGGGCGCAGGCGGCGGTGAGAACCGCCAGATGTGGCCGGGGCAGGCGATGGAAACATCGATACCGGCATCAACCAGCGTCGCCCCGTGTGACGGATCGATGGACAGGACGAGCAGCAGTCGATCCACTTCGGCCGGCGCCGCGCTCGGACAAACCACAGCTGACTCAACCGACCGGTCGGGCCGCAACGACTTGCCCACCAGCGTTGCTACCCCCGCGGGGTCGGCGGGTTGGTTGTAGAAAACGAAGTCTTGATCGTTGCGCACGCGTCCGGCGGCGTCGACGAGCAGCACCGACAGGTCAGCCTCTAACCCCCTTATGGTGCTCGACGCGCATTCGAGCCTCGCCGCGCCGATGTCGGGAAGCTGGATGTTCTCGCCAGCAGCCAACCTGACCTCGTCCGCCGCCTCGCTCGGCTGGTTCGCCGCGAGGTGTGGCTCCGGACGCAGATATTCCTGCGGACTGCGGTGATCGTCGCCGAGCCACTGCGGGATAGAGGTCAGCGCGTAGGGGTCAGCTCCGAGTGCGAGGCCTGTTGAACCCGGCGTCGGCGAGCTCAGCTCAGAGTCCAGAAGCGCAAGAGTGTTGTCCGAGTCGAGGTCCTCTGCACTGGCCACGAGCTGCGACAGCTCCGGTGTGTCATCAAGGGGGAGCGGTTTGAGGGCTGTCGAGTAGTTCCCCGACGCCGTCAGACGCACGCTGCATCGGACACCTCTACCCAGGTCGAAAACTCGGAGAGCATCGTCGCTGGTCCGCCAGGAGGCAGCCTCTATCTCCCGGCGGCTCCAGGACCCGAACGCCACGACGCCGAGTCGCCGGTCGGCAGGAAAGCGAGTGATGACCGCGACCGAGACCCGTGTTACCCCGGGCGCAACTGCAAGCGCCTCCAGGATCGTTGCCGTGAGATTCGAGGCGAGGATGTGCAGCCACCACGCCACGGCTTCGCGCTTCGGAAGTGCTCTCAGTGAAGGCTGTCCCGAGCGGTCCACGCCAACTGTTTGCTCCGGCAGGCTGTCGAGATCCTGCTGACGCATCACCACCGACAACGTCGAATCAGCGACACCGACCGCGCAACCGGCCGCGGGGTTGTCAGCAAACGCGGAATTGACGACCTCGATCACGACCGATTCGTCGTTGTCGCGCAATGATTGCCACCACGCGTCGGCCTCAGACACCATCGCCTCGTACACGCGGCGCAAGCGCTTCGACTCCGCATCCACATAGGCCGTCGAATCTGCGGCCGCAGATTCTTTCGCTGCGGCCCGCTCCCCGCGTGCGAACCGACTGATCCCGCGCAGGCGGGCAGCTTCGATCTCTGCCCGGACCGCCGCTAGCGGGATGGGCGGTGGTGGCGGGATCGCTGGACGCGTTCCCGCTTGCCACGTCTGTAGATGGACGCTGACCGAGGACTCCTGCAGCCGACGTAACTCCGCGATTGCTTGGAGTTTTTGGGCGTGCTCGGCGGAGCGCTCGGCCTCGCGTGCCGTGCGGGCAAGCTGTGTCGCGGAGGGCCCGGACCGCGCTGCCGGGCGTCTGGTGGTGGTCCGGCTTCCTCGGTTGCGGTGGGAGCCTCCGATCGACTGATAAGCGTAAAAAGGCCCAAACCCGGTGGAGACCCCCGTTCGACCACTCCCGACGTGAACCCGCGCTGCCCGTGGGCCGATTGACGTCCTCACGCCTCGCGTGGACACGCGTACCCGCATCCCCGGCACACCGACCCGAAAGCCCAACGACATGAGCAGACAGTATCGGCTGCAAACACGTGAATCGGAGCAAAGCGCCGAAGCACAAGCAGCACAGAGCCTGTCCGGGCGGCTTAGATTTGCCCCAACCACGGAGAAAGGAAAGCAGTGTTTGGACTGTGGCGCTCGCGATGGCACTACGCCGACCCGTCTCGTCCAATTCCAGATTTCGTGGCTGACACGTACGGCGAACTCTGGGATGTGCGGGACCGCCTACCAGCGGCTGGGCGTGCACATCCGGTCGTTGCCGTCCTCGGCGACGGTGGCAAATGGTCCTACCTCGGATGGTGGAAAGCCGCTGATACGCCTGCGCAGTTGGAGAAGCGCGAAGACCCGCACATCTACGACGCGGTCCGGTACATAGGCAAAATCTGGAGCGGTGGACTGCCGCCAGAACCACACCTTCATCCAGTTGAGTCCGTGTACCTGACGCGGCGCTAACGACCACCCGGCTGACGACTGCGAGGCGACGAACCGTTCGCGTCTCCGACCGAGTAACCCATGCTGAAGTTGCAGAAGACACCCGATTTCGATGACGCCGTCACCGGCGCCGTCGCAGACAACCAGGGTGCACACCAGAAGACAACGACTACTTCTTCAGCAACTCACCTGGCCGAGCACACCTCATCTTTGATGTTGCCAAGTGGTTCTATCAGGTGGTCGGCGACAGTGAAGCAACAGTGTGACCGGACCCGGGACCGGAGTCTGGGACGAATCTCGTCGTTGGCGGTAGCGTCGGACCCACAGCTTATCGAGTGCCGCGAAAGGATCGTGCGAGTGAAACTGCGACGTCTACTCGGTGATCGTCTGGAGCAGGTCACACGGTCGTGGGACTTGAGTCGGCTCGGCAAAGACGCAGAGCCCGTGTACTGGATGGGCGGCTTCGGCAGTGAACGCCCCGACGGCGCGTCTGGTATTCGGTTCGGTGTGATCGCAGTCGACATCTGGCAAAAGCAACCTTCCCGGTACGCCGCCTTGCGGGCCGAAGAGGCACGCAATGCCGACCGCAGTCGCCTGGCCCGCTGGGCGGCATCGGCAGCGAATGACCACAGGTACGGCCCGAAAGGCGAACCGTTACTGGAGGCCTCCAAGCTCGCCCCTGACGATCTGAAGGCAATTCGAGCCGCCAAGACGACCGCTCCCGGATCGCTTCTCTACGTAGCGTGTGCCCTCGCCACAGCAGTCGAAAATCAGCGTTGCTGGAAGAACCCACTTCTCGACACGATCTCCATTCGCATCGACCTCGCGGACGAGATCCGGCAAATTGCTGAGACCGCATCGAGTATTCGGGACGCGGAGGAATCTCTTGGGCCCAAACCGGCGGGCGATCTTGCCGACGACACTCGGATAGTCGAGATCTACGACCGTAGACGGGCACCCATCGACGAACGGCTGACACTTCTCCGGGAGCGCGTCGAGGCGCTGAGCAAGTACTGGGACAACCTGAAGAACCTGGACCTCGAGTTCGACCGACTCGAATGGATCCGAGAGAAATCAACTGATGATGGTCGCCAGGGGATTGTGGCAGTCGAGCAGGAACGCCAAAGCCTGAGTAGCGTCGCCCGACGCACGGAAGAGGCCGAGGGTGTCAGCGGCGCCGTTGTCCAGAGCCTTATCGATGACGCGCACCGCATCCTCGAATTGAACGAAAACAACTGACCGCATACGTCGGCCGACGGCGACCTCGTCAAGCGGCTCGAAGGGCGCGGTTACCGTCGAGGCCATGAGGCCGACCGCTCCGCTCCCACACGTGGCGGCTCGTCGGCGTCGCGCCGGGGCGGCCGACCCCCGGGTTCGGGAACTGAGCAGTCGATGGTTGTTCGGGCTGTTCTCGACGCTGCTGGCGGGGTCGCTGATCCTGCACCAGCTGTGGTGGGACGGTCTCGAGACGAACTCGCTGCACGCGCTGGTCGTCCTCGCCGCGCTGTGGTTGCTGGTCCGACCGACGTCGGTCGGACGCTTCGCGATCATGCTGGCCGCCGAGGTCGTCGCGGTCGGCCACGACCTGCCCTACGTCGGCGACCACACGCTGGTGGTGTTCGTGACCGGCGTGAGCGTGCTCGCCCTGCCGGCGTGGACCGTCGCCCGGACGCAGCGGCTGCCCGCGCCCGGCGAGTTGTTCGACACGATCGCACCGTTCCTGCGGGTGGCGCTGATCATCGTGTACGCGGCCGCGGCACTGTCGAAACTCAACACCGACTTCCTCGACCCGCAGACCAGCTGCGCCGGCCCGATGTCGCAGAAGATCGCCTTCTTCGACCCGTCGCTGTTGGAGGGGACGTGGCGGATCACGCCGTCGATCTGGACGACCGTCGCCATCGAGATCGCATTGCCGATCCTGCTCGCGATACCCCGGACGCGAGTGGTCGGCCTGCTTCTCGGGTGCGCGTTCCATGTGGTGCTCGCCCTGGCGGGCAACGTCCCGTTCTCCGCCCTGGCCCTGGCGCTCTACGTCGCGTTCGTACCGACGCGCACCGTCCCGGCCCTGCACGCCCTCCTGCTCCGACACCGACGACTGCGGTCGGTGACCCGGTTCGTCGCGACGCCGCCCGCGTCGGTCGTCCTGTTCGTCGTGGGGGTCGGACTGTGGTTCGCGGCAGCACAGGTACTCGGCCGGGACCCGTGGTCGTGGTCCGATGGGCTCGGCGGCCTCGCCCGGCTGGCCATCGTCGTCCTGGTCGTACTCGCCGGGGTCGCGTTCGTGCTCGGTCGGCGACGTCGCGACGGCGTTGCCGAGTACGCCCACCCACGATCGGGTCGGCGCCTCGGGCACCCGATTCTCGTCGTCGCGGTGGCGCTGCTCATCGTGAACGCCGTCTGCCCCTACCTGGGGCTCAGATCGGAGAGCACCTTCACCATGTTCAGCAACCTTCGCACCGAGCAAGGCGCCTGGAACCATCTGTTCATCCCGGAGTCGGTGCGGGTGTTCGGGTTCCAGGATCGGTTGGTGAGCGTCATCGGGACCGACGATCCCGCGCTGGCCGCCCGGACGAGCTCGGGCACCGAGCTGACCCGGTTCGAGCTGAACCGCTACCTGCGGTCGCACCCGCGCGCGGAGGTCACCTGGTCGGAGGCGGGCCCGGACGGTGCGGTCATCCGATCGCGTGGACCCATCGCCGCGGCACCGGGACAGACGCTCGCCGAGAAGCTGTTCCACTTCAAGGACGTACGACCCCGCGATGACGGTGACTGCGGCTAATCTGCTGGGCACACGGGGGAACGCGCCGCGCGATCCTCTTTCATCTGTCGAGGAGACGCGATGACCCAGCCCGACCCCAAGCAGCCCGACCCCTACGCCACCGAATCGTTCACCGGGGATCCCTACGCGCAGAACCCGTATGCGGCGTCGCAACCGCAATACGGCGGCTACGGGCAGCCGCAGCAGTTCACCCCCGCCCCGCCGTCAGCCAACGGCGGCTGGGCGGTCGCGGCGATCATCTTCTTCTGGCCGTTGGCGTTCGTGGCGGTCAGCCGCGCATTCTCGGTGTACCCGCTCTGGGCTCAGGGGCGTTACGCCGAGGCGGAGGCCGCGTCGGCCTCGGTCAAGCGGCTCGGGGTGATCTCGCTGTTCATCATCGCGGCGCTGATCATCCTGTACATCCTGGTGGTGATCATCGCTGTCGCGGTGGGGGTCTCGTCCGACTCGAGCGTCTGAGCCGCCCGGCGTCGGTTCTACCGTCGGCTCCGGTAGAGCGACAGGGTGACCGACGCCGCGGTCAGCAGCGGCACCGACACCGACAGCCGGTCGGCACGGCGGACCAGGTCGGTGACGACGCTGTCGGACTCGACATCGCGGCCGGCGATCATGTCCCGGTACAGCGAGGCGGTGAACGGCGACCCCTCGGCGATGAGTCGTGACCGTGCGCCCTCGACCACCTCGGGCGCCACCGAGATCCCCGATGCGATTGCCACCGAGACACATTCGTCGATGAGCGCGGCCGCGACCGTCGGACCGAACTCGGTGGCGGTCACCTCACCGACGTTCGCGCGCAGTACCGTGGTCAGCGCGGCGGCGGAGGCCAGGAATATCCACTTGTCCCACATGTCGGTGACGATGCGGTCCGAACAGACGGTGTCGAAACCCGCGCCGGCCAGGGTGCGGTCGACCTCGGCGATCCGGTCGGTCATCTCTCCCGACAGCTCGCCGTAGCGCATGAACCGGTCGGGGCCGAGCAGATCGATGGCACCGTCGGGTCCGAGCTGACTCGCGACCACCGCCACGCCGCCGAGCACCGCCGACCCGAAGGCGTCGGTGAGGCGGTCGAGATGTCGCATGCCGTTGAGCAACGGCACCAGACATGTCTGCGGACCGACGGCCGGGGCGACATCGGTGATCGCGGCGTCGAGCGCCTGCTCCTTCACCGACAGGAGGACGAGATCGAACGGCTCGGTGATCTGAGACGCCGTCAGCGTCGACACCGGGGTGCTCGTCTCCCGCCCGGCGTCGCGGACCACGACACCGTCCCGGGCGAGCTGTTCGGCCCGCGTCGCCCGGACGAGGAACGTCACGTCCCGGTCGGCCCGGATCAGGCTCGCGCCGAAGAACCCGCCCACCGCGCCGGCACCGACGATCAGGACACGCATGCCGTCAGTTGCGTTCGACGTCGATGGGATGGGTCGCGAGCAGGGGCAACGGCCACGGCTGACGGCGCAGGACGTCGGCGAAGACGTCGTCGGTGGCGGCGGCCAGCAGGTCGCGCGGCAGCGCCGACGCGACCAGCCACGAGTCGCGACGCAGTTCGTCGTCGAGCTGCCCGATGCCCCAGCCGGAGTAGCCGGCGAAGATGCGGATGCCGTCCAGGGCCCGCTCGAGGTCCTCCGGGTCGGCGTCGAGATCGACCAGGACCACGCGCCCGTCGACCGGTCGGAGACCGGGGACCGCGTCGACATCGACCCCGGGCTTGACCACTCCCAGACACAGCGCCGAATCCTGCTTGACCGGACCCCCGATGAACACCGCACGCGGGGCGGCCGTCAGATCGGTCCACTGGGGGAGGAGGTTGTGCACCGCGGTCTGGCTCATGCGGTTGATGACGACACCGAGGCTGCCCGCGTCGTTGTGCTCGACGATGTAGATGACGCTGCGCCGGAAGGTCGGTTCGGTCAGTGTCGTGGCGGCGATGAGGACGCTGCCCGCGCGGATCCGGCCCGCCTCCACGGTGTCCCACATCGGGTTGAAACCCGTTCCGCGACCACGCGGTCCGTCGACCGGGGAGCCTCCCCCGGAGAGGTCCCCGGCGGAGAAATCGTCCGAGGAGAAATCCTCGGGATCATCTGGCCCGGCCACCTCATCATCATGGCACGCTCTCTGCGCCGGGACAGGCCGTCCGCGGGCGGACGTCCCGGCACGCACCGGCCGGGAATCTCACAGCCCATGCCCAGGCATGGCGCCCCGCGGGTTTGTACTCTCGGACGAGTGCCATTCCTGCGAGCGTTCCGAGACCGCCCCGGGCTGTCACGTCTGCTCGCGGTCCGACTCTCCAGTCAGGTCACCGACGGCGTGTTCCAGGCCGCGCTGGGTGGCGCCATCCTGTTCAACCCGGAACGCCACGCCGATCCGCTCGCTGTCGCCGGTGGGCTGGCGGTGCTGCTCCTGCCGTACTCGGTGATCGGTCCGTTCGCCGGCGCCCTGCTCGACCACTGGGACCGCCGCACCGTGCTGATCTGGGCGAACGTCGCCCGGGCGGTGTTGGTCAGCATCGTGGCGGTGTCCATCGCGACCGGCGCCCCCGACACCGTCGTGCTGATCACCGCCCTGCTCGTGACCGGTGCCAGCCGATTCGTCGCGTCCGGCCTGTCGGCGGGACTGCCACACGTCGCACCCCGCGAGATCCTCGTCGGGATGAACGCCTTCTTCACCACGATCGGTGCAGGTGCGTTGGCGGTCGGTGCGGGTATCGCACTCGGCCTCCGCGCGATCTTCGGCTCCGACAACGTCGGCAGCGCGCTGACGACGATGGGCGCAGTGGTGATCGCCCTGATCGGAGCGGGCATCGCAGTCGGGTTCGCCCACCTCGCGCTCGGCCCGGACCACCCCGACACCGAAGGCGCCGCCGTCACCGCCGACCACCCACGCGGGCCCGCGATGCGCGCGGTCGCGGTGGGCCTGCTGCACGGCGGCCGCGCCGTCGCCCGGGCCCGCGGTGTGTCGGGGTCGCTGTGCGCGATCGGTGCGCACCGGGTGGTGTTCGGCCTCAACACCCTGATGCTGCTGGTGCTCACCCGGCACTCGGCCCTCGGCGGTGGGCTTGCCGGGATCGGTCTGGTCGCGTCGATGACGGCCGTCGGCATGTTCATCGCCGCGCTCATCACGCCGTGGTCGGTGGCGCGGACCGGTCGGCGCAACACTCTGCTGGTCGCCTTGGGCATCGGCGTCGTCGCGGAGACGACGCTGCTGACGTTCAACGGCATCGTGATCTGCGCGGCCGCAGTGGTGCTCGGGTGCATCGGGCAGATGTGCAAGCTCTGCGGCGACGCCGCGATGCAGATGGACACCGACGACGCCGTCCGCGGACAGGTCTTCTCCTTCCAGGACGCCATCTTCAACATCGCCTACGTCGGTGCGGTGACCGTCGCCGCGCTGGCCATCGCCGAGAACGGGCACAGCCCCGGTCTGCCCATCGCCGGTGCGGTCATCTACCTCACCGCGCTGGGTCTGGTGCTGGGCATCTACTCGCAGCGCCGGACGTTCGCCGCCGAACGGCATTGCGTCAAGGACTGTTTCGGTGACGTCGCCGCCGATCAATCCCGCGCCGAACCCTCCTCGAACCTCACCTGACCCCGCGTCGCCCAGACGTCGGCGTGTCCGTCGGCGTCGTCGTCGAGAAGAGCCGCGTCGAACTCCCCGTCGCCGTCGAGGTCGATGAGGACCCGCACCGGCGACGGATCCGCACCGCCGAACACCAGACCGATCTCCGTCCGGCCGTTCCCGTCGACGTCGACGTCGCGGTCCTGGATCCGTCCCGCGCCGGTGTCGGACGCCCGCCCGGGCCGCACGTCCGGAGCGTGGGCGGGACCGGCCGGCGGCACCGCGGCGGCCGGGTCGGTCACCCGGTGATCCCACAGGCCTCGCCCGGTGTCGGAGTAGTACGCATCGGGGGCGCCGTCGCCGTCGGTGTCGAGGACCGCGAGGTCGGCGCGACCGTCGCCGTCGGAGTCCCACATCGCGTCGTCGGCGGATCCGTCGCCGTCGAAATCCAGCCGGACGGCGTCGGGGACGCCGTCGCCGGACAGGTCGTGGTCGGCGGCCGAGGTCCACGAGGACATCTCTCCGACGCCGGTCCCGAAGCCGTAGGTGATCGGCGATCGTCGGCCCGCCCCGGCGTCGGCATCGGGATTCTCGGCGTCGTCGGGGGTCTCGGGACCGTCCTGCTCGGCGGGGCCCAGTACGAGGATGTGGAAGTCCATGACGCTTTGGACGCACTCCGACGGTGTGGAGTTCCGTCCCGTCGGTGCGGTGCGTAGCGTGGCAACCGCGTTCGTCAGCGAAAGGTCCCCATGTACATCAGCGAACTGGGCGAACTCTGGCACCGCGCCCGAGTCGAGCCGAGCATCGTCCACCTCGATTCCGCCGCGGCGTCGCGGTCGTCGAACAAGGTCATCGAGGCGGTGACCGCGCATCTGTGGCGGGAATCCGAGCGCGGCGGCTACGTCGCACAGGAGCAGAGCTCCGAGCTGCTGGCCCGTACGCGCCGCGACATCGCCGCCCTGGTCGGTCACACCGCCGACGAACTCGCCTTCCGCGAGAGCGCGCTGGCCGCTCTGCGCGCGCTGCTCACCTACTGGAACATGCCGCTCTCGGCGACGGTGTGGGTGGCGCCCAACGAGTACGGCCCCAACCTCGACCAATTCGAGCGACGTGGATACGCGGTGCACACCATGCCGTCCACCGACGGCTACGGCCGGGTGGACACCGACGCGCTGCAGAACATGCTGCAGTTCGAGCAGCCCGACTTCATCCACGTCTGCCACATCGGTTCGCACAGCGGGATCGTCCAGCCCGTCGCCAAGATCGTCGAGCTCGCTCACGACGCGGGCGTCCCGGTGGTCGTTGACGCCGCGCAGGCGCTCGGTCAGGTGAACTGCGTGACCGGTGCCGACGTGGTCTACGGCACGAGTCGCAAGTGGATCGCCGGACCGCGCGGCGTCGGCTTCCTCGCAACCCGGTCGGACTCGTTGCGACCGGTGGAGATCGAGAGTTCCGAGGCGTTCATCGCCGGGCGCATCGGCCTGGGTGTCGCGGTGCAGGAACTGCAGAGCTTCGGGGTCGAGAAGATCCACCGGGAACTCGCGGCCATCGGCAAGTACACCCGCGAGCGTCTGTTCGGCGTCGGCAGCTGGGAACTGATGGAACCGGTCGACGAGCAGTCGGCCATCGTGACCCTCGCCCCGCCGCCGGGATGGGGACCGTCGGACGTACTCGCCGCACGAGATCGGTTGCGCTCCATCGGCATCCTGGTCACCTGCGCCGAGTCCTGGCGCGCCCCGCTGTACACCGAGCAGTCGGTGCTGCGGATCAGCCCACACCTCGACCTCCGCCGCGGGCACCTCGACCAGCTCGCCACCGAACTGCGCGGGATGGGTTACTAGCCCGCTCCGCCACTGAAATCGTCCGCCACGGACGTCACCTCCGGCACTGTGCCGGAGGTTGCCCTGTGGTCGGACGATCTCAGTCACTCAGGCCGATTCGAGCTCGAGCATCGCGATCTCGGGTGGCGCTCCGACGCGGACCGGCGGCCCCCACGCCCCGGCACCGCGCGTGGTGTAGATCGTCGTCGAGCCAACCGTGTCGAGACCCTCGACCGTCGGTTGCTGCAACGGGACGAGGTAACGCAGCGGCCAGATCTGGCCGGCGTGGGTGTGGCCGGACACCTGGAGATCGACACCGGCGTCCGATGCGTCGAACGCCTGCAACGGTTGATGCGCGAGCAGCAGCACGAAACGGTCCGTATCGCGGCCGGCCAGGGCCCGGTCGAGGTCGGGCTCGTAGGGCTTCGGGGCGGTGGCGTCGTTGATGCCGGCGAGGTCGATCGTGGCACCGGACCGGGTGACCGTCGCGCGTTCGTTGCGCAGCACCCGGACGCCGAGGGAATCCCACCGGTCGAGCCACTTGCCGCCGTCGCCCGCGTAGAACTCGTGGTTGCCGCTCACCCCGAAAACGCCGAGCGGTGCGGACAGTTCGCGGAGCGGCTCGAGGTCGGAGCCGACGAGGTCCACCGTCCCGTCGATCAGGTCACCGTCGAGGATGACGAGATCGGGGGACTGCGCGTTCACGTCGTCGACCACCTTCTGCACGAATCCCCGTCCGCGGGCCGGACCGACGTGCAGGTCGGAGACCAGCGCCACCCGGGTCCCGTCGAACTGCGCGGGCAACCGGTCCAGCGAGACCGTGGTCCGGGTGACGCGCGGGTTGGCGGCCTCGAACAGTCCGTAGCCGACCGCGACCACCGAGACGAGGGCGACGATCGCCGAGCCGAACCGGTGCACACGCAGCCGGACGTCGCCGGAGTCCCGGTGCCGGACCGCCATGACCACGCGGATGGACACGGTCACCAGACCGACCAGCACGGTCCCGAGGACGAGGTAGAGAACCACTGCGAGCCAGGACAACCCGATGAACGCCGGTACGCGTGCCCACGCCGGGTCGAACAGTTCACCCGACCCGATGCCGATCAACGCCAGCACCCAGGCGACCACGAACACCGCGTCGACGACCCGGGAGTACGGCCGCGGCATCCGCGTCCGCCGCACGTATCGCAGATGCAACACCAGGCCGACCAGGGCCAGGAACGTACCGAACGCCAGGAGTCTCGTCATGTCCGGTTCAGGGTAGTTGCGCCGCGAGCCGCGGCCGAAATCAGCCGAGCCGCTTCTTCGCCTGCTTGACCAGTCCGCCGCCGATGATCAGGCGCTGGATCTCGCTGGTGCCCTCGTAGAGGCGGAGCAACCGCGCGTCCCGGTAGATCCGCTCCACCGCGACACCCCGCATGTAGCCCGCGCCGCCGTGGACCTGTACCGCCGAATCGGCGACCTTGCCGAGCATCTCGGTGCAGAACAGCTTGGCCACCGACGGGGAGATCCGGCGGTCGGTCTCGTCTACCCAGGCGCGGGCGGCCTCGCGGACCAGGGCCCGACCGGCCATCACCTGCGTCGCCATGTCGGCGATCAGTCCCTGGATCAACTGGTTGTCACCGACGGGCTTTCCGCCCTGGGTGCTGATGGCCGCGGAGTCCACCGACTCGTCGAGGGCGCGTTGCGCCTGACCCACCGAGACCGCGGCGATGTGGATGCGACCACGGGCCAGGATCGTCATCGCCGCCCGGTAGCCGAGGTCGGCGTCGCCACCGACCAGCGCCGAGGCCGACACCCGCACCGAGTCGAAGTAGACCTCGGCGGTCAGGGACCCCTCCTGACCCATCTTCTTGTCCTTGGGGCCCACAGTGACGCCCTCGGCGTCGGCCGGGACCAGGAACACCGCGATGCCCGGACCGGAGTCGTCGGCCGGACGGTAGCGGGCGAACACCACGAAGAGGTCGGCGGTGGGGGCGTTGGTGATGTACCGCTTGTCGCCGGTGATGATCCAGTCATCCCCGTCGGCAACGGCTTTCGTGCGCAGACCGGCCGGGTTCGAGCCGGCGCCGCTCTCGGTCAGCGCGAACGACGCGACGACCTCTCCCGAGGCGATGCGTTCGAGCCACGTCTTCTTCTGCTCGTCGGTGCCGAACTGCACGAGCACCTGACCGGCGATGCCGTTGTTGGTGCCGAACATCGATCGCAGCGCGAGACTCGTGTAGCCGAGGACCTCGGCGAGGCGCACCTCCTGGGCGAGATCGAGTCCGAGGCCGCCCCACTCCTGCGGGATCGCGAAACCGAACAGTCCGAGGTCCTTCGCCGCCTGGCGCAGGTCGGCCGGGATCTCGTCGGTGTCGGCGATCTCCTGCTCTCGCGGGATGACCTTGGTTCGGACGAACTCCTCGGTGGTCGCGAGGATCTCGTCGAGTTCGTCCGGGCTGACCTCGGGACCGTCCGGGGTGTGGTGCGTGCTGGTCTTCGGATCAGAGGCCGACGTCGTCGTCATCCAGCCAGCGTAAACCGCCTCGCCGTGCGTCCTCCCCGGATCGGCCGGTTGCCCGTCAGGCGCTGTGGGCGGCGCCGAGCTGATCGAGGATGTGGGTGATCGCGGGCCGGCAGCGGGTGGCGTCGGCCTCGACCAGACCGATGCGGGTGCGTCGGTGCAGGATGTCGTCGACGTCGGTCGCCCCCTCACAGGTGACGGCGAACTCGATCTCCGCGCGGGTGACGTCGATGCCGCGCGCGATGGGGGCGAGCGGCGACGACACGGTCGCCATGTCGACGACGCGCCGCGCCTCCCCGCCGTACCGGGCGAGCAACGACGCGGGCAGCCTCGGATCGCGCGGGCCGTGAGCGCCGATCACGGGGATCGACTCGGTGACACAGGGATACGCGTCGAGACGGCCCTTCGTCACGGCGGCGTCGACGGCGTCGGCGGCCATCTTCCGATAGGTGGTCAGCTTCCCGCCCACCACGCTGATCAGCCCGGTCGCGTTGATCCCGACGGCGTGTTCGCGGGACAGGTCCGCGGTGTCGCCGTCGGCCTCGATCAGCGGTCGCAGACCCGAGTAGCTGCCGATCACGTCGGCACGCGAGACCGGCGTCGCCAGCGCGGTGTTGAGGGTGTCGAGGATGTAGTCGATCTCGTTCTCCGACGGCACCGACTCGTCCGGGATGGGACCCGGGGCGTCCTCGTCGGACAACCCGACGTAGACCCGCCCGAGCTGCTGGGGCATCGCGAACACGAACCGACTGCGGTGACCGGGGACCGGGATGGTCAGCGCGGCAGTCGGGTGTCCGAACGTCGCGGCGTCGAACACCAGATGGGTTCCGCGGCTGGGGCGGATGTGGATCGAGTCGTCGACGGTCCCGGCCCACACGCCGGTGGCGTTGATGACGGTGCGCGCCTGCACCCGGAAGCTCTCGCCGGAGTCGACGTCGGTGAGCTGTGCGCCGCTGCCGGTCACGTCGTCTGCCCGGATGCGGGTGCAGATCGCCGCGCCGTGCGATGCCGCGGTCCGCGCCACCGCGACCACCAGACGGGCGTCGTCGATGAGCTGCCCGTCGAACGAGCGCCACCCACCGTGCAGGCCGTTGGGAGCGACCTGCGGGCACGCCGCGATGACCTCGTCGGAGGAGACGTGCTCGGGACGGCCGAGCACGCCGGCCGGTGTGCGGGCGCCACGACGCAGGAGGTCGCCGAACGCGAATCCCGCCCCGACGATGGCCGATCCGAGGAATCCGTCGGCGGCCGCGCGTACCGATGCCAGTCGGCCGACGCCGGCGGGGGCTCCGTAGGCGGGGACGACCTGGGCCATCGGCGACACCAGGTGCGGCGCGATCGAGGTCATCAGGTGATGGCGTTCGACAGCGCTCTCCCATGCGATGCCGAGGTGCCCGGAGGCGAGGTACCGCAGACCGCCGTGCACCAGCTTGCTGCTGTACCGACTGGTGCCGAAGGCGAGGTCGCGCGACTCCACCAGCGCGACCCTCAGCCCGCGCGACGCCGCGTCGAGCGCCACCCCGACACCGGTGATGCCGCCGCCGATCACCAGGACATCCCAGGACGTCTGCGGGTTCTTCAGCGCGGCGCGGTCCTCGGCCGCGCGCGCGGGGCTCAGATCGGGGCTGTACGACTGCAGTTGAGTTCTCATGTCAGATCTCCGTGCGTCCGTGGGTGGTCGGTGTCGGTGGGACTGAGGTATCCGGTCAGGGCGATGCGCAACTCGCCGGGCCAGGCGTCGCCGAGGATCGGCGCCATCATCGTCCGCGACTGGATGGCCGACTGTGCGATGAGCAGGATCATCGCGGCGAGGTGGTCGGGCTGCCCGGGACGTATCGCGGCGAACGACTGCGCGGCCACGATCGCCTCGGTCAACACGGTGAGGACGCCGCGCTGGCTGGTGCCCAGGCGGGTGAAGATGTACGGCGCGATGACCTCGGGTTGCATCCGGGCCAGGCCCTCGAAGACGGCGTCCTCGCCGACGGCGACGGCCACGCCGACGGTGGTGTCGACGAGCGCGTCGAGCACCGCGCGTCGGGTGGTGTCGGGCAGCAGGCCCGCGGGAGCACCCCGATCGAGAACATCGACCGAGGACCGCGAGTTCGCGCCCAGTGCCTCGGCGGCGGCACGGGCCGCGTTGTCGATGTGCACGCGGTGTTCGGTGATGATCTGTGCCATCTCGCGCGTCAACAGGTCGCGGATGACCGACGACACCTCCGGCCAGCGGCGGTAGACCGTCGGCCTGCTGACCCCGGCCTCGCGCGCGACCTCGGCGAGCGTGATCTTGCGACCATCGCTGCGCAGAAGGCAGGTGCGGGCGGCGTCGAGAACATCGTTACTGGTTGACATCTTGTGTAAAACTGTAACGCATGACACCGCCGTCGTCGGAGCAACCGACCACATTCACACGATCCGACGACACGGGCTTCCCCCGGCCGCCGATGCAGTGGAACGCGTGGGGTGCGGCGGAGGCCGCGACGCCGCTGTCGGAGAACATCACCGATCTGCTGCGCAGTGCGCTGGGTGTCACCGGACACCCGCGCCCGTCCGTCGCGGCCGACGACGTCGCGTTGTCGCCCGCGCGTCTGACCAGCTCCGACCTCGACTACCTGCGCGCCATCGTCGGGACCGAGCACGTTTCCGACGCCCACGCCGACCGTCTGCTGCGGGCGGGCGGCAAGAGCACCCCGGATCTGCTGCGTAGGACTGCCCGCGAGCAGGACGCACCCGATGCCGTGGTGCTGCCCGGCACCGACGACGAGGTCGCGGCGCTGCTGCGCTGGTGTTCGGAGCACCGGGTCGCGGTGGTGGCCTTCGGCGGCGGTACCAGCGTGGTCGGTGGTCTCGACCCCGTCGACGGGGGATTGCGCGCGGTCATCTCGGTGGATCTGCGGCGTTTCGACCGGCTCCTCGAGCTCGACGAGGTGTCCGGTGTCGCGATCATGGGCGCCGGACTGACCGGACCGCGTGCAGAGGAGTTGCTCGGTGAGCGGGGGTTCTCACTCGGCCACTTCCCGCAGAGCTACCAGTTCGCGACCATCGGCGGCTTCGCCGTCACCCGGTCCTCGGGTCAGGCATCGGCGGGCTATGGCCGCTTCGACGACATGGTCGTCGGGCTCACCACCGTCACCCCGCGCGGGATCCTCGAGCTCGGGACCGTCGCCAAGTCCGCGGCGGGTCCGGATCTACGTCAGCTGATCCTCGGTTCGGAGGGCACCCTCGGGATCGTCACCGCGGTGGCGCTGCGGGTTCATCGCACCCCGACCGCGGCCATCAACGAGGCCTGGCACTTCCCCGACTTCGCCACCGGGGCGCAGGCCCTCCGCGCGGTCGCCCAGCGCGGTCCCGGTCTCGGTCCGACCGTCCTGCGTCTGTCCGACGAGGCGGAGACCGGGGTGAACCTCGCGATGCCGGGTGCCATCGGCGACGGCAGCGCGCCCGGCGGCACGTTGGCCATCACGCGGTTCGAGGGCGACGCGGCCGCGTGCGCCGCGCGTCGCGAGCTGACCGCCGACGTGCTGACCGCGGCGGGCGGCACCTCCCTGGGAGCCGACGCGGCCGACGCCTGGGAGCACGGTCGGTTCTCCGCGCCCTACCTGCGCGACTCCCTCCTCGCGATCGGCGCGGGCTGCGAGACGCTGGAGACCGCGACCAGCTGGGCGCGCATCCCCGAACTCCGCACCGCGGTCACCACCGCGCTCACCGATGCCCTGGGCGCATCCGGGTCGCAGGCGCTGGTCCTCTGCCACATCTCGCACACATATCCCACCGGGGCGTCGCTGTACTTCACGGTCGTCTACAAGATGGTGTCCGAGTCCGACCCGATCGAGCAGTGGGCGGCGGCCAAGTCCGCCGCCAACGACGCCATCGTCACCAGCGGCGCCGCCATCACCCATCACCATGCGGTCGGGGTCGACCACCGCGATCGGCTCGACGCCGAGATCGGGTCGGTCGGCGTCGAGATCCTGCGTGCGGTGAAGCACGCCCTCGATCCGGCCGGGATCCTCAATCCCGGCAAGCTCATCCCATGAGCAGCCCCGTGCGGTCGGTCATCGCGCTCGTCAACCCGAACTCACGCAACGGGGCGGGCCGGGCCACCGCGACCGCCGCGGTCGACGCGCTGCGCCGCCGCGGGGTACAGGTCGTGACCCGCACCGGCCTCGACGCCTCCGACGCCCGGGTCGCCGCGGCCGAGGCGGTCCGGTCCGACGTGGATGCGGTGGTCGTGATCGGTGGGGACGGGACCATCGGCCCGGTTCTCGACGCGGCCCGTGGCACCGACACCCGGATCGGGCTGATCCCGGCGGGCACCGGCAACGACCACGCCCGCGCGCTCGACATCCCCACCGACGACCCCGAGGCGGCCGTCGACATCGTTGTCGCCGGCCACTCGCGACGCGTTGACCTGGGGTTGATCACCTCAACGGCCGGGGAGTTCGTGTTCGGCACGGTCGCGGCGATCGGCCTCGACGCCGCGGTGACCAAGCGGGCCGTCGGGATGCGACGTCCGCGCGGACAGTCGCGCTACGCCCTCGCCGCCGTCGCGGAGATCATGGCGCTGGCCCCCCGACACTTCCGTGTGACCGTCGACGACGAGTCCTGGGAGATGGATCTGGTGATGGCGTCGGTGGGCAACACCCCGAGCTACGGCGGGGGGATGCGCATCTGTCCGGACGCGGTCATCGACGACGGGCTGCTCGACGTAACACTGGTCGAGTACGCGCCCCGGCGGCGACTGCTGCGCCTGTTCCCGACGATCTACTCCGGTACCCACGTGTCCCGGCCCGAGGTGCACACGATGCGCGGCCGTCGAATCGTCATCGAGTCGGGCGTCCCGGCACCCGCGTCGGCCGACGGCGACCTCATGGGGACGACCCCGGTGACCGTCGAGGTGCTCCCCGCCGCCATCGACTTCCTGGTCCCGCCATCACACGGGATCACCTCGCGGTTGTGACAGGGCCACGGTTATCCCCAATCTCCACAGGGGGCTTGTGGACAACTTTCCACACCGATTGCCCGGCAACGACTTTCTGAGACCGTCCTGTGAAAACGCCTGGGGGACAAGGCCTGGGCCGCGAATGTTCACCCGTGCAAACACCCCGTGAACGACGACGTGGGCGATGCGACCCGAAGGTCGCGCCGCCCACGTCGTGAGGACTACAGAATTACTTGAAGGTGTCCTTGATGTTCTCGCCGACCTTCTTCACGCCGGCCTTGCCCTGATCGCCCTTGCCCTCGGCCTCGAGGTCCTTGTTGTCGGTCTTGTCACCGATGACCTCTTTTGCCTTGCCGATGGCGTCTTCTGCCGCGTTCTTGGCCTTGTCAGCGATTCCCATGGTGTTCCTCCTGTGATGGGGGTGGTCCAGCGGTTGCCGGGCCGGTGATGGTCGTGGGGTGGCTCAACGAGCCTGGTCGGCAGCTTCCTGCTCGGACTTCGCGCCCGCGGTGGAGAGCTGACCGGTGTAGTTCTCGAGGTGCGCGCGGACGAACCAGTGGAACTTCTCCAGCTCGGCGGTCTGACCGATCAAGATGTCCTCGGTGACCGGGTCGATCTCGCCGACCGACTTGATGGCGTCACGGTGCGAGGTGATGAAGCCGACGTAGACGAGGTCGAGGGCGCCGAGGTGGGCCTGGACCGAGTCGCGACCCAGCGTGTAGTCGTCCCACGAGCGATCCTTCTCGATCGCGTTCGCGGTGCCCCGGGGAGACTCGCCGAACGTGGCGATGCGCTCCGCAAGGGTGTCGGCGTAGCCACGGACGAGTTCGACCTGAGGGTCGATCATCTCGTGCACGCCGATGAAGTTCGTGCCGACGACGTTCCAGTGGATGTGCTTGAGGGTGAGGTGCAGATCGTTGAGTGCGCTCAGTCGCTCCTGCAGGGTGTTCGACACCGCAGTCGCGTCCTCGGGGGTGATTCCGGGCGTTGTGAAAGTAGCCATGCCAACCACGGTAGGTGCGATCGGCGGTCTTGCCCACCGACCTCACTGAATCGCAACCAGACCGAAGCTACGGTAACGATCGGATAACACTGCCCGTTACCGGACTGTGTCCGTTCCGTGAGTCATCCGTGACATTCCGGATGCGGCGCCGCGACGTGGAGGTGACAACGTCAGAAAACAACAGCGTGCGAAGCCAGTCGGCACGATATCTGACCACGATGTCCGCACCAGCCTCACGAGGAGCGTCATGCACGCAATCCTGAATGATCCCGATGTCACATCCGACGGTACCGATTCCACCCACGAGGGAATCCGGCTGAGCGGGGTCGTCGTCACGCTCGCCCTACTGACCTGCATGTTCATCATCGCACTGCCGCTGCTCGGCTCGCTTGCGGTCGCCGCGGTGATCCTCGCGCTGTTCGCGAGTGCCGGCATGGCGACCATCTACGTGCTGTCGCGCCTGTAGCCCGTCTGGGCCGGTGGATCAGGCGAGTCCGCCCGCCTTGCCCACCCAGTCCGTTCCCGGCGGGGTGAACACGTCCATCACGACATCGTCGTCGAGGTAACCGGCCTGCGTGGGACCGAGCACCTGCCGCAGGCGCTCGTGCACCTCGTCACCCGTCCACGGATATGCGGACACATGGTGCCGCCAGTGCGCGGCGATGATCGTCGCCCCGGCGTGCCGGTGCCGGTCGAGGGCCTCGATGGTCGCGGTCAGTCGCGGGTCGTCGAGGTAGTAGAGCACCTCGCTGGCGACGACCAGATCGAACCGGTCGCCGTCGGGTTCGATCCCGTCGGCGATGTCGGCGACATGCACCGCGACCCGGTCGGCGACCTCGCCGAGTCGGTCGCGCGCCAGATCGGCGGCCCGCGGGTCGAGTTCGAGACACAACATCGACTCGCATCGCTGCGCCAGGCGCTCGCTCAGGACGCCGATCGACGAACCGAGTTCGAGCGCGCGCTCGTACCGCGGGGCCGGCAGCAACGACATCGTGATGTCGTACTTGCGAGTCTCGTACCACCGTTCGGCGAACCCCCACGGGTCGTCGCTGTCGGCGTACATCGCCCGGAAGTACTCGGGGTCGACACTCGATCTCTGCGCGTCGGCGGGCACGGTCGTCTCCTGTTCGCGATCGGTCACGAGAAGAACGTCTCCGTGGGACCGGTCAGTCGGTCGAGCACATGGGGTTCGAGGACGGCGCGGTCGGCCGGGTCGTCCGACAGGTCGGTGATCTGACTGACGAAGGCGTGCACGGCACGTTTCTTCGCCTCCATCGCGGCCGGACTCAACCGGTGTCGTCGCGCTCGAGACCACGGCACGGCGTCGTCGCCGGGGTGCGCCCAGTGCCACATCCAGACGGGATACTCCAGCAGTGGCACCCCGAGTCGCGCGGCGACGGCGGACGCCGCGTGACCGACCGCCTCGTGGTCGGGATGACGGTCGGCGCGCCACACCGACACGATCACCGAATGACCACCGTGGGCAGCAACGGCGGCGTCGATGGCCGCGGTGATCTCGTCATCGCAGCGTTCGAGACCACCGTCGGGCAACTCGTGATGGATGGTGTCGTTGACGCCGAGCGCGCTCAACGCGGTGGTCAGTTCGGTGCGGCGGATACCGGCGAGCGCCTCGGGCGTCACCGTCGGCGATCCGGGATGCGACGCGGCACCGTCGGACAGACACAGGACGGTGACGCCGATGCCCTGGGCGACCGCGTCGTGGAGGAACCCGCCCGCGCCGAGCACCTCGTCGTCCGGGTGCGCCGACACCACCAGGATCCGGCCGACGACACCGTCGAGCGCCGGCGGCAGCTCGGTCGACTCGAGCCATGCCCGCCACGCATCGGCCGACGCGACGCCCGGGTCGGCCGAGGTCCAGGCGGGCGGCGTCAGAGGCCTGTCCTGGCTCACGGTGCCCCGACCCCGCCCTCGTCCCGCGGGTGGACCAACGCACCGAGAGCTCGCAGGTCGTGTTCGGCGTGCGACTGCCGCAGGTACACGGTCAGGTCGGCGACCGCCTGGGCGTGCGCCTCGTCGGCGACCAGCGGACCGGGCCCGAGGCACCGACCGACCCGATCGATGATCTGGGTCGCGACCTGTTCGATGATCGCGCGGACGCGCAATGCGATGGCGTGGGCGGCCTCGAGGTCGTCGGGCGCGGCGTCGAAGGCGTCGGCCGCCGCGGTCAGCGCCGCGGCGCCGTTCCACAGGGCGGTGTCGACGGCACCGAGATGGACCAGGGTCAGGTCGTCGGACCTGCGTTGCCGGAACAGGCGGTCGGCCACGAGCGATGCGCCACCGAACCAGCACGCGGCAACGCCGACCGCGCCGTGCCAGAACCCGGGACGCTGGAGGTACGCGTCGGCGTCGGCGACGAACTCGACCGGTGTGTCCGAGAACTCGACGGCGTGGGTCTGCGTCGCCGCCATCCCGGAGTTGTGCCAGTCGCCGGCCGCGACGGTGATCGACCCCTGCGCCAACGCCACGGTGAACATCGCGCGGCCGTCGCCGGTGCGGGCGGTGACGAGTGCGTGGGTGCACCCGGTGGCACCTGAGCACCACGGTTTCGTCCCGGTCACCGACCACGCGCCGGTCGTGTCCTGCGCGGCGGTCAGGACCGCGGTCGAGGACTCCGCGGCCCACACCCCCCAGAACTCGTCGACGCCCACCGGATCCCGCCCGAGGTCACGCAGGATCGCGTCGGCATCCCAGTGCGCCTCGAGCAGACGGCCGACGGAGATGTCGCGACGGGTGTGCTCGGTGAGCAGCGCGAACCGTTGCCGGGTGGCGCCGGCACCCGGCCGGGGCGGGGTGGCGGTCGTCGCCGCGATGTCGCGGGCCGCGTCGAGGGTGGTCACGGCGCGACCGGTTCGGTGAGCCGCGGCAGTGCGCCTGCGAAGCCACCGGGTGTGCGTCCGGTGCGGCGGGTCGATGTCGAGACCGGTGCCTGCGCCGACCAGGCGATGGCGACACCGGTGGCCATCAGCCGGGAGACCAGTTCGACGTCCTCGTGTTCGACGAGCGGCGCGAACCCGCCCGCCGCGAGGTAGGCCGTCGAGCGGAGCCCCAGGTTCGCGCCGTGGACATGCCGGTGGCCGTCGAGGTTGGTGTAGGTCTCGGCGAAGGACGAGGCCGCACCGGAGGGCCACCCCGACCAGTCGTCGGGGGTGATCGTGCCGACGAACGCGTCCGCGCCGGTGGCCGCCGCCATCGACTGCGCCGACAGCCAGTTGCGGGGGACGTGCGAATCGGCGTCGGTGGTGACGAACCAGATGTCCTCACCCACAGGCTGACCCGTGAAGCCGGCCCGCCGTGCACACCCCACGTTGTGGGAGTCGATGACCACGGTCGCGACACCGGGAGGGACCGCCGCCTCGGTGCCGTCGGTGCAGGCGTCGAGGACGACGACGACCTCGACGTCGGCGGTGACCTCCGCGGCGGCCGCGGCGACCGAGGCCAGGGCACCGGGCAGGGTGTCCACCTCGTCGTGGGCCGGTATGACGACGACGAAGCGGTTGATCGTCGGACGCGGTGTGTCGGGTTCGTTCATGCGAACTCCTGTGCGTGGTGCGGCCGTCACGGCCGACGCGTTGGGACCCCGTACGTTCGAGGTCGTCACGTGATCAGTGTGTGAAGAGGTCTGCGCGCTCGAGAAGTTCGGCGGCGTCGGCGAACACCTCGGAGGCGCCCGCGTCGAGCAGTTCCTGCGCGGAGATCCCGCCGCTGCGCACCCCGAGCCCGCGGACGCCGATGTCGTTGGCCGCGACGAAATCCCACGTCGCGTCACCGATCATCACCGCGTTCTCGGCGGCGACCCCGGCTCGCTCCACTGCGAGCGCGACCACCGTGGAATCGGGTTTGGCCGTCTCGACATCGGCACCGGAGGTGACCGCGTCGACGGCGTCCTCGACGTCGAGCAGCGACCGCAGGATCTTCAGTTCGTGCTCGGGAGCCGAGGTGGCCAGGACGACGACGAGATCGTTGTCCTTGCATCGGCGCACCAACTCGCGTGCGCCCGGCAGGATGGTCAGCTCGTCGGAGCGACCGCCGTAGTAGTCGTCGTGTGCCGACGAGAGGTCGGAGGCGAGGTCGGACGACTCCGGATCGCCACCGGAGACGTCGATCAGTTCCTCGACCAGCAGCGATCCGTCCTTGCCGATTCGCCGGTGGATCTCCCAGGACGGGGCGACGAGATCGTGATCGGCGAACGCGCGACGCCAGGCGTCGACGTGCAGATACACCGAATCGACCAGGGTGCCGTCGATGTCGAAAAGGACCGCCTGAATGGGCGCCATAAGGGAACTCCGAAGTGCAGATCGGGTGAACGCGGTCACCCGATGATTTCAGGCCCTCGTTCGCCAACCTTAGTCCGTCGGACACCGTCGTCAACTCGTCGGCGACGGCGTCGGGTCGCTGCCGCGGAGCTAGAACTCGTCGCCGTCGGACGGCGGCGACGCCGGGTGCAGACGCTGCAGATGCACGCGACGAGCCAGCCGGATCAGAGGTCGGATCAGCAGTTCGATGCTGCCCACGAGGAACAGCCAGGTACCCGCAGTGGTGGTCGATTCACCGAAGAACAGCACACTGCCCGCGATGAACCAGATCGCGATCAGGATGTCGTTGACGATGCTGACCACCTCCCACCGTTGACGGATCACCAACTCGTCGTGGCCGATACGCACCGTCAACGGTCCGTCACCGCGGGTGGGGCCGCTCACCGCGCACGACCGTCGTCGATGTCTGACCCGCGACCTCGTGATTCGCGCAATGCCCGTCCCCTCTCGATGAACTCCTGGTCGGTCCGCTCGTTCTTGTCCGACGCCTTGGTATCACGCGGGGGGAGCTGCAGGTGTTCCTCGGCGGGCAACCCCGCCTGGAGTTCACGGCCCCGCTCCAGCTCGGAGTCGAACTCGGCACCGAACAGCAACGCGAGGTTGGTCAACCACAGCCAGAGCAGGAACACGATCACCCCGGCCAGCGCACCGTAGGTCTTGTTGTAGCTGCTGAAGTTGGCGACGTAGAGCGCGAACAACGCGGACGCGATGATCCAGGTGACGATGGCCAGGACCGCCCCGGCGCTGACCCACCGGAACCTGGGTTGCGCCACGTTGGGAGTCGCCCAGTAGAGGATGGCCACGACCGCGACGACGAGGATCAGGATCACCGGCCAGCGGGCGATGTTCCAGATCAGCAGTGCGGTGTCACCCGCTCCGGTGGTGTCGCCGATGGACGTGGCGACGGGCCCGCTCACCGCCAGCATCAGAGCCACCGCCGCGACCATGAACAGCGCGATCACAGTGACCAGCAGCATGATCGGGCGCAGCTTCCAGATCGGACGACCCTCGTCGATCTCGTACATCCGGTTCAGCGCGCGACCGAAAGCACCGACGTAGCCCGACGCCGACCACAGCGCGGCCAGGATCCCGATCACGAGGGCGACGCCGGCGCTCGGCGCGCTGATCAGCTGTTCGACGGGCCCGCGAACGGAGTCCACCACCGAGGGCGACGCAAGATCACCGACGATGTCGAGGACAGCGTCCACGGTCTTCTGCCCCTGCCCGAACACCCCGAGCAGCGAGATCATCGCGAGGATGGCCGGGAACAGCGACAGCACCGCGTAGTAGGTCAACGCGGCAGCGATGTCGGTGCACTGGTCCTTCGAGAACTCGCGGGCGGTCTTGCGCAGGACGAACATCATCGACGGTTTGGTGAGATCGGTCGGGGACTCGGGCTTGCTCGGGTCGTCCGGGTCCGCCGAGGCGGGGACGTCGGGTGTCCGGTGGCGCGAGGTCGTCATCTGTCGTCCGATCGTCATCGTGCGAGGGGCGTGCGAAAGAGAACCCGCCGGAGTCGCATTGGGGCGCGACTCCGGCGGGTCCGAGTCCGGCGAGATCAGCTGGTGGGGTCGACCGCGTCCTTGATCTTTCCGACCACACCCTTCTCGGTGCCGAAGGCGGCGGAGCGGGGTTCGCCCATCGCGCCGTCGTAGGTCGCGTACAGCTTGGGATCCGGCGGCGGCCCCGCCTGCACGTTGCCCAGCGGTTCCGGGTTGGCCAGGAACTGGTTCTGATGGATGCCGTCCGGCGCGGTTCCGTGCGCCCACCGGCCCTTGTCCGCGTCGGCTCCGTCGGACAGATGCCACAGGCTGGTCGCGTGCTCCGCGAACTCCTCGTCGAACAGGTCGTTGGGGACGATGGTGTCCTCGATGCCGTCCGCCTTGAGCTCCTCGATCGCCGCCAGCCAGAGGTTCTGGTGGTAGGTGTCGCGGGCGAGATTGAACCGCAGCATGGCCTTGACGCCCGGATCGTCGGTCATGTGGAACAGCCGGGCCGTCTGCAGGCGACCCTGCGATTCGAGTGAGACGTTGGATCGGAAGTCCGCCAACAGGTTTCCGCTCGCGACGATGTTGCCGCCGCTCCAGGGGACACCGTTGCTGTTGGCGAGCAGTGCACCACCGCCGGAGACGATGGCCTGCTGCGGATCCATCCCGCCCATGACCGCCGCGACGACCGGATCACCCATCGCGTTCTTGGTGGACTCGGTGGCCGGAGCGCCCTCGAGCAGTCGTGCGACCATGGTCGCGATCATCTCCACGTGGCCGATCTCCTCGGTCGCCACATCCATGATCAGGTCCTTGTACTTGCCCTTCATGCGACAGTTCCAGCCCTGGAACAGATACTGCATGGTCACGGTCATCTCGCCGAACGTGCCGCCGATCAGCTCCTGGAGCTTTCGGGCGTACACCGGGTCCGGGTTCTCGGGTGCGATGTCGAACTGCATGTGATCGGTGTGACGAAACATGGGTGCCTTCTTTCGTCGGCGGTCGCGACACTGCGCGGACAGGTGCTGTATCGGCACGAATCCACGGTGTCGCAACGAGATACGAAGACTTGTCGGACACAGGACATGACGAGTCCCGACGGGTGCATCCGCGTTGAACACCCGAAAACCACGCGGCAGCGTGGTCCGACAAGGTTTGTGTGAGATCGCGGCGAGGATGCTGCACCGCGGCGGTGGAATGGTCTCACCGGCCACGATCACAGTAGCGCGTTCTGCCCTCGAAGCGAAGGGGTGTGCAGATGTCGTTGCGGCACAGTCCGATCGGTGCCGATACCGGGTTGGCGTGCACCGGCTGCCCGATGCGCACGACTCGTGTGGGGTACAACTGGAACCAGGGATGACACGGCCAGCCCCGCCGTGTGTCCTTTCCGGTGCGACGCCCCTCGCGGTTTCCCGCGGCGCGCACGCCGACGCCGCCGGAGCGCGGCCATCGAAGGAACGACTCCATGACAAGTGTGTGGCTCGAGAACGACCGATTCGAACATCGAACGCCTCTACCCGTGGGCGAGAGGTTCGACCACGTGATCGTCGGCGCCGGCATCACCGGCCTGGTCACCGCAATCCTGTTGGCACGGTCCGGAGCACGAGTCGCGGTGCTCGAGGCACGGCACATCGGTGGTGGGACCACCGGCAGCACCACCGCGAAGGTGTCGCTGCTGCAGGGCAGCCGATTGAGCACCCTGGCCGAGAAGCACGGCGTCGACACCCTGCGGCACTACGTCGACGCCAACCGCATCGGGATGGACTGGCTGCTCGATTTCTGCGCGTCCGCATCGGTCTCTGTCGATCGTGAATCTGCGATCACCTATGCAACAACTGATTCGGGGGCGGAGACAGTGCGTTCGGAACACCGACTCGCACGCGAGGCCGGCCTCGACGCACAGATGACCACCACATCCGAGCTGCCGTTCGCGACCATCGCCGCGGTGGAACTCGCCGATCAGGCCCAGCTCGATCCCATGCCGCTGCTGCACGCGTTGAGTGCCGAGTTGCGCAGCCTCGGCGGCGTCGTGGTGGAGGACGCCCGGGTGGTCGGGGTCGGGTGGGCCGGACTGCGGTCGACGGTCAGTGTCCGGACCAATCGAGGCGAGATCACCGCGGGCACCGTGGTGCTGGCCACCGGAACCCCCATCCTCGATCGAGGGGGGTTCTTCGGTCGCCTCACCGCCCAACGTTCCTACGTGGGCACCTTCGACGTCGGGGACCGCGCCCCGTCCGGGATGTATCTGGCGGCCGACTCACCGACGGTGTCGTTGCGCTACGTGCGACGCCCGGGCGCGAGCGACGAGCCCGAGCGCCGAGTCCTGATGGTCGGGGGCTTCGGTCACGAGGTGGCACGGGGCGGTTCCGAACGCAGCCACGTGCAGGAGCTGTTCGCCTGGACGCGGGGCAACTATCCGGACGCCGTCCTCGAGAATCGTTGGTCCGCTCAGGATTACAGCTCCATCGACGAACTGCCCTACGTCGGTCCGCTGCTGCCGGGAGAGAGCCGCATCCAGGTCGCCACCGGGTTCGCGAAGTGGGGCATGACCAACGGGGTGGCGGCCGCGCTGGCCATCTCCGAACAACTGCTCGGCACCGGTGAGACGTGGGCCGCGACCCTGCGTACCTGGCGCCCGTCGGAACTGCGCGCACTGCCCACCGCGGCGAAGACCAACGCACAGGTCGGTCTGCACATGACGCGCGGATGGACCCGGGTCGTGCTGTCGGGGGAATCCGAACCCGGCGAGGGCGAAGGCGTCGTGTTCCGTCGTGGACTCCGTCCGGTCGGTCGATGCACCGTCGACGGGCAGACCTCCACGGTCTCTCCCATCTGCACGCATCTCTACGGGATCCTGGACTGGAACGACGCCGAGAAGTCCTGGGACTGTTCGCTACACGGCTCGCGGTTCACCGCGACCGGTCGGGTGATCGAGGGGCCGGCGACCGAGGCGCTCGGACAGCTCTGATCCGTCAGCGCGGGGCGCGCACGGGGTGATCGGCCTCGATCAGCTGACGGGAGAGCTCGATGACAGCGATGTTGGCGTCCTGGGACAGCTTGCGCAACAGCTCCCACGCCTGCAGGGCGTCGATTCCGAAGCGTTCCATGATCATGCCCTTGGCCTGGCCGATGGTGTCGCGGCTGGCCAGTGCGCTGGCGAACTGCACCTCGCGACGGGCACTGAACAACGCCAGAGCGGCGTGTGTGGCGACGGCGAGGCCGATCTCCTCGGCCTCCGGTCCGAACGCTCGCGGCTCGGTGCTGTGCACGTTCAGGGCACCCATCGCGTTGTCGCTGCGGTAGAGCTGGAACGCGATCGTCGATCGGATGTCGGTGTCCCGCATGGCGCCGGCGATGTATGAGGGCCAACGTGTCTCGGATGCGTAGTCCTCGACGTGAACGACGTGCGACGTCCACTCCATCGCCGCCTGGAGACAGGGTCCCTGACCGGCGGCGGTTTGCAGCCGATCGATCCGTGCGGCCGTCGGATCGGTGGGGGCCACCGTGTCGATGCCACCCTTCGACACCAGGGTGATGGCGCACGATTCCGCGCCCGGGATCTGTTCGACGGCGCCGGCCGTGGCCGCGG
Organism: Williamsia phyllosphaerae; assembly: GCF_014635305.1. NCBI lineage: Bacteria > Bacillati > Actinomycetota > Actinomycetes > Mycobacteriales > Nocardiaceae > Williamsia > Williamsia phyllosphaerae. Next base: position 1,135,475 of record NZ_BMCS01000001.1, on the reverse strand, counting down.
CCAGCAGGTCCTTCTCGTCGATGGAGTTCTCGCCGGCGAGTTCGCGAGCCATGGCGGCCAGGGCGTCGTGGCGCGGCGCGATGGGGGAGCTCGCGTCCACGTCTGCTCCTCATATTCGGCTGTGCGACGGGGGAGCGGTGTGCTCCACCCGTCGCCGTCACCGTAGCACCATTACGGCTCAACGATTTTCGTTGATGTGAGCCCCGCTCACGGCTTGAGGATGATCTTCACCGCCCCGTCCTGCTTCTTCTGGAAGATCTCGTAGGCGTGCGGGGCCTGATCGAGCGGGAACTCGTGCGTGGCAAACGAATCGACGCCCAGCGGGTCATCGTCGCCCAGCAGCGGCATGATGTCCGGAACCCATCTCTTGACGTTTGCCTGCCCCATCCGGAGCTGGATCTGCTTGTCGAACATCGTCAGCAGGGGCAGCGGGTCGGCCATCCCGCCGTAGACACCGATGAGCGAGATCGTCCCACCACGACGGACGATGTCGATAGCCGAGAGCAGCGCACCGAGGCGATCCACACCAGCGGTCTGCAACATCGGTTTGGCGACGGCATCAGGGAGGATGCTGGTGACCTGCTGGAGCAGTTTGGCTGTCGGCGACCCGTGCGCCTCCATGCCCACCGCGTCGATGACCGAATCGGTTCCGCGCCCGCCGGTCAACGACCGGATCTCCGCACCGAGGTCATCGACAGCGTCGAGGTCGACCACCTCGATGCCGCGGACCCGCGCGCGGTCCAGGCGTTCGGGGACGCGGTCGACAGCGATCACCCGATGACCCCGGTGCTGGGCGATACGGGCGGCCATGTCGCCGATCGGACCGAGGCCCAGAACGGTGACCGATCCACCGTCGGGAACGGCCGCGTACTCAACCGATTGCCACGCCGTCGGCAGCACGTCGGACAGATACACGAAGCGTGAGTCGGCCGGTCCCTCCGGCACCTTGATGTGGGTGAACTGCGCCTGGGGAACCCGAAGGTACTCGGCCTGACCACCGGGGACCGCCCCGTACAACGACGAGAACCCGAACAGGGCTGCGCCCATCCCCTGATCGCGGACTTGCGTTGTCTCACACTGGGTGTAGAGCGAGGAATCACACATGTAGCAGGAGCCGCAGGAGATCTGGAAGGGGATGACCACCCGGTCACCGACTTTCAGATCGCCGGTCTCGGAGCCGACTTCCTCGACCACACCCATCGGTTCGTGCCCGAGGATGTCACCGGGTGTCATGAACGCGCCCAACACCTCGTAGAGATGCAGATCGGACCCGCAGATGTTGGTCGAGGTGACCTTGATGATCGCGTCGGTCGGCTGTTCGATCCTCGGGTCGGGCACCTCGTCGACACTGACTTTCCGCTTGCCCTGCCAAGTGACTGCGCGCATGGATTCCACCTTCCTTGTTCACGTCGATGCGTGGGATGTGCCCGATGGCGCGAATGGTGAACGGATTCCTAAGCATTCGAGATGGGATCCGACGCGGACGGAGAAGTCGACGCGTTCATCGATTGGCGCTGACGTCGCAACACAGCCACGACCATCGATCGTGGGGGTGACCGCAGCTGGAGAGCTCAACCTGGCCGTCGATACCCACCCACTGTGCCACGAAGCGACGCGCGACCGCCACCGTTCACCCCTTACACTCGACTCCTGTTGATCAGGTGCAGCCCCCGCCCGGTCCGACGAACGACGAAGGGGTTGCTCCATGAACGCGACAGCGCAGTCGTCCGCGCTCTACATGCGGACACATCTGATCGGGGCCAGTGGCGGCCTGCAGTTGGCGCGCCTCGTGGCGAACGACCCGTGGACCGCGGGGGCGATCGACCATCTCCCGGCCGAACTCGAGGAGGAGATGGCCTTCGTCCGTGCGCGCGTGGAGGAGTTGAGCGGCCATGGGGAGAGCTGGCTCGGCGCCGTGGTGGGCATCGGCACCGGCGTGCGCGGCGTGGCCGGTGTGCTGCACGTGACCCGTGGTCGCTTCCGCCGGGTCGCCGCGGTGGAGGCGATGCGTTCGCTGCTGCTGGCCAAGAAGGCCATGTGGGAACTCGGGATGGAGGGCCGGGTGGACTTCGGACCCGGTACCGCCCGGTGCGCCGAGTTGAACGACCAGGCCGCCCGTCAGGCCGACGAGCTACAGACCTTGCATCAGCGGGCCGCGGACGAGGCTTTCGCCGTCGGTCGATGATCGACCGCGGATCGGCGGTCGGCTAAGGTCGCGCCTCGTGGCCCGGTCGTCCGTGGGTACGTCGCGATTCCTTCATCTCCGATTCGAAGACGTGGCGACGACCCTCGAGAAGGTCTGTGCGGGTTTGCTTCTCGAAGTCCTTCACGGTGGCGTAGTAGCCGTCGTCGAACTCCTCGACGAGCTGGAACGTCCACCGTCCCGGAAAGGTGTTGAGCCCCACGATCTCGGTGCGCAGGCGTTCCGCCAACTCGGTGTGGCCGGCATCGGCCAGCGCGTCGGCCGCGTCGCCGAAGGCCAGGTCGGCGTGTCCCGACATCTGGTGCGCCTCATACAGATGACCACGGACCCGCTCGACCCACTCGAGTGCCTCGGTCACCGCGCCCACAGCCTTGACCGTCTCGTCGGTGACCCCGTCCGGCCTGCGGTGTTCGTCGTCGACAGGCAGGTCATCACGCAAAGGTGAACCGGCTCAGGATCGAGTGCACGGCCTGGGTGACGGTCAGCCGCTCGTAGCTCTGCACGAAGTCGAAGGTGCGTTCCATGTCCGGACCCTCGTCGTGCAGGTCACGGGCGGCGAGCAGCGCACAGAAATGCGGGCTGAGGACGGCGACGTTCCACTCGTTGACGATGTCGTCGGACTCGTCGAGCGGCGCGTGGATCACATTGCCGTCGATCATCGGCGCCAGTCCGACGCCGTAGACGCCGGCGAGCCCCGCGGTGTCGGCGAGTTGCCTCCAGCGCACAGACGTATGCGACGTGAAGTTGCGCGCGTGCTGGAAGGTTCCGAGCACGATCACCGCGCCGCCCGCGGCGGCGGCCTGCGCCTCGAGCGCCTTGCTCATCTCGATCAGCAGGTGCTTGGTGCCGCGTCGCGGCTGGTGCCCGGCCGACCCGATCCGGTACGGCGTGGTGGTGTCGGCGGCCGGGGTCGACCACACCGGGGCGTCCGGGAGGGGCACGACGGCTTCGTCGGCGAACGCCGCGGGGTCGTCGACCGGTGGGTAGAGCGCGCCGAGCCCATAGGTGGCACCGATCGTCTGGGCGGACAACCGCAACGCGTCGGTGTCCACGCCCTCGGCGATGACCACGGCGTGGCTGCGCTCGACGTGCGCGGCCAACGCGTGGGCCAGTCGGGCCATCGCGGGCTCGGTGGTCCGGGTCAGCAGCTCTGGACCGGTGACGATGATGTCGGGTTCGATCAGCGACAGCATCGTGACCGCATACTCACTGACCCCGAACCCGTCGACGCAGATGATGCGACCGGCGCGGCGGGCCGCGTCGATCCGGGCCAGGGTGCGCTGCGGGTCGGCGAGCATCTCGTCGGGTTGGACCGACACCGCGAGACGCTCGAGCGAGTTCTCGAGGTCGGACTGGTCGATCGAGGCGAGATCGACCATCACCAGCAGGGGCAGGACATCGGCGATCATCTGCGCCGTGCCGGTGGCGGCGAAGGTGAACTTGTGGCGGTCGAGTGCGCGTTCCTGCTGCATCATCCGCGCCGCGCGTCGCAGCGACTCGGCGGTTCCGAGGGCGGACTTCGACGGTCCGCGGACCTGCAGCTCCGCCCCCGCCAACGCGCCGTCGTTGAGCCGCCTGATGGGCGCGAACTGCATGGAGACCTCCAACGCCCCGACGAGTGAGTCCTCGTCCGGGGATGTGCGAACTTGGCTTGATTCGGTGGAGATACGCCTCACCTCATCCATCGAGGGCGGAAGGGCAGATCCGAGAAACTGGTCATGCTGGGTCCCGTCTGGGAGAACGCGTCGGACAGCAGAGGCGCTCGCGCATGCGATCGCCCGAGGCCGCTGCTGGACCGAGACCTCCAGCTTAGCCCGAAGTCTTTTCCCGGCTCCACCAGTCGAGGAGCGCGGCCTCCGCCTCGTCCCGATCGAGCGGTCCACGATCGAGACGGAGTTCCTTGAGGAACCGCCATGCACGACCCACGATCGGGCCCGCCGGGATGTCGAGGAGTTCCATGATCGCGTTGCCGTCGAGGTCCGGCCGGACCCGCTGCAGATCCTCCTGGGCCGCGAGATCGGCGATCCTGCGTTCGAGGTCGTCGTAGTTGCCCTGCAACCGGGCCGCCCGGCGCTTGTTGCGCGTCGTGCAGTCCGCGCGGACCAGCTTGTGGAGTCGGGGGAGGAGATCGCCGGCGTCGGTGACGTAGCGCCGCACCGCCGAATCGGTCCACCGGCCCTCGTCGTAACCGTGGAACCGCAGGTGCAGGAACACCAGGTTCGCCACGTCCTCGATGACCGACTTCGGGTACTTCAGCGCCTTCATGCGCTTGCGGACCATCTTGGCCCCGACCACCTCGTGGTGGTGGAAGCTGACGCCGCCATCCGGCTCGTGGCGACGGGTGGCGGGTTTGCCGATGTCGTGCAGCAGGGCCGCCCACCGCAGGATCAGGTCCGGGTCGGCCTCCTCGAGGTCGACGGCCTGCTGCAGCACCGTCAGCGAGTGCCAGTACACGTCCTTGTGCTGGTGGTGTTCGTCGATGGCGAGCTTCATCCCGGGGATCTCCGGCAGCACCCGCTCCGCCAATCCGGTCTCGACCAGCGCATCGACCCCGTCGACCGGGTGATCGCCCAGGATCAGCTTGTCCAGTTCGGCGGCGACGCGCTCCACGGTGATCCGGTCGATCGCCTCGACCATCTCGGTGATCGCGACGACCACCCGGGGCGCCGGGACGAAGCCCAGCTGGGAGACGAAACGGACCGCGCGCAGCATCCGCAGGGGGTCGTCGGTGAACGAGGTCTCCGGGGCGGCCGGGGTGTCGATGACGCCGGCCAGCAGGTCGGTCATCCCGTCGAGTGGGTCGACGAACTCCTGCGCACCGTCGGCTCCGATGCGGACGGCCATCGCGTTGATGGTGAAGTCGCGGCGGATCAGGTCCTCGTCGAGGGTGTCGCCGAAGCGCACCTCGGGGTTCCGCGACACCTGGTCGTATGTGTCGGCGCGGAACGTCGTGATCTCGATGTGTTGGCCGTCGCGGACCGCGCTGACGGTGCCGTAGGCGATCCCGGTGTCCCACATGTGCTCGGCCCATCCCCGCAGGATCCCCTGGACCTGCTCGGGACGGGCGTCGGTGGTGAAGTCGAGGTCGGAGCCGAGCCGGCCCAGGACGGCGTCTCGGACCGAGCCCCCGACCAGATAGAGGGAGAAGCCCCGCTCGGCGAACCGGGCACCCAGGGGGTCGAGAACCCCCGACAGCTGCCGCAACGACACCGCCGCGTGGGCCAGCAACCGGGTGCGGCGCTCGTCAGAGGAGTCCTCCCGCGTTGCTGTCACGGGGTCAGAGCCTACCCAGTACACGCCCGACATCGAGCCCCTGACCCGCGCCGGGGTTGAGGAAACCGGGGGTTGACAACGGCTAGCATCGTGGGGTGTCAGCCGAACCCTCCGAGCCGAAACGCGACGTCGCGGGACGTCCGCGGCGTCGGCGCGGCAATCGGCGGGGTGGAAAGCGCCGCGGCGCACCCGGCACCACGCAGCCCGGGACGGCGGCGCCCACGGCCATCGGCGACGCCGCACCCGCAACGCTCGACACGTCCGACGCGCAGGCGCCGACCACCGGTCCCACCCCGTCCGAGGGCGGCCGGACCGGCAGCCGTCGCGGACGACGCGGACGCAGGCGCAAGCCCAGCAGGCCGACCACCGACAACCCCGACGCCGCCGCCTCGGTCGCGAACCCCGAGGGCGTCGACGCCTCGCCGGCACCGGTCAAGCCGTCCGACCTGAGCGCCCTCAACCGCACCGCCGGGCACGGCGGACGCAGCGCCCGAGGCGGGGCACGCGAGACGCCCACCAAGAACTCCAGCACCCCGAAGACCAATCCCCGCCTGCGCACCGTCCGGGAGACGTCGGCGGGCGGGCTCATCGTCTCCGGTATCGACGGCCCGGACCGCGAACGCTGCGCCGCGCTGATCGGTCGCGTGGACCGACGCGGTCGGATGATGTGGTCGCTTCCCAAGGGACACATCGAGACCGGGGAGACCGCCGAGCAGACAGCGGTACGCGAGGTCGCCGAGGAGACCGGTATCGAGGGCAATGTCGTCGCCTCCCTCGGCAAGGTCGAGTACTGGTTCGTCAGCGAGGGCAAGCGGATCCACAAGACCGTGCACCACTATCTGATGCGCTCCACCGGTGGCGAGCTGTCCGACGCCGACTACGAGGTGGCCGAGGTCGCGTGGGTGCCGCTCACCGAGTTGCCGCAGCGCCTGACCTACTCCGACGAACGCCGTCTGGCCCGCACCGCCGAGGAGGTCATCGCCGACCTGGCCGACGACCCCGAGCGGCTGGCGCGGTCGGAGGCCGACAGCGCCCGCACCGAGCCCAACGAGTACGAGAAGGCGGCCGCGGCGCGCAATCAGCGCCGCAACGACGCCCCGAAGCCCGCGCGCACCCGCCGTCGTCGGCGTGGGCCGCGGCGGCCGTCGGGCACCCCGTCGGAAACCGCCGGTGCGGCGCACCCCGATCACGTGGAGTCCTCGCACGCGCGGACCGACCACGACGGCGACGAATGACCTCGATCGGATGATCTCGACACGGCCGCGCGACGTCCGGGGATCGCGCCACCATCTGTCCCGATGGGCCGCGGTGCTCGGGGTGTTCGGGCTCCTGCTGACGACGATGCTCGCCGCCCCGCTGCCGGGCGCCGCCGCGGCACCGTTCCCCGAGCCGGCCGAGTTCGTCAACGTCTCGATCGATTCGGTGAGCCCGTCGGCGGTGACCACCAGCAGTCCGACCACCGTGACCGTGCGGGGCACGCTGAACAACGTCGGCGACCGGCCCGTCACCGATCTCGTGATGCGGGTGCAACGCGGCGATCGGGTCGCGGCGGGTGCCGAACTGCGGACGTCGCTGATCCGCGATCCCGCGCAGTACGAGACGGCCACCCGGTTCACCCAGGTGGGCACGAAGCTCGATCCCGGACAGAGCCGCCCGTTCTCGCTGACCGTGCCGTTGACCGGGAACCCCGCCACCCCCGGACTCGGTGTCGACAGCCCCGGGGTCTACCCGATCCTGGTGAACCTCAACGGAACCCCCGACTACGGCACGCCCGCACGACTCGACGACTCACGCACCCTGCTGACCGTGCTGGGGTTGCCCCCCGACCGCGCGCGGGCCCAGTCGAGCGACCTCGCCGAGGTGACACCCGCGAACACCCAGCCGTCGGGTGCCGACGGTTCGGTCGCGCCGACGGTGTCGTCGCCGGCGCAGCTCACGTTGATGTGGCCGCTGGCCGCACCCGGCCAGCTCGCGCCCGGGATCACCGGCGGCGGTGACGAACCCGTACGCCTGGTCAGCGACGACCTCGCCACCTCGTTGCGCCCGGGCGGGCGACTCAACGGGCTGCTCACCACGCTCGACGACGCGACCGTCAGCCCGGACTCCCCGGTGACGCGCAGCGCCTGTCTGGCCATCGACCCCGACCTGCTCGTGACCGTCCAGGCCATGACGTCGGGATACGAGGTGTCCCGAGACCCCACCGATCCACGGTCGGCCACCCGGGAGGGCACCGGCACCGCCGCGGCCCAGGACTGGCTGCAGCGCCTACGGACGATGGCCTCGCGCCTGTGCGTGGTGGCGTTGCCGTTCGCGCAGGCCGACCTCGACACCCTCGCCCGGGTCAACGACCCCGAACTGACCCGCACCGCGGTCCGATCGCCCGCCGACATCGTCGACACCATCCTGGGCGTCTCCAGCGTGCGAGGACTCGCGGTCCCGGTCAGCGGAGCGCTCGACGACACCGCGGCCCGCCTGCTGAACAACTCCGACATCGACCACGCCCTGATCGCCTCGACCGCCATCGCCCGCGAGCAGGGTGCGGCCAACGGTCAGTACCGCGCGTCCGACCTCGCCGTGCAGACCTACGACCCGGCCATCACCACCGCACTCGCCGGCATGGGCGCCGCCCCCAGTACCCCGGCCGTCACCGCCGACGACCAACGGTTCGACCTCGACACCGAGTCCCAGGTGAGCCGACGCGCCGCGGCCACCGCCGCGCTGAGCTACGCCGCGATCGCGCCCACCGGGGACGCGACCACCCAGCGGATCGGCGGCGAGCCCGACGACCCGACCGTCGGGCGCAGCGAGCTGATCATGCCGCCCGCGGTGTGGTCGGCCTCCGCCGACGACGCCCGCGCGGTGCTCTCGACGACGGCGCTGCTGCTCGACTCCGGATTGGCCGCGCCCCGACCCCTCGGCGACGTGAACTCCCAGCTCGACCAGGCCGGCGTCTCGGGCGCGCTGCGGGTCCCGCTGAACACCACCCTCGGCCTGACCACGCTCGACGCCGACACCACGATGCTGCTGAGCCGCTCGGCGGGGCTGATCTTCCAGCTCGAGGCCTCGATGGTCGCGCGCAGCGATCTCGCGATCTCGCCGCGGACCTACGTCGCACCCCTCGACGAGGACCTCATCCGGGCCATGCGTTCTGCGCCCGTCGACTCCACCTCGGATCGGCGCGCCGTCGTGGCCACCGCGGTCGCCCGGGTCCGGGCGGTGGACAAGACACTGGACCGGATGCGCGACGCCGTCAGCATCCTCGACCCCGGCGGTCGCTACACGTTGGCCTCCGAACGCAGCCCGCTGCTGCTCGTGGTGCGCAACGACCTGCCGCTGCCCGTGCGTGTGCGCCTCGACACCGCCGCGCCGCAGAACCTCGACATCGGTGACATCGGGGTCGTCGAGATCCCACCGCGGGGCACCCGGCAGATTCAGCTGCCCACGCAGGCGAAGTCCTCGGCCACGATGACCGTCAACATCGCCCTGGTGACATCCAGCGGTGTCGCGATGGGCAGTCCGATCGACTTGTCAGTACATTCCAACGCATATGGAAAAGCGCTGTTCATCATCACGATCTGCGCCGGCGTCGCGTTGGTGCTGCTCGCGGGCCGACGACTCTGGCATCGCTTCCGTGGCGAGCCGGACCCGGCCGACCTCGACCGTCCCGAACCCGACGAGCGCGAACGCCTGATGGCCGACAGCCGCTATCTGCATCAGCAGGACACGCCGGTGCCGCCGAGATCGGGCTCGACCGGCGATGACTGACCGCACCGACGACCCGACCGACGGCGACCGCGAGGTGGATCGCCGTACCCCCGACGGCCCGCCCACCGGCGGCCGCGCTGCGCCGCGTCGTATCCCCCCGACACCGGGCCGCGGCATCCCCGGTGGCGCACCGTCCGACCGGTTGCCGCCGGCGCCGGGCGGACCCGACGACACCCTGCGCAGCCGACGCTCGGGAGGGCGGGGACGCCCACCGGCCGACGTGCCACCGCGACGACCACCGAGCCCGAACGCGCGACGCTTCGCCGACACCCCTCCCGGCTACGTCCCGCCACCGGTGTCCCGTCCGCTCCCGACCACGCCCCCGCGGTCGGCACCGATGCCCGCCGCCGAGCCCCCGTCGATGTCGGAGCCGCCGATGTCGACGCCGCCGCCCGCACGTCGGGGTCCGGTGCCGATTCCCGACGGTTCGGCGTCCGGTGAGACCCGTCGCATCGCGACGATCGACGCCCCCGAGTTCGATCCGGGCGATCCCGTCGAGACCGACACCGAGAAGGCGATCTCGCGCGATTCCGACGAGAGCGTCCTGCGCACCAGCGGGTCGATCGCGATAGCCACCCTGGTCAGCCGGATCTCCGGTTTCGTCCGCACGATCCTCGTGCTGGCCCTGCTCGGCTCGGCGATCGCGTCGTCGTTCCAGGCCGCCTACGTGCTGCCCAACCTCGTGGCCGAGGTCGTCCTCGGCGCGGTGCTCACCGCCATCGTGATCCCGGTCCTCGTGCGTGCGGAGGCCGAGGACGCCGACGGCGGTGAGGGTTTCATCAACCGGATCTTCACCCTCGCGCTGACGATGCTGGGCGTCGCGACGATCGTCGCGCTCATCGCGGCACCGCTGCTGACCCTGCTCAATCTCGGTGACGGCCTGGTCAACCGCGACCTGGCCACCGCCCTGGCGTATCTGCTGCTGCCCGAGATCTTGTTCTACGGGATGTCGGCTCTGTTCATCGCGATCCTGAACATGAAGGGTCTGTTCAAGCCGGGTGCCTGGGCGCCGGTGTGCAACAACATCGTCCAGATCACCACGCTCATCGTGTTCGCGATCGTGCCCGGTGAGATCTCGCTCAACCCGGTGCGCATGGGCGACACCAAGCTCCTCGTCCTGGGCATCGGCACCACCCTCGGCGTGGTCTGCCAGGCCGCGATCCTGCTGCCCGCCCTGCGACGCGCCGGGGTGAAACTGCGGCTGCGCTGGGGTCTCGACGATCGCCTGCGGACATTCGGACGGATGGCGGGCGCAATCGTGCTCTACGTCGCGGTGCTGCAGGTCGGCTTCATCATCACCTACCGCATCGCGGCGAGCGCCAGCTCCTCCGGCGTCAGCATCTACGCCACCCACTGGCAGCTGCTGCAGCTGCCCTACGGCGTTCTCGGCGTTACCATCCTGACCGCGATCATGCCGCGACTGTCCCGCAACGCCGCGGCGAACGACACCCATTCGGTGGTCGACGACCTGTCGCTGTCCACCCGTCTGACCATGGTCGCGTTGGTCCCGGTCATCACGTTCATGACGTTCTTCGGGCCGGCGATCGGCATCGCCGTCTTCAACTTCGGCCAGTTCGGGCTGAACGACGCCGACCAGCTGGGCACCGTCCTGAGCTGGGGCGCGTTCACGATCATCCCGTATTCGATGACCCTGGTTCAGCTCCGTGTGTTCTACGCCCGCGAGGACGCCTGGACCCCGACCGCGATCGCGGTGGGCATCACCATCGTGAAGGTCGCGGCGTCGTACCTCGGCCCGGTGCTCTTCGACGACGGCGACACCATCGTGCGTTGGCTCGCTTTCTCCAACGGGCTCGGCTACATCGTCGGCGCGATCGTGGGTCACTTCCTGCTGCGCAGCCGCCTCGGCCCGATCCGGATGACCAACGTCGGTCGCACCACCGGACTGACCCTGCTCGCGTCGGTCGGCGGCTGTGCGCTGGTCTGGGGCGTCTCGCAGCTGTCCGGGCTGCACCGTTTCGCCACCGACCACGGCAAGCTCGGATCGATCGCCTACCTCGCGTTCACCGCGGTGGTGGCGCTCGGATTGGTCTACACCGCACTGGTTCTGCTCCGGATCCCCGACGTGATCGCGGTCAGCGTCAGTGTCCGCCGCATGCTCGGCCGTTTCATCCCGGCCATCGCTCCCGCGAGCCAGCCGCCGTCGGAGTCGATCGCCGAGATGACCGTTGCCTTCCCGCGGATCACCGGCGACGAGAGCCTCCCGTATTCTGGCCAGGTTCAGGTGCTGCGACGATTCGATCGCGGAACGGCCAGCTGGCAGGCATATTCGGTACACACGGGCGGCGCGGCCGGACAGGTGACCCCCGGTGTGCCGCGCGACCTGCGATACCGACGGAGAGGAGTGGACCTCATGGGTGACAACGACGTCGATGCCGGCGGAGCGCGCGATCTCCCGGGACTGGTCAACACCGATCCCCGATTGAGCGCGATCCGTCCCGATGCCGAGGGTCCCGCACGCGGCGGCGCCCCGTCTCCGTCGACCGGACCGGTACGTGCCCAGCGCGTCGGCCCCGACGATTCGGCAGACGAGCCGGCCGGCCCCACCGATCCCGACACCCCCCAGCGCGACGCCGAGCCTTCCGAGTCCACCGGCCCCGCACCGTCGGTCCCCGTGGGCGATCCTGGCCCGGCCGGCGCACCCGCGGGCCCGTCCGACGGACGTCCCCGTCCACGACGCGGGCCCCGCCTCGTGCCCGGTGCCGCCGTCGCCGGCGGTCGCTACCGGCTGCTCGCCGCGCACGGCGGCACGCGCGGCCTGCAGTTCTGGCGTGCGCGCGACATCAACCTCGACCGCGACGTGGCCTTGACCTTCGTCGACGCCGACCAACTCGCGCCGCCGCCCGAGCCCGGTGTGGCCGTCGGTGCGCGGGGTGACGGCCCGCAGGCCGTCCTGTCCCGGACGCTGCGCCTGGGCCGCGTCAACTCTCCCGGTATCGCCCGCGTACTCGACGTGGTCCGTGGGTCGTCCGGCGGAATCGTTGTGGCCGAATGGGTCACGGGTTCGTCGCTCGCCGACGTCGCCAAGACCAACCCGTCACCGGTCGGTGCGGCGCGGGCCGTGCGCGCGCTGGCCGCGGCCGCGGAGGCGGCCCACCGCACCGGTAGCTCGCTGTCGATCGACCACCCCGACCGGATCCGCATCTCCACCGAGGGCAATGCCGTGTTGGCGTTCCCCGGAACCCTGGCCGGCGACGACAAGACCACCGACGTCCGTGGTCTCGGCGCCGTGCTCTACGCGCTGCTGCTGGCGCACTGGCCGCTCGATCCCGACGGTGCCGCCGGGGTCATCACCAGCCGCACCTCGGGCGAGCCCATCGGCGGGTTGCCCGTCGCCGAACCGTCGGCGACCGGGATCCCCAAGGAGCCCAGGGCCGCTCGTCCCGACGTCCCGTTCGAGATCTCCGCGGTCGCCGCCCGCGCCCTCGAGGGCAACAGCGGTATCCGGACCGCCGCGACCATCCAGCACGTGCTCGACCAGGCGACCGTCGTGGATCAGAAGACCGACCTCATGCCGGTCATCGGCGACGCGACCGAACGTCCCGCACCGGCGAGCAACGTGCGAGCCGACGGCGCCGGCGGGCGATCCCGTTTCGGTCTCGGCGACCGCTCGCCGCGGTCGATGCGCGTGCTCGCGATAGCTGCGGGAGCCGGTCTGATCACGCTGCTCCTGGTGATCGCGCTGATCGTGTGGCTGACCGACACCGTCGATCCCGATGAACAGCCGACGAACATCGACTCGTTCCTCAACGGTTCCGCGTCCGCCAGTTCCGCACCCGTGAGCCCCGGTGCGGGAACCGCTGCGCCACAGGCGGGTCCGATCGGACTGCGGTCGGTGACGGTGGTCGACTACTCGCGTCAGACGGCCGACTCGAGCGCCAACGTCGGCAACGTCATCTCCGGTGAGGCGCCGGCATGGCGGACCGACACCTATCGGGGCGGTCCCCGCTTCGGCAACCTCAAGCCCGGGCTGGGCCTGATGTTCGCGCTCGACCGCGCGAGCACCGTCCGCACGGTCACCGTCCGCACCCCGTCACCCGGACTCGAGGTGCAGGTCCGGACCTCGCCGTCGGCGTCAGCGGCCTTCGACGACACCACGCAGGTCGGCGCGGGCTCGATCGACCAGCCGTCCACCACCATCACCGTCCGCGACGCACAGTCCGCGCCCTTCGTTCTGATCTGGATCACCTCGCTCCCGCAGTCGTCCCGCGGCGGGTTCCAGGGCGTGATCAGCCAGATCTCGATGGCCGGTTAGACCCACGTGGCCGAGACCGCCGCCGGCACCGTGCTGTGCGAGGACGGTCTGCTCCGACCCGTGTGGGGGTCCGAACCGGGCATGATGCGCGACTACTACGACACCGAGTGGGGCATGCCGGTCGACGGTGAGAACGCCCACTTCGAACGGTTGTCCCTCGAGGGATTCCAGTCCGGTCTGTCCTGGTCGATCATCCTGCGCAAACGCCCCGCGTTCCGAGAGGTGTTCTGCGACTTCGACGTCGACACCGTGGCCGCGTTCGGCGACGAGGACGTCGAACGCCTGGTCGTCGACGCGCGGATCGTCCGGAACCGAGCCAAGATCGAGGCCACCATCGGCAACGCGCGTGCGACCCAGGAGCTACGTGACGACGGGGGACTCGTCGAGCTGTTGTGGTCGTTCCGGCCCGATACGACGCCGCGTCCCGTCACGTTCGCCGACGTCCCGACGGTCTCGGCGGAGTCGACCGCCATGTCGAAAGAGCTGCGCCGCAGAGGCTTCCGATTCGTCGGACCGACGACGATGTTCGCCCTGATGGAGGCCGTCGGCATCGTCGACACCCATCTCGTCGACTCGTTCCGACGCGGTTCGTCGGGGGTGTGGGCGCCCGACGGCACACCGGTAGCGTGAGTCGCGTGACCCCGACGCTGAGCGATCTCACCATCCCCGTCATCGGCGCACCCATGGCGGGCGGCCCGAGTACCGACGACCTCGTCGCCGCGGTGTCCGGCGCAGGTGGTCTGGGCTTCCTGGCAACTGCCTATCGCTCCGGAACCGCAGTGACACAGTCGATCAACTCGCTGCGCGACCGCGGCACCGACCGGTTCGGGGCCAACGTGTTCGTCCCGGACGCACCCGCCGACCACGTCGTCGACCGTGACGCGGTCCGGGCCTACCGTGACGCCCTGGTCCCCCGGGCCGAGGCGCTCGGTGTCACCGTGCCCGAGATCCCCGAGCACTCGACCGACGCCTACGACGAGATCATCGCCGTCCTCGTCGAGGCCGCGGTGCCCTGGGTCTCGTTCACCTTCGGTCTGCCGTCGGACTCCGATGTCGCAGCACTGCGCGACGCAGGATCGTCGATCGTCATCACCGTGACCGACGTCGAGGACGCCCGGGCCGCGGTCGACCGGGGTGCGGACGTCGTGTGGGTGCAGGGGCCCGAGGCCGGGGGACACCGGTCCACCTTCTCGGTGGATGCGACGCCACCGACCACCCCCCTGGACGAGCTGCTGCCCGCCGTGCGCGCCGCGGTCTCGGTGGAGCTGATCGCGTCCGGGGGAGTGGCGTCGGGCTCCGACGTCGCCCGTCTGCTCGATCTGGGCGCCGACGCCGTCGCGATCGGCACCCTGCTGCTGGACACCCCCGAGGCCGGCACAAGCGGGGCGCACCGCCGCGCGCTGGGCGACCCTTCGTTCTCGACGACCGTTTTGACCAGGGCGTTCTCCGGGCGTCCGGCCCGCGGGTTGGACAACGCCTTCCACCGCGACCTCCACGAGCTGGCCCCGGCGGCGTTCCCCGAGCTCAACACGCTGACCAGCCCGCTCCGCAAGGCCGCCGCCGCACAGGACGACCCGGATGGGGTCACCCTGTGGGCGGGGACCGGTTTCGGCGCGGTGACCGACGACCCGGCCGCCACGGTCGTGCGGCGACTGTGGGCGCAGGCGCGCGAACACCGCTGATCGGCGACGTCACCGATTGCTCCACAGGCGCCCGTCCGACGGATGTCCCCGGCGCCGGGTGTCCATTAATCTCCACGCATGGCCGATGCGGGGGATGGTGACGAGCGCACCGACGAGGAGCTCCTCGCCGCTCACGTCGCCGGCGACCCCCACGCCTTCGCCCTGCTCGTGCACCGCCACCAGAACCAGCTGTGGGCGGTCGCCCGGCGGACCAGCCACACCACCGACGACGCGGCCGACGCACTGCAGGACGCGTTGTTCAACGCCCACCGCAACGCGCACCGCTTCCGATCCGACGCCCGCGTGACCTCCTGGCTGCACCGCATCGTGGTGAACGCCTGCCTGGACCGCATCCGACGGAACCGGATGCGCCAGACGGTCCCGTTGCCGGAGTACGACATCGCCGCGATCGCCGATCCCCTGGACCCCACCGTGTCGGTGGACCTGCGTCTGTCCATCGGTCGGGCGCTCGACGCACTACCGAGTGATCAGCGCGCGGCCGTCGTCGCGGTCGACGTCGAGGGTTACTCGGTGACCGATGCCGCCGCGCTGCTCGGGGTACCGACGGGCACCATCAAGAGCCGGTGTTCACGGGGACGGGCCAAGCTCGCGGTGGTGCTCGGACATCTCCGCGAACCGGACGATCACCACCCCGGCGGGAACCCCGCGACCCCCGTCGGCGTCTGATGAAGACCACAGACCGAGGAGATGAGGTGATCGATGACTGACCGGCAATCCGCCGACGGGCCGGAATCCGTCCCCCCGGGTCCCCCGTTTCCGGTCGATCTGCTCGCCGACCTGCACGCCGGCGTCCTCCCCGACGACGACGCGGCGGCGCTGTGGCCGCGTGTCCGCGCCGATCCCGAGGCCATGCGCGTCATGGCCGCTCTCGACGCGACGCGTTCCGACCTCGCGTCGGCGCCGCTCACGGCCGAACCACCACCGCCCGCGGTCGCCGCCGCGATCGAGTCCACCCTGGCCGCCATCCGCACCGACACCGCCGCATCGGAGCCTCCCGTGCCGCGAGTCGAGTCGATCGAGGATGCGCGCGACCGACAACGCGACGCCCGGCGCCGCCGCGGCATGGTCATCGCGTCGATCGCCGCAGGGATCATCGCCGTCGTCACGCTGTTCATCGCGGTGTCGACCGCATCCATGTCGTCGCAGGGCGACACCGAGCGCGCCGACGACGCCACGTCGTCGGTCCCGACCGCAGCACCGTCGGCCGGGGCGCAGGCGGGGGCGTTGCTGTCGGTTCTGGGCCGCGACGATGCCGCCTTCACCGGTCAGAACGGCCCCGACCGGCTACGACGCTGCCTGAGTGCCAACGGTGTGGCACCGACCACCGGTGTGGCCGGCAGCGGACCACTGACGATCAGGGGTGACCCAGCGGTGGTCATCCTGCTGTCCACCGGGACCGCGGGCCGGTTCGAGGCCCTGGTCGTGGGGTCGTCGTGCGACGCCGGTACCCCCGCGACGATCTCGCGGCGCACGCTGGGAGCTCCCGGCCCCACCGGGTGATCGACGGACACCGTCCGCTCACCCGCCGCGTCCGACCACGGGGAACAGATCCACCTACCCTTGTGTTGAACCAGCCGGCTATCGACAGTGAGAAGAGGACAGATGAGCGACTCAGGGACCGGCACGATCCACGACGTGATCATCGTCGGATCCGGCCCGGCCGGGTACACCGCGGCGGTCTACGCAGCGCGTGCCGAGTTGGCGCCGGTCGTGTTCGAGGGAACCCAGTTCGGCGGCGCACTGATGACCACCACCGAGGTCGAGAACTTCCCCGGCTTCCAGAGTGGCATCCAGGGCCCGGCCCTGATGGACGAGATGCGCGAGCAGGCACTGCGATTCGGCACCGACCTCCGCATGGAGGACGTCGACGCACTGCGGCTGACCGGTGACATCAAAGAGGTCGAGGTGGCCGGTGACGTCTACCGCAGCCACGCCGTGATCCTCGCGATGGGCGCGGCGGCCCGCTACCTCGACATCCCCGGCGAGGCCGAACTGCTCGGACGCGGCGTCTCGGCGTGCGCGACCTGCGACGGTTTCTTCTTCAAGGACCAGGACATCGCCGTCATCGGCGGTGGCGACTCCGCGATGGAGGAGGCGACCTTCCTCACCAAGTTCGCGCGCTCGGTCACCCTGGTGCACCGCCGCGAGGAGTTCCGCGCGTCGAAGATCATGCTCGAACGGGCCAAGGCGAACGACAAGATCCGTTTCGTCACCAACGCCGCCGTCACCGGTGTGCGCGGTGAGGGCTCGGTCAGCGGCATCGACCTGCTCGACACCGTCACCGGTGAGACCAGCGTTCTCGAGGTCACCGGCATGTTCGTCGCCATCGGTCACGACCCGCGCAGCGCGCTCGTGGCCGGTCAGGTCGATCTCGACGAGGACGGGTACGTGCAGGTCGAGGGCCGGACGACGGCCACATCGATCCCCGGCGTGTTCGCATGCGGCGACCTCGTCGACCACCGTTACCGACAGGCCATCACAGCGGCCGGCACCGGGTGCAGTGCGTCGATCGACGCCGAGCGCTGGTTGGCCGACCGCGCCGACGCCGCCTTCCCCGTCGCGGCCGACGCGGCGGTCGGATCCCTCGCCTGAGGGCTCCGGACACAGTTTTTCTCACTCCACACACGTCTCACTAGGAGGACACAATGGGTGCAAACACAGTGGTCGTCACCGACGACACATTCAAGAGCGAGGTTCTCGGCTCCGACAAGCCGGTCCTGGTCGATTTCTGGGCCACCTGGTGCGGCCCGTGCAAGATGGTCGCCCCCGTCCTCGAGGAGATCGCAGCCGACAACGGTGACAAGCTCACCATCGCCAAGCTCGATGTCGACGAGAACCCAGCCGTCGCACGGGATTTCAAGATCATGTCGATTCCTACCATGATCCTGTTCCAGAACGGTGAGCCCGTGAAGACGATCGTCGGTGCCAAGGGCAAGGCCGCGCTGCTGCGCGAGCTCGACGGCGTCATCGGCACCCCTGCCTGACCCCGAGAAACATGTCGCCGACGCCGGGACGAACCGTCCCGGCGTCGTCGTGTCCGGGTCCGCCGTGTCGGCCGGCCGTGTCAGGTGCGGTGGCGCCCATATTGGCTCCGGAGCCGCAGACCTGAGAGACTTCACTGTCGGCCCACGGGTGTGCACCACACGCGGACCGCAACAGATCAGATCAGTGTGGCGAGAAAGGCTCAGTGCAATGCCGTTGTACCGCCTGGGCGACCGAGGTTCGGCCGTCGCCGAGATCCGCGCCATCCTCGCAGCTCAAGGGCTTCTCGAGGACGCCGGCACATCGGTGTCGGAGGCCCCCTCCGGCAACGGATGGACCGCCCCGGAGACCCAGTTCGACCTGGCCACCGATCATGCCGTGCGCGCCTTCCAGCAGAACCGCGGTCTGATCGTCGACGGCATCGTCGGACCGGCCACCTACCGCGTCCTGCGTGAGGCGTCCTACAGCCTCGGCGCCCGCATCCTCGCCTACCGGTTGTCGGCACCCATGCACGGCGACGACGTCGCCACCCTGCAGTCACGCCTCGGCATCCTCGGCTACTACACCGGCCTCGTCGACGGCCAGTTCGGCGCTGTCACGCACAACGCCCTCTGCTCCTACCAGAGCGAGTACGGCATGACCCCCGACGGCATCTGCGGCCCCGGCACATTGCGTTCGCTGCAACATCTGGGCACCCGCGTCACCGGCGGATCCGCCCACGCCATCCGTGAGGAGGAGGGGCTGCGCAGCTCGGGCCCTCGACTCACCGGCAAGCGCATCGTCATCGATCCCGGTTTCGGTGTCCCCGACGACGTCGTCGACCCGGCGACCGCCGACCTCGAGACCCGCATCCTCTGGGATCTCGCACGGCTGGTCGAGGGCCGGATGGCCGCGGCGGGCATGGAGACGTTCCCGTCCCGCTCAGCCGCCGACAACCCCGACGACGCCGACCGTGCGCGGGTCGCCAACAGCTACGGCGCCGACCTCGTCATCGCATTGCGCTGCGCCCGCTACAAGAACGCCAACGCCAACGGGACCGCAAGCTTCTACTTCGGCAACGCCCACGGATCCGCCTCGACCATCGGTCGGTCACTGTCCGGGTTCATCCAGCGCGAGATCGTCGCCCGCACCGGCCTCAAGGACTGCCGCACCCACGAGCGGACCTGGGACATCCTGCGTCTCACCCAGATGCCGGTCGCCCAGATCGATGTCGGGTACATCACCAACCCCGGCGACGCCGCCGCATTGGCCGACCCGCAGACCCGCGACGTCATCGCCGACGCGATCCTGGTCGCCGTGAAGCGCCTGTACCTGCTCGGCGAGAACGACCAGCCGACCGGCACCTACACTTTCGCCGACCTGCTCGCCTCCGAGCAGATCGCCCGCTGACCCTCATCGGTCGCGGCGACGCCCCACCGGTGTAGCCACCCTCTCGCGCTCGCGGCCCGGTACATCGATCGCGGCCATCACGACCAGTCCCTGCAGCGCGCTCTCCACGGCAGATTTCCATCCGAGCCCCTGATCGAGCTCGAGACGGAACCGCGGGAAACGCGGATGCGATGCAACGAGGTCGAACCCGGAGTCCTTGAGGAAATGCGCGTCGATCATGCACCCCGGGCACAGCGACGCCTGCGGGTCGGGTCGTCCGCCGACTGAGCGGCGCGCGGTCGCCGGGTGCTCGGTGTCGCCGTCCGAGCGCACTATGCCGAACGCCTCCACCGCGCGGACGCCGCGCTGGATCAGGTCGCCGATGACACTGTCGATCAACATCTCCGCGGTGCCCGCGAATCCGGCGTCGACGCGCAGCGAGGTCAACAACACGGCGTCCGCACTGACCGGCGAGGTCGGGAAGAGTCGAGCGCGGGGGACCCGTCCGGGCGGGGCGTAAAAGGCCGTCCCGATCGCGCGACCGGTTGTCGATTCCACGGCGACCTGAGCGCACTTGCCCCAGTCGAGCATCACCATCGAGACCCACGCCTCTTTGTCGAACTCGCTGTCGATCACATATCCGCTGTCCGCTCCCGGGATGACGGCCGGATCGACCTCCCAGAAGATGCATTGCCGGACGTGCGCCGGCAATGCGTCGAATCCGTCGAGCCGGAGCGGGTGAATCGTGATTCCCACGGTGTCAGAGTCCTCTGCTCGGAGCCGACCATGGTGCGCGGTCGGTGGTGAACAGCAAATCCATTGGAGCACAACCTGTCTCGAAGGAAATGGTACGTCGTGAACGCTCTGCTGTCACAGTGACGTTTCACCCCCTAGCGGTCCCTCGTGGAAAATCGCGCTACACGGAAGCATTTTTGGCGACGAGCTCCACGATACGTTCGAGGTCTTGCACGGTGGCGAACTCGACGACAATTTTGCCCTTCTGCTTACCCATCGAGACCGTCACGCGGGTGTCGAGGCGGTCGGACAGTCGCTCGGCGACGTCGCGGAGGCCGGGCATCTGCATGGGTTTGCGCTTGCGCGCCTGCGGTTGATCGCTCGCCGGGCCGTCGTGATTGGCCAGCGTCACCGCCTCTTCGGTCGCCCGTACCGACATGCCCTCCGCGACGATCCGTGCGGCAAGTGCCTCCTGCGCGTCGCTTCCCGCCTCGAGGGAGAGGATGGCGCGCGCGTGTCCGGCCGACAATACGCCCGCGGCGACCCGTCGCTGCACCGCGATCGGGAGCTTCAGCAAGCGGATCATGTTGGTGACGACAGGCCGCGAGCGACCCAACTTCACCGCCAGTTGGTCGTGCGTGACACCGAACTCCTCGAGCAGTTGCTGGTAGGCCGCCGCCTCTTCCAGGGGATTGAGCTGGACGCGGTGGATGTTCTCGAGAAGGGCGTCGCGCAGCATGTCCTCGTCGGGCGTCTCCCGGACGATCGTCGGGATCGCGGTGAGTCCGGCCTCCTGGCTGGCACGCCACCGGCGCTCACCCATGACGAGCTGGTAGCGGACGTCACCGACGGGGGAGGGAAGCCGTCGCACCACGATGGGCTGCATGAGCCCGAACTCGCGGATCGAGTGCACCAGTTCGGCGAGCGCCTCCTCGTCGAACGCCGTCCGCGGCTGCTGCGGGTTGGGCTGGATCTCCAGGGGAGGGATCTCGCGGTAGACCGCGCCGACATCGGTGAGTGAGTCCTCGGGAGCGTCTGCGCCGGCATCGGCCGGAGGACGTGGCGCCGTACGCGACTCACCGAGGACGACATCGGCCGCAGCGTTACCCAACCGCGGGCCCTCGTCGGGTCCGGTCGGGATCAGGGCGGCGAGTCCGCGGCCGAGGCCGCCTTTGCGCTGGGTCATCGGTTCTGCCCTTCCTGTCCGGCACGCTCGGCACGCATGCCGAGTTCGCGACCGGCGTCGAGATAGCTCATGGCTCCACGTGAACCCGGGTCGTATTCGATGATCGTCATGCCGAATCCCGGCGCCTCGGACACCTTGACGCTGCGGGGGATCACCGTCGTCAACACCTTGTCGCCGAAGTGGCGTCGCACCTCGTCGGCCACCTGATCGGCGAGCTTGGTGCGCCCGTCGTACATGGTCAGCAGAACCGTGGACACCCAGAGGTGCTTGTTGAGGTGTGCCTGCACCAATTCGATGTTGGACAGCAACTGGCCGACACCTTCGAGTGCGTAGTACTCGCACTGAATGGGGATCAGCACCTCCCGGGCGGCCACCATCGCATTGACCGTCAGCAGACCCAGCGAGGGTGGGCAGTCGATGATCACGTAGTCGATGTCGTTGTCTCGGATGGTGTCGAGATCCAACGCGTTCCGCAGCCGGGTCTCACGCGCCACCATCGACACGAGTTCGATCTCGGCACCGGCGAGATCCAACGTCGCGGGAACACAGAACAGACGCTCGTGCGCGGGACTGCGCTGCATGGCCTGCGCCAGTGTGATCTCGCCGAGCAGCAACTCGTACACCGAATTGACGTCGGGGTCGCGATGATCGATGCCCAGCGCCGTGCTCGCATTTCCCTGGGGGTCCAGATCGATGACGAGGACGCCGAGCCCGTGCAGAGCGAGGGCGGCGGCGATGTTGACCGATGTGGTGGTCTTGCCGACCCCACCCTTCTGGTTCGCGACCGTGATGATGCGTGGCTCGCGGGGGCGGGGGAGTTGCCCGGCGCCACCGGGAGTCAGCACCTGGCTGGCCCGCTCGGCCGCCGCAGCAATCGGGGTGTCGAAATACTTCGCCGTTGTTTCACGTGAAACGGCGTCGGGGGTTTCACGTGAAACCACGCCCTCCGAGCCCCCCGCGGGACTGTCCGGTGCACCCTGCGCCACAGCCATTCTCCTTCGCGCCCGCTTGCCCATCACTGTATTGCCGCTCTACTTCCTCGACGGTGCCCGTCACGAGACGCACCGATGCGTCGCGCTGAGCTGAACCCTGCACACCGGGTCATCGGCGACGCGACGACGGACTACGAAGTCGGCCGCGGATGATCGTGGTCGGTACCGCAAGAGTATCGGTCCCACACGACTCCACGCGCAGGTCGGTCAGTCCGAGCTTGCCGACCTCTGCCTTGTGGGTCGCGATCTCATCGGCGGCGGAAGACCCCTTGATGGCGATGAGCTCACCGTCGGGGCGAATGAGGGGAAGCGACCATCGAGCCAGGCGGTCGAGGGGCGCGACGGCCCTCGACGTCACGACGTCCGACAGACCCACCTCGGCGCGGACCACCTTCTCTTCCGCCCGTCCACGGATGACGCGCACCGGGAGCGACAGCTCGTCGATGACCTCGACGAGGAACGTATAGCGCCGAAGAAGCGGCTCGATGAGAGTGACGGACAGATCTGGACGGGCGAGCGCGAGGGGGATGCCGGGCAGTCCCGCACCGCTGCCGATGTCGGCCACGGTCGCGCCCTGAGGAATCGGCTCGCCCATGACGGCGCAATTCAAAATGTGCCGCACCCACAATCTATCGACTTCGCGGGGGCCGATCAGGCCCCGCTCGACGCCGGCGTCGGCCAGGATCTCGCGGTACTGCAGTGCAGCCGAAACACGGTCGCCGAACACCGCGTCGACGGCCGCGGCAACATCTGGAAGGCCGATCTCTTCATCAGGTTTCACGTGAAACATCATCCTCTAATCACACGGCTGGTATTCACCACCACCGCGCTGAATGGCCTCGGAAACGACAAAGTCCCGGGGTCACCGGGACTTTGTCGTCGAACTCTTCGCTGTTGCGCTACTGCTTGATGACCACCACGCGCCGACGGGGCTCCACGCCCTCGCTCTCGCTGATGACACCCTCCACAGCGGCGACGGCGTCGTGCACGATCTTCCGCTCGAACGGCGTCATCGGCTCGAGTTCTTCTCGCCCGCCGTTGTCGAGGACGCGCTGGGCGACCTCCCCACCGAGGATGGTCAGCCGCTCGCGACGGTCCGCACGCCACCGGGCGACATCGAGCATCAGCCGACTGCGATCACCGGTCGTCTGCTGCACGGCGAGGCGGGTCAGTTCCTGGAGAGCGTCCAGAACCTCCCCGTTTTTGCCGACCAGCTTGCCCAGGTCTTCGCCTCCGTCGATGCTGACGATCGCTCGGTCGCCGTCGACGTCGAGATCGATGTCGCCGTCGAAGTCGAGGACATCGAGCAACTGCTCGAGGTAATCGCCGGCGACCTCGCCCTCCTCGACCAGACGATCATCCGTACCGCCCTCGGCGTCGTCGGAATCCGATGCACCGTCCGCGTCCGACGGCGTGCTCTCCGCCTCGGTCTGCTCGACTGCATCATCGGATGTCGCCGCCGTGGTCTCTTCGGTCTCCGCGACGTCCACGTCGCTCGTATCTGCCGTCATTCTCATCACCTTTGATCGTGTGTTCGTTCGTGAGGGGCGCCCGCAGCAAGTGCGGCGCCGAGCCCCCGCACACCGCGGGGCAGGACTACGTGGGTCAGCGTCGCTTCTTGCGGCGCGCAGTGTTGGAGCCGGCCGCGCCGGTCCGACCTCCGGCACCCGATGGCTTCTGTCCCGGACGGGGCGTCTTCGCAGCAGTCTGTTTCGTCGCCGTCTGCTTGGCCTTGTTCTGTGCACCGGTACCGTTCGACTTCGCGGTGACCGCAGGGGTCTCATCAGACGTGGGGGAGGAGCCCTTGGTCAGGTTCGGCGTCGACCCGTTGGCCGACCCGTTCGACGACCCGTTGGCCGATGCACCGTTCGCCGCTCCGTTGGCGGACGCGTCGGGTCCTGTCTTCTTCTTGGCACGCTCGGGACGGGCGCCCGGTTTGGGGGCGTTGGCCTTCAGCTTCTCCTGCTTTGCCGCCTTCTTCGCCTCGTCCTCTTTCTCGATGCGGTTGAAGACGATGTGCTGCTGACCGTAGGTCCACAGGTTGTTGCTGACCCAGTAGAGGAGGATCGCCACGGGGAAGAACGCACCGGACACGAGGATGCCGAGGGGGAAGACGTACAGGGCGAGCTTGTTCATGATCGCGGTCTGCGGGTTCTCCAACGCGGCTGCACCCTGACGCGCGACCGATGCGCGCGAGTTCATGTGCGTCGCGATCGAGGAGATGATCACCAGTGGGATCACCAGATAGATGATGTGCGCCCGGGTGAAGTCGATGACACCGTCGGCACTGAAGGCGACCCACTCGGACTTCGGCTGCGAGATGGCCGCGGAGAGCGGGACACCGAAGAGACGGGCATCGAGGAAGTTCTGTACCTGGTCGGCGCTGAAGAAATAGTTGCCGGTGGACCTGGTCTCGGCCGAGGTCATGCCGAGCTGTCCGAACCCGGTGCCCATCCGGTTGAACGACCGGAGCACGTGGAACAGACCGATGAACACCGGGATCTGCGCCAGCATCGGGAGGCAGCCCAGGAGCGGGTTGAACCCGTGCTCCTTCTGGAGCTTCTGCATCTCCTCGGTCATCTTCACGCGATCCTTGGCGTACTTCTTACGGATCGCCTGCAGCTGCGGCTGGATCTCCTGCATCTGCCGCGTGGTGCGGATCTGCTTCACGAACGGCTTGTAGAGGATGGCGCGGAGGGTGAAGACGAGGAAGATCACCGACAGTGCCCACGCGACGCCGCTGCCACCGGGGGAGTCGGGGAGGATGTGGCTGAACACCCATTGCCAGACCCACATGATTCCCGAGACCGGGTAGTAGATGAAGTTGAGCACGGTGTCAGGTACTCCTCACTGCGTCATCAGACGCACTTGTTGTCTCGCGTCGCCGGACGCGTAGGTGTGTGGTGTCCGTGGCCTCAGCGCCGGTTCGCTCTCCATGGTGCCCTGATCTCTCGGGTACCGGGTCGTAGCCGGGTTTGTGCCAGGGGCCGCATTTGGCCAGACGCACCACCGACAGCCCTCCGCCGCGGATCGCGCCCCACTCGCTGACCGCCTCGACGGCGTAGGCACTGCAGGTGGGCTCGAACCGACAGGACGGGAGTCGGGTCGGTGAGATCCAGGTGCGATACAGCTCGATCAGGAACACCAGGGCGCGTCGCGGGAAACCGGTCACGCTCATGACGCCACCGTCGCGCGCAGCCCCGATTTGCCAAGAGCTGAGAAAAGCTGTTGTGCGAGAACATCACTCGACACACGTGCGGATGACGGCAATGCACGGATGACCACGGTCGACGCGGTGTCGACACCGTCGAGGGCGGCGGCCGCGGCCGCGCGCAGACGGCGGGCAACCGCATGACGTGTCACCGCGTCACCCACGGCCTTGCTGACGATCAGACCCACCCGGGGACCACCGAACTCGACGACGTCGAGCCGCACGTGGCGATCGTCCGGCCAGTCGGTCGGGGTGATCAGTACGTAGGTCATCAGATCAGTGCGACGCACCCGCACACCGTGGCGCAGGGTGCGGGTGAACTCGGATCCTCGGCTGATCCGCTGGTGACGTGCGAGCACTGTGACGACGACCCCGGGAGAACGCGGGAACGCCCGCCTCTCCCGTCGAGGTCAGGCAGTCAGGCTCGAGCGGCCCTTGCGGCGCCGGGTGTTGACGATCGCCCGGCCGGCGCGCGTACGCATCCGGAGACGGAAACCGTGCACGCGTGCACGACGACGAACGTTGGGCTGGTAGGTCCGCTTTCCCTTGGCCACGACTGAACTCCTCGTTATCGGGGCACCGGGAGCATTACGCTCTCAAGACACCCATTACCTGGTGGTTTGCTTGCCGCGGCTCGTCGTTCTCATACGCCGCAGCGCATGGACGTCCGACACCTCGGCGACCGTTCGAGAGTACTTATCGCATCTTCACCGGTCAAACCGCGATCGGCCGAGGTCCCGGCCGTCGAGGGCCGGGATCGGCTCCGTCGCGACACGCCGACGACACGACGGTCCTCGACTTCTGATCGAGATCGTGTGCCCGAATCTGTTGAGACCCGCCGCGGGCTCTGTTAGCTTCTGACGAGCACGCGTTCGACGGCACCGTTCCGAGTCGATTTCGCAGACCGGTTCCGGGGTCGGGCATCGCCCGTAGGCCGGTATTCAAGCAGCTGTGCACAACTGTGGATAACCGTGTGGACAAACCCGTTTCCGTGAGCGACGATGGCGACCGCGGTTGCGCATGTCGGCGGTGCCGCACAGCCGGGAGGGGCGTTGTCGATGGGGTCCGATCGCGACACGTTCGGTGAGATCTGGCAGCGGGTCATCGTCGACCTCGGAGCCGACACCGGGACCGACGACACTCTGACACGTCAGCAAAAGGCCTGGTTGTCGCTGGTCCAGCCACTGACGCTGGCCGAGGGCTTCGCGTTGCTGGCGGTGCCGACCGCATTCGTCCAGGAGCAGATCGAGCGCACACTGCGTGAACCGATCCGCACGTCGCTCAGTCGTCATCTCGGCATGGAGGTCGACCTCGGGGTACGGATCGCCCCCACCCCCGATGTACCCGTCGGTGTCCCCACCGCACCACCCGCCATCGACGTCGCGGCGTCGCTGGACACCCTTCCCGACACGTTCGCCGACCGCCGTGACAGCTCGGAGTACCACTCCGAGAACGGCCGCATCGACACCGGCGGACCACACGGATCTCCCGACCATCGCCGGGTCGACGGCGAGTGGTCGACCTACTTCAATGCGTCCACCCCGGGCGAGCCCAGCAGCCTGAACCCGAAGTACACCTTCGACACCTTCGTCATCGGGGCGTCGAACCGGTTTGCGCACGCGGCTGCGGTCGCCATCTCCGAGGCGCCGGCGCGGGCATACAACCCCCTGTTCATCTGGGGTGAGTCCGGACTCGGCAAGACCCACCTGTTGCATGCGGCCGGTCACTACGCACAGCGGCTGTTCCCCGGGATGCGCGTCAAGTACGTCTCCACCGAGGAGTTCACCAACGACTTCATCAACTCCCTCCGTGACGATCGTCGTGTGGCGTTCAAGCGTCGCTACCGCGACGTCGACGTGCTCCTGGTCGACGACATCCAGTTCCTCGAGGGCAAGGAGGGCATCCAGGAGGAGTTCTTCCACACCTTCAACACCCTCCACAACGCCAACAAGCAGATCGTGGTCTCGTCGGACCGTCCGCCCAAGCAGTTGGCGACGCTCGAGGACCGGCTCCGGACCCGGTTCGAGTGGGGCCTCATCACCGATGTCCAGCCTCCTGAGCTGGAGACCCGCATCGCCATCCTTCGCAAGAAGGCGCAGATGGACAATCTGCAGGTACCCGCCGAGGTCCTCGAGCTCATCGCGTCGAAGATCGAACGCAACATCCGTGAACTCGAGGGCGCCCTCATCCGGGTCACCGCGTTCGCATCGCTGAACAACGCCGAACTGAACCTCGCGCTGGCGGAGATCGTCCTGCAGGCGCTACTGCCCGATTCCGGCAGTGTCGAGATCAACGCACCGGCCATCCTGGCGATCACCGCCGAGTACTTCGAGATCAGCGTCGACGAACTGCGTGGGCCCGGTAAGACGCGGTCGATCGCCCAGGCCCGTCAGATCTCCATGTACCTGTGCCGCGAACTCACCGATCTGTCACTGCCGAAGATCGGCGAGACGTTCGACCGCGACCACACCACCGTGATGTACGCCGACAAGAAGATCCGCAAGGAGATGGCCGAGCGCCGCAAGGTCTACGACCACGTCCAGGAACTCACCGCGCGCATCAAGCAGCGCGCCCGTCGCTGACCGAATTCATCTTCGTTCCGGTCGTCCGATCCACCATTCTCTCGACCTCACATCGAGGTCTCAACGGCCCTTCCGGACAATCGGAACAGTCGTTCACCGTCGCTCCCCAGCTGTGGATAACTCGGTGGATAACTCCCTCAACCTGTGCACCGACGGTGGACCGAGATGAACAGACTCTGACGTGTACACAACGTGTGACCGATGTCGTGTGATCTGTCCACGGTCGGTCCACAGCCCCACGTCCGGTCCGACGTGCACCGACCACACCCTGTGCACAGATTCCACAGGACCTATTACTACTAAGAATTTATCTCTCTCAATAGTCTTTAAAAGCAGGAGTGTGGACAGATCGTCCGTCCACACCACCGGTGAGAACGCTTCCGTCACCGGCCGTTACAAGCTCCACCCGTTTACCCCCGCGGGCCGCCTTCCGTTCTAGAGTGGAGACCCACCGGTTCACGCAGGACTCGCACACCATCGAAGGGCAGTCGACGCTATGGAGGATCGGACCGATATGGAGGGTCGATCGCAGTGAAGTTCCGCGTGACTCGCGATGAATTCGCGGAGTCGGTTGCCTGGGTTGCTCGCAGTCTTCCCAGCCGTCCGCCCGTTCCCGTCCTCGGTTGTGTAGTCCTCACCGCCGGCGACAAGGGCCTGACGGTCTCCGGTTTCGACTACGAGGTATCGGCGCAGGTCGATCTCTCGGCAGAGGTCGCCGACGAGGGGCGTGTCCTGGTCTCGGGCAAGTTGTTGGCCGACATCACCCGCTCCCTGCCGGCCAAGCCGGTGGACGTGAGCCTCGACGGGACGCGGGTGGCCATCGCCTGCGGGAGCTCCCGGTTCTCGCTGCCGACGATGCCGGTCGAGGATTACCCGTCGTTGCCCGAGGTGCCGCCGGTCACCGGCAGTATCCCGACGGAATTGTTCGCCGAGGCGATCACCCAGGTCGCCATCGCGGCCGGCCGGGACGACACACTGCCGATGCTGACCGGTATCCGCGTCGAGATCGAGAACGACACCGTCGTCCTCGCCGCCACCGACCGGTTCCGTCTCGCCGTGCGCGAACTCACCTGGGAACCCACCTCCGGTGACACCGCAGCGGTCCTCGTGCCCGCCAAGACGCTGTCCGAGTCGGCCAAGTCCGCCGGTGCCGAGGGCGGCGCCGCGATCTCCCTGGCTCTCGGTTCGGCGGGCAGCATCGGTGCGGAGGGTCTGCTGGGCATCCTCGGGCAGGGTCGCCAGACCACGACCCGCCTGCTCGACGCCGAGTTCCCGAAGTTCCGTCAGCTGTTGCCGCCGTCGCACACGTCGATGGCCACCGTCGACATCGCGCCACTGACCGACGCCATCAAACGTGTCGCGCTGGTCGCCGAGCGCGGTGCCCAGGTGCGGATGGAGTTCACCGAGGGATCGGTCCTGCTGACCGCAGGCGGCGATGACGCGGGCAAGGCCGAGGAAGAGGTCCCGGTCGCCTTCCACGGTGAGCCGCTGACCATCGCCTTCAACCCCGGCTACCTCCTCGACGGACTGGCCGCCCTGCACACCACCGCAGTCGATTTCGGGTTCACGACACCGAGCCGGCCGGCCGTGTTGCGGCCCTCGAGCGGTGAGCCGCCGCAGGCCGACGACTCCGGTGCCTACGCCGCACCGAGCAGCGCGTTCACGTATCTGCTGATGCCGGTCCGACTGCCCGGATAACGCCCCGACCGGTCACCGGCGTCCCCGGTCCGTTCTCACCGCCGAGAACACACCTCCATACATCTGCGAGAGGAATCACCATGCAACTCGGCTTGATCGGGCTCGGCAAGATGGGCGCCAACATGCGTTCGCGTCTGAAGCAGTTCGACCACGAGGTCGTCGGATACGACCCGCGTCCGGAGGTCACCGACGTCGCCTCGTTGGCCGACCTCGCTGCTGCTCTCGAGGCGCCTCGCGTCGTGTGGGTGATGGTGCCGTCGGGAGCCCCGACGCGCGAGACCGTCGAGAAGCTCGCCGACGTGTTGTCCCCGGGTGACCTCGTCATCGACGGCGGCAACTCTCGATACACCGACGACGCTGTCCATGCAGAACTGTTGGACGCCAAGGGAATCGGCTACCTCGACTGCGGTGTGTCCGGTGGGGTGTGGGGTCTGGAGAACGGGTACGGGCTCATGGCCGGTGGTGCGGCATCCGACGTCGAGAAGGCGATGCCGATCTTCGACGCGTTGCGTCCGCCCGGCGAGCGCGCCGATGGATTCGTACACGCCGGCCCCGTCGGTGCGGGTCACTACGCCAAGATGGTGCACAACGGCATCGAGTACGGCCTGATGCACGCCTACGGCGAGGGCTACGAGTTGCTCGCCGCGGAACCGCTCATCGACGATGTCGAGGGCACGTTGCGTGCCTGGACCCACGGAACGGTGATCCGGTCCTGGCTGCTGGACCTGTTGGTCAAGGCACTCCAGGAGGATCCGGGACTCACCGAGATCTCGGACTACACAACCGATTCCGGGGAGGGTCGGTGGACTGTCGAGGAGGCCATCCGCCACTCGGTCCCGGCCAACGTCATCTCCGCGGCTCTGTTCGCGCGCTTCGCGTCGCGTCAGGAGGGCGGTTCACCGACCCTCAAGGCGGTCTCCGCCCTGCGCAACCAGTTCGGCGGGCACGCGGTCAAGCCCTCCGCGCATCAGTGACCTCGGGCATCGGGTAGGTGTACGTCCGGACGCTGCGTCTGCGCGACTTCCGGTCGTGGCAGGAGGTTCGCGTCGACCTCGGACCCGAACCCACGATCTTCGTGGGCCGCAACGGGTTCGGCAAGACCAATCTCGTCGAGTCGTTGAACTACCTGTCCACGCTCCGATCTCATCGGGTGAGCAACGACGCCGCTCTGGTGCGCACCGGCTGTGACACCGCAACGGCGTCGGCGACGGTGATCAACGCCGGACGCGAGCTGACCGTGGAACTACAGATCACTCCCGGTCGCAGCAACAGGGCGTCGGTCAACGGTGCCCCGTCGCGCCGACCGCGCGACATCCTCGGGATCCTGCGCACCGTCATGTTCGCACCCGAGGACCTGGCCCTGGTTCGCGGCGACCCCGCCGACCGCCGCCGGTTCGTGGACGAACTGGCTGCGTTGGCCGGACCCCGGATGGTCGCGGCCCGTGCGGATTACGACCGCGTTCTTCGGCAACGGTCGGCTCTGCTCAAGACCGCTGCGTCGGCGATGCGTTCCGGTGGCGACTCGGCCGCGTCGGTCATCAGCACTCTCGACGTGTGGGACACCCAGTTGGCGCAGTTCGGCGCGCAGGTGACGGCCGGACGTATCGAGGTGCTCAGCAAGCTCAGACCGTTTGTGCAGCAGGAGTACTCGACGTTGGCCCCGGCGTCACGACCAATTGATCTGAGGTATCGGGCGGTGGTCGGTGACGAGGTGTTGCCCACGAGCGACGCACCTGCGGACGAGGAATACATCGAGGCGGTGTTGCTGCACAGTCTCGCCGCCGCGCGCAGCAAGGAGATCGAGCGCGGTGTCTGCCTGATCGGACCGCACCGCGACGACATCGACATCACCTTGGCCGGTCAGGTCGCCAAAGGCTTTGCCAGTCATGGCGAATCGTGGTCGCTGGCGCTGGCCATGCGCCTGGGCTCGGTGGAATTGATCCGCTCTGACGGTGCCGAACCGGTCGTGCTGCTCGACGACGTGTTCGCCGAACTCGACGCCGCGCGTCGCGCGGCGCTGTCGACGTTCGCGCAGTCGGTGGAGCAGGTGATCATCACCGCCGCCGTCGCCGACGACATCCCGGCCGCGATCGGTGGCCGTCGTGTCGCCGTCGGCGTGCGTGATGACGGTGACGGTGGGCGTCTTTCGTATCTTGCCGACGACGATGCGCCGGGCGTCGAATCGGTCGATGATGGGCATCTAGGCGCATCGCACGACGACGAGGGGGAGGCCCCATGACCGGCGACCCCGGCACCGAGGATCCATCCGAACCGTCGGGAGCGGTCCCGGCGGGCTACGAGCTGGCCCGCAAGGCGCTCGAGGACGCGCGATCGGCGGCTCGCGCCGCGGGCAAATCGGTCGGGCAAGGCCGCTCGTCTCCGAATCGACGACGGCGTCGTACCGGGTGGTCGGGCGCCGGGCCGGACGAGCGTGATCCGCAGCCGCTGGGCCGGCTGGCCGGCGGTATCGCCAGGAGCCGCGGATGGCAGCCGAAGATAGGTGAGGGAACGGTCCTCGGTGCCTGGGCGCAGATAGTCGGTCCCGACATAGCCGGTCACGCCGAGCCGACCGTACTGCGCGACAAGGTCCTGCACATCACGGCCGAATCGACCGCATGGGCGACACAGCTGCGGTTGATCCAGGCCCAGATCCTCGCGAAGATCGCGGCGCAGGTCGGAAACGGGGTGGTCACGAGCCTGCGCATCACCGGACCGAAGGCTCCGTCCTGGCGAAAAGGGGACCGTCACGTCTCCGGACGGGGACCACGAGACACATACGGGTGACCCCGAGGCGGAACCGCGCGGGCACAGGCCACGTCAGAAGGCTGGAGAACCGCCGTAGAGGTGTTCGTACCCGGCTTCGCACAAACGGGGCTGGGTTGAGCCGAGAAATCCTTCCTGTGAGCGCGTCAGCGGCCACGGATACCCATTTCCGGTCGATTGAGGCAGTAGTATGGAACGAGTGCCCGACGGGCATCTCGAACATGCGCGAAGCAGTACCGGCGAGGACAAGGAGCGGACACCACTCGTGGCCGACAGCAACGAACCCACTGACAACCCGACGTCTGAGGACGCGGTCCCGGCCAAGAAGGCGACCCGCCCCGCTGCCAAGAAGACGGCGCCCAAGGACTACGGCGCCGACTCGATCAGCATCCTCGAAGGGCTCGAGGCGGTACGTAAACGACCCGGCATGTACATCGGTTCCACCGGTGAGCGCGGTCTACACCACCTGATCTGGGAGGTCGTCGACAACTCCGTCGACGAGGCCATGGCCGGCCACGCCAGCAAGGTCGACGTCAAACTCCTCGCCAACGGCGGCGTCGAGGTCATCGACGACGGTCGCGGCATCCCCGTCGAGATGCACAAGACCGGTGTGCCCACGGTCGAGGTCGTCATGACCCAGCTCCACGCGGGCGGAAAGTTCGACTCCGACTCGTACGCGGTGTCCGGCGGACTCCACGGTGTCGGCATCTCGGTGGTCAACGCACTGTCGACCAAGGTCGAGCTCGAGATCGCGCGCGACGGGTTCAACTGGTCGCAAACCTACAACTACGCGAAGCCCGCGGAGCTGGTGAAGGGTTCCGCGACGCGGAAGAAGGGCACGACGACCCGGTTCTGGGCGGACCCGGAGATCTTCGAGACCGTCGACTACAGCTTCGAGACGATCTCACGACGTCTGCAGGAGATGGCGTTCCTCAACAAGGGACTGACCATCACACTGACCGACGAACGTC
This sequence comes from Williamsia phyllosphaerae, assembly GCF_014635305.1. NCBI lineage: Bacteria > Bacillati > Actinomycetota > Actinomycetes > Mycobacteriales > Nocardiaceae > Williamsia > Williamsia phyllosphaerae. Next base: position 1,101,770 of record NZ_BMCS01000001.1, on the reverse strand, counting down.
CCAAGCAGATCGGCAACGACAGCCTCGACGTCGAGACCGCCGATGCCCCGCGCAGCCAGTCCGAGCTCGACGAGGACGCCGCGGCCGAGGTGTCCGACACCATCGAGATCGCCGACACCGCGGGCGAAGCCGTCACCAAGGAGGTCTCGGGCAAGCCTCGCGTCCGTACCTACCACTACCCAGGTGGCCTGGAAGACTATGTCGCGCACCTGAACCGGACCAAGAGCGCCATCCACAACTCCATCGTCGCGTTCACCGCGAAGGGCACCGGGCACGAGCTCGAGGTCGCGATGCAGTGGAACGCAGGCTATTCCGAGTCGGTCCACACCTTCGCCAACACCATCAACACCCACGAGGGCGGCACTCACGAGGAGGGCTTCCGCTCCGCGCTGACCAGCACGGTCAACAAGTACGCGCTGGACAAGAAGCTCCTCAAGGAGAAAGACGGCAAGCTCACCGGTGACGACATCCGCGAGGGCCTCGCCGCGGTCATCTCGGTGCGCGTGTCCGACCCCCAGTTCGAGGGTCAGACCAAGACCAAGCTCGGCAACACCGAGGTGAAGAGCTTCGTGCAGAAGGTCGCCAACGAGCACCTGTCGCACTGGCTGGAGTCGAACCCCGCCGAGGCCAAGATCATCATCAACAAGGCCGTGGGTTCGGCGCAGGCGCGTATGGCCGCGCGCAAGGCGCGAGAGCTGGTGCGGCGCAAGAGCGCAACCGACATCGGCGGTCTGCCCGGCAAGCTCGCGGACTGCCGGAGCAACGATCCCGGCAAGTGTGAGGTCTACATCGTGGAGGGCGACTCGGCCGGCGGCAGCGCCAAGTCCGGACGCGACTCGATGTATCAGGCGATCCTGCCGATTCGCGGAAAGATCATCAACGTCGAGAAGGCCCGCATCGACCGTGTTCTCAAGAACACCGAGGTGCAGTCGATCATCACGGCGTTCGGCACCGGCATCCACGACGAGTTCGATCTCGCGAAGTTGCGCTACCACAAGATCGTGCTGATGGCCGACGCCGATGTCGACGGTCAGCACATCTCGACCCTGCTGCTCACCCTGCTGTTCCGCTTCATGCGGCCGCTGGTCGAACACGGTCACGTGTACCTCGCACAGCCGCCGCTGTTCAAGCTCAAGTGGCAGAAGGGTGCCGCACCGGAGTTCGCGTACTCCGACCGCGAGCGCGACGGTCTCCTCGAGGCCGGGCGCGTCGCCGGCAAGAAGATCAACACCGAGGACGGCATCCAGCGCTACAAGGGACTCGGCGAGATGAACGCGAAAGAGCTGTGGGAGACCACGATGGACCCCTCGGTGCGTGTCTTGCGCCAGGTGACCCTCGACGATGCCGCCGCGGCCGACGAACTGTTCAGCGTTCTCATGGGCGAGGACGTCGTGGCCCGCCGCAGCTTCATCGCCCGCAACGCCCGGGACGTCCGCTTCCTCGACGTGTGAGGTCGGCGCCCACGCGCCCGCCCAACACCGTTGTGACCACAAGAAAGTGATCGAATCATGACCGACACCACCCTGCCGCCGGGCGGAACCACCGACTCCTCCGGTGGTGACCGGATCGAGCCGGTCGACATCCAGCAGGAGATGCAGCGTAGCTACATCGACTACGCGATGAGCGTCATCGTGGGTCGTGCACTGCCCGAGGTGCGCGACGGCCTCAAGCCGGTGCACCGCCGCCTTCTGTACGCCATGGGTGATGCCGGTTTCCGGCCGGATCGCAGTTACGTCAAGTGCGCCAAGCCCGTTGCCGAGACCATGGGCAACTACCACCCGCACGGCGACACCGCGATCTACGACGCGCTCGTGCGTCTCGCGCAGCCGTGGTCGATGCGCTACCCGCTGATCGACGGTCAGGGCAACTTTGGTTCGCGCGGTGATGACGGTGCGGCCGCCATGCGGTACACCGAGGCACGACTGACGCCCCTGGCGATGGAGATGCTCCGTGACATCGACGAGGAGACAGTCGATTTCACGCCGAACTACGACGGCAAGACCATGGAGCCGACGGTTCTGCCGAGCCGTATCCCGAACCTGCTGATCAACGGTTCCGGCGGCATCGCGGTCGGTATGGCGACGAACATGCCGCCTCACAACCTCAACGAGGTTGCCGCAGCGGTGTTCTGGGCGCTTGACAACCACGAGGCCGATGAGGAGTCGACGCTGGCCGCGTGCATGGCGGCGATCCAGGGACCCGACTTCCCCACCTCGGGACTCATCGTCGGATCCCAGGGCATCCACGACGCGTACACCACCGGCCGCGGAAGCATCCGCATGCGCGGTGTGGTCAACATCGAGGAGTCGTCGACCGGCGCCACCATCCTCGTCATCACCGAGCTCCCGTACCAGGTGAACCCCGACCGGATGATCGTGTCGATCGCCGAACAGGTCAACGACGGAAAACTCAAGGGCATCAGTCGCATCGAGGATCAGTCCTCGGACCGCGTGGGCATGCAGATCGTCGTCACGCTGAAGCGTGACGCGGTCGCCAAAGTCGTGCTGAACAACCTCTACAAGCACAGCCAGCTGCAGACCAGCTTCGGCGCGAACATGCTGTCCATCGTCGACGGCGTCCCGCGCACCCTGCGTCTCGACCAGATGATCCGCTACTACGTCGCGCACCAGATCGACGTCATCATCCGGCGGACGCGGTACCGCTTGCGCAAGGCCGAGGAGCGCGCACATCTGTTGCGCGGCTACGTGAAAGCACTCGACGCGCTCGACGAGGTCATCGCCCTGATCCGCGCGTCGGCGAACACCGAAGAGGCCCGTACCGGACTGATCGGCCTGCTCGACGTCGACGAGATCCAGGCCGACGCGATCCTCGCGATGCAGCTGCGGCGCCTGTCGGCCCTGGAGCGGCAGAAGATCGTCGACGAGCTCGCCGAGATCGAGCGCGAGATCGCCGACTACCAGGACATCCTCGCGCGCCCGGAGCGCCAGCGCGCCATCGTGCGCGACGAGCTCACCGAGGTCGTCGAGAAGTTCGGTGACGAGCGTCGGACGCGGATCATCCCGGCCGACGGCGACGTCGCCGACGAGGACCTGATCGCCCGCGAGGACGTGGTGGTCACCATCACCGAGACCGGTTACGCGAAGCGGACCAAGACCGACCTCTACCGCAGCCAGCGGCGCGGCGGCAAGGGCGTGCAGGGTGCCGGCCTGAAGCAGGACGACATCGTCCGGCACTTCTTCGTCTGCTCCACCCACGACTGGATCCTGTTCTTCACCACCAAGGGCCGGGTCTATCGCGCCAAGGCCTACGAGCTGCCCGAGGCGAACCGCACCGCACGCGGTCAGCACGTGGCGAATCTCCTGGCCTTCCAGCCCGAGGAGCGCATCGCCCAGGTCATCCAGATCAAGAGCTACGAGGACGCGCCGTACCTGGTGTTGGCCACTCTCGGCGGTCTGGTGAAGAAGTCGCGTCTGGTCGACTTCGACTCGAGCCGTTCCGGCGGCATCATCGCGGTCAATCTGCGCGGCGAGGACGAACTGGTCGGCGCGCAGCTGTGCAGTTCCTCCGACGACCTGCTCCTGGTGTCCCGGCACGGCCAGTCGATCCGCTTCAGCGCCACCGACGACGCACTGCGTCCGATGGGCAGGCAGACCTCCGGTGTGCAGGGCATGCGCTTCAACGACGACGATCAGCTGCTGTCGCTCAACGTCGTCGCAGAGGGCACGTATCTCCTGGTCGCGACGGCCGGTGGCTACGCCAAGCGCACCGCGATGGACGACTACCCGGTCCAGGGCCGCGGCGGCAAGGGCGTGCTGACCATCCAGTACGACCGTCGTCGGGGTGAGCTCGTGGGCGCGCTGATCGTCGACGACACGAGCGAGGTCTACGCGATCACCTCCGGTGGTGGCGTGATCCGGACGCTCGCGAAACAGGTCCGCAAGGCAGGGCGCCAAACCAAGGGCGTCCGCCTGATGAACCTGGACGAAGGAACTACGCTCTTGGCTATCGCCCGGAACGCCGACGAGCCCGATGAGGTCGACGGTGGCCCGGCGGCCGGTAGCTGAGCGTTTCCATCCAGCACGTCACACGAGGTGAAGGAAAGTAGTTGAGCACACCCAACGAGCCCGAGGGGTCGCCGCGATCGGGACCCGGTACCACCGAGCGGCCCGAGGGGAGCGACTCCAACGGGGTCGCGTCCCGTCCCGCCGAGAACGGCGGACAGGACAACGGGGGTGCTCCGGCCGACGCTCCGCGGAACGGATCGGGCACCGGTCCTGGTGGGATGCCGCCGTGGCAGCGGGTCGGCAACCAACGTCCCCCCAGCGGTGGGCCGGTGCAGCCGAACCAGCCCGGACCACCGGTGCAGCCGAACCAGTCGGGGCCGTCGGGCCCGCCGCCGCAGCAGGGTCAGCCCAACGGTGCGCCGAAACGTCCGCTGGTGACCGGCTCGGCCGTCAACCGGGGCGCCGCCTCGTCGGATCAGTCGACGACGCGTTCCCCGATCGCGAAGCTCGACGCCGACGGCAACACCGCGGAGGAACCGTCCAAGGGACGTAATTCCCTGACCGGCAAGGTGATCGACGGTCCGACGCGCAACATCGACCGGAACAACCTGCCGGAGGACCTGCCCGACCTCGACGCGATCCACCACCCGAGCGGCGGTCAGCAGACCGATTCCGGCGTGCCGCCGGTCCGACCGGTGGAGACGTTCTCCGCAGGCCCGCGCGGACCTCTGCGCGCGGCGGTGCAGCTCCGCCGGATCGACCCGTGGTCGACGTTCAAGATCTCCTCGGTCCTCGCGATCGCGCTGTTCCTGATCTGGATGATTGCCATCGGCGTCCTCTACGTGATCCTCGACGGCATGGGCGTCTGGGATCAGCTCAACGGCTCCTTCGGCGATCTGGTGTCGAGCGACTCGTCGACCGACACCTCTTTCCAGATCACCGCGGGCACGGTGTTCGGCATCGCGGCGTTGGTGGGCGCGGTGTACGTCGTCGTGTTCACGGCGCTGACGACGGTCGGAGCGTTCATCTACAACATGAGTGCCGACCTCGTGGGCGGCGTCGAGGTGACCCTCGCCGATCGCGACTGACCTGTCGTTATCGGTGGCCGGACCCCGCTGTTTTGTTTCTGGAGGGGACAGTCCGGTAACCTTTTGACGGTTCACGGGCCTATAGCTCAGGCGGTTAGAGCGCTTCGCTGATAACGAAGAGGTCGGAGGTTCAAGTCCTCCTAGGCCCACGTGGGAAAGATCGCGCTGATCGTGATCGGTCTGGTCGCGATCGTTGCGGGCGGCCTGATCGCCGAGTCACACCGGAACATCGAACAGTGGCACGTCCTTGACGCGCGCTAGTCTGCCCGAACGCCGGAACTGATCCGGCACGGGGCCTTAGCTCAGTTGGTAGAGCGCTGCCTTTGCAAGGCAGATGTCAGGAGTTCGAATCTCCTAGGCTCCACATCTCGTCCATCCGGTTCCGGATGAACTCCCGTCCCATGGCATTCGCCGACGAATCCAGCGCCTTCTGGTACCAGTCGTGTGCCGCTGTGGTGTCGCAGGCCGCGAGCCGGTCGTAGAGCGCGACGATCACGTGCGGGTGTCTACGAGCCCTGCCCGGCGATGGCGAAGTACACGATCAGACACAGCACCGCCGCGCCGATGTAGAAGTAACCGAGCCACAGCGCGGCCACGGCCAAAGAGTCGCCCTGCTCGCGCGTCGTCCGGATCTGACGACGTGCGATGTGTCCACAGATCACGCCGAAGATCGACGTCAGACCCAGGAACGACAACACCAGCGCCACGATCGCGAGCACGTTCGTGCTGTTGCGGGGTGCAGCGGTCATGGCATTCGACTCCGGGTCGTGATCGTCGTGGTGCAGGGGCGTGTCGACCGTCGGCGCGGTCCTGGTGCTCTGGTACTGCTGCTCGGGTCGGCTCAGCGAATAGGCCGCGTTGGAATCGGCCGCGGGTCCGCTGAGGACCTCCGGCGGGTGGGCGCGTGTCGGCGCCTCGGGTGCCGGGCCGTGTCGGGGCTCGAAACGCGGAGGCGGTCCGGATCGCGGTGCCGGGCCGCGCGTAGGCGGCGGACCGGGCTGTGACATGGGACCTGACGGGGGTGCAGGCCGGAAACGGCCGCTGTCCGGACCACCGGGACGACGCGGGTCCTGCGCGTGGGTGGGGCCGGTGGGGGGACGTCCCGGCTCACGAAACGGACCGCTCGGGGGAGTCCGCGGCGGTCCACCGAAAGGGCCGGCCGGTCCGACGGGCGGGCGTCCCGACGGTGTCGGCGCACGTCGGGCGTCGGGATTGTCGTCGGGGTGCACGCCTACAAGCTACCTGTGGACCCGCACCGACAGTCCAATCGGTCGAGAGCGGGGCGGGGCGCTATCGGGTGGGGACGTCCTCGACACGCGGCGGCTGCGCGGCGACCGGCGGAGGGGTGTTGCGTCCGCTGCGCAGGGCCGAGAACACGACACCGCCGCCGATGACACCGGCGATCCCGAGGACCAGCAGACTGTTGCGTCGCGACACCCTCGACGGGCGCCGGGAGGTGAGCACCTTCTTCGCGCTGCGGCGACGCCCGACACGCTTGGCGACGACGCGAGCAGGCCGGGTCCACGGCACGAGGTATCCCAGCGCCGCGGAGCCGGCGGTCTTCGCGGCGGCCATTTTAGGGTTGTCGTCGGTATCGGTGCTGGTCACGATCCCCATCGGTGGTCCTCTTCCCGTCGCATACGCGCCTGTGGTGTCGTGTCCCGGACTGCCGGGCGAGCCCGGTTGGCAGCGGGGGTGTGGGTGCCGTCGCGGCTGGTGGCACCATGGTCGTCGTGAGTACACCACAGAAAACTGCAACCGCGACCGTGCACACCAACCAGGGTGACATCGTCATCGACCTCTTCGGCAACCACGCGCCGAAGACCGTCGAGAACTTCACCGGTCTGGCGACCGGCAGCAAGGAGTACAGCCAGCCGAACGCCTCCGGCGGAGACAGCGGCCCGTTCTACGACGGGTCGATCTTCCACCGGGTCATCAGCGGCTTCATGCTGCAGGGTGGCGACCCCACCGGCACCGGCACCGGCGGCCCGGGCTACCAGTTCGGCGACGAGTTCCACCCGGAACTCGTCTTCGACCAGCCCTACCTGCTGGCCATGGCGAACGCGGGCCCCGGCACCAACGGCTCGCAGTTCTTCATCACCGTGGCCAAGACGCCGCACCTCAACCGCAAGCACACCATCTTCGGTGTGGTCAGCGACCCGGCGTCTCAGAAGGTCGTCGACACCATCGGTGCCACCTCCACCGATCGTCGTGACAAGCCGCTCGAGGATGTCGTCATCGAGAAGATCGAGATCAGCTGAACCCGAACCAACCGCAACCGTTCGGGGGCCCCGCTCCCGCCATGGTCTGCGTCCGGCACCCGGACCGTCCCACGGGTCTTTCCTGCACCCGTTGTGGACGGCCGGCGTGTCCGGAATGCCTCCGGCCGGCGTCCGTCGGCCAACACTGCGTCGACTGTGTCCGTCAGGCGGGCGGCGAACGGGTGACGGTCCGAACGATGGGTGCCACGCGCCCCACCGCCACCTACGCCCTCATCGCGATCAACCTCGTGATCTTCGTGGTCACCCTCGCCCAGGCCGGCGGTCTCACCGCGAACCTGCTGCGGTCACCGATCTTCGCCGACGGCGTGCTCTTCGGCCCGCTGGTCGGCAACGGTGAGTACTGGCGGATCCTCACCTCGGGATTCCTGCACTACTCGCTCATCCACGTCGGTCTGAACATGTTGACGCTCTACATCCTGGGCCGAGATCTCGAGATGGCGATCGGCACCAGACGGTTCCTCGGGGTCTATCTGACGGCGCTGTTCGGCGGCAGTGCCGCGGTGTTGATCTTCTCGCCATTCGCCGCGACGGCAGGCGCCTCCGGCGCCATCTACGGCGTGATGGGCGGTCTGCTGGTCGCGGTGATCAAGGCCAAACTGCCGCCCGGTCAGATCATCGGACTCATCGTGATCAACATCGTGATCTCGCTGTCGATCCCCAACATCTCCCTGTGGGCACATCTCGGTGGTCTCGCATTCGGCGCCGCGGCCACCGCGGGCGTCCTGCTGCTGCCGCAGCGGATCGGTCAGCGCGACGCCACCTCCGCATCGCGCGTGGGCTGGATGTCCATCGGAGTTCTCGTCGTGGTGGCCTTGCTCATCTGCGTCGCCCGCGCCGCCACGCTCTGACACCCCACCGCGCGCGGATGTCTGTCGCACGCCTCAGACGGTGTGGAGAAAACAGCGGGCGGCCGTGCGTCGATCGGCGTCGTAACCGTCCCACTTCGCCGCGGGCACGTCATGGTGCCCGACCTCTGTGAATCCTCGTCTGATGAAGAAGTCCGCAGCCTCGGCGCTGACGGTCACCGCGAAGAGATTCGCGATCCCCCGGGCGCGACACATCTCCAGCAGTCCGTCGACGAGCAGACCCCCCGCTCCGAGACCGGAGAACTCCGCGACCGTGATCAGCCCCGACACCTCGCCGAATCCTGTTCCCGCGTAGCGCTCGACCTCGAGGCCGACGACGCCGGCGAGATGACCGGTCCGTAGGACCCGCGCACCGAGCCCGCCGACAGCCATCCTGGCGACGTCGATCCGGCTGCGCGCCTTGAGAACTCCGTCCCGCACCCCGTGCGCGACCAGCGACTCGATGGCCGGGAAATCATCCACCTGGAGTGCGGCCAACTGCAGATACCGCCCCTGGGTCAGAACGGTTCCCCGGCCGTCGAACGTCAACAACTCGAACTCGAGATCCTCGGCACGGCAGAGGTTCACGCTGTAGGCGCCGCCGGCGAGCGCCTCCTGCGCGGCGGACGTGAAATCGTGCAGCCCGCGGTCTGCGAGGTGTGCGGTGAGCCGGTCGCGGTGCACGTCGATGTCGGCGAAGCTCCTGGGCGGACTGCCCCAGCCGCCACCCGGATCGGTGAGCACCATCTTCGACGCGCGCACGCTCGCGGACACCGACCCCGCCGCTCGCGCGACGGCCGACGCCGGTGCCCCGACCACGACGCAGGACGAGTCCGCGATGGCGAGCCACAGTTCGGCGACGGTGTCGTCGTCCCATTCCGTCGATCCGTCCACGTCCACGCCACCGACCGCAGCGATGACCATCGGGACGCGGTCGACGGGAACGACGAAGACGAACCGGGTGTCACCCGTGCCGAACTCGTCGACCGTCCGCTCCACGGCCTCGAGTATCGACGCACTGAGCACGGGGAGGGCGACCACGATGGTGATCCCGCGGAACTCCTCGACGAAGAAGTCGCGCTCGGGGCGAGGTACCCCGCCGGAGGTGAGTGCGACAGCCGCTGCCTCGTTCGACACCGCCCGTCGCGGCCTCACTCTGTCCCGGAATCGCGGTCGGGGCGCAGGCGGAGGTCCTTGTCCTCGTCGATCGCGTAGCCCTGGGCGCGTAGGGCGTCGGCGACATCCAGCGGTGCCTCGCCGAGTTCCCACCGTCCCAGGATCACGAGACGCTCGGTGCCCTCGTCGTCGATGTCGATCTCCAGATTCGGCACCCGACGACCGAACCTCGGATAGCTGACGATCCGGATCCGGGTGATCTGGGCACGCGACCAGCTGTGCCTCCCGGTGATGCCTCGGATCTCGAGTCGGTCCGGCCACGCCGCCAGACGGGGGCGGACGAGCAGTGACCCCAGCCCCATGGCCGCGAGCAGCAATCCCGCGACACCCATGATGACCAGGCCCGGAGGATCGGATCCGGACAGTGCTGCGGCCACCAGCAAGACGACGCCACCACCGAGCAGGGCGACGCCGACGGGGCGGGGAGTCGCCCACTGAGCAGAGTTATCCACAGGCTCTATGCACAATGTGGATGAATTACACACATGTAATTCACGATGCTGGGGACAAACCGGCCGGTCAACGCCACTTCATCGTCATCAGCAGACCGGTGATCATGAAGCCGAAGCCGATGAGGAAGTTCCAGGCGCTGAGGTTGTACATCCAGTGCAGGATCTTGCCGTCGGCGCCGAGGCTGGACGGGGTGGCGACCAGGTAGAACACGATCAGCCACGCGAGACCGATGAGCATGAGGCCGAGCATCGCCGAGACGTAGATCGTGCTCGACGGACCGGCCTTGACCTTCACCGGCGTACGGCTGGCCGGGTTGATCGTGTAATCGGTCTTCTTCCGGACTTTCGACTTCGGCATGACTTCCTCGCTGATGAACGGCGACCGCGCGGATCCGTGGGACCGGTGGGGTCCTCACCTCGCGCGGGTCGTACTTGCTGATGGACGCGTGCGACCACGGTATCCCACGCCGAGAAACCGATGTGAGATCCGACCGAGGTCGCCGGTACCGTGAAGCCGGTGACCACCAGTTCCGTCCGGAAACCGTCGATCCTCGTCATCGACAACTACGACAGCTTCGTCTACAACCTGGTCCAGTACCTGGGCCAGCTCGGTGTGCACGCGACGGTGTGGCGCAACGACGACGAGCGACTGGACGATCTCGACAACGTCGTGGCCGAGTTCGACGCCGTGTTGCTCAGTCCCGGACCGGGTACGCCGCAGCGAGCCGGCGCGACCATGCCCGTCGTCGGTGTCGCGGCCCGGACCGGAACCCCCATCCTCGGGGTGTGCCTCGGTCACCAGGCCATCGGCGCGACCTTCGGCGCGACGGTCGATCGTGCCCCGGAACTCCTGCACGGCAAGACATCCACGGTGTTCCATGACGGCAGCGGGGTGCTCGCCGGACTCGCCGACCCGTTCATCGCCACGCGCTACCACTCACTCACGGTCCTGCCCGAGACGATCCCGGACGAACTGGTGGTGACCGGTCGGACCGAGAGCGGCATCATCATGGCGATGTCGCATCGGGAGCTGCCGATCCACGGGGTGCAGTTCCACCCGGAGAGCGTTCTCACGCAGGGCGGTCACCGGATGCTCGCGAACTGGTTGCGGCTGTCCGGGTTCGAGATCTCCGAGGAACTGGTGTCGAGCCTCGAGGCGACCGCGGCCACCGCGGTCGGCTGAGCCGGATCAGCCGAACAGACTGGCGCGCCCCACGGTGACGGTGATGGCGGCGTCGTTGTTCAACGTCTCGCCGGCCGCCGGCTGCTGATCGATGACACGGTCGGCATCCGGGCTGCCCAACCCCACGTTGCGTGGCGTCTCGTTGAGCGTGCCGTTGCGCCAGCCGGCGCCGTTCAACGCGTCGCGCGCCTGACTGGCCGTCTTGCCACGGAGGTCAGGCATCCGGAACTGGTTGCCGCGCGAGACGGTGACCTGCACGGTGCTGTTCTCGTCGACCTGCGTGCCTGCAGACGGTGTCGAGTTGATGACGGTGTCCGCCGGCTGGTCGGAGTCGGCGGGGACCGCGACGAATCGCAGGCGCAGATCCTCGACGGCGGTCTGCGCCGCGTCCTGACTCAGACCGATGAGCGAGGGCACCGTGACGCGTCGCGGACCGGTACCGATCTGCACCGTGATCTGGGTGGTGACCGCCTGCGACGTCCCCGCCTGGGGCGCCAAAGCGACTACCTTGCCCTTGAGCTGATTGGACGACACGACGTTGCCCGGGCGCACGTTCGAGAACCCGAGCGCGTCGAGAGCCTTGGCCGCCTCCTCGTACGTCTGCCCCGTGAGGTTCGGCAGGTCCTGGCGCAGCGGACCGGTCGAGACGTACAACGTGACCTGAGAACCCTTGTCCGCCTGCACACCTTCCGACGGAGCGGTGCGTGTGGGCATACCCGACTCGACGTCGTTGCTCGGCTCCTCGAGCGGGTTGTTCACCCGGAAGCCGAGTTTCTCCAGCTCGGAGCGCGCCTCGGTCGCCGACAGCCCGGTGACCTTGGGGATCGCGACCTGTTCGGTCGCGTCATCGGCCCAGGGGGTGGTCAGCAGCAGCGTGACCCCGACGATCACCAGGACCGCGGCGAGCGCGGCCGCGATGTACTTGAGCACCGGGGATCGGCGCTCGTCCTCGTCCTCGTGCGGATCGGGACGACGGTGCGACGTCGGGCCCACACGACCCGGGCGGTTGCGCGCCGGTTCGATGATCCCGGTCTTGTCCTCGTCGGACAGCAGCATGGGTGCGCTGGGACGTCCGCCCGCGAGCACCTTCATCAGGTCCGACCGCATCTCGCCCGCGGACTGATAGCGGTTGAACGGGTTCTTGCTCATCGCCTTGAGGATCACCGAGTCGAGCTGCGGCGGGATCTCACGGCGGATGCTCGACGGGACCGGCGGATCCTCGCGGACGTGCTGGTAGGCGACCGCGACCGGTGAGTCACCGGTGAAGGGTGGCTCGCCGGTGAGGAGCTCGAACAACACGCAGCCCATCGAGTACACGTCGCTGCGGGCGTCGACGCTCTCGCCGCGCGCCTGCTCCGGCGAGAGGTACTGCGCGGTGCCGATGACCGCGGAGGTCTGGGTCATCGCACTCGAGGTGTCCGACATGGCCCGGGCGATGCCGAAGTCCATCACCTTCACCGCACCGGACTTGTCGATCATCACGTTGGCCGGCTTCATGTCCCGGTGGACGATGCCGTTCTGATGTGAGAAATCAAGCGCCGCAGCGACATCGGCCATCCAGGTCATCGCCTGACGTGGTGCGACGTGCCCCTGGGCGCGCAGGACGTCGCGCAGGGTCTCGCCGTCGACGAACTCCATCACGATGAACGGCAGCGGACCCTCGGGGGTGTCGGCCTCTCCGGTGTCGAACACCGAGACGATCGTGGGGTGGTTCAGCGACGCCGCGTTCTGTGCCTCGCGACGGAAGCGGAGATAGAAGCTCGGATCGCGCGCGAGGTCGGCGCGCAGGATCTTGACCGCCACGTCACGATGCAGCCGCAGATCACGCGCCTGATGCACCTCGGACATGCCACCGAATCCGAGGACCTCGCCCAGCTCGTACCGATCGGAGAGGTGACGAGGAGTCGACATCAGTCACCTTTCTTCTCGTCGAGCGGCGACGGGTCGCTGCTGCTGTCATCGTAGTTCTGCCCACCGAAGCCGGGGATGGTGATCCCGGGGATGACCAGGCCGCCCTGCGGCGTCGTGGTGGTCGTCGTCGGCGGGGTGGTCGTGGTGGTGGTCGGCGGAGTCGTCGTGGTGGTGGTCGTCGTCTCCTCCTCCGTGGTCGTCGTCTCCTCCGGCGTCGTCGGAGCCGGTTCCTCGGTGGTGGTCGTGATCGACGGCGGCGTCGACGGAGTGGTCGATCCGTCGCTCGAGTTGGTCGACAGCCAGTACGCGACGAGGGCCACCGCGGCGAGCAGCAGGATCACCGCGACCGCGGCGAGCGCCTTCTGGCCGCCGGTCCAGCGACCGTCGTCCTGGGCGGGCGCGGCCGGGATGGGCCGACGCGAGGTCGCCGTGGGCGGCGGGGGCCCGGCCGGGCGGGGGATGGGCGCCGACATCGCACGGGTCGAGGTCGGCGGGACGACGATCCCGCCGGCGCGCGGCGGTGGCGGGCGACGACCGGACCGCACCGCGGCCACGGCGTCGGCGAACTCACCGCCGTCGGAGTAGCGGTTGAGCGGCTCCTTGGCCATCGTGATGTCGATGAGCTCGCGGATGCCCGCGGGCAGATCGTTCGGCAGCGGCGGCGGCGTCTCACGGATGTGCTTCATCGCCACGGTGATGGCGCCGTCCCCGAGGAACGGGCGCCGACCCGAGATCGCCTCATAGCCGACCACTCCCAGCGAGTAGACGTCCGACGCCGAGGTGGCGTCCTCACCGAGGGCCTGCTCGGGCGAGATGTACTGGGCGGTGCCCATCACCATTCCGGTCTGGGTCACCGGCGCGGCGTCGACCGCCTTGGCGATGCCGAAGTCGGTGATCTTCACCTGACCGGTCGGGGTGATGAGGATGTTGCCGGGCTTGACGTCCCGGTGCACCAGGCCTGCGGTGTGTGCGGCCTGCAGGGCACGGCCGGTCTGCTCGAGCATGTCCAGGGCGTTGTTGAGTGACAACCGGCCCATCCGCGACAGGACCGCGTTGAGCGGCTCGCCGTTGACCAGTTCCATCACCAGGTAGGCCAGGGCGGGCCCGCCGGAACGGTCGGGCGTCTCGCCGTAGTCGAAGATGCTGGCGATACCGGGGTTGTGCAGTCGGGCGGTGGTCTGGGCCTCGATCCGGAAGCGCTGCAGGAACTCTGCGTCGTCGGAGAACTCCGACTTGAGCACCTTGACCGCGACACGACGGTCGAGCCGGGTGTCGAGTCCCTCCCACACCTGGCCCATGCCACCGGTCGCGATGAGTCTCATCAGCCGATACCGATCGGCGATCGTGGTTCCGCTCTGCAGACTCATCGGGTCCCCTTGTCGTGCCACATCAGCTGTTCCCCACCATCGCGTTGATCACCGCACGACCGATCGGCGCCGCCGACGAACCTCCGGTCGACTGCACACCGCGATCACCGTTCTCGACGATCACCGCGACGGCGATCTGCGCGTTGCTCGACGGACCGAAGGCGATGTACCAGGCGAACGGTGTGTCGGCCGCCTCGGAGGTCGCCGAGTGCTCGGCGGTGCCGGTCTTGGAGGCGATCGACACCGCGCCGCCTGATCCGCTCGTGTTCTTCTCCGAGTCGATCATCAGGCTGGTGAGCGTGGCCGCCGTCGTCGCCGAGATCGGCTCGTTCATGCTCTTCGGCGACGTGGTGTAGAGGGTCTTGAGGTCGGGGCCCTGCAGCTTGTCGACGAGGTAGGGCTGCATGCGAACGCCGCCGTTGGCCACCGTGGCCGCGATCATCGCGTTCTCCAACGGCGTCATGCGGACGTCGCGCTGTCCGATCGCGCTCTGTCCCAACGCCGCGAGGTCACCGATGGGGCCGACCGTCGACTCCGACACCGACAGCGGGGTGTCGGGGGTGTCGGAGTCCAGGCCGAACCGGCTCGCGGTCGACTTCACCGAGTCGATCGGGTTGTTGAGTCGCTCGGTGGCCAACTGCACGAAAGCGGTGTTGCACGAGTACTGGAACGCCTGCCGCAGCGTGACCTCCCCGCCCGACGACCCGGGGCATGTCTCGCCGCCGTAGTTGGTCAGCGACGTCACCGTGTTCGGCAGGGTGATCGAGCTGCTCGCGGTGAGACGGGTGTTGTCCGGGTTGACGCCCTGCGCGAGCGCCGCCGCGGTGGTGACGACCTTGAACGTCGATCCCGGAGGGTAGGTCTCGCTGATGGCGCGATTGAGCATCGGCTGCGCGGAGTCCCCGGCGTCGTTGGGATTCCATGCGTTCCAGGCGTTCTCACGCACCGTCGCGTCGTGGCTGGTGAGCTTGTTCGGGTCGTACGACGGGGTCGAGACCATGGCCAGGATCGCCCCGGTCTTCGGCGCGATCGCGACCACCGACCCGCGGCAACCGCCGGAGCACCCGGAGTTCATCGCGTCGTAGGCCACCTTCTGCAAACGCGGGTTGACCGTGGTGACGACGTTGCCGCCGCGTGGGTCGCGACCGGAGAACATGTCGAGGAACCGCTGCCCGAACAGACGGTCGTCGTTGCCGTTGAGGATCGAGTCGTTGGACTGTTCGATGCCGGCACTGCCGTACTGGAACGAGTAGAAACCGGTGACGGGCGCGAACGCGGGCGCGTACTTGCCGGGGTAGACGCGCAGGTACTTCAGGCGGTCGTCGGTGGGCACCGACTGCGCGATGACCTCCTGGCCCGCAGTGATCTGGCCACGCTGACGCGAGTACTCGTCGAGCAGCACCCGCTGGTTGCGCGGATCGGCCCGCAGGTTGTCGGCCTTGAAGACCTGGACGTAGGTGGCGCTGGCCAGCAGGGCGACGACCATGACCATCACGGCGATGACGACGCGTCGGATCGGGATGTTCACGGGCGCTTCACCACCTGTGTCTGGGCGAGGGCGACCGGGGTCGACTTCTTCTTCGACACGTCCGGCTCACGCGCGGCGTTGGACACCCGGATCAGCAGCGCGACGAGGACGTAGTTGGCCAGCAGCGACGACCCGCCGTAGGACATGAACGGTGTGGTGAGACCGGTCAGCGGGATCAGCTTGGTGACACCGCCGACGACCACGAACAGCTGGACGGCCATCGAGAAGGACAACCCGGTGGCCAGCAGCTTGCCGAAGCTGTCGCGCACGGTGATCCCGGTGCGCAGCCCGCGCACCACGAGGATCAGGTAGAGACCGAGCACCGCGGCGAGCCCGACCAGGCCGAGTTCCTCGCCGATGGTCGCGATGATGAAGTCGGTGTTGGCGAAGGGGACGATGTTGGGGCGTCCGGACCCCAGACCGGTGCCGAACAGACCACCGGTGGCGAGGCCGAACAGCCCCTGACCCACCTGGTATCCGGTGCCGTAGAAGTCGCCGAACGGGTCCTGCCACACCTGCACGCGCACCTGCAGGTGCGGGAAGAGCTGGTAGGCGAGGATGGCGCCGACGGTGAACAGCGCGACGCCGATGATCACCCATCCGACGCGTTCGGTGGCCACATAGAGCAGCACGAGGATGGTCGAGAAGATCAGCAGCGGTCCGCCGAGGTCGTTGGCCAGGGCGAAGATGCCGATGGTGACGATCCACGCGGCGAGCAGCGGGCCGAGGTCGCGGGCACGCGGCAGGTCCATGCCGAGGAAATGTTTGCCGGCGGTGGTGAACAGGTCACGCTTCGACACCAGCAGCGACGCGGTGAAGATGATGATCAGGATCTTGGAGAACTCGCCGGGCTGGATGTTGAACAGCGGCGTCTTGATCCAGTTCTTCGAGCCGTTGATCTCCGACAGCGACGCGGGCAGGATCACCGGGATCGCCAGGAACGCGAGGCCGCCCAGGCCGAGGATGTAGCTGTAGCGCGACAGGGTGCGATGGTCGCGGACGAAGATCAGGATCAGCGAGAACGCGACGACGCCGAGCACCGCCCACAGCACCTGCTGATCGGCGTTGTTGGTCTGATCGGTGGCCACCGCGGTCTCGCCGCTGGCGCCCGAGCCGAGATCGAGTCGGTGGATGAGCACCAGCCCGAGGCCGTTGATCACCGCGACCAGCGGCAGGATCAACGGGTCGGCGTATGGGGCGTACCGACGGATCACCAGGTGCGCGAAGCCGAACAGTCCGAGGTAGGCGAACCCGTACTTCGCGAGATCCCATGAGATCTGCTGCGACTGTGCGGCCTCGACGTTGATCATCGCGGCCATCACCACCACGGCACCGACACCGAGCAGCATGAGCTCGGTGTTGCGGCCGTTCGGACGGCGAGTGGGACCCGTTGTGGGCGTCTGGGTTACAGCGGCCTGCGACATCAGTGTCCTCGACAGACCTTGCGGCCACTGTCGTCGAAGCGATCTTCGCTGGTGTCGACGGTGGTCGTCGGGGGGACGGTGGGCGCGGGCGAGGAGGCAGGCGCCCCGGGCGCGGGTGCCCCGGTCTGGGTCGGTGCGGGCGCGACGGTGGAGGTCGGAGGCGCCGTGGTGGTCGTGGTCGGGGTGTTCACGCCGGGATCACCCGCGCGGGTTCCGCACAGCGGTAGCAGCGAGAGCAGGTTGACGTTCTGCTTGGCCTGGTCGAGCGGGACGCTCGGCTTGCTCGCGCGCACGGTGTTCTGGCTGGGCTGGGACAGGTCGCTGACCGGCAACGGCGTGCAGGAGTCGGGTGCGGAGTTCGCGTCGGCGAAGGTGATCGTGGGCGTCTCGGCCTTCAGGTCGCTCACGCACGTGGTGAGGCTGACCGAGTTGAGCGAGAGGCCGAGGATCGATCCCTGCATGCCGCGATAGAGCACGACGGTGCCGTTGTTCTCGTCGACGTAGTAGTTCGAACGGATCAGCCCGCGTGCCACCAGACCACCCGCGACGACCAACACGATCAGCGTCAGCGCGGCCGCGGCGACGAACCACTTGCGGCGCGGGTTGCGGGTCGCCTCGACGGGCTCGGGCTCGACGGTCGGACGCCGCGGTGACTCACGCGGAGGACGCAGGGCCGCGGCACGACCGGCCGAGGTGGTCGGGTCGGGGGTGTACTCGTCGTCATCGTCGCCGGCCGCGCCTGCGCGGATGGGGCGGTGATCGCCGTAGTCGTAGTCGATGACGTCGGCGACCACGACGGTCACGTTGTCCGGGCCGCCGCCGCGCAGTGCGAGTTCGATGAGACGGTCGGCGCACTCGCCGTGATCGGCCACCGAGGACAGGGTGTCGGCGATGGTCTCCTCGGTGACCACGTCGGACAGCCCGTCGGAGCACAGCAGATAGCGGTCGCCGTCCCGCGATTCGCGGACGGTCAGCGTCGGCTCGACCTCGGTGCCGGTCAGCGCCCGCATGATGAGCGACCGCTGCGGGTGGGTGTGGGCCTGCTCGGCGGTGATCCGTCCCTCTTCGACCAGCGTCTGCACGAAGGTGTCGTCGCGGGTGATCTGGGTGAGCTGGCCGTCACGGAGCAGGTAGCCGCGGGAGTCGCCGATGTGGCACAGGCCGAGGCGGTTGCCCGCGAACAGGATCGCGGTGAGCGTCGTGCCCATGCCCTCGAGCTCGGGGGACTGTTCGACCTGGTCGGCGATGGCGGCGTTGCCGCTACGGATGGCGTCGTCGAGTTTGCCGAGCAGATCGCCGCCGGGCTCGTCGTCGTCGAGGGGTTGCAGTGCCTCGATGACCAGCTGGCTGGCGACCTCACCGGCGGCGTGACCGCCCATGCCGTCGGCGAGCGCGAGCAGTCGGGCCCCGGCGTACACCGAGTCCTCGTTGTTCGACCGGACGAGCCCGCGGTCGCTTCGCGCGATGTAGCGCAACACCAGGGTCACGGGCGCAACTCGATCACGGTCTTGCCGATGCGGACCGGGGTCGCGATCGGCACCTTCACAGCGGTGGTCACCTTGCCCCGATCGAGGTAGGTGCCGTTGGTGGAGCCGAGATCCTCGACGTACCAGTCGTCGCCGCGCCGCGAGATCCGCGCGTGCTTCTCCGAGGCGTAGTCGTCGGTGAGGACCAGCGTCGAGTCGTCGGCGCGGCCGATCAGTACCGGTTGCGTCCCGAGTGTGATGCGGGTGTTGGCGAGGGCGCCGTGGGTGACGACGAGGTAGCGCGCGGCGCCCTTCGGGCGGGCCGAGCCGCCCGATCGACGTCCGATGCGGTCGTAGCGGGGGACCGGTCGCTGTCCGGTCGCGGCGTAGACGTCGTTGCGGAGGATGCGCAGGACGGCCCAGACGAAGAGCCAGAGGAGCAGGAGGAAACCCACGCGGGTCAACTGCAGAACTATGCCCTGCACAGCTGCTCACCTCCAGGCGAAGTTTCCTCGGGCGGTGACCGTCGGGGACGGGCACCGTGCGCATTGATCATCCGGGGGCGTCGTTCGACGACCCATGGATCCACATCTTATGGGTCACGCGCGAGTGAATCGGAATCTGTACATGACAGGTCTGCAACGGTTGGTCACGACTTCTCCGCGCGAGCACCTGATCACGCCGGCGGGGGAGAGTCGTCCCCGCCGACGCGCCGTCACCCGAAGCGGACGGTGATGTCGGAGTGGCCGAGGCGGATGCGATCGCCGTCGGCGAGTTCCCAGCTGCTCACGGCCACGTCGTTGACGGTGGTGCCGTTGGTGGAGTTCAGGTCGTGCAGCAGCGCGACGTGTCCGTCCCAACGGATCTCGACGTGCCGACGGGAGACGCCGGTGTCGGGGAGCCGGAACTGGGCGTCCTGGCCGCGACCGATGACGTTCGAGCCGTCGCGCAGGGCGAAGGTGCGGTTGCTGCCGTCCTCGAGGACCAGCGTGATCGCGGTCGGCGCGTAGGCCGGGGCGGCCGTCGCGGCGCCGTAGCCCTGGTCGTAGCCACCACCCTGGTAGCCGCCCTGGTCGTATCCGCCGCCTGCGTACCCGGCCTGATCGTGCTGCGGGTCGGCGTAGCCCTGCTGGTAGCCACCCCGGGGCGCGTAGCCGCCCTGGTCGTAGCCACCCTCGCGGTACGCCTCGTCCCGGTAGCCCGGGTCCGCGTAGTTCGGTGCGGCGTCGGACTGCTGGTAGCCGCGGTCGTAGTTCTGGTCGTACCCGCCCTGGTCGTATCCACCGGCCTGGCCGTAGCCGCCCTGCTGGTAGCCCCCACCGGTCCGGTAGGCGCCCTGGTCGTAGCCGGGCTGCTGCTCGTATCCGGCGTTGCGGTCGTAACCGCCGCCCTGCTGGTATCCGCCGTCGCGGTAGCCCCGGTCGGCGTAGTTGGGGTCGGCGTCGGGCGCGGCGTAACCACCGGCATCAGCGCGATAACCACCCTGCTCGTATCCACCCTGCTCGTAACCGGCGCCGTTGACGTAGCCGCCCTCGGCGGGCGCGCCGTAGCCACGATCGGACTCGGGTGGGTAGGCACCCTGGCCGTAGCCGCCGCGATCGCTCTGGTCGTAGCCCCGCTCGCCCTGGTCGTATCCGCCTGCGGGTTCGTAACCGCGACGCTGGTCCGGTCCTGAGTTCTGGGTCATCGGCAAGGCTCCTGCTTCTGAGTTCGGGTGTGAACCGTGTGCGGTCGGGTGGGGGCGCGGGCGTGCTGCGGCCGGTGGTGGCGCGGACACCCGAGAACCGACCGGTTGCGGGCGGACATCGGGGTCGACCGCACCGCGTGCGCGGAACTGACCGGTGTGCAGCGTCGGTGAGTGCTCGAACTCGACGATGACATCACCGTAGGTCTGCCACCCGTTGTCGCGGATGAAATGCTCCAAATGCTTGGAGAATGTCTTGCGGTTGAGCTCGTACTCGGCTGCCATCTGCTCGTGGTCGGTCGAGCTGACCACGACGGTGTAACTGTTCGGCACGAGCTTTCCGCCGTCGCCGAGATCTTCGATGGAGTCCTCGGCCTCACGCTGCAGAGCGCCTTCGACCTCCTGGGGCGCGACCTTGCCCCCGAACACGCGGGCGAAGCCGTCGTCGACCGCACCCTCGAGCTTGCGCTCGATTCGTTGCAGAATTCCCATGTCGGGGACCTCCCTTCGCGCCATCAGCGTGTCGCCGTGCTTCTTACGCCGTTTGATGATAGCGATTCAACTGGCCAATCGTGCCATCACGGCATCACCCGCCACGCTAGTCACAGGTGTCGCAGATGGGTAACCGGCCCCCGATCAGATGGACGCATCGCCCCGACCTGCGGCGATGGATCACCCACTGCTCGTAGGGCAGGTCGCAGCGGCGGTACCGGATTCGATATCGCGTGGGTGCAATGGTGCGGGCGTGACGATTTAAGTGCGGTGGGGACTGCGTGCTATCGTCTTGCAGTCCGTTTCTGCAGCGGATTTTTCACCGCCCGGTCGCGTCGACGGGCAAGTCACGGGCGAGTGGCGGAATGGCAGACGCGCTGGCTTCAGGTGCCAGTGTCCTTCGGGACGTGGGGGTTCAAGTCCCCCTTCGCCCACATCAGCACGACCGGACAGCCCGGATCGCATCACGCGATCCGGGCTTTTCTCGTCTTCGGACCCGGGCGCGGCAAGTGCGCTTTACAAAACGTTTGCAGTCGCTTGCTGTACTTCCCCCGGCACCGCAGACCCCGGTGCCCCACTCATCAGTGCTCACCGACATCGCAAGGGGAAAGCATGAATTCATCCACGACCAGCACGTCGACTCGCGCCCGCATCGGGGCCATCGCCGCCGCGGCCGCCGTGGTGGCAGGCGGCATCGGCCTCGCCACGCCTGCGGTCGCGAACGCGGCGCCGGTCACCAAGACCATCACCATCGACGCCAAGACCCGGAGCGGACAACGTCTTCGCGCAGAGCGGCGTGACCGTGGCCGCGGGGTCGACGGTGTCGGTGACCGCGACCGGTACCGCGACGTTCGATCCCGGCTACACGACCGAGGTCGCGGGGCCGAACGGCTTCCCCACCCTCAACTGCACCAGCTCACCGTCGAGTCAGTGCGTGCTCGCGGACCGTCCCTTCATGGCCCTGGTGGGCAAGGTCGGCACCGCCGATCCCGTGCTGGTGGGTGCCGGCCCGACGACGCTGTCCGGATCCGGCCCGCTGTCGTTCGCCTTCAACGACAACGTCGACGGCTTCGCCAACAACGAGGGTTCGTTCACCGTGTCGATCACCTACACGCCGCCGTGCACCGGGATCTTCTGCTTCGGTTCGTGATCTGCAGCCGGACAACCGTTTCCGAGAGTCACTGACACCTACGAGCCGGGCAGTCCCATCCAGGGCTGTCCGGCTCGTTCGTCCGTGGTCGTCGAGTGCCTCGCGACGGCGCTCAGCCCGCCAGCGAGTCGATGGCGAGGACGGCTGCGATCACCGCGCCGATCATGAGGATCACCGACACCACCCGCGACGCGATCGGCAGCGCGGTCTGCAGACGGTCGAGCAGACGCTGGCCGGTCTCCTGCGGGAACAGTGTCAGTGCGAGCAGCAGGCTCGTGACCGGGACGAGGGCGATCAACACGAACACGATCGACACGACCACGCGGACCACCGTGCCGTCGTCGGCCATCACCGCGATCGCGCCGTAGAACGGCGCCGACGTCAACGACTGGATCGCCCACGTGAGCAGTCCCAGCGCGAAGGCGCCGAGTGGGCGCACCGTGCGCTGTACGGGGAGCGACGTCGGTGGACGACGGAATCCCTGGACTGCCATGCCGAAGACGACGAGCGCGATCACAAGCGCGATCACCGCGATCGCGGTCGGGGGGAACGCATCGATCGCGCGGTGAACGAGTCGGAGGATCACGGTGAACGAGAACGCCAACGTGATCGCCAGTCCGCACACCCCACCGACCACGAAAGCACCGGCCGTTCGGACGTACGCACCTCGTGACGGTGCCGAGACCCATACATAGGACACCGCGAGCAGTGCCAGGACGTTGATCGAGTCGACCGCCGCCAGCGGGACGATCGCAAGAATCGAGTTCATCGCCGCTGATTGTGCCGCAGGGGTGCGCAGCTCCGGACCACCAGGCACCGGCTGCGCCCGCTCACCGGGCGTCGATGAACCCCATGATCGAGTTCGCGATGAGCTGCACGGCGATCGCGGCCAGCAGCAGACCGGCGATCTTGGCCACCAGCGTCACCCCACCCACCCCGAGGATGCGGATCAGGACGGTGGAGAACCGCAGGACCAGAGCGAGAACGAGGTGCACGGTCACGATGGCCGCGGCGATGGCGACGTAGGCCGACCCGTGACCGTCGGCCTGCGACACCGCGACGATGACCGCCGCGATCGCGCCCGGGCCGGCCAGCAGCGGGGTGCCCAGCGGCACCAGGGCCACGTTGACGCCGTCGGCGGCCTTGGGGGAAGACGCGTTGCCCTGCCCGGTCAGCAGCTGTAATGCGACGAGCAGCAACAGGAGACCGCCCGCGCCCTGTAGCGCCGGCACGCCGATGTGCAGATAGCTCAGGATGAACTTGCCGCCGAGGGCGAACGTGCTGATCACCAGGAAGCTGATCGCGGGGGCCTGCCAGGCCGCGCGGTGTCGCTCGGCGGGCGTCTGATGACCCACCAGCGACAGGAAGATCGGGATCTGACCGGGCGGGTCCATGATCACGATCAGCGTGATGAGGACCGTTGTGTACTCGGTGACGTCGAAACCCACCTGAGTGTGATCAGACCGTGGCGGCGATCGGGGGCAGCGTGACGACCTGGCCGGCGTACGCCAGACCCGCACCGAACCCCATCAGCAGCGCGGTGTCGCCGGGCTTGGCCTCACCGCTGCGCAGCAACTCCTCCATGGCCATCGGGATCGATGCGGCGCTGGTGTTGCCCGACTGAGAGATGTCGTTGGCGACGACCGTCTCGTCGGGGAACTTGAGCACGCGCACGAGCGCCTCGGTGATGCGGCTGTTGGCCTGGTGCGGGATGAACGCGTGGATGTCCTCCGGCGTGACGCCCGCGTTGTCGATGGCGTCGCGGCAGGCCTTCTCCAGGAATGTGATCGCCCAGCGGAACACGGCGGGACCGTTCATGCGGATGTAGGGACGGACCGACGTGCCGCCGGTGGCCTCGGCCTCGGCGACCTCGTCGAAGTACTGCCCGAAGTCCTTGTCCTGCTTGATCGCCGTGGTCTGCGAGCCGTCGCTGCCCCACGAGACCGGTCCGACACCCTCGACGTCGGACGGTCCGATCACCACGGCGCCCGCGCCGTCGGCGAAGATGAAGGCGCAGCTGCGGTCGGTGGGATCCAACAGGTCGGTGAGTCGCTCGACGCCGACGACCAACGCGTACTTGGCCGCACCGGAGCGGACCAGCCCCGCGGCGGTGGCGAGCGAGTAGCAGAACCCGGCACAACCGGCGCCGACGTCGAACGCCGCGCAGTTCTCGATGCCGAGTTCGGTGGCCAGGACGGCGCCCGCGGATGGTCCGAGCACCAGCATCGACGACGTCGCGAGGACGATGGCGCCGATCTGCGCCGGGTCGACGCCGGAGGCCTCGAGGGCCTTACGGGCCGCGGCGAGGCTCATGCTGACGATGGTCTCGTCGTCGCCCGCGAAGCCGCGGGTCTTGATGCCCGAGCGGGTCTGGATCCACTCGTCGCTGGAGTCGATCGCCTCGATGATCTCCGAGTTCGGAACCGACCGGCGTGGACGGTAGACACCCAGTCCCAGGATGCCGACGTGGTCGGTGGTCGATGCGGTGGCGATTCCGGCGGTCATCTGCTTCTCCTCATGCACGAACGTCCGGTCCCCAACCACACCGGTGACAGCTGACGCCGCACATGCGCACGACGTCCCCTGCGAGCCTAAACTCCGTCGCGTGCCGTGACACACACGGTGCCGCAAATTCACGATGGGGAGGTCCGGTCGATGCCGGTCGCGGTGATTCGTGGTGCGCAGCGCCACCACTGGAGCAATGAGTGGCTGCATTCGGCGCAGTCGTTCCCGGTGACCGGCAACTTCGACCTCCAGGCCAACGCGTTCGGCGTACTCATGGTGCACAACGAGGACACCGTCGATGTCGGGTCCGGTTTCGACACCCACCAACACCGCGACTCCGAGATCGTCACGTGGTTGCTCGCGGGCAGCATCGAACACCGTGATTCCAGTGGGCACAGCGGGGTGATCGTCCCGGGCCTGGTCCAGCGGATGACCGCGGGCCGCGGGATCACCCACTCCGAACGCAATGCGTCCACCCGGGCCGAGGGGCTCGCCGCGCACGTCGTGCAGATGTGGCTGCCGCCGGACACCGACGGCCTCGACCCGGGCTACGCCGAGCGGGACTTCACCGCCGACCTCGCCGACGGGTCGTTGGTGCCGGTGGTGTCCGGATTGCGTCGGCACGCCGACACCTCGGCCGTCTCGATCGCCAATCGCTATGTCGCGATGCACGTGGCGCGGCCACCGTCGGGTCGGCGGATCGACCTGCCGTCCGCGCAGTTCGGGCATCTGTTCGTCGCCCGCGGCGAGGTGGAGGTCGACGGGGTAGGGGTCCTGACCGCCGGGGACGTGGCGCGGTTCACCGACATGGCCGGCGAGGGCACCTCCGCGGTGACGGCCGTGTCCGACGCCGAGATCCTCTACTGGGAGATGCACGCCTCGTTCGATCTCTGACGCCGGAAGCCAGGGTGGACCCGTCGCACGGGTCCCCTGATCGACTACTGGCACTTCCACAAAGACTTGGCCACACTGGATGTGCGTGCGCCCAACTGAGGGCGGCCGGGGGGAGAGATCCATGGAGGGGCGGACCGAGGTCATCCGTCGCCTGCACCAGCAGGCGTACACCGTGATCAACGGGTTCTCGTCGACGGTGCCTGCGTACGACAACGCGCCGAGCGCTCTCGTCGAACACGACATGGTGCACGGGACGCGTCTCAACGTCGACCTGTACTTCCGCTACCTGCAGACGCGGACGATGCCGACCACCGAGGAGCTCGGCCCGCTCATCGAACTCGCGCTCATGCGGCAACGTGACGGCGTCGCACTCGAGGACATCCTGGCGGTCTACCAGGGCGGCGCGACGATGATCTGGGACCAACTGACGAGTGCGCTGATCGAGCAGGACAGCACGTTCATGCTGGAGTCCGCGGCGGCGCTGGTCCGATACCTGACCACGGTCACCGGGCGGATCGCCGTGGCGTGCAGCCCATTGATCGTCTCGGACCACGTGTGGACGCGCGGTGACGCGAAGCGTGCGGTCGCGACGGCACTGCTGAGTGGGGCGTCCCCGCCGCCCGGGACGCTGGATCGCGCAGGTCCTCTCGCGACGGCCTATGTGGTGGCCGCGTTCGAACCCGCGCCGGACAGCGACCCCCGCATCCTGCGCGAGATCCACACCCGAACCGCAGCCGACGACGGTGCGTTGACCGTGTCGGACACGTCCGGATGGACGGCGTTGATACCGGCGGCCGACGTCGACGGGCGTGGGGCGGTCGATGTCCTCGAGGGCTTCATACCGCGGTCCGACCTGTCGGAGACGTCTCCGACGTTCTGGGCCGGGGTCTCCGCGCCGGCCACCCCGACCGGTATCCCCGCCGCACGGATCGAGGCGCAGACCCTGTGTCGCACGGCCCGGTTGCTCGACCGGTCCGACAGTCTCTGCGTGGGCGACGACGTGCTGTTCCCGTACGTGGTCGCGACCGCCCGCCCGGCGCACCCGTATCTGGAACGGGTCAGCGATGCCTTAAGAACGGATTCAGTTGCGCAGGAGACACTCTGGACCTTCCTGGACAACTCGTGTAATCAACTCGCGACAGCGCAGAGCATGCAGATCCACCGAAATACCGTGGCCTATCGCCTGGCGCGGGTGGCGAAACTGACGGGACACGACCCGCAGGACCCCGAGGGGAGTTGGGTGTTGGCGGCCGCGCGGTGGCACGGACGCGATGTCGGGAGGGTCGCCCCCGACACCGAGGCGCCGGAGGTCTCGGGCTAGGAGGCCGACGCGTCGGGGTGGATCTCGAGCAGCGCGGCGTCGTCGACGAAGACGATGTGCCCGCCGTCGATGTCCACGGCCCAGCGGCGTGCGGTCGCGATGCGCTCGGTCCCGATCCCGACCGGAGTGCCGGCCAGGTCGCCGAAGTCGTCGACGATAACGCCGCGGGCGTCGGACCCGTCACCGGTGTCGACCACCACCGTCATACCGATGGCGGGGCGGGTGTCGGGCTCCTCGGCGAGGGCGGTCGTCGGGGATGTCGGGGACGGCGCACTCCGACCAGGCGTTTTCATGGGTTCGACTATCCCACATCACCGATGGTGCCAGTAACCGATGTCACGAACGTGAGCGACGCCTCAGCGGGCTCGGAAGGAGACCTCAGTCGCCCAGCGACCCGCGCAGGAACTGACCGGAGACCGAGACGGCCGGGCTCGAGGAGTCGCCTCCGACGACCAGTGTCGCGAAGGCGACATCGCCGAGGATGCCCGCGAACCATCCGTGCGCGCCGGAGTTGTCGCCGAACTCGGCGGTTCCGGTCTTGCCGCCGAGACCGGGGATGTCGCGTAACGACCGCGCTGTCCCAGCGGTGACGGTGTCGCGCATCATCGAGCGGATTTGCGACACCACCGCTGGGTCGAGAGCCGGGGGACGCTGGTCGGCGGTCGTGGTCTGACCCGACAGCAGCGACGGCAGGATCATCGAGCCGTGCGCCAGGCTCGCCTCGGCGACGGCGAGACCGAACGGGCTCGTGGTGACGCGTCCCTGGCCGATGCCGCTCTCGACCCGCTGTGCCGGGGTGTCGGCGGCGGGCACGCTCCCGGTCACCGTGGTGATCCCGGGTGCGACGAAGTCGACGCCGATGCCGAATCGGGCTGCGGTGTCGCGTAACGCCGTCGGTCCGAGCTTGTCCGACAGCGCGCCCATGGTGGTGTTGCAGGACTGCGCGAAGGCCGTGCGCAGCGGCACGGTGCCGAGGTCGAACTCGTCCTCGTTCGGGATGGTGCGGTTCTCGATCGTCGCCCGACCCGGGCAGGGCAACGGTGTCCCGGCGGTGACGTCGCCTGATTCCAGCGCAGCCGCGGTGGTCACCGTCTTGAACGTCGACCCCGGCGGGTAGAGGCCCGACAGCGCGATCGGCCCCTGACGGTCGGCAGCCCCGTTCTGTGCCACCGCGAGGAGTCCGCCGGTCGACGCTGAGATCGCCACCAGAGCGGTTGGTTTCGCTTCTGAGGCCACCGCCCGCTGCGCCAACCGCTGCAGGCGGAGATCCAGCGTCAGCGGTACCGCCTCGACGTCGCCGGGTGCACGGGTGGCCAACCGGTCGACGGTGGTGCCCGACCCGTCCACCAGATCGACCGACCATCCGGCGCTCGCGGTGATCCGGTCGTTCCACCGGTCCGGGATCTGCGCGAGAGCGGGGGAGCGCAGTGAGCGGTCGACGGTGAGCAGCTTGCCCTGTTCGCTCACCGAGATGCCCGGGACGGCCCCGAGGCGATCGCGCACGGTCCGCAGGTCGCCGGCGCGCAGGGTGACCACCGTGACCGAGTCGGAGGTGGCCGCGTCGGCGGACGCGCGGATCGACGTCGCGGTGATGGAGGGGTCGATCCGGTTCAGTATCTGGGCGAGGGCGGCCGATCGCGCGTCGGCCTGGTCGCGCGCGACGGTGACGACGCCGACGGTCTGCCACGTGAGCAGCGGGAGGCCTCGCCGGTCGGTCACGGGGGTCTCGAGATTCTTGTCGTCGGAGTACTGAAAGCTCAGTGCCCGCGTGAGGGCGGGATGCAGGAGCGTCGGGTCCCAGTGCACCCGCCATCCGTCGTCGTCGGTCGCGGTCGCCTCGGTGCGGTAGGCGAACTCCTTGCCGGGTCCGAAGGTCCACCGGAACTCCAACGAGCCGCGCCCGGACTTCTCGTCGACACCCTCGGCGCGCACACTGACCTTCTTGCCGGCCTTCTGCGCGGCAGCGCGGTCACCGAACCCCATCCCCGCGTACATCGAGGTGATCGCCGCTCTTGCCGCCGCGGCGTCGTCGGTGTGACCGGCCGCGGCATCGACGTCGACGTCGGTCAGCGCGGTGGCGAGTGCCTCGTAGGTGTCGGTGGGGTCGTCGGCGAACAGCGAGCACCCCGCGACCCCGAGCAGCGTCGCGAGCAGGGCCACCAGAGCGCGGCGGGTTCGCACGGGTCGAGTCCCTTCGATCGGGCCGGTAGACGGATGACCGCCTGCACGTCGTCCACGAGTCTGTCGTGCCGACGTGGTCGCGGCCACAGCGACACGGCTGTGGTGGCCATCCGCATACCCACCGGCGACGAATCCTTAGCGAACGTACTCATTCGGAGGTGATGACATGGGCTCCAACTCGCATGATCGTCGTCGCACCATTGTCGAGTCGTCGAAGACCGTCCGACTGGGCGGTGCGACCGGGATGGTGGCCACCCTGGTGCAGTTCACGGACGGCTCGCTGGAGATCCGGACCGACGCGATGGACGCGGTCGGCCGGGCGGTTCGTGTCCACCCGGATGGTTCTGCCCGCACGATCGACCGCTGAGGCCGGTCAGGACAGGATCGAGGCGAGCACGAGGTCGAGGGGCCGTCGCAGGGAGTCGCCGTCGTACTGATCGCCCGCGGAGACAGCGTGCATCGCGAGTCCGTCGACGAGTGCCAATGCGGCCGCCGCCGCGTCCCGGCTACGGGGAGCGTCGTCTGGGCCCCAACGGCGTCGGAACGCCGACGCCACGGATGCGCGCACATCGTCGAGAACCTCCCGTTGCAGGGTCGCGAGGGCCGGCGACACCGCAGCACGAGCGGCGAAGGCGAGTTGGATGCGGGCCTCGGTGCGGCGCCGCGCGTCGACCGGCAGGAGTTCGCCGAGCACCGCCCGGAGGTCGGACTCGACGTCAGCGGTGAGCGGTACGGCGTTGACGCGTCGGCGTATCCGCTCGACGACCTCGGTGAACGCGCCGACCACCATGGCGTCCTTCGTCGGGAAGTAGTGCTGCACGGTCCCGATCGAGACGCCGGCCGACGCGGCCACCTCTCGGACCGTGGCGCGCTCGAGCCCGTGCTCGGACACCACCTCCAGGAGCGCGGTGAGTATCGACCGGGCCGGTTCAGGTCTTGACTTCACCGCCATGGCGAGGATCATACATCTGTATGAACTCATACAGATGTATTGCCGCGCTGCGCGGATCGATCGTGGCCCTGGCGGGGGCGCTCGCCCTGTCGTGGGGGCCGTACGCGGTGGATCCGTCCGGTGGGCTGTCGGCGCCGCTCGCACAGACGGCCGTGTTCGTCGGTCTCGTTCTCTCCTCGGCTGTGTGCCCGCGAGCGAAGTGGCGGCTGGTGCGGACGGTGCAGCGATGGGCACTCAACCCGGTGGTGCGAGTTCTGCACACGGTCGGCATCAACCCACTCGGGGTGGTGGTCCTGGAAACGCGTGGTCGGCGGACTGGCTGCGCCCGGCGCACACCGGTCGGCAACGGGCGCAGTGGGGATCTTCTCTGGGTGATCGCCGAACACGGACTGCGGGCACAGTACGTGCGCAACATCGTGGCGGATCCGCGAGTGCGGGTACGGATCCGATGCGGTCTGCGCCATCGGTGGGTCGCCGGCATCGCGACGGTGCTCCCCGACGACGATGTCCTCGCGCGTCAACGCGCCATCGTCGCCTGGCATCCGCTGCGGCTGTTCAACGCCATGAATGTCCGACTCCTCGGCGTGGAGCCGGTGTCGGTGCGCATCGCCCTGCTGCCCGACGATGCCGACTCCGACCGGACGAATGATCGTCATGTACGTCGAGCGATCGACAACACATCTGTACGGGTGGGGTTATAGTCGATTGCTGATAGTGAAATATGAACACGGGCCGCGTTCGGGGGGCCTCGCTACCGTGTCGGCTTTTCGGGTTCGAGCGACGCGTGACGGAGACATCGAGTGAATGACAACCGTATGACGGCCGGTGAGACCGGGTCGGTGGTACAGACCGTGGTCATCGGACTCAGTGGACATGCCGGCGTCCTGGTCGACGCCATGGGCCGGCCCGGCGAACGGGTCATCGAGTTGCTGAGCCGCGACGGTCGCATGACGACGATCGTCCAGCGTCCGGACGGCGCGCTGGTGGTAGGTACCGACGGTCTGCGCGACGCCGCGCACGCGGTTCGCGTGTCGGCCGACGGCGTCGCCGAGCCCGTCCCGATCGGTCAGATCTGACGCTCGTCGCGACCTGACCTGACCGGGTCGTCAGCGGGTCAGGACGACTCCTTGCTGACGAACCCTTCCTTGACCAGCCAGTCCCGCGCGACCTCAGCGGGCTCTTTGCCCTGGACATCGACCTGCAGGTTGAGGTCGGTGATCACGTCGTTGGTCAGCTTGTCCGAGACCGGCGTCATCACCTTCGCGATGTCGGGGTGCTCCTTGGCGTAGGCCTCGCGCATCACGATCGCTGCGTTGTAGTGCGGGAAGAACTGCTTGTCGTCGGTGAGGAGCTGCAGGCCCAGGGCCTTGATGCGCCCGTCGGTGGTGAACACCTCACCGAACTTGCACTGACTCGCGTCCGCGGTGGCCTGGTAGATGATGCCGGTCTGGAGGATCGACACCTGGGCCTTGGTAACCGGGAAGCCGTATGTGCTCGCCACACCCGGGAATCCGTCCTGGCGACTCCGGAACTCGGTCTCGAGACAGGTCTGCGCCGCACCCGGGTTCTTGTTGACCAGCGCTCCGTATTCGCTCAGCGTCTTCACCCCGGTGCTCTTGATGACCTCGGGGCTGGCCGCCAGTGCATAGGTGTTGTCCATCGGTGCGACCGCGGTCCACACGATGTCGTTCTTCTTCAGGTCCTCGTCGCGCACCGCCTCGAACTGCTTGGTCGCGTCCGGGATCGGCTTCTCGTTGCCCAGGTAGTTGATCCACCCGGTACCGGTGTACTCGTAGGTGATGTCGACCTGGCCCTGCGTCTGCGAGTCGCGGGTACTGCGCGATCCGACGATGCTGGTGAGGTCGCGTACGTCGGCACCGGCCGCCATCAACGAGAACTCGATGATGTATCCGAGGATGACCTGTTCGGTGAACTCCTTGGAGCCGACGGTCACCTTCACCCCGTCGAGCGCGGGGATGTTCTTGATCGATCCGGCCCCCACCGTGAACGGTGGCGTACTGCCGGAGGCGAGTCCGCAGGCCCCGATCGCAGCGGTCATCGAGGCGACGGCCGCGAGCAGGGTGGTGGCTCTCAGTGCGCGGCGAACGCGTCCCGGCCGTCGGTCTCGGTGTCGCAATGTGGTTGTCATACTCGCAATCCCTTTGGTCCCAGCCAGCGTTCGGCCAATGCCCCGGCCCAGTCGACCATCAGTGCCAGACATGCGGCCAGCACACTGCCCAGCACCAGGGCGACGTTGTCGCGCAGCTTGTAGCCGGTGTCGATGAGGATGCCGAGGCCACCGGCGTCGACGAGGAAGCTCAGGGTCGCGGTGCCGACCGCGAGCACGAGCGAGGTCCGGAGCCCGGCCAGGATGTAGGGGATGGCGAGCGGGAACTCCAGGCGCACCAGGATTCCCATCTTCGACATGCCCTGACCCCGACCGGCGTCGATCACGGCGGGATCGACGCGCTCGTAACCCAGCAGGGTGTTGGCGAGCACCGGCAGCAACGAGTAGATCGCGATCGGTATGACACCGATCCAGAACCCGGTCGTGGCGGTCCAGAGGAACAGGAGAACCAGCAGGCCGATCGCCGGCGTGGCCTGACCGATGTTCGCGATCGCGATGGCAATCGGGGCGAGACGGTGGAAACGGGGTCGGCTCAACACCGTTCCGAGCGGAACCGAGATGGCGACGACGATCGCGGCGACGACGAGACTGATCACCAGGTGTTGCCAGACCAACGAACTCACGTTGGAGCCGTTGATGGTCTCCTTCTGCGTCGCGGTGAGGTCGCGGGTGAACGCCCAGGTCAGGACGGCCGCAGCGACGATCAGCACCAGGACGGGCTGGATGAACAGACGGAGTCTGCCCTCGCCCTTGGCGACCTCGGTGTCGACGGTGGTGGTCATTCCGGTTCCCTCGCTTCGGCGTCGGGTCCGGTCTCCACACGGATGTCACGAATCGCGGCCATCAGGGTCTCGATGGTCACGATGCCCTCGTATCTCCCGTTCTTGCCGGTGACGATGGCCGAGACGCAACCGGTGGACAGGATGGCCTCGAGCGCCTGCTGCAGCGTCGACGACATGGACACCAGGTCGGCGGGAACTCCGTTGTCGCGCAACGATCGGGCGTTGCGCAGGTGGTGGTCGCGTACCCAGCGCACCGGCCGGTCGCGATCGTCGAGGATGATCCCCCAGTTGTCGTCGGTCGCGTCGATGGCACGGGCGAGATCGTCGACCGGATCGTTCTCGTGGGCCGTCGGGCGTTGCTGTAGGTCGACGTCACGCACGCGCACCAACCCGAGCTGCTGCAGAAGTGCGCCGCCGCCGACGAATCCGGCGACCATCTCGGTGGCCGGGTTGGCCAGGATCGCCTCGGGGGTGTCGTACTGCTCGACGGTGGACCGATCACCGAGTACGGCGATCTTGTCACCGAGCTTCACGGCCTCACTGAAGTCGTGGGTGACGAACACGATCGTGGTGCCGATCTCGGCGTGCAGCCGGATCAGCTCGTCCTGCAACGACGCTCGCGTGATGGGGTCGACAGCACCGAACGGCTCGTCCATCAGCAGCACCGGGGGATCGGCGGCCAACGCTCTGGCGACACCGACACGCTGTTGCTGACCACCGGAGAGCTGGCGCGGGAACCGGTTGAGGTAGATGGCCGGGTCGAGGCCGACGAGGTGCAGCATCTCCTCGGTGCGGGCCGCGGTCTTCTTCTTGTCCCACTTGAGAAGACTCGGCACCATGCTGACGTTCTGCGCGATCGTCATGTGCGGGAACAGACCGGCCTGCTGGATGGAGTAGCCGATGGAGCGGCGTAATTCGTTGGCCGGGATGGACAGTGCGTCCTTGCCGCCGATGAAGATCGACCCCGAGGTGGGTTCGATCAACCGGTTGATCATCCGCATCGTGGTGGTCTTGCCACACCCGGAGGGTCCGACGAACACGACGATCTCGCCGGCGTTGATGGTGAGGGAGAAGTCGTCGACCGCCGCGGCCTTCTGACCGGGGTACCGCTTGGTCACCGAATCGAGGACGATGTCGACCCCGGCCGCGTTTTCCGCGCGTTGGGGAACTGCCTTCTGGGAGGTGGTCATGTCAGTCACGTAGTCCTTTCGACGTCGTGAGGCGGCCGATGAGGATGTAGATGGCGTCGAGAATCAGCGCCAGGACGACGATGAGGATGGTTCCGGTCAGCGCCATCGGGATGGCGGTGGGGCTGCCGATGCGGGCGAGCGCGGAGAAGATGAGGTTGCCCAGGCCGGGCCCCTTCGCGTACGCCGCGATGGCCAGGATTCCCATCGCCAGCTGCGAGCTGACGCGCATCCCGGACAGGACGGCGGGCCAGGCCAGTCGGAGTTCGATGCGGTACAGCGTCTGCACGCGCGACATCCCTGTACCCCGGGCGGCATCGATCAGGGCGGGATCGATCGACGAGAGCGCGACGATCGTGTTGCGGATGATCGGCAGGAGCGAATAGAGGACCAGCGCAATGACACTGGGCGTGACTCCGAGATGGAAGATCGGGATCAGCAGGCCCAGGAGCGCAAATGACGGAATTGTCAGGATCACCGACGACAGCGAGTTGGCCAGCGCGGATGCGGTGGCGCTGCGATAGGACGCGATGCTGATGATCAATGCGATCAGGGTCGCGAGGATGACGCTCTGAACCACCGCGCTGACGTGCTGATACGAGTCGAAGAGCAGCTGTCGGCGATGATCAGTGAAGTATGTCCACACTGAATCCACGAGTCGATCCTCACTGCTGATGCCCCTGAATGGGGTGGAAACGTCGAATCATGCGAGCAGATGGGCGGTGATCCGCCGGGTTCTCGACGTGGACCGCTGGTGGCCGGGCGTAAAGGATCCTTCGGCCGACCGGGTTGCGATCAGTATGCGCCAAACCTTTCGAAGTGGTGCGTCGCACGGCAAAACTGGCTGGATAGCTATGTGAAAGGCCGACCATGACAGCGATACTCGAGACCCCCGGAGTCCAGTCCTCCACGCGCACTCCGTTTCGCGTGACCAAACTCGGACACAACCTGGGTGCGCGGATCGACGGACTCCACATCGACGCCGATCTCGACGCCGCCACCGTGGCCGCGATCGCCCGCGTCGTCGCTGTCCACAAGGCCGTGATCATCACCGGCCAGCACCACATCGACGACGATGCGCAGTACGCGTTCGGGCAGCGCCTGGGTGTCCCGACCAAGGCACACCCCACGGTGCTGTCCCGCGGCGAGGATCTCCTGCCGCTCGAGGGCGCGGCCAACTCCTGGCACACCGACGTCACCTTCGTCGACCGCATCCCGAAGATGTCGATCCTGCGTGCGGTCGTCCAGCCCGAGTACGGCGGAGCGACGATGTGGGCGTCGACGGTGGCCGGCTACGCGGCCCTGCCCGAGCCGTTGCGCATCCTCGCCGACAACCTGCGCGCGGTACACACCAACGACTACGACTACGCCGAGCACCTGACCGTCGGCGACAGCAGCGACCCCGCGTACCGCGAAGAGTTCCACAAGACCGTCTTCCGTACTGAGCACCCGGTGGTACGCGTTCATCCCGAGACCGGCGAGCGTGCACTGACCCTCGGCCATTTCGTGGAGTCCTTCGTCGGACTGAAGACGTCGGAGACCGCCGACATCCTGCGACTGCTGCAGGCGCGAATCGAGCGCCCCGACAACACCTTCCGCTGGAACTGGAACGCGGGCGACCTGGCGATCTGGGACAACCGCTCCACGCAGCACTACGGTGTCGCCGACTTCGGTTCGGCGTATCGCAAGGTCAACCGGGTCACCCTGGCCGGCGACATCCCGGTGGGCGTCGACGGTCGACCATCGGTGTCGCTCAACGGCGATGCGTCCGGCTACTCCGTGGTCGACGCCGCGCGTCGGATCCCGGACTTCGAGCCCGCGAGCGATCGCAGCATCCGCGACTTCTGAGCGATCGAGTCCGGTCGGCGCGACTACGATCGAGGCATGGTTCAGGTAGCACGCACGTTCACGGTGGCAAAAGACCGCGCGACGGTGGTCGGGTATCTCCGCGACTTCACCAACGCGACGCAGTGGGATCCGGGTAGCCAGGACAACGTCCAGACCACCCCGGGGCCCGTGGCGCTCGGGACCGTCTGGCACAACACGTCCAAGCTCGTCGGTGTGACCACCGAACTCGACTACACGCTGGTCCGTGACGATGCCGACCACCTGCGGTTCGAGGGCACGAACAAGACCGCGGTGACCAGCGACGACCTCACCTTCGCCGACGCGAAAGGCGGCGGCACCGAGATCACCTACCGCGCGAACGTGTCGTTGAACGGGGCGGGCAAGATCGCCGAGCCGATCATGTGGCTGGTGTTCCAGCAGATCGCGGGCAAGACCGTGAAGCAGATTACCGAGGTCGTCGAGAAGCTCTGACGCATGCGCCTGGCCGATGTGATCGAGACGTCTCGTGTGGTCGGTGCGACGTCCGGCCGTAAGGCGAAGATCGCCGCGGTCGCGGAGCTGATCCGAGCGGCCGGTCCCGACGAGGTCCACCCGGTCGTCGGCTGGTTGTCCGGCGAACTCCGGCAGGGACGGATCGGGATCGGGTGGCGCACCCTGTCGGCGGCCCGACCGGAACCGGCCACGGAGACGTCGCTGTCGGTGGGTGATGTCGATGCCGCCCTGACCGGGCTGACGACCATCTCCGGGAGCGGGTCGACCGCACGCCGTCGCGAGGCGTTGGTGTCGCTGCTCGGTGCCGCGACCGCCGACGAACAGGACTTCCTGGTCCGGCTCATCACCGGAGAACTCCGGCAGGGCGCGCTCGAGGGTGTTGCCACCGACGCCATCGCGCAAGCATCGGACATCCCCCAGGCCGTCGTCCGTCGCGCGGTGATGCTCTCCGGTGACCTCGGGGCGACCGCCCGTGCGGCGATGGTCGACGGGGCCGAGGCCCTGGCGGAGTTCCGCCTCACCGTGGGTCGGCCGATCCGTCCGATGCTCGCCTCCCCCGGCGAGTCGATGGCCGCCGCGCATGCCCAACTCGGCCCCGACCTCGTCGTGGAACACAAACTCGACGGCGCGCGGATCCAGGTGCACCGCGACGGCGACGACGTCCTGATCGTCACCCGTACCCTGCGCGACATCACCTCGTCGGTGCCCGAGCTCGTCGAGCTGGTGCGTGCGTTGCCGTGCACCTCGGTTGTCCTCGACGGGGAGACGCTGGCGCTCAACGACTCCGGTCGGCCGCGCCCGTTCCAGGAGACGATGAGCCGGTTCGGGTCGGCCGAGGGTGAACTCCTGCTGCGCCCGTACTTCTTCGACTGCCTGCACCTCGACGGCGTCGACCTGCTCGACGAGCCCCTCGAGCGTCGGATCGCCGCGTTGGACGCGGTCGCCGGTGAGCATCGGATCCCCTCGGTCATCCGTCCGGACGCCGAGCAGGCCCAGGCCCACTTCGAGGCGGCCATCGACGCCGGACACGAGGGCGCGATGGCGAAGTCGCTCGACTCCGTCTACGCGGCGGGCCGGCGCGGCAAGAGTTGGTTGAAGATCAAACCCGAGCACACGCTGGATCTCGTGGTGCTGGCCGCGGAATGGGGGTACGGCCGACGGACGGGGTGGTTGTCGAATCTGCACCTCGGTGCCCGCGACCCCGACGGCGGACCCCCGATCATGGTCGGGAAGACGTTCAAGGGGCTGACCGACGAGCTGTTGCGGTGGCAGACCGAGGAGTTCCCGCGCCACGAACGCGACCGCGATCAGCACACCGTCTACCTCCACCCGGAGATCGTGGTGGAGATCGAACTGGACGGTGCGCAGACCAGCTCGCGGTACCCCGGCGGTGTCGCGCTGCGGTTCGCGCGGGTGTTGCGGTACCGACCCGACAAGACCGCCGCCGACGCGGACACGATCGACAGTGTCCGCGAGCTCCGCGCCGGCGGGCCTGCGTCCTAGCTCAGGGTGAGCGGTACCCCGACATCGGAGAACACCTCGACGACCCGGTCGATCATCGGCGGTTCATCGGCCGCGGACACGCCCAGTTGTGCGCGCGTCGTGGCGCTGTCACGCCACACGAATTCGAAGTCGCCGGACTCCGGGGTCCCGAAACCGCCACGCAGACAGTCGGCGAGCGCATCGAGGTTCGAGCCGAAGTAGCCGCCCGGTCCGTTCACCGCGCGCCCGATCTCGGCGTAGAAGTCGGCGGCCGACGAGATGGCCGAACCGTCGATCTCGTAACGCACGGTGTCACCGGTCATGACAGGCAGTATCCCGCGGCGTCGTGCCCGCGTCGATCACGCACCGGTGACGGAGCAGAACGAGCCGTAGTGATCTCCGGTGTAGTAGTAGCGCGGGGGAGACGTGAGTGGCGTTCCGCCGGTGACGATTCGCCGCGCGCCGCGCGTGCTGGCACCGGGGGTGGGCACGGTGTACTCGTGGTAGTAACCCGACGACTGCGAGGGCAGGATGCCCTCACGGTTGCTGAAGACCACGCCGTCGTTGTTGGGGTAGGGAAACGGCCCGCCCTGGTGGATCAGATTCACTGTCGTCGTCGCCTGCGAGGGCAGCGACGAAAGTGCACACGAGGAGATGGCGGCGTCGGCCGCTCCGGGGGTGGACACCGCGATCGCGCCTGCGGCGACGAGTCCGGCGAGCACGCCGAAGCGGGAGACGGGGGTCCGGGACGAGGCGGGGCGCGCCCACAAGTTCGTTAGCATTGAGAAATTATGACCTACGCCGGTGTCCTCGGAACGGCGTGCGTGTGAACGGTGGGTGACGCTCAGCGCCGCTGTGCGACAACCAGATCGATGGCGTCGCCGGCGGTGTCGTCGGTGAGCACGGCGCTGGACCGGCCGTACGACGTGAGCAGCGCGCCGATCGAGTCGGAGCCCGTCGTCCATCCGTTGCCCTCGAGCCAGTCCTGTGCCGCGAACTCACCGACATCGAGCATGAGCTCGTCGATCTCGACGCCGAAGGCCTGCGCCTGGAAGTCCATCTGGCCCAGGTCGAACGACGCACGCGGGACGTCGAAGACCAGCGTGCTACCGACGGGTGCCGCCGTCCCGATGGTCGTCAGCAGGCGCTCCTGGTCGGCCGAGGTGAGGTACGGCAGCAGCCCCTCGCAGAGCCAGACCGTCGGGCGGTCGGATCGGAAGCCGGCCCCGGTCAGTGCCGTCAACCAGTCCTCGCGCAGGTCGCAGGCGACCGTGATGCGGGTGGCACGCGTGGTGGCGTCGAGTCGTTCGAGGGTCTGGTTCTTGAACTCGAGGACGGCGGGCTGGTCCACCTCGAACACCGTGGTCCCCGGACGCCAGGGGAGGCGGTACGCGCGGGCGTCGAGGCCCGAGGCCAGGATCACCACCTGCAGGCAACCGTCGTCGTTCGCCGCGGTCAGCGCCGCATCGATGCGCTGCGTGCGGGCGGCCATCATGTTGCGCAGCAGGTCGATCGCGCGGGTCATGGCGGGGTCGTCGTCGGCATCGAGCAGCGCTTCGATGCGCTCGGGCGCGAGGTCGGTCTCGCCCGAATCGGCGACGAACTGCGCGGCGTAGGGGTCGGAGATCAGCGCAGCGTCGCTACGGGTCTCGAGCGCCCGACCGAGCGCGACGAGGAGCGCGGTACGTCCGACGCTGTCGGTGATGGACCACTGATCATCATTTGTACGCATACCTAAATAGTACGCCGAACCGGAGGTGCCAGGCGTGCGTCAGACGGGACGATCTCTGCGCCCAGGGGCAGCAGCGACACCGGCACCATCTTGAAGCTCGCGATACCCAGCGGGATACCGATGATGGTGATGCACAGCGCGATCCCGGTGACGATGTGGCCGATCGCGAGCCAGATACCCGCGAAGATCAGCCAGATGATGTTGCCGATCGCGGACGCGGCGCCGGCGCGGGGATCGCGGACGACGGTTCGTCCGAACGGCCACAGCGCGTAGTTCGCGATGCGGAACGACGCGATGCCGAACGGGATGGTGATGATGAGGATGCAGCAGACGATGCCGGCCAGCACGTAGCCGACCGCCATCCAGAAGCCGCAGAGCACCAGCCAGATGATGTTGAGGATCGTCTTCATCAGTCCAGTGTCCCTGTTTCCCACGGCTGGGGTGTGTACGGCGGACTCTGGCCCCAGCCCCACTGCGGGACCGGCGCGTGCTCGATGACCCTCGCGCCGGGGGCACTGTTGAAGACCGCTATGCGCGTTCCCCATTCGAGGTAGCCGACGAAGTTCGCACGGAAGTCGGGGTCTCTGGGCAACCCGACTAGGTCGGCGGTCGCGCACATGCGTTCGACCCAGCGCTGCCGCTGAATCTCGGTGAGCGCGAGACCACGATGCTTCGACACCATGTGCTCGTATCCACCGTGCTCGCGGCTGAACGCCGGCGGTCCTCCGAAGGTCTCGCCCAGCCACGCGGCCACGTGCCGGGGATGCCCCGGATCCATCCCACGGAACACCGGCTCGAGGATCGGGTCGGGTTCGCTCAGCAGATCGCCGTAGAAGCGGGCGGTCAGTCGTTCGAGCGCATCCACCCCGCCCGCCCACTCGTACATCGTCGGTGGTTCACGACCCTCGCCCGCCGGGACCGGGTCGCGGAAACCGACCTCCAGATGCGTGCCGTCGCAGAATGGTTTGGTCCGAGATCGCCCGCAGCGACACAGTGTTCGCCGACCGGTGGTGTCGTGGACAAGGCCGTCTGATCCGATGACGTCGATGTCGCCGGTGAGCTGCAACGGGCCGTCGACGAGGGCTCGGACGCAGGCGGCGTCGCCGGAGCGGGGACTCCGCCGCCCGCCGCCCGCACCCGACGCCCCGCACGTCTCGGTGCCGTCGAAGCCCTTCAATCCGTGCGTCGCGTCGCACAGTGGGGCATTGCGCGACCCACCGCAGCGGCAGAGGTGGGTGACCGGGCCACGCGTCCGGATCGGGTGGCCGTCGGCGTCCAAGATCTCGACGTCGCCCGTCACGAGGTACGGGCCGTCCACGGAGACGTGGATCTGCGCGGTGGTGTCGTCAGGACTCATCGAGACGCTCCGGGTCTGGTCAGCGGCGCTTCGCGGCGGAGGGTCACTGTACCGCCGTACGAGCGCCTGCGTGCGGGTGTGACGGGGTCGGATCGAGCCGGTGTTCTACCGTCGGCGCATGGCAAATCCAGTGACTTCTCTGACGAACCGTGTGGTGCGGACGGCGATGCAACGTCCCCGCACGGCACGCGATCTCGTCGACCTCACCCGTGACGCCGAGGCGGAGCTGACGGGAAAGCTCATCCTCGTGACCGGGTCGTCCTCGGGCATCGGCGCGGAGGCCGCGGAGATGTACGCGCAGGCCGGCGCCCGGGTGATCCTGGTCGCCCGCCGAATCGACGAGCTCGACTCCGTGGCGGCTCGTATCCGTGCCGCCGGCGGCGTCGCACACACCGCCCCGGCCGACCTCTCCGACACCGACGACATCGCGCGGTTGATCGATCACGTGCTGTCCGAGCACGGCTGCCCGGACATCCTGGTCAACAACGCGGGCCGCTCGATCCGCCGCGATGTGCTCGACTCGGTCGACCGGTTGCACGACTACCAGCGCACGATGGCGATCAACTACTTCGGACCCGTGCAGCTCACCCTCGGGTTCCTGCCCGGGATGCGTACGCGCGGCCGCGGCCAGATCATCAACGTCTCCACCTGGGGCATCCCGATGGGGGCCATGCCGAAGTTCTCCGCCTACGCGGGGTCGAAGGCGGCGATCACGGTGTTCGGACGCAGCATCAACGCCGAACTGCGGGGCACCGGCATCGCCGTGAGCACCGTCTACTTCCCGCTGGTCCGGACCCCGATGATCTCGCCCACCGACGAGTACACCGAGGCGCCCGCGTTGACCGCGACCGAGGCGGCGCGCTGGCTGATCTACGCCGCCGTACACCGCGAGGCCGAGGTGCTGCCCCGCGTCGCGAAGTTCATGCGGCGGGTGGGGGCGGTGTCGGTGGATGCCGCCGACGTGCTCATCTCCCGCAACGCCGTCTAGAGCCCTCGCGCCTGGTAAGTGGTCCACGCCACATCGGGGCACGCTTTTACGGCACAATGGCCTCCATCGAGCGTGAGTGTGGAGGAGCAATGTCGCAGACGTCGGGGATCGATGACGCAGACATCGACAGCGCGCGCATCCGGACCGCCTACGAACACTTCCGGGACGGGCGCACCTCGGACGCAGGGTCGGTGCGGTCGGTGGTCCGCGACTCCTGGATGCGATCGCTGCGCGGCGGTGTCGATCCGACCGCGACCGCCGTCGCGGACATGAGCGCGTCGGCGTTCGCCGAGTACCGCGCCGCGCACCCCATGACCGCCGTCCGACCGCTGGTGCAGTCGCTGATGCTCGACGACATCGGTGGGGCGGGCGTCGTCGTCGCCCTCACCGACGAGGTCGGTCGGCTGCTCTGGCTCGAAGGCGACCGCGATGCGCGCGACAAGGCGGCGGCCATCGACTTCGTCGAGGGTGCGATGTGGTCCGAGGAGGTCGCGGGCACCAACGCCCCCGGCCTCGCCCTTGCCGTGGGCCGCGGCGTGCAGATCGTCGGCGCCGAGCACTACGCCGAACCGGTGCAGGAGTGGAGCTGCGCGGCCGCGCCGGTCCACGACCCGCTGACCGGGCACGTGCTCGGAGTGCTCGACGTCACCGGTGGACGTCAGGTCGCCGCGCCGTTCGCGATGTCGACCGTCCGTTCGGTGGTCGCGGCCATCGAACTCCAGATCCGTTATGGCGGCGTCGATCTCGGGACGACCGCGCAGACCTCGGGCGCGGGTCTCCGGGTTCTCGACACCGCCGGCTATCAGTTCGCCGCCGACGACGGCACCGACCACCGACTCACCCCGCGTCACGCCGAGATCCTCCTGCTCCTGTCCACCCATCCCCACGGCATGAGCACCGAACAGCTCGCGATGGCGTTGTCCGACGACGGTGTCGACGCGGTCACCGTGCGCGCGGAGATATCCCGCCTGCGTCGCGACCTCGGCGCCCACGTACTGCAGTCGCGGCCCTACCGTCTCGAGATCCCGGTGGTCTCCGACGTCGACCGCATCACCGAGCGCGTCCGCCGCGGCGACGTCACCGGGGCGATCTCGGCGCTCGGCCGGGGCGGGCTACTCGCCGAGTCCCGCGCGCCCGGTGTCGTCGAGGTGTTCGAGGAGTTGCTCAGCGACATCCGTTCGGCGGTCGTCGCCGGTGCCGATCGCGTGGCACTGCGGTCGTGGACCGCGTCGGTACACGGTCGCGACGATGCCGCAGCGTGGCGTCTGCTGGCCACCATGCTGAGTCCCGAGGATCCCGATCGGTCGCGGGCCATCGGCCGCGGCCGTCTCCTGGACCAGCGTTTCGGCATCCGTTAGAACCGCCAAAGAAACAAAGCTGGCGGTTTGTGTCAGTCATCTGGCAAGGTGAGCTGATGATCACCGAGGCGCGATGGCGCGATCTGACGTCCGCGATCCCCGAGGCCATCGCCACCGCCGCGATGAACGACGCCCTGCCCGACACCGGCAGCCCCGCGCCGTGGCTGATCGAGGGGACGGGGTTTTTCTTCTCGGCGCGGGCGCGCAGGTCTGACCGCGACCTGTTGCCGCCCGCTCTCGCGCGTCGCGCCCGGCCGCTGCTGCGACTCGGGTTCGGCGTCCGCTACAGCCACACCCCCGTCGGTACGTACAACGAGCTCGGCGGCGCCATCGTCTACGCCCGTCCGGACGGCGTGTTCGGACACATCCCGTTCCTGCCGGTCGATTCCGCCGCGACGATGCGCGGCGGCCGGGAGAACTGGGCGCTGCCCAAGGTCCTCGCCACGTTCACCGGTGACCCGGTCGGCTCGAGTGCGTTCACCGCGGCCGGCGAGGGGTGGTCGGTGAGCGCGCAGATCGGTGACACCGGCCGGGAACGGGCGCTGTCGGTCCCGCGAATCTTCGGTTCGTCGATCGCCAAGAAGATCCCGACCCCCACGATCAGTGGCATCGAGCAGGTCGACGCCACCGGACAGCGGGGGATCACGGGTGCGGAGAACGTCGCCGACATGCGCCTCATCGTCGCCACCACCCGGATCAGGGTGAGCACCCAGGGCAGCAGCGAACTCCGTCGCCTGTTCCCCGACGGCAGCTATCGCGGCGGCACGATCGGCTACCGCGGCGTCACCCTGGGCGAGCCGCGACCTCGCGGATAGGTCCCGCGGGCTGTCCGATTCTCCTAGGGTGAGCGGATGCGGGGATCCGGGGTAGGCGGTCTGTTCGGAGCGGTTGACGATGCAACCGGCAACTCGGGGTTCGAGTTCGCCGCGCGCGCAGGCCATGCCGTCAGCGGCATCGTGCACATCCTCATCGCCTACGTGATCGTGCGGATCGCCCTCGGCGACGGCGGCAACGCCGACCAGTCGGGCGCGTTGTCGACGGTCGCGGGTACGACCGGCGGAACCGTCGCGCTGTGGGTGGGCGCAGTGGCGTTCGTCGCGATGGCGCTGTGGCGGCTGGCCGAGGCAGCGATCGGGGTACACGCCACCGAGCCGAACACGTCCGACGACGAGGGTGTGTCGAGCCTGCTCGACCGTGGCAAGGCGTTGAGTCTGGCCGTCCTGTACTTCGCGTTCGCGTGGACCGCCGCCCGTTTCGCGCTGGGCAACGGCACCTCGAGCGGTCGGGAGAACGCCGGACTCAGTGCCCGGCTCATGGGATCGGGTCTGGGCAAGTTCGTCCTGGTGGTCGTTGGCATCGTGATCTTCTGCGTCGGTGCCTATCACGTCTACAAGGGCGTCTCGAAGAACTTCATGGACGACCTGAACATCACCGACAACGCGGCGGTCCGGACCACCGGCATCGTCGG
Source organism: Williamsia phyllosphaerae (assembly GCF_014635305.1). NCBI lineage: Bacteria > Bacillati > Actinomycetota > Actinomycetes > Mycobacteriales > Nocardiaceae > Williamsia > Williamsia phyllosphaerae. The sequence continues at coordinate 1,057,082 of NZ_BMCS01000001.1, read as the reverse complement.
ATATGTCGCCAAGGGACTGGTTCTCGCCGGAGCCGGGCTCCTCGTCGGGGTGGCGGTCGTGCGCACCGATCCCTCACAGGCGACCGGCATCGACGGGGCCGTCAAGACCCTGGGGACCGCCCCGGCCGGACAGATCCTGCTGTTCGTCGCGGCGATCGGTGTGGCGGCCTACGGCATCTACGCGTTCGTCATGGCCCGCTACGCCCGGATGTGAGGCCTTCCGCCGCATAATCCGTTGACGCCGGGCCCCGCTCACTGATCGGGTGATGTCATGCCGAGCCTCATCGTTCCCGTGGTGCGCGGCGACGGGATCCGATTGCGACCCTTCACGTCGACCGATCTGGCCACGGTGATGACGGCCGTCGTCGATCCGTTGATCGACTGGATTCCGGCGGTGGCCCCCGAGGCCACGCAGGCCGCAGCCCGCGACTACATCGATCGGCAGCAGGAACGGGCGCGTGATGGCGCAGGCTTCTCGTTCGCGATCGCCGACGCGGACACCGACGAGGCCATGGGACAGATCGGCGTCTGGTTGACCGACGCTCGCAACGGTCTCATCCGCATCGGCTATTGGGTGAGCACAGAGCATCGAGGCAAGCGGGTCGCGTCCCGCGCGCTTCGAGTCGCGACCCAGTTCGCACTCCAGGTCGACGGCGTGGTGCGCATCGAGATGGACATCGAGCCGTGGAACACCCGCTCGCGTCGTGCGGCGCTCGGCGTCGGCTACCGGTGCGAGGGACTGAGTCGAGGGGCGATCCGGATCGAGGGCGTTCCGCGGGACGTGTTCCGGTATGCGCGCCTGGCCTCGGAACCGGATGGCGACCCGTCCGCGACGGCGGACATGGTCATCGCCGACGGCACCGACGAGGACGCGGCCGAACTGCTGGTCCTGCAGCGGTGCTGCTGGGTGTCGGAGGCGATTGCCAACGACACCCTCGACATCCCGCCTCTGCACGAGTCCCTCGATGACGTCGCGTCGTGGATCCGCTCCTGGACAGTCCTCACGATGCGCGACGGACCGCGGCTGGTGGCCGCGGTCCGAGGACGATTGATCGGTGAGACCTGGGAGATCGGTCGTCTGATGGTGGCGCCGGACCTGGCCGGACTGGGGATCGGGCGACGCCTGCTCGCCCAGATCGAACGGCTCGCGCCGACCGAGGCCATGACGTTCGAGCTGTTCACCGGCGCGCGGAGCGGCCGCAACATCGACCTCTACGAACGCTCCGGGTACCGGGTGGTCGACTCATCGGCCGTCCCTCCCGGCCACATCTCCGGTGCGGTTGTCCTGCGTAAGCCGGTGCAGCGCTGACTCAGGCGAACCGCTTCGCGAGCTGCTCGAGCGTCTTGGTGATGCCCTCGCCGTTCTTCTTGTCGTAGCCGAAGGCGGTGATCATCGCAGGCACCTTGGCGGTGCCGTAGTTGAACGACTCGGTGACCTGGGTGTTGCCGGGTGCGGTCTCGACGAGCTCCCAGCGCCACTTGTGGCCCATCGGGTGCTGCCACTCGACGACCTTGTTGTCGGCGAGGTCGGTGACGGTCGAGGTGATCTTGTAGGGAACGCCGAACTGCTTCATCCCGACGCTGAACTTGTCGCCCTTCTTCAGGCGGTCGGGGCCCTTGACCGTGGAGTCGCGCACGGTGCCGGAGCCGTCCAGCTCGTGGTGGCGGTGCGGGTCGGCGACCAGCGCGAAGATGTCGGCGGCAGAGGCGTTGACGTTGACCTGCCGTGCGGTGATCTTGGGACCTTGATCGACGGGGATAACTGATGCCTGTGTCATGACCCCAACGTACGCACCGCAGATTCACGTGCAACGGGCTTGCAACGTGACCCGGCGTAGCTTTGTGGTGCACATCACATGGAAATACGAGGGAGAGCACTGATGCCGATTTTCGCCAACCCCGGAACCGATGGCGCGGTCATGAACTTCGAGCAGCGCTACGACAACTGGATCGGGGGACAGTGGACCCCGCCGGTCAAGGGCCAGTACTTCGAGAACCCGTCGCCGATCACCGGTAAGACCTTCTGCGAGGTCGCGCGCTCGACCGCCGAGGACATCGACCTCGCCCTCGACGCCGCGCACAAGGCCGCCCCCGCGTGGGGCAAGACCGCCGCCGCCGAGCGTTCACTGGTCCTGCTGAAGATCGCCGACCGCATCGAGGAGAACCTCACACAGATCGCGGTCGCCGAGTCGTGGGACAACGGCAAGGCCGTCCGCGAGTGTCTCGCCGCCGACATCCCGCTGGCCGTCGACCACTTCCGCTACTTCGCGGGCGCCCTTCGTGCACAGGAGGGTTCGCTGTCGCAGGTCGACGAGGACACCGTCGCCTACCACTTCCACGAGCCCCTCGGCGTCGTGGGACAGATCATCCCGTGGAACTTCCCGATCCTGATGGCGGTCTGGAAGCTGGCCCCGGCGCTGGCCGCAGGCAACGCCGTTGTCCTCAAGCCGGCCGAGCAGACCCCCGCGTCGATCCTGTACCTGATCTCGCTGATCGGTGACCTGCTGCCCGACGGCGTCCTCAACATCGTCAACGGCTTCGGCGTCGAGGCGGGCAAGCCGCTCGCGTCGAGCAACCGGATCCGCAAGATCGCGTTCACCGGTGAGACCACCACGGGCCGACTGATCATGCAGTACGCGTCGGAGAACATCATCCCGGTCACCCTGGAGCTCGGCGGCAAGAGCCCGAACATCTTCTTCGCCGACGTGATGGCGTCCGATGACGGCTTCCGCGACCGCGCCCTCGAGGGCTTCACGATGTTCGCGCTGAATCAGGGCGAGGTCTGCACCTGCCCGAGCCGCGCGCTCATCCAGGAGTCGATCTACGACGAGTTCATCGACCTCGCGGTCAAGCGCACCGAGGCGATCAAGCAGGGCAACCCGCTCGACACCGACACGATGATGGGCGCACAGGCGTCGAACGACCAGTTCGAGAAGATCGCCTCGTACCTGAGCATCGGCCAGGAAGAGGGCGCCAAGGTCCTCACCGGTGGCGAGCCGCTCAAGCTCGACGGAGAACTCGCCGGCGGGTACTACATCAAGCCGACGATCTTCGCGGGCAACAACAAGATGCGCATCTTCCAGGAGGAGATCTTCGGACCCGTGCTGTCGGTCGCGACGTTCTCCGACTACGCCGACGCCATGTCCATCGCCAACGACACCCTCTACGGTCTGGGTGCGGGCGTCTGGTCGCGCGACGGTGCCACCGCCTACCGCGCAGGACGTGAGATCCAGGCCGGTCGCGTGTGGACGAACACGTACCACGACTACCCGGCACACGCGGCCTTCGGCGGCTACAAGGCCTCGGGCATCGGCCGCGAGAACCACCTGATGATGCTCGAGCACTACCAGCAGACCAAGAACCTGCTGGTGGGTTACGCTCAGAACGCGAAGGGCTTCTTCTGATCAGCAGCGTCTGACCAAGAGCGGCAACAGATTTGATCGAAGAGAGAGACCGTGATGACTGCTACAGACAGGGTCGTCGCAACTGACTCCGCCGTGGAGCTCCTGACCAAGTTGTCGGAGCTCCACGGCGGCCTCATGATCCACCAGTCCGGTGGATGTTGTGACGGGTCGGCGCCGATGTGTTACCCGTCCGGGGAGTTCCGAGTCGGTCAGCGTGATGTGCTGCTCGGTGAGATCGAGCTGGCGGATCCCATTCCGGCCGTGCGGGTCTGGATCCAGGGTGACCAGTACGAGGTCTGGAAACACACCCAGCTGATCCTCGACGTCGTGCCCGGTCGCGGTGCCGGGTTCAGCCTCGAGGCCCCCGAGGGGGTCCGGTTCCTGGCGCGCTCACGGGTCTTCGACGAGGCCGAGAACACCTGGCTCGACGCGTGCCCGCCGCGACGAGGGGCCGAGGTCACCTCCTAGGACGGCTGTGGTTGCCCTCTAGGGTGGATCCCATGGCGTCAGTCAAGGGCAAGGTCGTTCTCATCACCGGCGCGGCGCGAGGGATCGGTGCCGAGACCGCGCGTGCGTTGGTCAAGCGCGGCGCGAAGGTCGTGATCACCGATGTCGACGAGTCGACGCTCGCGCTCACCGCCGACGAGCTCGGCGACAACTGCGTGAGCGTGCTCGCCGACGTGACCGATCTGTCGGCGATGGAGGCGGCTGTCGCCGCGGGTGTCGCGCGGTTCGGCGGCATCGATCTCGTCCTGGCCAACGCCGGGATCGCCAGCTACGGATCGGTTCTCAACGTCGACCCGGCCGCCTTCCGCAAGGTCGTCGACATCAACATCAACGGCGTCTTCCACACCGTTCGCGCCGCGCTGCCGTCGGTGATCGAGCGCAAGGGTTACATCCTCGTGGTGTCGTCGTTGGCCGCGTTCGCGCCGGCGCCGGGTCTCGCCGCGTACAACGCCAGCAAGGCGGGTGCGGAGAACTTCGCGAGCGCGTTGCGCCTGGAGGTCAAGCACCTCGGCGTCGACGTCGGCTCGGCCCACATGTCGTGGATCGACACCCCGCTCGTCCAGGACGCGAAGAAGGACTTGTCCGCGTTCGCGGAGATGCTGGCCGGGCTGCCCGGACCGCTGAGCAAGACCACCACCGTCGACAAATGCGTCAACGCCTTCGTAGCCGGTCTCGAGAAGCGCAAGCGTCGCGTCTACGTGCCCGGCTGGGTGGGCGCATTGGGCTGGATGCGTGGGGTCATCACCTCACCGGTGGGCGAGAAGGGCTCGCTCGACCAGGCGCCGCACATCATCCCCAAGATGGACGCCGAGGTCGCGGCCCTGGGACGCTCCACCAGCGCCCGCAACATCGAGAGCGGTGCGGTCGTCGAGTCCGGTCACTGAGCTTCGGGAACGTTGTCGACAGGACGGCGGGTGATCACCCACGCGACGACGCCGGCTGCGATGAGGCTGAGAACCGACGTCGTCACGGTGGTCCCCGAGGTGTAGCCGAAACCCAGGTCGAGATGGGACGACCGGGCGTCGGTGAGCGGCGTGTAGGCAGTCCACCCGAAGTCGGCTCCTCCGCCTACAGCGCTCAGCGGAACGCACGCGGCCAATGCGGTGGCGATGATCGCAGGGTGGGTGAGCGGCTGCGAGGACGACGGCTCCGACACACAGACGGCCGCCGTGTAACTCACCGCGAACGGTGCGACGAACACCGCGGCCACCGCCGCGATCAGCGTCGAGGAATCGCCGCCCGACAGTTGGAGCAGGGCGACGACCACGAGAACCGCGATCCCGAGGGGTAGCAGATTCCGCCGGCCCGATGACGCGGCTCCAAGGCCGATGAGAACCGTCACGACGACGCCGACCACCACGTTGATGCCCGATAGATCCGCAACGGCACCTGCTGCGACAAGGGCCACGACTCCGACCCACGCCAAACCGGTCCGCCCGGGTAGGACCAGGGCGACGGCGAGCACGATGACGACAAGCAGGCTGCCGAAGACCCATCCCGGCGGTGACAGTTGGCCGTACGGAGACCTGGACTCGACCGACCAGCCCGACACCAGAACGATCGCGACGGCGATACCGAGGCCGGTGATGGCGACCGTGGCATCCGGTCGTTCGACTGCCCCGGTTGTGGTGCCCTTGATCTGTAAGGCAAGAGCCGCCAGTGCGATCACGGCGACGATGACTCCAACAACGGTCAGCAGGCCGGATCCCTTCTCCGTCGACACGAGGTCGCCGGGAAGGTAGTCGGCGTAGCGGCGGCTGGTACCGGGGCCGAACCCGCCCGTCGACGGCAGCGCCTGAGCGAGCAAAGATCCGGCGACAACACCGGCCGCTAGACCGATCCGACCCGCCCGACCACCGATCGACGGGTCCGGCTGAGTCATGACCGCGAGTGCCCCCAGCACCAGTCCGGCCGCGATCGCGGTCGAATACCCGATGCCCTGCCCGTTCTTCACGGTGAAGGCCAGAACCGCCAATGCGATCAACCCGACGGCGGCGCCGACGACCGCGACCGCACGGTTTCTCATGACAGACGCGACCAGCAACGCGACGACCACGGCCGCGGCGGCCACCGCCGCACTGCTGTCGAAGAAGCTTCCGAACCGCGACCCGGTACCTGCGGAATCGACCACGAAGAATGCGGTGGGGCCGATGAGTGCGATGACGGCGACCGCCGCTCCGACCGCGGCAGCAACCACAGCCGACAGAGATCTCATGGCGTCACGATCTCACGTACGTACCCCACTCGACCGTTTTACGAACTAATGAGATCGCGAAGCCTCACGCCACGGATTCGACGGGCTCCCGGGCGACATTGGAGATGACGAGCCCGGCGAGCACCGCACCGATCACCATCAACACGCCGACGTAGGCCGCGACACCGACCCAACCGAAAGCCGAGAAGGCAATACCGCCCAGGGCGCCGGCAACCGAGCTGCCGAGGTAGTACCCGAAGAGGTACAGCGACGAGGCCTCGGCGCGGTGGTCGCTGGCGCGGGCACCGACCCAGCTGCTCGCCACCGAGTGCGCCCCGAAAAAGCCTGCGGTGAAGAAGAACACGCCGACCAGGGTGCTCGGCAGGAAGTCGGGAACGGTGACGACGAGACCCGCCGCCATCACCGCGATCGACACGCCGAGGACGCGACCTCGACCGTGGCGATCCGACATCCGGCCGGCGTAGGTGGAGGAAAAGGTCCCCGCCAGGTACATGAGGAACACCAGGCTGACGATGCTCTGCGGCAACGAGAACGGTGAATCCAGCAGTCGGTAGGCGAGGAAGTTGTAGACCGTGACAAACCCGCCCATGAGCACGAACGCCAAGCCGAACAGACACAGCATCGGGGTGTCGCGCAGATGCCCGGACAGGTTCGACAGCGTCGTCCGGATGGTGACCCGCTGGGGTGCGAAGTTCTTCGACGCCGGCACCAGCTTGATGAACACCAGCGCGAACGCCAGCGACACCAGGCACGCGATCTCCAGCGCCCACCGCCAGTCGACGACGTCGGCAGCCAGACCCGGGACGAGACGCCCGGTCAAACCGCCGATCGTGGTACCGGACACGTAGTAGCCCATGGCCTTTCCCAGCGACGGGCCGTCGATCTCCTCGGCGAGGTACGCCATCGCGACGGCGGGGACACCGGCGCACAGGATGCCCACGAGGGCGCGCCCTCCGAGCAGGATCTCGATACTCGGCGACCACGGCAGCAGGAGACCGAGAACGGACGCGGCGATCGCGGAGATGACCATCACGCGAATGCGCCCGTAGCGCTCCGACAACACGCTTGCCGGGATGATGGCCAACGCCAGCATGCCGGTCGTCAACGACACGGTGAGAGCGGACGTGGTGGGCGAGACCCCGAAGTGGTCGGAGAACACCGGCAGCATCGCCTGCACGTGATACATCGCCATGAAAGCGGCCATACCCGCCGCGAACAGAGCAATCGTCGCCTTGCGGAACGGCACCGAACCGGCCTGATGGCCGGTCGGCGCGAGCGCACCGTTCCCCGTGGCCTCGTACGTCGAAGCAGTCGCAGTCATCTCGCCCCTTTCCCTTGCAAACGATGCCACTCACCGACTTCGATGTGAAATGAATGATTTGTGCGATGGTTATGCTCTGAACGCATAACAGGGGGAACTCGATGCTGGGCGACAGCGAATGGTTCGTGGACCTCGCGGAGTCCGAGAACGTGTCCGCGGCCGCGCGCCGACTGCACATCTCGCAGCCGACGTTGTCCCGTATGTTGGCCCGCCTCGAACGCGAACTGGGCACGCCGCTGTTCGACCGACACGGCAAACGTCTCGCGCTCAACGACCGCGGACGCATCTTTCTCACCCACGCGCGGCGGGCGCGGGCCGAACTCGAGGCGGCGCGCCATCAGATCGCCGATCTCGTCGACCCGGTGGAGGGGACCGTCCATCTGTCGTTCCTGCACTCGTTCGGCGTCCGTCTGGTGCCGCAGTTGATCGGCGACTTCCGGCGCGAGGCCCGCGTCGCGTTCACCCTGACCCAGGATGCAGCCGAGACGATCGTCGACCATGTGCGCGTCGGCGACGCCGACCTCGCGATCGTCTCGCCCCGACCGGCCGGAACCGATGTGGTGTGGGCGCCACTGCTCCGACAGCGACTGGGTCTCGCGGTACCGGGGGATCACCGTCTGGCCGGACGGTCCGAGGTGTCGCTCGGGGAGGTGTCCGAGGAGCCGTTCGTGTCGATGGCGCAGGGCTTCGGTATGCGCCGAATCCTCGAAGAGCTCTGTGCTGAGGCCGATTTCCGCCCCGACATCACCTTCGAGTCCAGCGAGCTGGGGACGGTGGCCGGACTCGTCGGCGCCGGTCTGGGAGTCGCGGTGCTGCCCATCGAGGACGCGCCACAGATCCCGGTGTCGGTAACGGTGATCCCGCTGGCCGGCTCGCGGACGTGGCGTGAGATCGGCATCGTCTGGCAACGTGACCGACCCCTGTCGCCGGCAGCGGCGCGGTTCCGCGACTTCGTTGTGGCGCGCTCGCAGCCGGAGTGAGCCGCACGTCGGTACCGTTGACGACAACGCGATCAGTTGTGGTGATTCGAGGAGGTACGCGATGTCGGTGAGCCTGGCCAAGGGTGGGAACGTCTCGTTGAGCAAGGAGGCGCCCGATCTCCGTGCGGTGAGTGTCGGTCTCGGATGGGACGTCCGTTCCACCAACGGCGCGGACTTCGACCTCGACGCGAGCGTTCTCGCAGTCGGAACAAGCCGAAAAGTGTTGTCCGACAGCTGGTTCATCTTCTACAACAATCTGACCTCGCCCGACGGTTCCATCGTGCACACGGGGGACAACCTCACCGGTGAGGGAGAAGGTGACGACGAGTCGGTCAATGTGGACCTCAAGGCCGTCGATCCCGGCGTCGACTCGATGGTCTTCGCGGTGACCATCCACGACGCGGAGAACCTGGGCCAGAACTTCGGTCAGGTCATCAACGCCTTCATCCGCGTCGTGAACAGCGACGACGGCCGTGAGCTCGCGCGCTACGACCTGAGCGAGGACGCCTCGACCGAGACGGCCATGGTGTTCGGCGAGCTGTACCGACGCAACGGTGAATGGAAGTTCCGAGCGGTCGGGCAGGGATACGCCAGCGGGTTGGCCGGCATCGCGCGCGACTTCGGCGTCAACGTCGGCTGAGACGTGGACGTCTACCGCACCCCGGACGAGCGCTTCGCGGATCTGCCGGGCTGGCATCACGAGCCCCGCTACCTCGAGTCCGAGGGCCTGCGTATCCACCACGTCGACGTGGGTTCCGGCGACCCGATCGTGCTGTTCCACGGCGAACCGACGTGGAGCTACCTGTACCGGAAGATGATCGGTCCTCTGGCCGACGCCGGCAACCGCGTGATCGCCTACGACCACGCCGGTTTCGGGCGGTCCGACAAACCCACCGACCGCGACTGGTACTCCTACGACCGGCACTCGGCCATTGCCGACGACGTGCTCGACCAACTGCAGGTCACGAAAGCGACCGTCGTCGTCCAGGACTGGGGTGGCCCGATCGGTCTGCGGTGGGCGGTCGAACATGCCGATCGCGTCGACCGGATCGTCATCATGAACACCGGGCTGTTCACCGGACGGGTCAGCCGAGGATTTCTCGCCTGGCGCGACTTCGCCGAGAAGAATCCCGATCTGCCGGTCGGGACAATCGTGGGAGGGGGCACCGCGACCGATGTGCCTGCTGACGTCATCGCCGCCTACGACGCACCGTTCCCCACCGCGGGATCGAAGGCCGGAGCCGCACAGTTCCCGCTGATCGTCCCGGTCGACGAGTCCGCCGCGGGCGCCGCCGTGATGGCCCGTGTCGCCGACGAACTCTCCCGGTGGAACAAGCCGGCGTTGCTCGCATTCTCCGACAGCGACCCGGTCTTCCCGCACCCACGCTCAGGCCAGGCGTTCATCGACCTCATGCCGACGGTCGACGATCAGGTGACCATCACCGGGGCCGCGCACTTCCTGCAGGAGGATCGGGGCGAGCACATCGCCGATGAGATCATCGCGTGGATGGGGTCGTGACCTGATTCCGCGCTCCGCGGAGCGCGATCAGGCGGCGATCGGAGTCGGTGCCTGGCCCTCGCGCCATTCCCATGCCGCGTAGAGAACCTCGAGGGTGTAGCCGAGATCGAGGCGTCCTGCGCCGACGGGCTCGACCGCGTCCGATGCGATGTGCGCGTCTGCTCGCCAGTTCGCGGGCGCCTGCGTGGCCGGGGCGACCTCGATCAGCGAACCGTCGGTGCGATGGAACGAGAACTGTTGTGCCCCAAGGGCACGGATCGAGAACTTCCCGTGGTGCAACGCACGGTGATGCGTCGAGCACAGCATGATGAGGTTGTCGGGATCGGTGGTGCCGCCGTCGCGCCAGAACCGGACGTGATGTGCATGCAGGTGGCGCGTCCGACCGCACCCCGGATGTCGACATCCGCGATCGCGTTCGAACACCACCCGCAGCAGAGCACGCGTGGGCAGTCGTCGTTTGCGACCCATCTTCAGTGCGACACCTCTGCGGCCTTTCCCGTGTGTGACCCGCCGGGTCGAACTGCCGCATGAGGCCTCGTCGACCTCCGCGTCGGAAACGGCCGGTCCGGCATCGAGATGTGACTGCGTGGAATCGGCGTCAATGTCTGTCTCGCTGTGGATCACGACCTCCGCGCCGGGTGCGAAGTCGGGCATCGCGATCACCGTCTGCGCGGTGTCGGCCATCGCGATGACCGCCTCGGCGATGTTCGACGGGACGTGGCGCCACAGATCGACCGATCCGTTCGCGCTCCGCGGAGCGTTGTCACCGGAGGAGTCGTCGGAGCCGGGGAGAGGGAGGTCGGGATCGTCGGCGGTGCGAGTCCGTTCGTATTCGCTGCGCACCACGCCGGCGAGGAATCGCGCTCCGTCCACGGGCGCGAGACGCATCGTGACCGCCAGTGTCCCGTCGTCGTTCCACCGCCACTGCGCAGTCGATTCGACGTGGCCACTACTGGATTCGTCCTCGCTTCGGTCGATGTGCTTGATCGATCGGACGATCTTCTCGACCTGGGCCGCGGTCGCCGACAGCGCCACCGACACCAGCTCCTCCTCACGGTCCGGGGTTGCCACCCGCGTCAGCGCACGCACCTTCGAGTACGACAGCCGACCCTCGGCGAGCGCTTCGTGCATCTGAGGCAGGTCATGTAGCGCATAGGCGATCCGCAGATGATCCTGCGCCGCGCGCAGCGACAACCCGGTGCGCCACGACAACCAGTGCGCGCACGAGTTGATGCCCTCCCCGGACCACACCCCACGGGTGTCGAACTCTCGCAGCAGATCGAGGAAGCGGGCCGTGAGGGCAGCGATCTGACTCGCGTATCCCACCACCCGCTCGGTGAGCGCATCATCGGACAAACCGTCCGGACTCGCGTGGTCGAAGATGTCGTGCGCGTCGTCCCCGCGCTCCGCGGAGCGTTTCGACGCAATGGCTGTGACCGTCATGTTTCCCCCGATGACATGCAGTTATGTGTGTCGCAATGATATCGAGGACCTCTGACAATCCGAGTCGGCTGCGCTCCGCGGAGCGCGGGGGCGACTCGAGTCAGAGGTGGGCAGCCAATCAGACGGTTACCATGACTAACGAATGGAAGGAGGGCCGTTGCCCCGGTCTCGAATCTGGTTGCTCGCACTGGTGATCGCAACCTGCACGACAATTCTCAACTTCGCCGCAGGCGCCACCGTCGCCGGCTGGTTGTCGGTCGTTGTCGTCCTCGCATTCGGCGCGGCGTGGATCAGCGACCTCCGGCGCTCGAAGGCTGAGAACACGGACGGCGGAACCTGACGAGGGCGCGTCAGCCGTCGGCCAGCCCGTGCCTATGCGCGAACGCGATGGCCTGACCGCGATCGCGCAGTGCGAGTTTCGCGAACACGTTGTTGATGTGGGTCTTGACGGTGGACTCGCTCACGAACAGTGCGGCGGCGATCTCACGGTTCGTCGACCCGTCGGCCATGTGCGTCAACACCTCTCGTTCCCGCGCGGTCAGCGAGTCGGGTCCCGGACCGCCCGCCGGGGCAGTGGCCTGGTCGGTGCCGCCCCGGGCGCCACGCAGGAGACGTCGCTGCACCGCACGATCGAGCACCGACTGTCCGGCCGCGGCGGAACGGATCGCGGCGGCGAGCTCGTGACGGTTGGCGTCCTTGGTCAGGTAGCCGCGCGCACCGGCGTCGAGCGCACGGAACACCGAGTCGTCGTCATCGAACGTGGTGAGCACGATGACCGGCAGTTCCGGGTTCTCCTCGAGCAACGTGCGGGTGGCGTCGGCGCCGTCCATCACCGGCATCCGCAGATCGGTCAGGACCACATCGGGTCGGTGGTCGCGCACCGCGTCGACGAGGGCCGCGCCGTCGGCGGCGGTGGCGACGATCGACAGGTCCGACACCAGATCGAGCATCACCGCCAGGGCGTCACGAATGGTCGCCTGGTCGTCGGCGATGACCACCCGGATCGGATCGGTGGTCACAGGTCGACCTCCACTTGCACGGTCCAGCTGCGCCCGTCGCCGCCGGCCGTGAGCCGTGCGCCGATCTCGGCCGCCCGCTCCCGCATACCGGTCACTCCGACACCGGCACCGTCGTCGAACACCTGATCTCCCGTCGTCGAGTTGACCACCTCGATGGTCAGTAGATCAGCCCCGAACACGACGGTCACCGCGGTGGGTGCGCCGGGCGCGTGCCTGCGCGCGTTGGTGAGAGCCTCGCCCACGATGCGTTCGAGATGCCCGCTGGTCCGGCTGTCGATGGCCCGCGGCCGCCCGGTCACCGTGACCGTCTCGGTCTCACCCAGCGACATCGACTCGATGGTCGCGACGAGGTCGCGGCGTTCGTCGCGCAGCGCGTAGACGGCCTTGCGGGCCTCGACGAGGCCGTCGGTCACCAGAGTCTGCGCGACGGCCACAGCCTCACGCCCGGCGTCGGTCCGCCCGTCTTCCAGCAGCGCGTCGGCGAGGTTGAGCTGCATGTTGACTCCCGACAGCGAATGGGCGAGGACGTCGTGGATCTCGCGGGCCACCCGCGCCCGCTCGGCCAGCACCTGGGCGCGGCTCTCGGACGCGACCGCGCGTTCGGTCTGTTCCACCTTCTCCCTGGCGAGGCGTAGCGCCTCACTCCGGTCGCGGCGGGTCATCCCGATGAGCACGGCCAGACCCACCATGAGGGCCCAGTAGGGGATGCCGTCGTAACGGACCACCGTGGCGAGGAATGCGGTGGCCGAGGTGACGGCGGCGATGGTGATCGCCGGCACCGGCGTGAAGCGGAAGCCCGCGGTACCGGCGATGATCGGCGCGAAGGCCGTTGCGGCGCTGGACGGATCGAACCCGAACAGCAGACCGGCGACTACCGCGCCGACGAGTGTGGCCACGAAGCCCTGCCGGAACGACAGGAGATCCGACGGCAACAGCCGCAGCGACATCGCCATCGAACCGACGATCATAAGGATCAGCCCGTAGAGACCCGACCCCGACAGGCCGAGCGGCGAGACCGTGAACCACGCCCAGACGACCACCACCACGTTGATCAGCGGCAGCAGCCGCATCATCGTCGCATCGGTGATCCCCGCGCCCTGGTGACCGTCAGCCGGTACGGGCGGCGCCAGTCGGGACAGGTTCGGAACGCGCATAGGTGACCACGATGCCATCGACCGGGCGCGTGCGTCCTCCACCCGCGGGTGGAGACGTTTCTCCATCCCGGGTCCACTCCGGGGTCGATCCGCTCTGGGGCCCGCCGCAGCAGAGTTGATCTCGAGCGACACACCGGTCGCACCGGATCACCGGGACAACCCAAGGAGCAACGATGTCCGACCTCACCCAGGCAGTCGAGATCAGCGGCGGGATCTTCGCCCTCATGATGGCCACCCAATACGGCACACGGCATTTCGGGTGGCACAAGATCGCCATGCCGATTCTGGCCGTGTCCGGATTCGGCTACTCCTATCTGAAGGATGCGCCCACCGACCACAACTCGGTGGCCCTCTATCTCGTCGGCGCGGCGATCGGACTGGTGTTCGGCGTGCTCGCCTACGCGTCGACCGCGATGTGGGCCGACCGCACCGCCGGGGAGATCATGACCCGCTGCGGGGGCGCATTCGTCGCCGTCTGGCTCGTCGCGATGGTCGCGCGGATCGGGTTCGTCTGGGCTGTGTCCGACATCCCGACGTTCCAGACCTGGGTCGGCGAACACATGATGTCGATGCACCTCACCACCGAGGCCATCGCACCGTTCTTCGTGATCTGGGCGCTGACCATGGTGGCGGTCCGTGTTGTCGGCCTCGTGGTCCGGTCCCGGGCGCTGCGCACGCAGTTCGACGCGTCGCGGATCGCCGCGGTCACCTCGCCGATGATGAGTCGAACTGCTGGGTGACGAACGACGAGGCCGCGCGCACCGCGCGCCCGGCCTCGGGGGCGAACAGCGGGAACATCTGGAAGACGTGGGTCTGATCAGGCCAGATCTGCAATTCGCTCCGGCCGCCCGCGGCGGTCAGTCGATGGTGGATGTCGCGGGCGTCATCGGCCATCACCTCGAGCGACCCGGCCTGGATGAGCGTCGGTGGCAGCGCCATCTCCGGCGTGACGGGGATGGTCAGCCGCGGGTGGTCGTCGGGGACGTCCCCCAGATACATCCGGATCACGTTCGCCCCGAGCCGCGCATCGATCATCGGATCGCGGTGTCCACTGTTCTGCCGAGCCAACGACAACCCGAAGGTGGGGTCGGACAGCGGCGAGAACAACACCATGGCGCGGGGTTGGCCGATGCCGTGGGCGTGGTTGTGTGCGAGCAGGTCGAGCGCCATGTGGCCGCCCGCCGAGTCGCCGGCGACGACGATCTGATTCGGGGAGTAGCCCCTGTCGAGCAACCACTGATACCCGGCGATGGCGTCGTCGCCGGCAGCAGGGAACCGGTACTCGGGCCCCAGTCGATAGTCGAGGCTGAAGGCGGGGAGACCGGTCAGCGTGGACAGGCGCGAGACGAGCCCGCGGTGCGTGCGTGGAGAGCAGACGACGAAGCCGCTGCCGTGCAGGTAGTAGATGATCGTGCCGCCGGGTGTGACGCCCGGACCGTGCACCCATTCGCCGCGGACTCCGTGTCGCTCGCGGACCGTCGAGACCGATGTTCCACGTGGAACAGGGCTGAACCGGATCATCGACTGGTTGACGATCGGGCGATACGCCCTGATCATCGCGGGTGAGGGTGCCGTGCGGGCGTGGACCGAGCGCAGTCCGAACCCGGAGCTCAGGGCCGGTATGGCCAACCCGAGCGAACTGTTGAGGGTGCGGGACCGGCGCGATCCGCGGCGCGTGTGCCAGGGCATGTCGGCGTGCTCGCCGGCCGGGTCCCCGTCGGACTCCGGCCCCCGGGCGGTGAAGACCATCGAACCGATTCCTCCTCGTCGCGCAGGACCTCGGTCGGTGGACCCGCTTTCCGACGGTAACGCCGCGCGGCGACGGGTGTGGGCGATCGGCGGATAAAACTGAATCGGACATCAGGACGGCCGTGACATCTGTCATGGGCGATGCGTGACATCTGATCCCGGTGACGGGAGCGCTGTCGGCGCACCGTCATGGGTATGAACATCCCACTCGCACTCCGTGCCGAAGGACTGACCAAGTCCTTCTCCGACAGGCGGGGCGGCATCGTCCGTGCCGTCGACGGCGTCGACCTCGCCATCCGTCAGGGTGAGGTCGTCGCGTTTCTCGGCCCCAACGGCGCAGGCAAGACCACGACGCTCGACATGATCCTCGGCCTGAGCAACCCGGACTCCGGTCGCGTCGAGCTGTTCGGCCACAGCCCGGCCGAAGCGGTTGCCGCCGGGCGTATCTCGGCGGTCACCCAGACCGGTGGGCTGCTCGACGACTTCACGGTCGGTGAGACGGTCGCCATCGTCGCCTCCACGTACGGCGGCTCGATCGATCCCGCCACGGTCATGGCCCGCGCCGACATCGCCGACATCGCCGGTCGCAAGGTCTCGAAATGCTCGGGTGGAGAACGTCAACGGGTGAAGTTCGCGCTGGCGCTGCTGGGCGACCCCGACCTCATCGTCCTCGACGAGCCGACCGCGGGGATGGACGTCGAGTCTCGCCGGGGCTTCTGGGCGGCCATGCGCGACGACGCGGGCAACGGTCGCACCATCGTCTTCGCGACCCACTATCTCGAGGAGGCCGACGACTTCGCCGACCGAATCGTGATGATCGCCGGCGGCCGGGTGGTCGCCGACGGTTCGACGGCACAGATCCGCGCCCGGGCCTCGGGCCGCGTCGTCTCCGCCGCAGCGGCCCCGGACCGGATCGACTGGATCATCGCCAACGCACCGAACGTCACCGCCACCGAGGTGCGGGGTGGGCGCGTCTACCTGACCACCGAGGACTCCGACACCGTCGCGCGCTTCCTGTTCCAGTACGACGCCGCCCACGATCTCGAGATCGTCGCCCACAACCTCGAGGACGCGTTCGTCGCCCTCACCTCGTCGACCCCGGAGAAGACCCGATGACCACTCTCGCCACCACGCCGGCCGGCTCCAGGGCCCTGCGCGGCTTCTCGCCCACCTACGTGCGCATCGACGTCCGCCGGGTGCTGCGCAACCGCCGGGCAATGATCTTCACCCTCGCCATGCCGACCCTGCTCTACGTCGTGTTCGGCGCAACGCAGAAGTACGGCTCGGACATGATCGGTCACGCCAACACCGCGGCGTACGTCATGGTGCACATGGCGGTCTACGGCTCAATTCTCGCGACCACGACGAACGCCGCGTCGGTGGCGTTGGAGCAGCGGGACGGGTGGACGCGCACCCTGAGGCTGACGCCGTTGACGCCACTCGCCTACGTCGCGTCCAAGGCGATGGTCGCCATGACCATCGCGGCGCTGCCACTGATGGTGCTGTCGGTCGTCGGTGTGCTCACCGGCGCTCGAGCGCCCGCACCCGTCTGGATCGGATCGATCCTGCTCGGTTGGCTGGGGTCATCGGTGTTCGCCGCATTCGGTATGGCCATCGGCAGCGCACTGAAGTCCGAGGCCGCGATGCAGGTCAGCGGCGGTGTGCTGACCCTGCTGGCCTTCGGCGGCAACGTCTTCGTCCCTCTGCAGGGCTCCATGCTCACGTTCTCGATGTTCACCCCGATGTTCGGCATCAACTCGTTGGCCAACTACCCGATGACCGGTGGCGACACCGTCTACGGCGACCACATCCCGCTCTGGGTGAGCATCGTCAACATCGGGGTCTGGGCGGTGATCTTCACCGCCGCCGCGGTGTTCTTCTACCGCCGCGGCACCGAACGCCAGTGATGGCGCGAGTTCCGTCGTCGCGCGGCCTACAGTCGGTCCGGTGAGAGTGCGTTCGCCGGGCCGAGACGACATCCGGTGGGCCTTCCCGGCCATCTGGCTGGTCTTTCTCGCCTACCCCGTTATCAGCCTGCTCGGCGCCGACGAATCGGTTGCGCGGACCGTGGCGGGGCTGGCGCTGATCGCGGCGTTCGGTGCGCTCTACGTCGTGGCCTGTGTGCACGTCATACCGATGCAGCGCAGCAGTCCCGATCCCCGGGTCGCCCTGCGGTACTTCGTGGTGCTCGCGCTGATCGCCGCGGCGACGGAACCGATACTCGCCAACGGGTGCCTGTCGTTCGGGCCGTTCCTGATCGCCATCACCGTCTTCGGGCTCTCCCGTCCGTTCGGGATCGCGGTCACCGCGGTCGTGGTCGGCCTCGCACTGATCGGGCCCGAGGTGCTCGACGGATGGGATTTCGACCCGGGAACCGTGATCGCACTGGTGGTGTCGGGGGGCGCGATGCTGGTGGCCCGCAATCTGCAACTGCGCGAGCGGGAGCGCGAAGCGGCGGAGGAACGCAAACGCGAACTCGACGAGCAGCTCGCCGTGATCGCCGAGCGTGAACGGGTCGCCCGCGACGTCCACGACATCCTCGGTCACTCGCTGACCGTGATCACGCTGAAGTCCGAGCTGGCCGGGCGCCTGATCGACATCGACCCCGAACGTGCCAAAGCCGAATTGGCCGAACTGCACTCGATGTCGCGGCGTGCGCTCGCCGAGGTCCGTTCCACCGTCGGTGGCCTACGCACACCGGACCTGCGGACCGAGCTGGCCTCGGCGCGCACCGCGCTCACCGCCGCCGAGATCGAGGCCGACCTGCCCACCGACCTCGCCGACCTCCCGCCCGCCCGCAGCGCCCTGTTCGCCTGGGTGGTGCGCGAATCGGTGACCAACGTGGTCCGCCACAGCGGCGCGCGGCGCTGCGCCGTCGATGTGACCGACGGGCACATCGAGGTCGTGGACGACGGATGCGGCATCGATGAACACGCCTTCGGCAACGGGCTGCGCGGACTCACCGAACGGGTCGACGCGGCGGGTGGGGCGCTCAGTGTCCGGGCGACCGGCACGGGCACCGCGGTACGGGTGACCGTCGGATGACCACCCCGATCCGGCTGCTGCTCGCCGACGACCAGGCCCTGGTCCGCGGCGCACTGGCGGCCCTGTTGGGTCTGGAGTCCGACCTCGTCGTGGTGGCACAGGTCGGACGGGGCGACGAGGTCCTCGCCGCGGCCACCGCGTCGGCCGCCGATGTCTGTCTGCTCGACATCGAGATGCCCGGGGCGGACGGCATCGAGGTCGCGGCCATCCTGAAACAGGCACGGCCCCAGACGCGGTCGCTGATCGTCACCACCTTCGGGCGACCCGGCTATCTCCGTCGCGCGGTGGAGGCCGGTGCCTCCGGCTTCGTCGTCAAGGACACCCCCGCCGCCGAACTCGCCGACGCCGTCCGCCGGGTGCACGCGGGACTGCGCGTCATCGATCCGACGCTGGCGACCGAGAGCCTCACCGACGGGGACAGCCCGTTGACCGATCGCGAGCGGGAGGTGTTGCGCGCCGCGTTGTCCGGCGCGACGGTGGCCACCATCGCCGGACAGGTGCACCTCTCGGCCGGGACCGTGCGGAACTACCTGTCGAGTGCGATCGGCAAGACCGGTGCGAACACCCGCGCCGAGGCGGCGGCCACCGCGCAGCGTCGCGGGTGGCTCTAGGCGCCCGACAGCGGCGACGAGAACGTGCAGGGTGCGATCGGGGCAGCCGGATCCAGTGCGCGCAGAACGTAACTCAGGGCCCGACGGTCGTAGGTGATCGACAGATGGTCGGTGTAGTTGCGGCCGCAGGCCTGCTGCAGATCGATGTTGGTCACGTTCGGACCGGTCAGGAACGCCGAGGTGTAGGGCGTGACGACCTCGTCGTACCGGGTCTCGATGACCGTGTAGCGGACCCCGGAAACGGTGTCGCCGCCCGCGTTGAGCCGCCGCAGGAAGTCCGACCCGACGATCTGCTGGCGGATGGCGGTGCCCAGACCGAGTCGCAACGTCTCGGGGACACCGGGGATCAGCCCGAGCCCGAGAACCGTCGTCCCGTGGTTCGACGGGGCGAGGCCGATGAGCTGATCGACCGAGGCGCCGCCGCCCAGGTTCTTGAGGTAGTACCGCGGCATCATGCCGCCCTGCGAGTGGCCGACGATGTCGACCTTGGCGGCCCCGGTCGACCTCTTCACCCGATCGACGAACCGGGCGAGTTCGGCGGCCGACTGCTCGATCGGTCCGGTGCCGCCGACCTTGCCCGCACCGGGGAACCCGAGGTAGCTCGACCCGGGTTGTTGTCCGAAGTTGAACGCGTAGACGCAGTAGCCGGCGTTGCGGAGCAGCGGCGAGAGCGCCTGCCAGTCGATGGTCATGTTGAACAGCGTCCCGTGGCTCAGGACGACCGGCTGCGGGTGTTGCGACGTCGGTCGGCAGTTCCAGTCGTTGGCGCCCGGCGGGGAGCTGTCGGGTCGGTCGATCGCGACCGCGGTGGCGGCGGCGAGCGAGTAGGTGACCGGTAGCGGACGGGCCGACGCGGTGCCCGAGAGGCCGGCCAAGGCCGCTGCCGTGATCATCGTGGTCGCGATCAGTGTCACCAGTGCGCGCATAGACGCCGCCTCTCCATTTGCCCGTTGCCACACGGGTTCGTCGATCCTTTGCCAAGGTAGGACTGTGTCGGTGGCGGTGTCCGCGTTTTCGGTCAACTCCCCGCCGACCGTGTCGATCCGGACCGCCCCTACGATGTGCAGGGCATGAGCCGAGGTGGGGGCACCGGCGTGGAATCCGTGGGGAAGGCCAACATCTCGATGTCCGTCTCCGCACGCCATCCGTTGCAGGGCATCATCGGCGCACGCACCCGGGTGCGATCGGTGTTCCAACCCATCGTCGAGCTCGATTCCGGCCGTGTGATGGGGCACGAGGCGCTCGCCCGGTTCCCCGACGTCCCCGACCTGGGGCCACTCGAGGTGTTCGCACGCGCACGGGATGTCGGCGCGGTCGCCGAACTGGACTGGGAATGCCGACGGTCGGCCTACCTCGGGGCCGGGGCCGCCGGTCTGGCCGCGCCGTTGTACCTGTTCGTCAACGTCGAACCGAGCGTGCTGGGTACACCACCCCCGTGGCGTGTCGACCCCGACGAGGTGGCCGCGATCGTCACGGCGATCCCGACCGTCGTCGAGCTGACCGAACGGTCCCTGTTCACCGATCCGCGGTCGGTCATCGCCGCGACGGACTGGGCCCGGTCGCAGTCGTGCCTGGTGGCTTTGGACGACGTGGGTGCCAACCCCGATTCGGTGGCGATGCTGTCCATCGTGCGGCCCGACGTCATCAAACTGGACCGCTCGATGCTCGCCGACCAGCACTCCGACGAACAGCTGAGAACGCTACGGGCGGTGTGGGATCACGTCGCCCTGACCGGTGCGCGGATCCTCTGCGAGGGAGTCGAGAGCGAGCGAGATCTCGATCGAGCCCGCGGATGCGGCGCGAGCCTGGTGCAGGGGTATCACCTCGGCCGGCCGGCCGAGGCGACGGCGGTGGATCGCAGCGGCACCGCGTCCGACGAGTGGATGCGGCTGGGGATCGCACCCGAGCAGGTGCCCACCCCCCGAACGGACCCCACGTCCCTGCTGCGAGGCGACCGGGTGCGGGTGTCGCCGGTGAGCGAGATCGCCCGCATCGGAGCGGCCCTCGACGCGACGCGGTCGGGTCGGCGGATCGGCGGGGTCGTGCTGCTGTCCCTGCACGATCCGGAGTTCTACACGTCCTGGCTGGCGCGTCGCTACGGTGAGCTCGCGGCGACGAACTCGCTGGTCGGCATCATCGGTGTCGGCGAGGACCTGCCCCCGGGGGTGCGGGGCTCGCAGGTGCAGCCCATGCGCGACCATTTCGCCTACGTCAGCCTCGATTCCGACTTCGCCATGGCTGTCGTGGCACGTGATCTCGGCGACACCGGGCCGGTCGCCGGTCGGCGCCACGAGTGGGTGCTGACCTGGGACCACACCGAGGTGATCGAGGTGGCCCGCAACCTGCTCGGCCGCCTCACACCGTTGCCGCACGACGGCATTCCCGCTCAGGTCGCGCCCGACGACGAGCGCTCCGACCTCGCCGACATCGTCGCCATGACGGTCCGGATCGTCCCGGGGGTGGAGAGCGCCGGACTGGCCCTGCGGACGTCAGGGGGTCTGCGCACGCTCGCGGCCAGTGACCAGTACCCCTTCCTGCTCGACCTGCTCCAGCATCGATACGCCGAGGGGCCGAGCATGGAAGGGGCACAACATGATCCGATCGTCCACATCGAGGCGTTCGAGTCCGACGGGCGGTGGATGTCGTTCCGTGCCGCGGCCAGCTACGCCGCGCCCATCGCGTCGGTCCTGTCGTTCCGCCTCTTCACCGGCCCGAACGGAACCGGCTACCTGACGCTCTACTCGCCGGACAACCACGCCTTCGATGCCGCGTCGGTCGAGGCCGCGCATGCGCTCGCCGGGTACACCGCAGAGGTCTGGACGCGCCTGCGGGGCGCCTCGGGTGACGACCGCGGCGACGTGGTCGCCGACCTCGGCCGCACGGATCTGTCGGACCCCCTCGACGCCGCGGCGGCTGCGGTGGGCCGCCGCGACGATCTCTCGCCGCACGCTGCGCTGCGCAGTATCGTGGAGACCTCGGCATCCACCGGCTCATCGCTGCAGCAGACGGCGCAGCAGATGGCGCGTCGAACCTCGACCTCGCCGACGACGATTCCTGGCTCCGATTTCAGCTCTACGGGACCGTCGTGAGAAAATTGACCGATGATCTCGGACCGGGGAGACCCCTCGGCGGTTATCAACGGATGCCATGACCACAGGTGAGTGGATCCGCACATGTCAGCAACGGCGCTGACACTGCAGCGCGATCACCAGCTGATCGGCGTGTACGCGCTGGTCAGAGCCGAATGAGGCAGTCCTAACTGGGGCTCAGGGCACGTCAGTGCCGTAATCTCAGCCGCAGTGAGGCATGTTCGCGTCAGCGCGATGTAAGGGCGAAACAAATGAAGCAGGCTCCCCGCCCAGTAGGGCAGCGTTACCCGAGTCCTCAGGGTCTCTACCACCCGGCCAACGAGCACGATTCGTGCGGCGTGGCCTTCGTGGTGGACATGCACGGACGGCGTAGTCGCGACATCGTCGACAAGGCCATCACCGCCCTGGTGAACCTCGAACACCGTGGCGCCGCGGGCGCCGAGCCGAACACCGGTGACGGCGCCGGGATCATGATCCAGGTCCCGGACAGCTTCCTGCGTGCCGTCATCGACACCGAGCTGCCGCCCGAGGGGTCCTACGCCACCGGCATCGCGTTCCTCCCGCAGGGTTCGCTCGACGCCAAGACCGCGTGCGAGTCGGTCGAGAAGATCGTCGAGGCCGAGGGCCTGACGGTCATCGGCTGGCGCGACGTCCCGATCGACGACTCGTCGCTCGGTGCCCTCGCCCGCGACGCGATGCCCACCTTCCGCCAGCTCTTCATCACCGGCGCATCCGGCGACGAACTCGAGCGGCGCGCGTTCGTCGTGCGCAAGCGCGTCGAGACCGAACTCGGCACCAAGGGTGCCGGGCAGGACGGCCCCGGTCGCGAGACCGTGTACTTCCCGAGCCTCTCGGGCCGCACGTTCGTCTACAAGGGCATGCTCACCACCCCGCAGCTGCGCGGTTTCTACCTCGATCTGCAGGACTCCCGGCTCGAGAGCGCGCTGGGCCTGGTCCATTCGCGCTTCTCCACCAACACCTTCCCGTCGTGGCCGCTGGCGCACCCGTTCCGTCGGATCGCGCACAACGGTGAGATCAACACCGTCACCGGCAACGAGAACTGGATGCGCGCCCGCGAGGCCCTCATCGACACCTCCGTCTTCGGCGCGGGCACATCGGAGAAGATCTTCCCGGTGTGCACCGAGGGCGCCTCGGACACAGCACGTTTCGACGAAGTTCTCGAGCTGCTGCACCTGGGTGGACGGTCGTTGCCTCACGCCGTGCTGATGATGATCCCGGAGGCCTGGGAGCGTCACGAGAGCATGAAGCCCGAGCACCGGGCGTTCTACCAGTACCACTCCACGCTCATGGAGGCCTGGGACGGACCGGCCTCGGTCTGCTTCACCGACGGCACCGTCGTCGGCGCGGTCCTCGACCGTAACGGCCTGCGCCCCAGCCGGATCTGGGTCACCAAGGACGGACTCGTCGTCATGGCGTCGGAGGTCGGTGTCCTCGACATCGATCCCGCAGACGTGGTGCAGAAGCTGCGTCTGCAGCCGGGTCGCATGTTCCTGGTCGACACCGATCAGGGTCGGATCGTCGACGACGCCGAGATCAAGGACGAACTCGCCTCGCTGCACCCGTACCAGCAGTGGCTCGACGAGGGTTTCCTCGCGCTCGACGATCTGCCGGATCGTCCGCACACCCACATGCCGCACGATCGGGTCCGCCTGCGCCAGCAGGTCTTCGGGTACACCACCGAGGAGCTCAACCTGCTCGTCACCCCGATGGCCAAGGCCGGCGCCGAGGCGATCGGGTCGATGGGCACCGACACCCCGATCGCGGTGCTCTCGCAGCGCTCGCGCACGTTGTTCGACTACTTCCAGCAGCGGTTCGCCCAGGTGACCAACCCGCCGCTGGACGCGATCCGCGAAGAGGTCGTCACCAGCATCGGCGTCACCATCGGCAAGGAGGGCGACCTCCTCAACCCGACCGCCGACTCCTGCCGTCAGATCGCTCTCGCACAGCCGATCCTCGACAACGACGCGCTGGCGAAGCTGGTCCGCATCAACGACGACGGCAACTACCCCGACTTCCGCAGCGTCCAGATCCGTGGTCTGTACACGGTCGCCGACGGCGGTGCCGGTCTGCGTGCGGCGCTCGACGACGTGCGCTCCCAGGTCTCCGCGGCGATCGCCGACGGGGTCCGCCTCATCGTGCTGTCCGACCGCGAGTCCGACGAGACGATGGCCCCCATCCCGTCGCTGCTGCTGACCTCGGCGGTGCACCACCACCTGGTGCGCGAGAAGACGCGCACCCAGGTCGGTCTGCTCGTCGAGGCGGGTGACGCCCGCGAGGTGCACCACATGGCGTGCCTGGTCGGCTTCGGTGCCGCCGCGATCAACCCGTACATGGCACTCGAGTCCATCGAGGACATGGTCGAGCGCGGCGTGCTCGGAGACATCGACTTCGCCACCGCCCAGGCCAACTACGTCAAGGCCGCGGGCAAGGGCGTGCTCAAGGTGATGTCCAAGATGGGCATCTCGACGCTCGCCTCCTACACCGGCGCGCAGCTGTTCCAGGTCATCGGCATCTCGCAGGACACCGTCGACGAGTTCTTCACCGGCCTGCAGAGCCACCTCGACGGAATCGGTCTCGACGAGATCGCCGCCGACGTCGCCTCCCGGCACAACCTGGCCTTCCAGGCCCGCCCCGAGGAGCGCGCACACCGCGAGCTCGAGGTCGGCGGCGAGTACCAGTGGCGCCGTGAGGGCGAGTACCACCTGTTCAACCCGGACACCGTGTTCAAGTTGCAGCACGCGACCCGCACCGGGCAGTACAAGGTGTTCAAGGAGTACACGAAGCTGATCGACGACCAGTCGACGCGCATGGCGTCGCTGCGCGGTCTGTTCGAGTTCAACTTCGGTGACCGTGACCCGATCCCGATCGACAAGGTCGAGCCGGCGTCGGAGATCGTGAAGCGTTTCTCCACCGGCGCGATGAGCTTCGGCTCGATCTCCGCCGAGGCGCATGAGACCCTCGCCATCGCGATGAACCGTCTCGGTGGCCGGTCCAACTCCGGTGAGGGCGGCGAGAGCGTCGATCGCTTCGATCGGGACGAGAACGGCGACTGGCGGCGCAGCGCGATCAAGCAGGTCGCGTCGGGACGCTTCGGCGTCTCGTCGCACTACCTGACCAACTGCACCGATATCCAGATCAAGATGGCGCAGGGCGCGAAGCCCGGCGAGGGTGGCCAGCTGCCGCCGCACAAGGTGTACCCGTGGGTCGCCGAGGTCCGTGGCTCGACGCCCGGCGTCGGTCTGATCTCGCCGCCGCCGCACCACGACATCTACTCGATCGAGGATCTCGCTCAGCTGATCCACGACCTGAAGAACGCCAACCCGGCGGCCCGCATCCACGTGAAGCTGGTCTCCGAGGTCGGAGTCGGCACGGTCGCCGCGGGTGTCTCCAAGGCGCACGCCGATGTGGTGCTCATCTCCGGTCACGACGGTGGCACCGGTGCCACCCCGTTGACGTCGGAGAAGCACGCCGGCGCACCGTGGGAGCTCGGCCTCGCCGAGACCCAGCAGACGTTGCTGCTCAACGGTCTCCGTGATCGCATCGTCGTGCAGGTCGACGGCCAGCTCAAGACCGGCCGCGACGTCGTCGTGGCCGCGCTGCTCGGCGGCGAGGAGTTCGGTTTCGCCACCGCGCCGCTGGTGGTGTCGGGCTGCATCATGATGCGGGTCTGCCACCTCGACACCTGCCCCGTGGGTGTCGCGACGCAGAACCCGCTGCTGCGTCAGCGGTTCACCGGCAAGCCGGAGTTCGTCGAGAACTTCTTCATGTTCATCGCCGAGGAGGTGCGGGAGTTGCTCGCGCGCCTGGGATTCCGCACCCTGCAGGAGGCGGTCGGTCAGGTCGCCGCCCTCGACACCGGCAAGGCACTCGCACACTGGAGCGGCGCGAAGGCGGGCAAGCTCGACCTCTCGCCGATCCTCGCCGAGGCGGACTCGCCGTTCATGAACCAGGATCTCTACTGCTCGGGCCGACAGGACCACGCGCTGGACAAGGCGCTCGATCAGCAGCTCATCGCACAGAGTCGGGCGGCCATCGACAAGGGCGAGCGGGTGTCGTTCACGTCGGCGATCTCGAACGTCAACCGGACCGTCGGCACGATGCTCGGTCACGAGGTGACCAAGGTGTACGGGGCGAGCGGTCTGCCCGAGGGCACGGTGATCATCGACTTCACCGGGTCGGCGGGCAACAGCTTCGGCGCGTTCCTGCCCAAGGGCATCACGCTGCGACTCGAGGGCGACGCCAACGACTTCGTCGGCAAGGGCCTCTCCGGCGGTCGCATCGTGATCCGTCCGTCGCGCGTCGCGCCCGAGGGGTTCGTCGCCGAGGAGAACATCATCGCCGGCAACGTGATCGGCTTCGGCGCCACCGGCGGGGAGATCCTGCTCCGTGGTGTGGTGGGCGAGCGGTTCTGCGTCCGCAACTCCGGTGCGATCGCGGTCGTCGAGGGCGTAGGCGATCACGGATGTGAGTACATGACCGGCGGTCGCGTCGTGGTGCTCGGTGACACCGGCCGCAACTTCGCGGCGGGTATGTCCGGCGGTATCGCGTTCGTCTACGACCCGTTCGGCAAGCTGCCCGAGAACCTCAACACCGAGTTGGTCGACCCCGACGAGCTGGATTCCGACGACCTGGAGTTCCTGCACGGGATCATCGACAAGCACGGTAACGAGACGGATTCACCTGTCGCCGCAGCCATCCTGGCCGACTGGGACAACACCAAGAACAAGTTCATCAAGGTCATGCCGCGCGACTTCAAGAAGGTGCTCGCGGCGATCGAGTCGGCAGAGAAGGACGGCCGCAACGTGGACGAGGCGATCATGGAGGCGGCACGTGGCTGATCAGCGAGGGTTTCTCAAGCACACCGAGCGGGAACTGCCGAAGCGGCGACCGGTCGACCTGCGTCTGCAGGACTGGCGCGAGGTCTACGAGGACTTTGATCGCACGGTCCTGCGCGAGCAGGCCAGCCGCTGCATGGACTGCGGGATCCCGTTCTGTCACATGGGTTGTCCGCTGGGCAACCTGATCCCGGAGTGGAACGACCTGGTCTACAAGGACCAGTGGGAGGACGGCATCGACCGTCTGCACGCGACGAACAACTTCCCGGAGTTCACCGGTCGGCTGTGCCCGGCCCCGTGTGAGGCGTCGTGCGTGCTGGGCATCAACCAGCCCGCCGTGACCATCAAGCAGGTCGAGGTCGAGCTCATCAACAACGCGTTCGACCAGGGCTGGGTTCGTCCCGTCATGCCGACCGTCAAGACCGGCAAGTCCGTCGCCGTGGTCGGATCGGGTCCCGCGGGTATGGCTGCGGCACAGCAGCTCACGCGCGCCGGCCACGATGTGACCGTGCTCGAGCGGGCCGACCGCATCGGCGGGCTGCTGCGCTACGGGATCCCCGAGTTCAAGATGGAGAAGCGCCACATCGATCGGCGGATGGAGCAGATGGAGGCCGAGGGCACGGTGTTCACCACCGGCGTCAACGTCGGTGTCGACATCACCGTCGAGCAGCTTCGTGCCGACTACGACGCGGTGGTGCTCGCCAACGGCGCGACCAACTGGCGCGACCTGCCCATCCCGGGCCGTGAGTTCGAGGGCATCTACCAGGCCATGGAGTTCCTGCCCTGGGCCAACCGCGTGCAGCTCGGCGACGACGTCACCGACGCCGACGGCCAGCCGCCCATCACCGCCAAGGGCAAGAAGGTCGTCATCATCGGCGGCGGCGACACCGGAGCGGATTGCCTCGGCACGTCGCTGCGGCAGGGCGCCGAGATCGTGCACCAGTTCGAGATCATGCCGCGTCCGCCGGAGGAGCGTGCCGAGGCCACCCCGTGGCCGACGTACCCGCTGATGTTCCGGGTGTCCTCGGCCCACGAGGAGGGCGGCGAGCGCGTGTTCTCGGTCAACACCGAGAAGTTCGTCGGATCGGACGGCAAGGTCACCGGACTCTCGGCCCACGAGGTCGTCATGAGCGGCGGCAAGTTCGAGAAGGTCGAGGACTCGGAGTTCGAGCTCGAGTGCGATCTCGTGCTGCTGGCCATGGGCTTCGTCGGACCCGAGCGCGAGGACTTCCTCGACAAGCTCGGCGTCGACTACAACGAGCGCGGAAACGTGGTGCGCGACGACAACTTCGCGACCACCGTCCCCGGCGTGTTCGTCGCCGGTGACGCCGGTCGCGGGCAGTCGCTCATCGTGTGGGCCATCGCCGAGGGCCGTTCCGCGGCCGCCGGTGCGGACAAGTATCTGAGCGAGCAGACCTTCCTGCCCGCGCCGATACACCCCACCATGGCACCGCAGCGCTGAGCTGACTCAGCAGGCACAGGCACAACAGAAGCAACAGAAGGGCCACCGACAGCAACGCTGTCGGTGGCTTTTCTGTTAGATCCAGCGAGAGCTACGGCACGAGAAGGTAAGAGGTGAAACCGCTTCCCTGCAAGACGCGTACGGGTGAGTTCGCCGAATACGGCGCCAAGCCGAACTGCACCAGCCCGGAACCTGTGCGGACGTCGCGGGTGATCTTCTGGCCGGGCTTGGACCCGAACGTGGCCGGGATGAATGTCTCGCCCAGGAGGGACACCGAACTGACCTGACTGGCGATGAACAGCACTCGGCACTTTGGGTTCTTCTTCCAGCCCGCTCCGTTACCGATGAACCCGTTGGAGGTCAGTGTCAGTCGGAGGACACCGCGCTTCGGGGAGGTGTAGCGGGCGTTGGCAGAACCGCGGCAGAAATCGTGATCCCCGAACGTGGCGACAGTGTTGCTGTAGAGCGTCACCCCTTGCACGGGCTTTTCCCGCGGCGCGGCCGCAGCCGGCGCGGCAGTGGCGAATCCTCCGGTGACCATTGCAGCGGCCACCGCTGCCGCCGCCACAAATGATCGAAAGTACGTGCGCATGAACATCTCCCCGAATCGGTTGGCAAGTCGGATAGACCGTACTGTACGGATGTTACGCCAGGCGAATGAGGGTGCCCGTTCACGCCTACGCGGGTAGCTGCACCGCCAGGAGCTTGCCGTCGCGGGCGACCTTCCGGGCGTGCTCGTCGAAGTCGGGTGCCGCGCAGACGAAGAGGGTGCGGCCGTCCTCGCCGCCGAAGCCGCAGGCGAACACGCCGCTGTCGAAGTCGAGCTGGTCCACCACGCCCTGCCCGGCCACCACGTGGGCGATACGGCCACCGAGCGCGTCGGCGACCCAGAGCGACCCGTCGGTGTCGATGGCGCACCCGTCTGGTGCCAGGCTGAGTCCGCCGATGGCGGTCTCGATGCTGGTCATGTCGGGGATGTCGCCGAACGTCGCCCAGTCGCGACGCTCACCGAGGCCCCCGTCGGCGTCGATCGAGAACACGCTGATCCGGTTGGCGACCGTCTCGTCGACCAGGAGTTCGCCGTCCGGCGTGAGCGCCATGCCGTTGGGGAACCAGAGGTCGGTGGCGACGACCCGCGACGATCCGTCCGGGTCCACGAGGATCAGCGTCGCGGTGGCCGGGGTGCCCCCGTTCATGAGGTCGAAGCCGAAATTGCCCACGTAGGCCCGCCCGTCGGGGTCGACGAGCATGTCGTTGAGGTGGGCGGAGACGTGCTCGGACAGATCGGCGTGGACGACCAGTGTCCCGTCGGCCTCACGACGCAGGATGGTGTGATCGCGCATCGACACCACGAGGAGTCGGCCGTCGGGGAGCCAACCGAGGCCGGATGGTTGCTGCGGCACAGTCGCTTCCACGCGGACGTCGGAGCCGTCGGGTAGCGCCGAGAGCACCTCGAAGGTGTAGAAGTCCGACACCCACACCCGGCCGTCGTGCCACCGGGGGCACTCGAAGTAGGTGTAACCGTCGAGAACGACCGTGGCATCAGGTTTCATGTCTCGATGGAAACACAGTGGGCGACCCGCGTGTCGTGGTTCGGCGGGCTGAGTCACACCTGTAACGTGCGTCACACGGACACCAACCGGACACAGGATGTGATCGCACCGTGAAGCTGACGAACGTGAGACCGAACAGCCATCGTCGAACACGGGTCTTCGGACCGATCGGTGGGGGAGTGATCGCCCGGCACCGACTCGCCCGGCTCTGGCCGGAGGACAGCGAGCGCATGGCGACCGCCGCCGAACTGCGTGCGTTGAATCTCTAGATCCGCGGTCAGCTGTCCGCGTCGAGAAGGCCTGCGCGCCGGGCCAATCGGGTGATCATGAGACCCATCGCGGCCGGGTGCTGCGTCACGACGAAGTGGTTCGCGGGACTGATCTCCTCGAACACACCGCCGAGCATCTCGGCGAAGCGCTCCTGACGCCATCGCCAGAAGCGGCGCCACCCGCCGGCCTCGGCGAGGGCTGCCACCACCGTCACCGCGGCGTCGACGGCAGGCCGTTCCCGACGCAACGCGACGAGGTCGGCGTTGACCGACGGGAACGCCGCGTTCTCCACCAGCGTCGCCCGCAGCATCGTCGTCGTGGTGAACACCGCCCGCGTCCAGAACTGCTGGACCGCGGTGAAACCGCCCGGGGGAGTGGGCAACACCGAATCGTGCACCATCGGCCCCATCAACTGCGGAAGCCGTAGCGCGTCGACCACCCGGACGGCGCGGTGGCAGTTGCGGACCCGCAGGGCGGTGGGCAGGACCCGCCACGGCACCATGACGAACGTCCCGTCGATCATCATCACCGCGGCGGTCCGCTCGGGCCGATCACGCGCGAACGCCTCGGCGTAGAGCGACGACAGCGAGTGCGCCGCGATGAGAACGGGATCGGTGACGCCGGCCGAGTCGAGAACCGCCGCCATCCGGTCGATCTCGCCGCGCAGCGTCGGGAACCGGTCGCGGGGCAAAGATTCACTGGCCCCGTACCCCGGTCGGTCGTAGCGGATCACGGTGAACTGACCGACCAGTTCGTCGGCGAGCTGGTCGAGGTCGAACCAGTTGCTGCCCAGCGCCGCGAGCAGCAGCACGGGCGGTCCTGATCCCTCCACGAGGACGTGGGTCGTCAGACCGTCGATCTCGATCAGTCGGCCGGGCAGCGCGACGGGGTCGGTGAGTGCGTCGCGGCGGCTCATCGGGGTTTGGCCAGTGGGAACGCGAGGCTCTCGCGGATGGACTGACCGGTGATCAGCATGATGACGCGATCGACACCGATGCCGAGTCCGCCTGTGGGCGGCATCGCGTACTCGAGTGCGGTGAGGAAGTCCTCGTCGAGCTCCATGGCCTCGGCGTCACCGCCGGCCGCTCGCTGCGATTGCGCGGTGAGCCGGGAACGCTGCTCGACCGGATCGGTGAGTTCGCTGTAGGCAGTGCCTAACTCGACACCCCACGCGACGAGATCCCACCGCTGGGCGACCCCGGGGGAGTCCGGATCGGACCTCGTCAGCGGCGACACCGACGTCGGGAAGTCCTTGTAGAACGTCGGCATGGTGGTCCGATCCTCGACGAGGTGCTCATAGAGCTCGAGCACGATCTGGCCGGCGTCCCATTCCGGTCGACAGACGATCGCCAGCCTGTCACAGATGGTGCGCAGCTGCTCGATCCCGGTGGTGGGGTCGATCTTCTCGCCCGCCGCCTCCGACACCGCCGCGTGCACCGTGGTGACGGGCCACTCGCCGGAGATGTCGACCGGCACCGGTCCGTCGGGGCCGGGACGCATGACGACCGGGCTGCCGTGTGCCGCGGTCGCGGCGTTCTGGATCAGCTCGCGGGTCAGGTGCAGCATCGTGTCGTAGTCACCATGGGCCTGATAGGCCTCGAGACTGGTGAACTCCGGGTTGTGGCTGAAGTCCACGCCCTCGTTGCGGAAGTTCCGTCCGATCTCGAAGACCCGCTCGACCCCGCCCACGCACAACCGCTTGAGGTAGAGCTCGGGCGCGATCCGCAGGTACAGGTCGAGGTCATAGGCGTTGATGTGGGTGCGGAACGGCTCCGCGTTGGCCCCGCCGTGGATCCGCTGCAGGATCGGCGTCTCCACCTCGAGGAAGCCGCGCTCGGACAGGAAGTCGCGCATGGATTTCACCGCCAGACTGCGGGTACGCAGGCGGTCCCCGGCGCGCGGATCGATCGCGAGGTCGACGTAGCGCTGACGGACCCGGGCCTCGGGGTCGGTGAGCCCACTCCACTTGTCGGGCAACGGGTGCAGACACTTGCCGATCATCCGCCAGTCCGACGCCAGCACCGACCACTCGCCGCTGCGGCTTCGTCCCATGGTGCCGGATACCTCGACCAGGTCGCCGAGATCCACGGTGCGTGCGAAATCGCCGGCCTCCGAGGTGGTCTGGCCGTCGAGGGCTGCGGCATCGAGCACCACCTGGGCCGTGCCGGTCCAGTCGCGTACCTCGGCGAACACGACCTTGCCGAAGTCGCGCAACCGCAACACGCGTCCGGCGATCCGGACGTCGGTGCCCTCGGTCTCGGTCAGCGCCTCGGCCACCGCATGCGACGGGACCCGCGCCGACGGGTAGGCCTCGATCCCGGCCGCCGACATCGCCGACAACTTGTCGAGTCGGACCCGGACCTGCTCGGGTCGACGCACGCCCTCCGACCGGGTCTGGGCGTCCTCGGCGATCTCGGCGACGACGGTGTCGGCGTCGAGCCCGCTCGGGATGGCGCACTGCGTACCGACGTGGGCGCGGGTGTCCCGGCGGAACCGCGGGAGGGTGACGAACCCCTCGGTCACGATCGCGGCGACACCGGCACGCAGGATCAGTCGAGCGTCCTCGCAGCAGAGGAACCGCGGCGTCCAGGTGGGCAGGTACTTGTCGTTGGACCGGTACAGCGACTCCATCTGCACAAACCGTGAGGCGAAGGTGAGGACGCCGTGGGCGCCCTTCATCACCGGCCCGGCGCCGATCTTCTCGCCGTACGCGAACACCTCCCGGAAGGCGGCGAAGTTCAGCGAGATCCGGGTGATGTTGAAGTTCGATGCACCGGCCGCGAGTTCGGTGACCATGGTCTCGACGATCCCGTTGATCGAATCGCGGTCGCGACGCATCAGGTCCAGGGAAACCCCGGTGCGACCCCACGGCACGAACGACAGCATCCCGACGACCTTCTCGGCGTCGGTGTCCGCGTCCGCCACCGCCTCCACGAGCAGGCAGTCGTCGTCGAGGCGATCACCGAGACGGCTCAACGCCATCGCGAACCCGCGCTCCTCGTCGGTGTCGCGCCAGGCGTCGGCGCGGGCGATCACGCCGGCCATCTCGGCGTCGGAGAGATCGCCGTGGCGACGTATCCGCACGGTGATCCCGGCGCGCAGGCAGCGCGTCACGGCCTGGCGCACACCGCGCATGTCCGGCCCGGCGAGGCTGTAGGTGCGGGTGTCGACGATGGCTTCGTCGCCGATGTTCAGCGCGGTCATCCCGGCCGCGGAGAACGCCGTCGCGCCGCGTTCGCTCGCCCCCATCGCGGCGGGGTGCCAGCCGTACTGCTCGCACAGGGCGAGGAACTCGGCGATGGCGTCCGGCCAGTGTCGTGGGTCGCCGATGGGGTCGCCGCTGGCCAGGCAGACGCCGACCTCGACGCGATAGGTGATGGCGGCGTGGGCGTTGGGTGCGAACACGACCGCCTTGTCGCGCCGGGTGGAGAAGTACGCCAGCGAGTCGTCGTCGTTGTAGGCCTCGATGAGCGCACGGATGAGTCGTTCGTCGGCGGGGGTCAACAGGCCGGCGAGCCGCTGCGACCGGAACAACACGATGGCGGCGAGGATCAGCGCGAGGGCGCCCAGCAGACCGAGCAGCGAGTTGATGACGGTGTAGGTGTGGTTGCCGTCGAAGGTGCCCTTGTCGACCGAGGAGAAGGTCACCACCCGGTTGAACGCGTAGGCGAGACGTTGGTCGGCGGTGAGGCTGCGGGGGAACGCCTCGACCAGTCCCCAGCCGACGAGGGTGGCCGCCAGCAGTCCGCCCGCGAGGACCGCGAGCGCCTTGAGCAGCGCACCGCGACGCACCCGCGTGTAGAACTGCCGGTAGGTGATCGCCAGGAACACCAACACGGCCGCATCGAGACACAGTCCGATGACCAGGCTGACCCGTCCGGCCATCGTGACGTCGTACTCACGACCGATCTCCGGGACCAGCAGCAGCGCGTTGGTGCCCGCGAAGAGCAGCAGGTAGAGCGCGGTCAGCCACCACGCCACGCGTTTACGCGCCGAGAGCGCGACCGCCAGCAGGGCCAGGACGAACGCCCAGGCGAAGCTGGTGTCCGGGGCCGAGATGACGTAGAGGTCCACCCAGTCCCGCGGTATCGCGATGATGTGACGGAAGGTCACCGAGACGCTGCTGACGAGCGAGATCGCCGCCAGTGTCCCCACCACGAGGCCGGCGTGGTGGGGTGCCCGTCCACCGATCCCGCGCGGCGTACGGATCCGGTCGAGCAGCCGTACCGAGCGTTCCACCGAGTCGCGGCGGGTACCGGGGGAGTCGTCGGCGGGCGTGGCCGACCTGGTCGGGATGAGCGAGGTGAGTCCGGCCATGGTAGTAGACAGTAGTGATCACCTGCGCCCGTCACGACCACAACACAGACGCGGGGATCCCCATGCGGAGGGAAGAGGTCGGTCGATGAGCGCGGTACCCGGGGTCCCGATCCGAGACGACACGATCCGGCTCGGCCAGTTCCTGAAGTTGGCCAACCTCATCGAGAGTGGCGCCGAGGCGAAGCTCGTCATCGCCGACGGCGAGGTGAGCGTCAACGGCGAGACCGAGATCCGACGCGGCCGTCAGCTCGTGGTGGGCGACGTCGTCGAGATCGGTGGGATGGCCGCGCGGGTCGAGGGCGACCGACCCTAAGCTGGCGCACATGAGCGAAGCCACCTTCACCGCAACCGCAGACCTGGTCGACGAGATCGGCGAGGACGTGCGCAGCTGCGACACCCAGTTCCGCCAGTTCGGGGGCCGACGCGAGTTCGCCGGACCCGTCCGCACGGTCCGGTGCCACCAGGACAATGCCCTGCTCAAGAAGGTGCTGGGCACCCCGGGTGACGGAGCGGTCCTCGTCGTCGACGGCGGTGGGTCGCTGCACACCGCCCTGGTGGGCGACCTGATCGCCGAACTCGGCCGCAGCAACGGCTGGGCTGGGATCATCGCGCACGGCGCGATCCGCGACTCGGCGGTCATCGCCACGATGGACATCGGCGTCAAGGCGTTGGGCACGAACCCCCGCAAGTCCACCAAGACCGGGGCGGGCGAGGCCGACGTCGACGTCGCGTTCGGTGGCGTGACGTTCCGGGTGGGCGACATCGTCCACAGCGACGACGACGGCATCGTGGTGACGACCGCGTCCTGACCGACCACGGGCCGGTGGGGGCCGCAGAGGCCCCGCTTATACTTGAAACAACCGCGTGTCAGATCGGCACGCCTGCCCGAGGAGGGTTCTCCATGGCGAAGCCGACCACCGCAACGTTCGAACGACTCGCGCGCCTCGTCGCGATCGACGATGCCGACGCACGTCCCACCCGTCCGGTCCTCGAGGCCTTCTCGGGCCAGGAGATGACGACCATCCCGATCGGCACCGCCGACGACCTGCACGTCGCCGTGCAGCGTGCCCGCGCGGCGCAGACCCGCTGGGCCGCGCTCGCGCCCAAGGAGCGGGCGAACGTCCTCGTGCGTTTCGCCGCGCTCGTCTTCTCCCATCGTGACGAGCTCATGGACATGGCGCAGGCCGAGACCGGCAAGGCCCGCGCGTACGCGCAGGAAGAGGTCCTCGACGTCGCGCTGACCGCCCGCCACTACGCCAAGGTCGGACCG
Source organism: Williamsia phyllosphaerae (assembly GCF_014635305.1). NCBI lineage: Bacteria > Bacillati > Actinomycetota > Actinomycetes > Mycobacteriales > Nocardiaceae > Williamsia > Williamsia phyllosphaerae. The sequence continues at coordinate 1,021,298 of NZ_BMCS01000001.1, read as the reverse complement.
AAGGTGTTGTCGGCCAAGCGAGTCAAGGGCATGATCCCCGGCGCCACCGACGTGCGGGTGCGCTATCAGCCCAAGGGTGTCGTCGGCATCATCTCGCCGTGGAACTACCCGGTGACCCTGGCGGCGTCGGACGCCGTCGCCGCGCTGATGGCCGGCAACGCCGTCGTCATCAAGCCGGACAGCCAGACCCCGTACTGCGCTCTCGCGGTCGCCGAACTGCTGTACGCGGCCGGTCTCGAGCCGGAGCTGTTCGCCGTGGTCCCCGGACCGGGTTCGGTTGTGGGACAGGCGATCGCCGAGACCGCCGACTACCTGATGTTCACCGGGTCCTCGCAGACCGGTGCGACGCTGGCCGAGCAGGCCGGTCGTCGACTCATCGGCTTCTCCGCCGAGCTCGGCGGCAAGAACCCGATGATCGTCACCGAGGGTGCCGACATCGATCGCGCCGTCGAGGGCGCGGCCCGTGCCTGCTACTCGAACTCCGGCCAGCTGTGCATCGCCATCGAGCGTCTCTACGTCGAGAAGCCGGTCGCCGACGAGTTCTCCCGCAAGTTCGCCGCCAAGGTGTCGGCCATGAAGGTGGCCCCCGCCTACGATTTCGGCTCCGACATGGGCTCGCTCGCGTCGGCGGCGCAGGTCGACGTGATCGACGAACACGTCGCCGACGCCACCTCGAAGGGCGCGACCGTGCTGGCGGGCGGCAAGAAGCTCGCCGACCTCGGTCCGTTCTTCTACGCCCCGACGGTGCTGTCCGGCGTCAACGAACACATGACGTGCTTCGCCACCGAGACCTTCGGTCCGCTGGTGTCGATCTACGAGGTCGACTCGGTCGACGAGGCCATCAAGCTCGCCAACGACACCGACTACGGCCTCAACGCCAGTGTGTTCGCCGGGGACAGCGCGCAGGCCCGCGAGATCGGTGCGCAGCTGCGTGTCGGCACGGTCAACATCAACGAGGGTTACGCCGCCGCGTGGGGGTCGACCGCAGCGCCGATGGGCGGCATGGGCATCTCCGGTGTCGGCCGTCGCCACGGCAACGAGGGCATCCTCAAGTACACCGAGCCGCAGACCATCGCGACCCAGCGGGTCATCGGCATCGACGGGATCCGCGGCGTGCCGCGCAAGCTGTTCCTCAAGCTGGTGCCGACGTCGATGAAGGCGCTGCGCTTCCTCCCCGGACGCTAGGTCGCGGGGCGCCGCACCGGCGTACTCCGATCGGTTGAATTCTCGGCCCGAAGGGCCGAATAGTACGAATGAACGATGGTTTGCCTCCGTCGGTCGTCGATAGCGTCGTGACGCATCAGTCGAAGACCAACGGAGGAAATGCTGTGGGAAACAAACGATTTCGGCGCGTCGGTGTCAGCGTGCTCGGACTGGGCTTCGCGGCCACGGCCCTGACGGGCACGGGCGCGATCGCCGGTGCGGCGCCGGTGCCCGGGACCGGGAGCTCGTCGGGCAGCAGTGAGGGCGACGTCCTCGATCTGCTCAACACCGGCAGCGCGATCCTCAAGGGTGAGGGTCCGTCGGGACCGCCCGCGGTGCAGCAGTGCAACGAGTCGACCAAGTCCGGCGGCGACGGTGTGACCGACACGATCCACCAGCTCGGCCGGTCCGGGCCGACTTCTTTCGTGCTGCGCTACGAGACCTATGACGTCCCGGACCGCATCGAGGTCTTGTACCAGGGTGGACGCGTGGCCGACACCGGGTTCGTCGGTGACGAGACCAACGAGGGAACCGGCTCCATCACCGTTCGCCTTCCGGCCGGACTCGCGCAATCGGTCCTGGTGCGCGTCACCGGCGGCACCGGCACCGTGTGGGACTACACCGTCGGCTGCCCCGCGTAGTTCAGGCCCGACGCCGCCGGCGTCGACGCACCACCAGCAGGGTGAGTCCGAGCCCGGCGGCCGCCACGACGTAGGGCACCGGGTTGATCGGGTCGGGATCCGACAGCGCCGTCGGGGCCGTCCGCCGGAGCTGGGTGAACTTCGCGTGCGCCTCGTCCGGATCGGTCATCGCTCTCGAGGCTCCTCTGGGGTCGTCTGCGCGTATGCCGTTCGGGTCATCATGCCCGACGCGGCCGACCGGCACGGTGCGTTGCGCGCACCGTGCCGGCCCGCGCTCAGCTCCGCGCGCGCCGTCGCAGCACGAACACGCCGCCGACGGCGACGATGACGATCACCGCGCCGACGATGAACGGCCACGCCGGGGTGCCGCCATCGCCGTCCGACGACGCGGTCGCCGACGGTCCCGGTGTCCCGGTGCCTGCCGTGGACAGGGTGAACTCGACCTGTCCGCGTACCGGATGGCCGTCGGCCGAGGTGACGCGGTAGTTCACCCGGTAGACCCCGGCGGGCCCCAACGACCGCAGGTCGACGCTGATCCTGGCGCCGACGACGCTCGCGTCGCCCTGTTGCCAGAAGTTGCCGTCCGGGCCGACGACGTTGAGCACGTCGTAGGACTCCTGCAGCGCCTCGTTGAAGGTCAGCGTGACGCTGCCGGGTCCGGTCGACACCGTCGACCCGTTCGCCGGGTCCGACGACTCGAGGACCGAGTGCGCCGAGGCCGTCGAGGCGCCGAGGAACGACAGCCCGACCGCCAGCAGCACGGCGGCCAGCAACGTCGAGGCGGTGCGCACTCCTGCTGCGCCCCGACCCGACCTCATGGCTTGCGCCGGATGGCGACGCCCGCCGCGGCGATGCCGAGGACACCGACGACGAGGCCGGCGCCACCGAGCCAGCGTGCGGTGGTGTCGGAGGTGTCCGACGCCGCGGTCGTGGCCGTGGAGTCGCCGTCCTCGTCGTCGGTGGCGGCGGCGAGTTCGATCTCCGGTGCCGGGTGATCCGGCTCGGAGCCGTCGGCGTTGGGCGGCTGGTTCCAGTCCACCGACTCACCGTCGGTGTACTTCTGGACGGCCGGGAACTTCACCGTCTTCTCTTTGGGCAGCGGGCCCGCGTTGAGGACGAACTGTCCGAACTCGCCGACCGCGATGCCGGGCGAGCCGGGGGTCGCGGTCCAGGTGACCGAGGTGGCCTCCTCGGTGGTCGCGTCCTTGGAGACGACGGCCCGCCATCCCGCCATCGGCTCGGTGCGAGCCGACTTGAGGTTGGGCAGCGTGACCGTGACCTCGGTGGTGGCGGCGTTCGTGTCCGACTCGTTGGGGACCCGGAACGTGATGACGCCGTACCCGCCCTGGGCCAGGCCGGGTGCGACAGCCGAGACGTGTGCGGACGCGACCGCGGGAGCAAGCGCCGAGCCGAGGGCTATGACGCCGGTGGCCGCGACGATGGCGACCGGGATCCGCGCATGGCGGAAGACACTCTTGTGCATGGGATTTCCTTCGTGGAGAGCAGAACTGATTCGGTGGATTCGTCAGGCGATCAGTACCGGCGGTCCACGTTCTCCGGCTCCGGCGCCACGGTCGATGCGATGCCACCGCACGATGTCTGCCCGGGCGACGACGGAGGCGACATGGCCGAGGACCGGGGCCGGCGAGCCGCGCAGCACCGCGAGCACCGAGGTGATGACGGTGAACACCGCGACGGCCGCGGCGATGAGCAGCGCACAGAGGGGGATGGCGATGAGGTGGGTCAGCAGCATGGTCGTGCCGTCGGCGCCACCGAGGTGGGACATCTCGGCCAGATGGTCGGAGACCAGACCCAATGGCCCCCCGTGCACGTCCGCGGGCATCGACATCCCCGCGTGGTCCATCCCTGCGTGGTTCATGCCGGTGTGGTCCATGGCAGCACTCGCGGGCACGCTGACCGCCAGCGCGAGGTGGGAGAGGAACTGCGCGGCGGACAGGACGGCGAGCAGGACGACCGCACCGCAGCGCCCGCCGGTACACACGCCGGCGAGCACGCCGATCATCAGGCAGAGCGCGATCCCGCCGAGACCGGGTACCGCGCCGGAGGCGACACCGTGTGCGGCGATCGCGAGGGTGGGCACCGTGACCACCACCGCGAGACGTCCGACCAGTGCGCCGGGCCATCCATGGTTCAGGGGCGTACCCCGAGTCGGGCCAGCAGATCGGCGTCGATGGCGGTGAGCTCACGGGTGATCGCCTGGTGCGCCGCACGACGACGCGTGGCCGGCATGTGCTCGGCAGCGCCGATCGCGGCGGTGAGGTCGGTCAGCCGTGCCGAGATGGTCGAGACGAACTTCGTGGTCTCGGCGTCGTTGCCACGCGTGCTCGACAGCGTCTGCAACGACCGCTCGGCGCCCGCGACGCGCGCCGACAGCGCCGCGCCGTGACCGCTGTACTTGTTCAGTTCGTCGATCGGCACGCCTGCACGGTTGGCCTGGTACGACGTGATGCTCTCGCGGGCCAGCGTCGAGGCGCGATAGGCGAGGGGTACGGCGATGGGGGCGACCACCTTGGCCACCGACAGGTAGCGCTTGACCTTGCGCGGCGTCAGTGACGTGCCGTTCGACGCCGCCTCGGCGTTGGCCTTGGCGATCTTCAGGTTGGCCTTGTTGGTGTCGGACACCGTCTTCGCCGCGGTCTTGGTGGCGTTCTTCTCGGCCTTGATCAGCTTCTTGCCGAGCGTGCGCTCCAGGCGGCGACGCTTGCGACGGTCCTTGCCGATGCCGCGCGAGTCGAGCCGGGCTTCGAGCTTGGCCTTTGCCTTGAGCGCCTTCGCGTGGGCTTTCTTCTGCGCACGGCTGGTGCGGCTCGAGGTGAACAGACCCATGTGGGGACCCTCCCGGTCGCTGCGGATGACGAAAATGTCTGGCCACTACGGTAGAAGAAGTAGCTGTACCAGCATTACACAGGCCCGATCGGGCGTGGGCTCGGGCGTCGTAGCGGTGCCGCGGACAAGACGAGGGATGGTCGTGATCGATGAGCTGCACCCGACGATGACCCTCCCGCTGCTCACCGCTCGTGATCTGGCCGGGTGCGAACATCGGCTGGCTCTCGATCACCTGCATTCGCGCGAGGCCGTCGCCGCGGCCGACGATCCCTCGGTCACCCGTCGCAAGGAGGCGGCCGCGGCCCACCGCGCGACGGTCGCCGAGACGTTGGCCGGCGTCCACAGCGACGAGCCGGGGATGTTCGTCGCTGTGGACGCGGGTCCGATCTCGGAGCGAGTGGCCGCGACACTGGCCGCCTGCGCGGCCGGTGCGGGCTGGGTCTTCAACGCGGCGTTGCCCGCAGACCGTCGTGCCGGTCGTCGGGGTGGGTCGGAGCTGTTGGTCCGGGTGGGCGACGGGTACGTGCCGGTGATCGTCGTCAACCACCGCGTCAGCGTGCCGGGCGGCGAGGGGACGATCCGGACGAGTCCGCTGTTCACCTGGCTGCCCACCGACGACCCGACGCGGTCGATGCGCAGCCACCGTCGCGATGTGCTGCGGCTCGCGCACCTGACGCGGCTGCTCGAACACGCCGGGCTGTCCACCGACACCGGGTTGGGCGGATCCATCGGACTCGACGCCGACTGCATCGTGGTGCACGACCTGACCCCCGCCATGCCCAACTACGACGAGACGCTGGCCCGGCGGCACTCGATCGCGGCGGGCGCGCTGTCCACCGCCCCCAGCCGGATCGGTGAGTGTCGGACCTGCCCGTGGTGGGTGCGGTGTGGGCCCGAGCTCGTCGCCTCCCGCGACGTGAGCCTGGTGATCAACGGGAACCAGGCCCGGGTGGCCCGCGACGCGGGGCTTCTCACCGTCGACGACCTGGCCGAGTACACCGGTCCCGCTCCCGAGGACTGGTCCGGCGGCGACATCGCCGACGCGGTGGTGCTCGCCCGCGCCTGGCGCCGCGGGGTGTCGCTGGTCCGCCGGGTCGAGGTGCCCACCGTGGCCCGGGCCGACGTGGAGGTCGACGTCGACATGGAGAGCTACGGCGAGGACGGCGCCTATCTGTGGGGCACCCTGCTGACCGACCGCACCGACCCGACCCGACCGGTCCGCTACCGCCCGTTCGCGACCTGGGATCCGCTGCCCACCGTCGACGAGGGACGGTCGTTCGCGGAGTTCTGGGCGTGGCTGACCGCCGAACGCGAGGCCGCCGCCGCCGCCGGGAAGACGTTCGCCGCCTACTGCTACTCCCAGTCCGCCGAGAACCGTTGGCTGCTCGGATCCGCGTCGCGCTTCTTCGGTCTGCCCGGTGTGCCCACCCTCGACGAGGTGAAGGCGTTCATCGCCTCGCCGCAGTGGGTGGACGTCTACGAGGCGGTGGGTACCAACTTCATCTGCCCACAGGGCAAGGGACTCAAGAAGATCGCGCCGGTCGCCGGTTTCGGGTGGCGCGATCCCGACGCCGGGGGCGAGGCGTCGATGGAGTGGTATCGGGTCGCGGTCGGTGTCGCCGACGGCACTCCCGACGCCGCGCAACGCGACCGGATCCTGGCTTACAACGAGGACGACGTGTGGGCCACGAAGGTGCTCCGCGAATGGATCACCGACGGTGCGGCGGAGCAGATCGTGCACCGCGACGACCTCTGAGCCCCCGGCGAGAAAAGCTCCGACGGTAACGCCCAGGTGAGAGGTCGTATACGCTGCACCCAAGTCTGGCGGTTGCGTGGGGGAAACGATCGCGATCGTCGGGCCCGTGCCGCGCATGTCTCAGGGGTGAGTCGTAGGAGATGCGTGGCATCGACATAGTCGGAGTCACTAGGGGTGGAGACACACATGTCTGCGGAGCGAGATTCGGCTGTGGCCGACAAGGATCTGGAATCGGTCGAGCCCGGTTTGTTCGCGCGGCGGCTCGAGGAGCTGTTCCGAACGGTACCCGGTCCCAACGGACGGGCGTACAGCGCCAAGGCGATCGCCGCGTTGTCGACCGACCGCGGGTTCCGGCTGGGCGAGTCGTACCTGAGCCAGTTGCGGTCCGGTAAGGCCAAATCGCCGTCGTTCCGAACGGTGGAGGGCATCTCCGCCGCCTTCGGCGTCGATGTGCACTACTTCCTCGAGGACCACGCGGCGCAGCGCACCCGCGACCAGATCGATCGCATGCGGATGCAGGCCGACACCACGGTGCAGATCGCCGCGTTCGGACTGGCCGGGCTGTCGAGTGACTCGGTGTTCGTCGTCAGTGAACTGATCAAGATCCTGCGGGTCCAGCAGGGCTTGCCCGCCGACCCGCCCGACCTGGTCTCGGCCATGGCCGAGGGAACGCACAGCGGCCTGCGGATGGTGCAGCGCTGAGCACAGCGCCCCGGTGGATCAGGGGTGTCGCGTCGACTCCGACGTGACCAGGTCGGCCTCGCCGGCTGCGCGGACGGCACGCGCACGTCGCACCACGACGATGTAGGCGGTCCCGAGCGCGAGGATCACCACGGTGGCGCTGATGGCCGCGACGGTGACCGGGGTGCTGGCCGCGGCGACGATCCCCTCGGTGAGCAGCCAGGCCGCGAAGACGAAGAACAGCACTGCAGCCCCGATGGAGATCGCCCGTTCGGGCAACTTACGGCCCAGCGTCGCGCCGACGATGATCGCGAGCGCGTCGGCGGCGACCATCCCGATGGTGGACCCGATCCAGACCCCGACCCAATTGTTGTCGGTCGAGAGCGTGATGGTCGCGAGCATCGTCTTGTCGCCGAGCTCGGCGAGGAAGAACGACGACATCACCGCGAACATGACCGATGCGCCGGTGCGTTGGGCCCGGGCGGATTCGGACTCGTCGAGTTCGTCCCCGCGGATCGTCCACAGACCGAAGACCAGCATCGCGAGACCACCGACGATCGAGATCAGATCGGTCGGGATGGACAGGCCGAGGAAGTGTCCGACGAACACCGACACCGCGTGTACGGCGGTCGTCGCCACGGTGATCGCGAGCAGGACGACCCACCAGCGGTAGCGGATGGCATAGGTCATCGCCATCAGCTGTGACTTGTCGCCGAGCTCGGCCACGAAGATCACGCCGAAGCTGAGGAGCAGGGCGGTGAACATTGCGCCGACGCTACGGGCGATCGTGAGCAGGTGCAACAGTTCCTGAACCCGCATAACCCCAGTTCGGAAGCCCTTTTCACCCGAGTTTGGGCACCCTTATCTCTGTGCGCGGGTCGCCGGTGCGGCGACGTCGGTGCTCAGGCGGCCAGGAGCATGGCCAGCACGGCGGTGTCGGGGTCGGAGTTGGGGTCGACGCCGATCTGGTTGCGCAGGGTGACCACGGTCCCGTCCGCCTCGGCCTCCGCCCAGCCGGCGCGGTGTTCGAGGCCGAGCTCGGGGACACCGGGCAGCAGCACGCACCCCGACGCGACATCGGAACACTCCGGGAGCGAGGCACGCGTCTGCGACGGGGGATGCAGCATGACCAGTGCCGGGGCGTGGGCCAGGAACGGGTTGTCGCGGACGAAGTCGTCGCTGGAGACGTCACCGATGGCGAGCATCATCCCCACGGTGTCGGGATCGCAGTGCTCGGGGCGGTCCTCGATGACGCCGAAGACGGTCGTCGTGCGGAGGAACCCGGGACGGCACGCGATCCGCACCGACGCCACCAGCGTCTGGGTCCATTCGAGGGTGGTGTCCGGCCAGCGGCCGGAGATCAACATCCCGCGCAACTGACCGTCACGGTGGAACGGGGTGAGCCCGATCGGCACGAGCGAACGCGCGGAGTAGTCCATGGCTCATGATGCTCGTCAGAGCCGCTGGCACACAAGGGGAGTCGAGTGCTAAACGATCGCTTGACGGCAGCGTTACGTCTGCATGTCCCGAGCGGCCACCGACAACACCGCCCCCGGACACGTGGTCCGGGGGCGGTGTCGTGGCTGTGCGTGAGATCAGGCGGGAACGATGAGGCCCTTGCCCTGGCTCTGCGCCTTGGCGAAACGCTCGCCGGCGTCGGCCCAGTTCACGACGTTCCACCATGCCTTGACGTAGTCAGGCTTGACGTTCTGGTAGTCGAGGTAGAAGGCGTGCTCCCACATGTCCAGCATGACGATCGGCACGAGGCCGACCGAGGTGTTGCCGTGCTGGTCGGTGAGCTGCTGGATGACCAGCTTGCCCTCGATGGTGTCGAATCCGAGGATCGCCCAACCGCTGCCCTGCAGTGTGGTGGCCGCGGCGGTGAAGTGCGCCTGGAACTTGTCGAACCCACCGAACTGGTCGTCGATGGCGGCCGCGAGGTCACCCTCGGGCTTGTCGCCACCGTTGGGCGACAGGTTCTTCCAGAAGATCGAGTGGTTGGTGTGGCCACCCAGGTGGAACGCGAGGTTCGCCGAGAGCTGGAAGACCTTGTCCGCGATGGTCCCGTCCTCGCGAGCGGCGGCGGCCTTCTCCAGTGCGGTGTTGGCGCCCTTGACGTAGGTGGCGTGGTGCTTGCTGTGGTGCAGCTCCATGATCCTGCCGGAGATGTGCGGCTCGAGTGCCGCGTAGTCGTAGTCCAGATCCGGCAAGGTGTAGTCAGACACGTTGTTCCTCTCCTCGGGGGCTCTACCCGTTGTGGTCGCTGTTACTTGTCCAGCCTACGTAGGGGCGGGGGTAATGCAACAGAGTCGAGCATAAAGACTTCAACCATGGTTGAAGTCAAGCGAGCCCGCAGCCACCTGCGTCGAGGCAGGTGAGGGGCGAGGAGCGGCCGGCTCAGAGCAGGATCAGCGCGAGCAGCAGCGCGACGAGCGCAAGGACGCTGACGCCGGTAGTGATGCAGCGGGCGCGGATGTTGAAGTCCTCGCGCGTCGCGGGCCGGTTGTGTCGACCGAGGGTGCGGATCAGATCGGGGTGGGAATGCGTGGCCACTCACTTCTCCTGTCGTCGTCGACACGGCGGCCGTGAGAACGGTCACACCGGTGCTGTGATCGCCATCATAGGCACGCGGTGACCGCGCGCCAAATCGCGCTCGGGCGGCGTGCGTAGCATGACTCCCATGACCTGGTTTGATCAGCTTCTCGGACACCGCAAGAAGGAACTGATCTCGGCCGACAAGGCGTTGGCCGGGCGCTCGGAGGCGGTCCCCGTGGCGGACCGGCACGTGGTCAACGGACACCCGATCAGCGGTCCGTTCGATCCGAGGTACTCCGCGGTGATCCTCGCCGGCGGCTGCTTCTGGGGCGTCGAGGAGATCTTCTGGCAGGTGCCGGGGGTGTACTCGACCGCTGTCGGCTACGCCGGTGGATTCACACCCAACCCGTCCTACGACGAGGTCTGCAGCGCCAGGACCGGGCACACCGAGTCGGTGCTCGTGGTCTTCGACCCGGCGGTCATCGACCTCGAGGGGATCCTCACGATCTTCTGGGAGACCCACGACCCGACCCAGGGGATGCGGCAGGGCAACGACGTCGGGACGCAGTACCGGTCGGCGATCTACACGTTCGACGACGCGGATGCAGCCGTCGCCCGGGCGTCGGCGGAGAGGTTCGCCGGCGTCGTCCACGCGGCGGGGATCGGCGAGGTGACCACCGAGGTGAAGCCGCTCGCGCAGGCAGGCAGCGGACGCTTCTACTACGCCGAGGACTATCACCAGCAGTACCTCGCGAAGAACCCACACGGATACCGCTGCCATTCGGCGACCGGGTTGAAGTACCCGGCCTGACGCCTCAGCCCCGTCGGCCCGCACCCAGTACGTCGGCCAGTGCGCCGTCGAGGTCGGGGTGGGCGAAGCGGAAGCCCGCGTCGCGCAGGACGGTCGAGCGGGCTCGTCGGCCGGTGAGCCCGAGTTGTGCGTCCGAGCGCAGCACCACCGCTCCCAGTCGCAGCAGGAACGTCGGCGTCGGCGGTGCCGGCGGACGGTGCAACAGCCTGCGCAGGGTCGCCATCAACTCCGCGTTGCGGACCGGGTGGTCGGTCGCGGCGATCACCACGCCCGACGGCAGCGTGATCTCGGGGTCGAGGCCGAGTCCCGCGCGGACCACGGCCAGCCAGTCGTCGATGTGGATCCAGCTGACCCACTGACGCCCACCGGCCACCCGCCCGCCGAGTCCGACCCGGACCAGCCGTGTGAGACGTTGCAGTGCAGGCGATCCCGGGTCCAACACGATCGATGTCCGAAGGACGACGACGTGGTCGCACGGTGCGTCGTCGGCGGCCGCCTCCCAGGGCGCCGCGACACCGGTCATCTGCGGCAGGCCCTCGGGGACCGGGGTGTCCTCGGTGCACCATGTCTCGCCCGCGTCACTCCAGATCGCGGTCGTACTGGCCTGGATCCAGTGCGTCAGGGGCGTACGCAGTCCCCGGGCCGCCTCGACCAGAGCGCGGGTGGGCTCGACACGCGACCGTCGTAGCTCCGCGATGTTCGCCGCCGTGGGTCGGCAGTCGACCAGGCGCCCGGCCAGGTTGATGACGGCGGTCGGTGTGCCGGTGTCCAGCGCTGCGGCCCAGTCGCCCTGACCCCGACCGTCCCAGAGCACCTGTCGGTGCGGCGACCGCACATCGATCGTCCTGGTCAGGATGGCGATGTCGATCCCCCGGGCGGCCAGGTCGTCGGCCACCCGGCGTCCCAGACCTCCGTTGCCTCCGGCGATGACCACGGTGCGCGGCGAGGGGGCGGAGTTCGAAACAGTGTCCGACATGGGCCAACGCTAACGCCCTCGAGCCGGAGTCGGGGCAGCCACTATCCTTCTCAGGGAACCGCGGCGGTTCGCCCGACGTCGAAACGCAGCACACGAGAGACGGAGGTGAGATGGTCCGCAGCAATGAACGTGACGGTGCTGCGACCCTCTACGCCGCGTTCTCCGAGAACGCCGACGCCGACGTGACGCTGCGACTGCTGCGGTCGCGCAGCGCGATGGTCTACCTCGCGATGATGGCGGCGCGCCTCGCCGACGGGCAGGTCGACGGCGATCACCTCGCCGACGGCATCGACGCAGACCTCGCCGACCTCGCCGCGCACTGGACCGATCGCGGTCTGAGTGTCCCCACGCCCGTCGAACTGCTCGACCGCTGGGTGAAGGACGGATTCGTCGCCCGCACCCTCGATCCCGACCGCCACGTGGAGCGCTATCAGCTCACCCGCGGCGCGACGACGGCGATCACCCAGGTGCAGGCCGTCCGCCACGACCGGTCGGTCGCCACCGAGACGGCGATGGAGATGGTGATCGGTCGCCTGTCGAACATCGCGGTCGCGATCAATCCCGATCCGGGAGAACACATCCGAGATCTCGACGCCAAGATCGCCGAACTGACCCGTCGGCGGACCGAGCTGGCCGCCGGTGCCGTTCCCGCGGTCGACGCCCGGCGGTTGTTCGACGACATCCGCATGGTGACCTCGTTGGCCGAACGCATGCCCGCCGACATCATCGGCTACGGAGAGAAGCTGCGGGAAAACTCGCGGGCGCTGATCACGCAGGGGCTCGACGAGCGTGCGGGGGCCTACGCCGAAGCCCTCAACCGGATGTTCGACGGCCACGACGAGCTGGGGAAGACCGCCGAGGGCAACGCCTTCGACGCGTTCTACACGCTGATCTCCGACCACCGCCTCCGCGAGGGCCTCGAGCGACACATCGACGACATCCTGTCCGGCCTGCCCGACCTCCCGCCGGACCTCGCCGACACCCTCGCCCGGTTCATCGACCGGATGTGGGACGAGGTGCAGCACGTCGACGAGATCCGTGGGCAGGTGTACCGACGCATCAACACCTTCGTCAAGGGCGGCGACTTCCTGCACTACCGGGCGCTGCGCGAGCAGATCGGTGAGGCGCAGCGTGCCGCCGCGGCGGCGTTCGAGCACGCGGGCGCCGGTCGTGACGTGGGCATCATCGTGCCGATGGCCGTGGCGGACACCAACTCCGTCGGTGCGCTGTCGATGCACGACGGCGTCATCGACATCCCCGACGGGGTCGAGGTCACCGCGGGTGAGATCGAGATCGACCCGGCGGAACTGGTCGGGTCTGAGACGATCGACTGGCAGGTGCTCACCGATGCCGTGAACGCCGCGGTGCGTTCCGGCACAGCCGACCTCGCCGCGGTGCTCGCGCACGTCGGGTCACCGCGCGTCGGCGACATCGTCGGGGTGTGGTCGCTGGCGCAGCGCCACGGGGAGGTCGACACCGCCTCGGCCCGGACCGTCGTGGGGGCGCACACCGTACGCGGGATCCGCGAGATCCACATCCCGGCCATGACGTTCACGGCCGAACTGCCCGCACTGACCGGGGCGCCGGTCCCCACCGCGGTCCACCTGCTCGACGACGCGAAGGGAGGCCGTCGATGACCGCTCCCGACGACACCGACACCGACGACATCGAGACCACCGACCACCCCGAGCAGACCGGCGACGACTTGTTCGTCGACCACCCCGGTGCGGAGGCGGATCCGTCGGTCGATCTGTCGCACTTCAGTTTCGACGGGTCGGCGCCGGTCGGTGACGTCTCGGAGTCGCGTGTCGCCCCGCGGTTCGACGGCGACACCTCGGCGCTGCCCGCGCCCGTCTGCTACGCCCTGCAGGAGCTGATCGCCGCCGCCCACGTCAGCGCGAAGTCGCGGAACTGGCGTGCCATCGAGGCCAACGAGGAGATCATCCGGTCGCGCCTGTCGGAGCTCAACCTCGGGCTCGAGATCAACGCCGAGCACCGGTACGCCTACACGCGTCAGATCACCGAACCCGATCCGCGCCAACGCAACATCCTGCGTGCCTCCACCCTCACGCTCGCGGCGTCGGTGCTGGCGCTGTTCCTCCGACAGAAGTACCTCACCGGTGTCGACGAGACCGTGACGGTCGAACGGTCGGAGATGGTCGACCACATGCTCACGTTCAAGCCGGTCCGCGACACCGACGAGGCCGGCTTCGTCCGCCGCATCGACGCCGCGATCAACGTGCTGGAGAACCGGAAGATCATCCGCGCGTTGCCCGGAACCGATCGGTACGCGATCTACGGGGTGATCGCGTCGCTGCTGACGCCCGAGCAGGTGCAGGCGTACACCACGGCCTACCGCACCCTGGCCGGCGGCGGACCCGACCTCGCCGAGCTCGACGAACCCGACAGCGATCCCGGCGCGCTCGACGACGCCGGCCCGGACGCCGATGATGACGAGGACCCCCGATGACCGACACCATCGCAGATCCGATCGCGACGACGCTGCCGTCGGAGAGCGGGCAACACCGACGCACGATCAACATCGGGCAGTTCCGACTGACCCGTATCCAGCTGGTCAACTGGGGAACCTTCCACGGCTACAAGAACTTCCCGATCGACGAGCGTGGGGTGCTGCTGACCGGGCCGTCCGGGTCGGGCAAGTCGTCGATGATGGACGGTCACTCCGTCGTCCTGCTGCCCACCTACGACCAGGGGTTCAACGCCTCGGCCGACCTCACCGCCAAGGGCGCCAAACGGGCTGCGCGGTCGATGGCCGACTACGTCCGCGGCGCGTGGGCCGAGAACGACGACGAGTACAACCAGTCGCAGGTGCAGTATCTGCGCGGCACCGGGGCCACCTGGTCGGCGATCGCCGCGACATATGACAACGGCGCCGGGTCGGTGACCACGGCCATCGCCATCAAGTGGTTCCCCGGCTCCGGCAACGACGGGGCCACGCTGCGGTCCTGGTACCAGCTGCACACCGGTGACGTCGATCTGTTGAGCCTGAACGACTGGGCCACCGGCGGTTTCGACATCCGGGCATACCGCGCCGCCCATCCCGACGTCGCCTGCTTCGACGTCCAGAGCGCGTATTCCGAGGCGTTGCGTCGGCGCGTGGGCATCGGCAGCTCGTCGGCGGCGCTGTCGCTGATGGGCAAGGCCAAGGCGATGAAGAACGTCGGTGACCTCAACCTCTTCATCCGCACCTACATGCTCGACCGCCCCGACACCTACGCCAAGGCCGAGCGGCTGGTGGAGAACTTCACCCAGCTCGACGAGGCCTACCAGGCCGCCGCCCGGGCGCACGCACAGGAGAAGGTGCTCCGCCCGATCCCGGAGGCGTGGGAGACCTATTGCGGTGCAGAGGAATCCACCACCCGCGCCGGGGAGCTGCTCGGACCGCCGATGCGGGCATTCATGCGCGAGCACCGCATGACGCTGCTGCGCGAGAAGCTCGACCACATCGAGGACGCGCGCACCGCCCTCGACAACGAGGTCGCCTCGTGGGAGAACGTCGCCGACGAGCGCGAGGACCGGCACACCTCACTACGGGACCAGCTCACCGTCGACAAGGGTGAGCTGACGTCGCTGGAGTCCGAGCTCAAGTCGTTCGAGGCGCAGGTGACCGCACGGAACCGTGCCTACGAACGGTATTCGGCGGTGGTGTCGCGGCTCGGCGAGCAGACCCCGGAGTCGCGCGAGGAGTTCGAGGCCCTGCGCGGTCGCGCCCCGCAGATGGCGCGGGCGGCCCGGGAGGCGGCGCAGTCGTTGAACGCGCGGGCACACCCGGTGTTCAGCGCCGAGACCGACGCCCGTCGCGAGCACGAGGCCGTCGCCGAGGAGTTGGCGACGCTGACCGCGCGGCGGTCCCTGCTGCCGCGCGAAGCCCTCGCGCAGCGCGACGCGATCGCCACGGCCACCGGCATCCCGGCGCAGGAACTGCCCTATGCGGCAGAGCTGGTCGAGGTCGCCGAGGAGTACCGCGCCACCTGGGCCGGTGCGGCCGAACGCGTACTGCGCGGTCTGGGCATGACCCTGCTGGTGCCGCACGAGCATCGCCGGCGGGTCGCGGAGTTCGTCAACAAGACCGACCTCGGCGGTGTTCTCGAGTTCCGCGCCTACGACGAGAACACGTCGTACGAGGCGCCGCGGCCGGGGTCGCTGGCGGAGAAGATGACCGTCGACCGCGCGCACCCCGCGGGCGCCTGGCTGTCGGGTGTGGTGGCCCGTTCGGCCGATCACACCTGCGTCGACAACCCGATCGAGCTCGATCGGCACGACCTCGCGGTCACGCCGCAGGGCCTGGTCAAGGCGGGCCGCGACCGCTACCGCAAGGACGACCGTCGCCGCGTCGACGACCGCACCCACTGGATCTTCGGCACCAACACCGACGGCAAGAGGGCCGCGCTGGAGGAATCGCTGGGCGTGCTGCGCCACCGGTTCGACGAGGCCCGCCAGACCTCGCAGGACATGCGGGATCTGCTGGAGGACAACCGCGAACGCGCCAAGGCCGCCGATGCCCTGGGCGCCTACTCCTCGTGGACGGAGCTGAACTGGTGGTCCTCACGCCGCGACGCCGACGAGCTCAACCGGCGGATCGACGCGGTCCGCGAGAACCGCGTCGACCTCGCCGAGCTCGAGGAGCAGGTCGACATCGCCCGCGCCGACTGGCGGGAGGCCGTCGCACGGGTCGGCGCGATCAACGACCAGCTGCGTCACATCGGGTCCGACTGGGACCGGTGGCTGGCCGAACTCGAGCAGAACCCCGAGACCGACGACCTCGCCGACGACGACCGCGACTACCTCGAGCGGGTACTGACGTCGGTACTGGCCGGTGGCCAGAAACACCTCACGCTGGCCACCTACGGCGAGGTGCGCTCGGATCTGCGCAACGCGCTCGAGTCGATCCAGGCCGACGCCAACGCCGAACGCGACACCGCCGAGAACCGGATCGTCCGGGCCGCGGAGGCCTTCGTCCGCGAGTGGCCGTCGGCGGCGAACAACCTCACCGCGACCATCGAGTGCGCGAGCGACCTCGTCTCGATCCACTCCGGTCTCGTCGAACACGGTCTGGCCACCACCCAGGAGCGGTTCCGGCAGCTCATCACCACCGACATCTCGCACTCGGTGTCGAACCTCTACAAGGAGATCGGCGACACCAACAAGCGGATCCGTCGCGGCATCGCCGAGGTCAACTCCG
Organism: Williamsia phyllosphaerae; assembly: GCF_014635305.1. Lineage (NCBI taxonomy): Bacteria > Bacillati > Actinomycetota > Actinomycetes > Mycobacteriales > Nocardiaceae > Williamsia > Williamsia phyllosphaerae. The sequence continues at coordinate 1,004,645 of NZ_BMCS01000001.1, read as the reverse complement.
GGCTGCGCCGTGTCGACTTCAACACCGGCACGTATCTGCAGATCGCGGTGCAGCACAACCCGACCGACGAGGCGATGGAGTTCGGACGCATCGTCGACGCGATGATCCGGGACGCGCCCTCGGCACGATCGGGTGACGGCGCGGTCCTGGCCCGGCAGTTCTATCGGATCAAGAACCTCATCGTGCGTCTGACCGCCACCGACACCGAGGGGCGGCGTTGGTGCGACAACGTTCTCGACGTCCGCAACAGTTACTTCTTCTACGGCAAGGAGATGTCGGTGGCCGACGGCGCCGACGCGCCGCCGGTGCACACCTATCGCAACACCGCTACGAACTCCGGTGGTGAGCAGGAGAAGCTCGTCGCGTTCTGTCTCGCTGCGGCACTGAGCTTCTCGCTGAGCAGCCCGGACGATCACCGGCCGGGTTTCGCCCCACTCATGCTCGACGAGGCGTTCAGCAAGTCCGACGAGACGTTCTCCAGTCAGTCGCTGCGCGCGTTCGAACAGTTCGGCTTCCAACTCATCATCGCCGCACCCATCCGCATGGCAGGCATCGTCGAGCCGTTCATCGGTCAGGTGATCCTCGTCGACAAGCGGGTCGACGCCGACGGCGCCCGATCCGACGCGCGCACGGCGACCTTCGGTGAGATCGCGTCGGCCCGCTCGACCGGCGGGCGCTGATGGCCGACGAGGTCACCCTCGCGCAGTGGAACCGGACGTTGCTCTCGCGCCAACATCTCCTCACCCGTGTCGACGAGGACGCCGTCGAGGTCCTCGACCGATGCGTGGGGCTGCAGTCGCAGGATCCGCGGGCGGCGTTCTACGGGTTGTGGTCACGGATCGAGGGTTTTGACCCGACCGAGCTCGACGACCTGATGACCGACCGCGAGGTCGTCCGGATGGCGCTGCTGCGCAGCACGGTGTTCCTGATGGACTCGCAGGACGCGCGCTGGGTCCGACCGCTGGCCCAGGCCGCGCTGGAGGGTGAGGTCCGCAGCAATCACCTACGACGTCTCGTCACCGTGACCGCCCCCGACATCACCGCCCACGCCCGAGAGCTACTGTCCGGCAACGAACTCACCGCGAAGGAACTCGGTCAGAAACTGGGACAACGGTGGCCCGACGACCCGCCGTCGACGCTGACCGCGGTCGCGCGGTGCACCCTGCCGCTCGTCCAGGTACCGCCCCGTGGGCTGTGGAACGGCCACGCCGGCGCCACCTACCGACTCTTCGACGACTGGGTGGGTCCCGGGGAACCGGCGGTCGAGGGCGATGAGGCCCGTAAGGACCTGATCCGGCTGTACCTGCGGGGATTCGGACCGTCGACGATCAAGGGCATCCAGACGTGGGCGGGCATGACCCGGATGCGGCCGCTGGTGGAGGCGATGGAGGCCGACTGGGAGCTGAACCGCTTCCGCGGTCCCGACGGCGCCGAGCTGTTCGACCTCGACGGCATCGACATCGTCGACGGCGACGGGCCGGCCCCGGCGCGACTGCTCGCCCCGTTCGACAACGTCGTCACCGCCCAGGCGGACCGACGCCGCATCATCGACGACGAGGTGTACGCACAACTCGTCACCCCGAACGGGCTGATGCCCGGCCTGGGACTCGTCGACGGTCGGGTGGTCGCGCGCTGGTCGGCCGACGACACCGGAGCGGTGCGGATCGAGCCCCTGGCCCCGATCAACGCCTCGGACACGAGAGCACTGGACGACGAGGCGCAGCGACTGACCGAGTTCCACCGGGCGCACCCCGCGACCTGAGACGCCTCAGCGCAGGGTGCGGGCGAAACCGATCAGAGCCGCGCTGACCTCGCGCGCGCACTCGGCCATGATGAAGTGACCGGCACCGTCGTAGGTGTGCACCGCGCGCAGGCACGGCATCGTCTCGCGCATGCGGCCCATCGTCTTCTCGCCCGCGATGGCGAGCGCCGGGTCGTTCTCGCCGTTGAGGAAGTAGGCGGGGACATCGAGAACCGGGTCGTCGTCGGCCATCTCGGACCAGTTGACGTCGGCCGCGCGATACCAGTTCAGTCCACCGGTGAACCCGGTCGCGGCGAAGGTGGTCTCGTACACGGCGAACTCGTCGGAGCTCAACCACGGCCACGGCAGCGGCGGGGCCGTGGGGAGCGCGTCGAGATAGCCCACCCGGACACCGTCGTGCACGCTCGGGTGGTCCCACGTCTGCAGGTAGGGCGCGTCGCCGGACAGCGCGTGGAAGACGCGGGCGAGGAACTCCCCGGGGGCGGAATCGAGTTCGGCGTCGGCGACCCCGGGCTCCTGGAAGTAGTCGAAGTGGAAGAAATGCTTCTGCGCCACATGGGCGTACGCCTGCGTCGGCGGCACCGGCAGCCGATCCGGGGCGTACGGCATGGCCATCAACATCAACCCGCGCACCCGATCGCGGTGTCGCCGGGCCAGCGTCCACGCCGCGGGCGACCCGAAGTCGTGGCCGACCGCGAGCACGTCGTCGATCCCCAACTCGTCGAGGAGGGCGACGATCCGCCCGGCGACCGCGGCGAACGAGTACTCGGCGATCTCGACCGGTCGGTCGGTGCCGCCGTACCCGGGCATGTCGAGGGCGATGGCGCGAAAACCGTTGGCCGACAATGCGTGGACCTGGTGTCGCCAGCTGAAGGCTAGACCGGGGAAGCCGTGACACAGCAGGACCACGGGCCCGTCGCCCTGGTCGATCATCCGCCAGGTGAACCCGTCGACGACCACCGTCGAGTAGGTGAGTGGCTCGGTGGTCATGCGGTGGGCAGTTCGCCGGTCCGGGGATTGCGCGAGGTGATGCAGTAGCGCCGCCCGGTGGGATCGGCCATCACCGTCCAGTTCGGGAACTCGGCGAGCACCTCCGCGCCCCAGTCCTCGTGTCGGGACACCTCGTCGGAGGGGTGGGTGCTGGCGAGGTCGACGTGCCCGCCGATCTCACCGGAGTCGATGCACTGCAGCAGTATCCGGATGGTGATGTGGTTCGGCCGATCGAGATGGCGGAACGCGGGACTGTCGTTGTCGGTCAGCTCCCATCCGGTCAGTCGGTGCCAGAACTCGCATTCGGCCTCGAACGCGCGGGCGGGGATGTCGATGCTGACCTGGTCGATGATGCTGATCGTGTCGCCCGGCCAGCGGATCGGACGTGACCGGGTCTTCTGGCCCTCCCAGGGCACGAGGCAGAACACGAACCCGCCCGGCGACCGCATCGTCACGACGTCGTCGTACCGGTGCACCTCGGTGGCGCCGAGCCGGCCCGCCTCCGTGGCCGCGGCGTCGAGATCGTCGACGTGGAGGTCGAGATGTACACCGCCGGGCCCGGATTCGAGTCGTTGGACTCTCAGATGCGGATCGCCGTTGAACGGTTCGAGGGTCGCGAACTGTCGCTTGTCGCCGCGCGGCGGCGACACCGTGCTACCGGCGATCGCGCGCCAGAACGTGACCTCGCTGCCGAACTCGTCGGCGGGGAAGTCGAGAAACGCGGTCAACCAACGAACTTCGAAAGTACTCATCGTCCTCGTATGCGGTGTCGGCGGTGCCAGTTCTCCAACACGGCGGCGTCGCCCCGGGAGGAGACGATGTCGCCGCCGCGGTTCCACAACCCGAAGTACAGTGCGGCCGCGGTCCCGGTCCACCGGACCTCGGCGTCCTCGTCGAACCCGCGCTCGGCGGTGAGTGCGGACTCGGTCACCCGCAACGTCCAGGCGTGGTCGGTGTCGTCGGGGGCGATGGCGATGCTGAACGGGGTGCCGTCGAAGAGCTTCGACCGACCGCGGGCCAGGAAGCTGACGACCAGCTCGTCGAGACCGTCGGCGGCGAACGCGGGTGTCACGCCCATCGCGGAGACCGGCGCGATCTCACCGCGGGCGGCGCCGACCGCGTCGAGGGCGTGGACCGTCGTCTCGTGGGCCTGGCGACGCGCCCAGAACTCCAGTGGGGTCCGACCGGTCTCGATGAACACGAAGGCGTCGAGATCGGCGGGTGCCGCCGCGAGTGCGTCGACGAGTTCGTCGGATCCCTCGGCCAACCACTCCGGCAGATCGTCGGGATCGACCTCGGCGAGGACGGCGGGGCCGTCGGCGAACGGCGGTTCTGTCGCGGTGACGTGCGCGTGGGCCCAGCGGTGGACCATCCCCTGGTGGGCCAACAGATCCGCGACGGTCCACTCCGGGCAGGTCGGTACCGCGGCGTCGGGACCGGCGGCGAGCGCGGCGGCGGTCATCCGACCCGTCGCGGCACCGATCGCACGCAGATGATCGTCGAGGGCCACCGTGGCTGACATGGGAGTCAGTCTGACACGTCGGTGGCGGCGCCTACAGCTGCGGCAGTACCTGTGAGCCGATCAGTTCGACGTGCGCGAGATCGGACAGGTCGAGCACCTGGAGGTACGCGCGGGTGGCGCCCACGTCGCCGAATCGGCCGATCTTGTCGACGATCTCCGCGGGCGTACCGGTCAGACCGTTCTCCCTCAGGTCCGCCACGTCGCGTCCGATCGCCTCGGCGCGGCGCGCGATCTCGGCGTCGTCGCGACCGCAACAGACGACCTGCGCGGCGGAATGCCGGATCGGGGTCGCGCGCTCGACCTGCTCGCAGGCCTCGTCGACACGGCGGTAGAGCGGGGCGGCGTCCTCGGGCGACATGAACGGGGTGTTGAACTCCGTCGCGTACCGGGCGGCGAGCGCCGGGGTCCGCTTCTTGCCCGCGCCCCCGATGATGACCGGCGGGCCGGGCTGCTGGACCGGCTTGGGCAGCGCGGGGGAGTCGGTGAGCTGGAAGTGGCTGCCGTCGAAGGTGAACCGGTCGCCGACGGGTGTCGACCACAACCCGGTGATCACGGCCAGGTACTCCTCGAGGCGGTCGAAGCGCTCGCCGAGGCGGGAGAACGGGATGCCGTAGGCGGTGTGCTCGGACTCGTACCAGCCGGCACCGATGCCGAACTCGACCCGACCGTTCGACATCGCGTCGACGCCGGCCACCGAGATCGCCAGCGGGCCGGGCAGTCGGAAGGTCGCCGAGGTGACCAGGGTGCCCAGCCGGATCCGCGACGTCTCCCGCGCGAGACCGGCGAGGGTGATCCAGGCGTCCGACGGGCCGACGCCGTCGGCGACGTTCATCGCGAGGTAGTGGTCGGAGCGGAAGAAGCCGGTGTAGCCGGCCGCCTCCGCCGTCTGCGCGACGGCCAACAGCTCGTCGTAGGTGGCACCCTGTTGCGGCTCGGTGAAAACACAGATCTCCATGACCTCCAGCCTAGAGTGGCTCCCATGAGCGACGGACCGCTGACGAGGCTGAAACACGCGCTGGGCACCCCCCGTCCCGATCGGGTCGCGGTGGTCCGGCTCGAGGGCCACATCGGTGCGGTCGGTGTGGGACGCGGAGGTCTGACGGCCGACGGCGTGGAGAGCGTCCTCAAGCGAGCGTTCACCGGCGACCGGGTCAAAGCGGTCGTCCTGGTCATCAACTCCCCGGGCGGGTCGCCCGCACAGTCGGAGTACATCGCCGAGCGGGTACGTCAGCTGGCGTCGGAGAACGGTGTCCGGGTGCTGGCGTTCTGCGAGGACGTCGCCGCCTCGGGTGGCTACTGGATCGCGTGCGCGGCCGACGAGATCTTCGCGGCACGGACGTCGATGGTCGGATCCATCGGCGTCGTCTCCTCGGGGTTCGGAGCGACCGAGCTGATCGGCAAGATCGGACTCGAACGCCGCATCTACAGCGCGGGGAGCAACAAGGCGCGCCTCGACATGTTCTCCGACGAGAAGCCCGAGGACGTCGAGTGGTTGTCGGGCATCCAGGCCGATCTGCACCAGGCGTTCATCGCGTGGGTGCGACAGCGTCGGGGCGCCAAGCTCTCCGGCGACGACGAGACCCTCTTCTCCGGCGACGTCTGGATCGGACGCCGAGCGGTCGAGGTCGGACTGGTCGACGCCGTCGGTGTCCTCCGATCGGTCATCGCCGAGCGGTACCCCGACGCCGAGGTCGACGTGATCGCGCCGTCGAAGCCACTACTCGCCCGGCTCACGGGCGGTCAACTCGAGATGGCGGCTGTGATGGACGGCGTTGTCACCGGGGCCTGGTCGGCGATGGAGAAGCGCGCCCGCTGGTCCTCCGTCGGTCTGTGAGCAACTGCTGTGACCTTCGGAATCTATCCACAGGGGCGGGGTCGCGTCGCAGGCACGGGGCGTGGCGATGGACCCTCAACCTGTGGATGAGGCTGTGGAAACTGTGGACAAACCGGGGCCTGGAGATCTTTTTAGTGAGCCTGGTCACTGAAATTCGTGCAAGTGGGCCGGTTTCATTGAGCGGAGCAAACCATCGTTTGCATACCGCGCAGAATGGATCCGCCGCCGAACCTGTGCATAACTTGTGGAGCAATCCGGTCACGGGACGTCGCGACGGGTGTCGTGCCACCATGGACGGGTGATGGACTTCTGTCCGCGCTGTCGCATCCAGGCACCGCACGACGCGCGTAGATCAGGATGCCCGCGCTGCGGTGGCCCGCTGATGGTCGTCGACGACCCGTCTCGCATCCCGCCGCCCGGGCGACCCCCCGCGCCTCGGCCACCGGTGCCCCGTGCGGCTATGCGTCGTCCCGACCGCCGAGTGCGTTGGGTGGCGCGACGACCACCCGAGGCGAGGCCGGGTCCGCGCGCACGTCGATCCGTCGCGGCGGGTCCGACCCCGCGCTACACCTGGATTCCCCGGTGGGGGCTCGTCGACGAGATCGAGCCGCCCCCGGAGCCGACGCGGGACCGCACCGCGCGCTGGGCGCAGGCCCTGACGCCGATGGTGCAGACGCTGGCGACGTTGCTGGCGGTCACCGCCCTCGCGCAGGCGTGGATCTACGGGTTGCTCGTCGTCAACCGCAGCCGACCGCTCGACGGGACCCTGGTCGCGTGGTCCTACGCGATCACGTGGGGACTCGGCGTCGTGTCGGTCGCGATGGTCATCGCCTGCCTCGTGGCGTTCGTGGCGTGGTTCCGACACCACCGCGAGCGGGCCTACGCCGACAACGACCGCATCGACCCGCGTCCCGGGTGGCATCTCGCCGTCGGATCGCTGGTCCCGGTGCTGAACCTGGTCGCGCCCGCGGTGTTCGTGCACGAGTTGGCGAACTGCGGCCACCAGCTCCCCGCCGATCGCCTGGTGCGCACGCTGCGGCTGTGGTGGGCGGGCTGGGTGGCACTCAATCTGCTCGCCGCCCTGACCCTGGTCATCCGGTTCACCGCCGACTCGATCCAGTGGGGCGCCAACGCGGTGTTGCTGACCGTGCTGTGTGACGCCGCGGGTGCGGTGTTCGCGCTGGTGTCGGTCCGTCTGTTGCACCGCGCGTTCGATCCGGCTGCGCGGGGAGAACCAGCCACGCGGTGGCTGGCGGTCTGATGACGCAGGGGGGCGACGACACCTCGGACCCGCTGCCGGACGCGGCCCGGATCAAGCGTCAGCGGCGCCCGGCCGTGGTGGCCCATCGGGGCGCGTCCGGCGACCGACCCGAGCACACGCTGGCCGCCTACGAACTCGCGTTGGCGCAGGGCGCCGAGGGACTCGAGTGCGACGTCCGCCTGACGCGTGATCATCAGCTCGTCTGCGTCCACGACCGCACCATCGACCGCACCTCGTCGGGCACCGGGGTCGTCAGCGAGATGACGTTGGCGGAACTGCGTGAGCACGACTTCGGCAGCTGGCACCGATTTGGTCGGCCCGCCCAGGTGCTGACCCTCGCCGAACTCATCACGCTGACCCTCGACTGGAGCAGCCCGGCGCGGCTGTTCATCGAGACCAAACACCCGGTGCGCTTCGGTGGTCTGGTGGAGCAGTTGTTGCTCGCCGAGCTGCACCGGTTCGGCATCGCGTCGCCGCCCTCGGCCGATCACAGTCGGGCCGCGGTCATCTCGTTCTCCACCGCGGGTGCGTGGCGGATCCGTCGCAACGCTCCGCTGCTGCCGACGGTCCTGCTCGGCGACACCGCGCGCATCCTGGGGGGCAGCGCGGCGACGGCCGTCGGAGCCACCGGGATCGGCCCGTCGATCGCGACGCTGCGCGACCATCCCGACGCCGTCGACCGCGCCGCGGCGTCGGGGCGGGCGACCTACTGCTGGACCGTCGACGAGTACGCCGACGTACTCCATTGCGCGCGAATCGGAGTCGACTTCGTGGCCACGAACTTCCCCGGCCGCGTCAGGGAATGGCTGGAGCCCTCGCGCCGGTCGTGACCCGCACCCGCAGGGGCTGCGTAGGTGTCGCCGGTTGCGCGTAATAGGTTCGACACCATGGCAAAGAAGAGCAAGCGCGGAACTGGACGTCCCGGCAGCGACCGTGCGGAGCGCGTCGCGGCACGCAAGGCGCGGCAGGCGGAGGCGTCGGCCGCACCGACGCGCCCGTTCGCCGGCCTCGCGGCGGAGTGCGATCTGGTCGCGTTGCGCAGCTTCGTCGCATCGGCCACCGCATCGATCACGGTGCACGGTGACGGCGTCGGGACCAACTCGGTGAAGCTCGCGACGATCCTGCCCGGCGCCGTGCAGGCGTTGACCCGCGACGTCGACGGCGCCACCGAGGGTCTCGTCGCGCTGCAGACCGAGTTCGACACCGCCGCCGATGTCGCGGGCGAGATCGCTAGCGCGCTGCGGTGGGCATCGCAGGCTGCCGGCGGGGACCCGTACGTCGCGTCGTCCGAGGCCGAGGGCGACACCGCCGCCGGGATCGCGGATCTGGCCGCCACTCTGGGCGCCGACACCGACCTCGACATCACGCTGCACGACGACTTCACATGGTGGTTCGCCGATCAGGCCGACGTCACCACCGAGATCGCCGCGATGATCGAGCAGGCCAGCACCTCGATCATGCCGACCGCCCGTATCCCCGGCGGTCTGTCCGGCGCGCCGTGGTGGGTCGACGCCGGCGAGCGCGCACACCTGCGATGGGTCCGCCCCGAGTCGGAGGACGACGTGATGAGCGCGCTCGCGCGGATGCACGCGGCGGGCAAGCTCACCCTCGGTGAGGGCTCGAAGTTCGCCGGGTCGTTCCGTACCCACGGACTGCTGGTGCCGGTGTTCGACCTCGACAACGAGATGCACCCCGACGAGTGGACGACGCCGTGTGCGACGTTCGAGGCCGACCTCGTCGCCGCCCTCGCCGAGACCGGCGATCTGACCGGCGAGCAGCGACGTTCCCGCGACGGGATCCGCGGGCGTCAGGTCACATTGCGCTGAGACAACTGAGCCGCCCCACGGTGTGTGGGGCGGCTCAGTCGGGGCTGCAGAGTGGTCTGACTACATGCTTCCGCCGGCGATCGACGGCGCGGTCGCGTCGGCCTCCGCGGTGACGTTGAGCTCGCGCTGGACGAAGTTCTCCAGGTCGAAGGTGTTGCCGTTGCAGCGCTCGGCGACGGTCTCGAGGGTCGTCATCACGGCCACCTCCTCGACCTGCTCCTTGAGGAACCACTGCATGAACTGCTCGCCGAGGTAGTCGCCCTCGTCACGGGCGGTGCGGGCCAGGGCGATGATCTGGTCGGTGACCGTCTGCTCCTGGTGCAGCGCAAGCTTGATCGGCTCGCGGAACTCGCTGAAGTGGCTCTGCGGCTCGGCGATCCCGGGCACCGCCACGGCGATGTCGCGGTCGAGGAAGTACTGGATGATCATCATCGCGTGATTGCGCTCTTCGACCGACTGGGCGTAGAAGTGCTTCGCCAACTGCGGGAGATCCTCGTTCGCGTAGAACGACGCGAGGGCGATGTACTGCTGCGACGCCGCGAACTCGTGCGCGATCTGGTCCTGGAGGAGCTGGTGGAAACGGGTCATGGTGCTCGCTGCTGAGCGCGTGGTGACGGACATGTGGACGACCCTAGGACGCCCGAAATGTCTTGTCATCCAAGTTGAACCTTAGTAAGGATGAACTTGCCTGCTTCGCACAGGCAATCCTAAGCAACCGTCCGATTCATCGGAACCTTTGCGCCGCAACGGGATCGGCGATCGCTAGCTGATGGCGCCGCCGGTGTTCTGCAGAAGCTGAGCGGGGACCGTCACATCCTTGGCGATGTAGTCGAAGAACGTGGTGGTGTCGTCGTCGACCGCGAGTGCGTCGCCGCTGTCGGTGTTCTCCGACCCGCCGTTCGGGGTCGTGGTGGTCAGCGGACTGCTCCGCAGGGCCCACGCGAGCAGCGCGAGATTCCAGATGTGGTCGCCGTTGTCGACGGTGATCGACGAGACCGTGCCGCTGACGAACGGGAACAGCCGGAACGGGTTGAGCACCGTCGACGCCCCGGACGCCTTCGACATCAGGGCGCTGAGGAACTTCCGCTGATTGACCACCCGCTCGAGGTCGGCGTTGGGGAAGGCTCGTGTGCGGACCAGGCCGAGGGCCTGCTGCCCGTTGAGGTCCTGGCAGCCGGCGCGGAGTCGTAGACCGGCCTTGGGGTCCCGCAGCGGTTGATCGAGACATATGTTGACGCCACCGACCGCGTCGACGAGCGTGTCGAAGCCGCCGAACCCGATCTCGGCGTAGTGATCGATGTGCACCTTCGTGAACGTCTCGATGGTCTGCACCAGTAGCTTCGGACCACCGTTGAACGCCGCGTTGATCTTGTCCGGCCCCTGCCCCGGGATGGTGACGTAGAGGTCGCGGGGGATGGAGATGATCATCGCCTTCCCGCTGCTGGGGATGTGGATGAGCATGATCGTGTCGGTGCGTTTGCCGTCGCTGTCGCCGGTGGCGAGCTGCCGTTTCTGCTCGGCGGAGAGGTCGGCGCGCGAATCCGAGCCGACGAGCAGCCAGTTGGTGCCCGGGGTGTCGCGGACGCGACCGGGGTAGCTGCTCAACGCGTCGACGCGGTTGAGCTTCGAGTCGTAGTAGAACGTCAGTCCGGCTACGCCCACCACGATCACCAGGAGCAGCACCAGCAGGCTGCGGACGATCGGGATGCGACGACGCCGGCGGGGTCGCCGCGACGGCGGACCAGGTTGATCGGCCGGTCGGCGCGGCGGTGGGGGTGGCGGACGACGGAACCCGCCCGGGTCGGGCGAACGCCGATCGCGGCCCGGAGGAGGCGGGACCGGGCCGCGATCGGGACGAAAGGGCTCCGGCTCCTGGCGCGGCGCGTATCGACCGGCCGGGGGCGGAGCGGGCTTTCCACCGCGGTCATCGGGGGACTGCGACCACGCCCGTGGCGGGTCGTAAGGCTGCCCCGGCACCACGCGACGCCGCTCGGGGCCGCGTGGATTGCCGGGGGTGGGCCCGGACCCACCGGGACGCCGGATGAAGGGCCCGTCCTGCTCGTTCACAGCCACGACTGTACGGAGCGTCCCCGGGATGAGACGGGAACTACAGGCGCCCGACGACCTTGCGTGCCGCGTTTAGCGTGTCGCCGTTAACCGAGTACAGGACGTGCAGCGCGTTCGGGCCGGCCAGGCGGGCACCGTTGCAGATGTTGTCACCGGCGATGCAGTAGCGGATGGTCTTGGCCTGGTACTGCGGCGAGACCCGCACGACCGGGGCGCCGGCGTCGCGCAGGAAGCGCGTGGACGGGGTGGCGAAGAGCACGACGGCGGCGACGTTGCGGGCGACCGCGGCGGGCAGCGGCGGCGGGACGTCCCGTGCGAAGCGGCCGTAGGAGGCGGGCAGGGTGACGCCGGGGCTCACCGCGTACTGCGCGACCACGGCGCCCTGCGAGTACCCGCCGACGACGATGCGGGTGCGCGGGCAGGTGCGGGCGATGGACTTGATCTTGTCCTGGGTGGCGCGCACACCGGTGAGAACGGTCGCGCCGAAGGCGACCCGGTTGTTGAAGTTCGCGCTGGCCGGGTAGTTCACGCCGGTCACCGACAACGACCGGCCGGGCAGCTGCGAGCGCAGCGCCTCGACGAAGGAGACGCCGGTGATGCCCAGCGGGGCGGCGGGCTCGGCGGTGCCGCGGGCGAACACCGCGGCGACGTCGGAACAGGCGGGGGCGGCCGAGGCCTGCGAGGTGGTGGTGGCCATGGCGAGGCCCGTCGAGGCGATGAAGCCGCACAGAACCGTGACCAACAATCGTTTGAGCATGTTCGTATCGTAAGGGGCGCAGGGGCCGTGGGTCACCCCCTCGGTCGCTTTCGGCCCGCGGGGCGCAGTCAGCTCAGGAAGCCCAGGCGATCACGCAGGAGCGCGAACCCCACGAAGGCGACGCTGTCGATCAGTGCGTGGGCGATCACGAGCGGCCACGCACGTGACGTGACCTGGTAGAAGCGTCCGTAGACCAGTCCCATGACCACGTTGCCCAGGCCGCCGCCGAAGCCCTGGTAGAGGTGATAGCTCCCGCGCAGCAGCGCCGACGCCAGCAGCGACCGGTTCTCCGACCACCCGAGCTGGCGCAGCCGCGTGATCAGGTAGGCGACGACGAGCAGTTCCTCGGCGGCCGCGTTGCCGATGGCCGACAGCACCAGGATCGGAAGTCGCCACCACGTCTCGGTGAGGTCGCTGGGCAGGACCTGGGCGTTGATGTTCAGTTCGCGTGCGATGACGTAGAGGGCGAGGCCGGGTAGTCCGATCCCGGCTGCCAACGCCGCACCCCATGCGACGTCGCGGCGGCTCAGCGCACGGTTCACGCCGGCCCGCGAGAGGGCGACCCCGCTGCGGTAGAGCAGGTACACCGCGAGTGCGGCGATGGCGAACAGGCGGGTCGCGGCGAGTATCTGCCGGGCGAGGTCGATCAGGTCGACCGCGGAGGTGGACTGGTTGAGCGCGATGGTCTGGCCGCCGATGCCGCCGGAGCGCAGTTCGTCCTCGATCAGCGACAGGATCGCGTAGATCCCGGACATGCCGAACGTCAGGATCAGGACGATGACGATCTCGGCGCCGATGGCGCGGCGTCGGCCGCGGTCGGTGACCACGGCGATGTCGGACGGGCGCGCGGGGGTGAGCAGCGCTCGGATACCGGAGGTCGACACCCCGGCCAGCGTAGTGATGCCTGCGTCGAGCGGGCGGTGACTACTCGGCCGGGAGGCTGTTGAGGAACGGGCAGCCGGCCAGCGCGCGCAACGCCTTGGACAGCTCCACCACGTCGGTCACCGGGCGGTCGAAGGACAGGCGGACGTCGGAGTCACGGTCGCCCTCACCGCAGTCGGCCTCGACGCGGAAGCGGATGCCGAACCGGTCGATGCCGAGCGGGCGGACGCGGCCGGTGCGCATCGACGGCGGGAGCCGTCGCGCCATCTGCACGACCAGCTCCGAGTGCTCGGAGTCGAGATGGGAGATCCAGTCGGCCTCGTTCTCCCAGAACGGGTCGGGGACGGCGCGGGTGAGCTCCTCTGCGCTGACCGACGCGGCGCCGGCCGCGGTGGCGATGACCGCGCCGCTGAGTTGGACCCGCAGCATCGACGATCCGTGACCGAGGTCGAGAAGCTCGTCGGACGGATGGTCCATGGCGATCTCCATGGCCAGGTCGCGCTCGAGGTCGGCCGGGACCCTGTGCAGGGTTCCGTTGAGCCAGATGAGCGACCGGACCGGTTCGCGGAGTTCGATCGGCGCGCAGTCGGTCACCTCGATCATCGCGGCGATCGGGTCGTTGGTGTCGGCGGCCGCGGCCATGGCGGCGGTGTCGGATCCGATGAGCAGGAACGCCTGGCCGTCGAAGAGGTGGACCATCGTCACCGGGGACGGTTCGGCGCCCTCGATCGCGACCATCGCCGCAGTGACCCGCATACACGCCGTGCGGATCGACTCGGCGTCGGTCGGGCGGGCGGTGATGGTCTCGGCCATGGCGTACCTCGTGGTGGTAGGAGCGATCGAAATTTGATTAAGGTAACCCTAACCTAAACTGAAATCCGGGGCCTGGCAAACGGTGCATTAGTCTGACGAGGTGTCCGCCATCGCCTACTTCGGTCCGTCCGGGACGTTCACCGAGATGGCGTTGGACCGACTGCTCGACGAGGTCGTCCCCGCACACGGACATCCCGAGATCGCCGCCGACTCCATCCGCCGGTCGGCGAGCAGTCCGCCCGCGGTGATCGATCTGGTGCGAACGGGCGCTGTCGATTTCGGGTGTGTGCCGATGGAGAGTTCGGTGGAGGGCGCCGTTCCGGCGACCATGGATGCGCTCGTCGCGGGCAGTCGCGTGCAGATCTTCGCCGAGACCGTTCTCGACATCGCGTTCACCGTCGCGACCCGCGCCGACACCGACGCGATCACCACCGTCGCGGCCTATCCCGTCGCCGCGGGCCAGACCCGCGAGAGCCTGGAACGCCTCTACCCGTCGGCACGGATCATCCCGGCGGCGTCGAACGCCGCGGCCGCGGCCGATGTGGCGCAGGGCCGGGCCGACGCCGCGCTGACCACGGCGCTGGCCGCCCGGATGCACGGGCTGACCGTCATCGCCGACGGTGTCGCCGACTCCGCCGATGCGACGACACGTTTCGTGTTGCTCGGTCAACCCGCACCGGTGCCGCCGCGCACCGGTGACGACCGCACGTCGGTCGTCCTCGACCTGGCGAACGAGCCGGGGTCGTTGATGCGGGCGATGAGCGAATTCGCCGGTCGCGGAATCGATCTGACCCGCATCGAATCGCGCCCTCGTCGCAGCGAGCGGGGCTACTACTTCTACCTCGACGCGGCCGGGCACATCGACGACGCCGCGATGACCGAGGCGCTCGCCGCGCTACATGCCTACGCTCGAAACGTGACCTTCCTCGGATCCTGGCCCGCCGCCCGCGGCAACGGTGCGGCTCCCCCTGACCACAGCACCTCGCAGGCCTGGGTCGAGTCGTTGCGGAACGGGCGGAGCTGATGGGCTCGCTGCACCTGGTCCGGCACGGCCAGACCACCTCGAACGTCATGGCGCGCCTGGACACCCGCCTGCCCGGCGCCGGTCTCACCGATTTCGGTGCGCGACAGGCCGTGCGGTTCGCGCTGGAACGTCCCCGCGCTGCGCCGGGCGCGCTGTACTGCTCGTACGCGCGGCGTGCCCGCGAGACCGCCGACCTGATCGGGTCGGTCTGGGGGATCGAGGCACAACCGATCGAGGGCATCCACGAGGTGCAGGTCGGCGACCTCGAGGACCGCAACGACAAGCCGTCCGTCGACGGCTTCGCCGACCTGATCAAGCAGTGGTACGCCGGGATGACCGACCTGTCCATCGGCAACAGCGACACCCTCGACACGCTCTTCGACCGCTACCTGCCGGTGATCGAACGGCTCCGCGTCACTCACCTGACCGACCCGGAGGCCCCGGACATATACGTGGTGAGTCACGGCGCGGCGATTCGGTTGGTGGCCGCGCACCTCGCGAACGTCGACGAGAACTACGCGCTCGAGCACGCCCTGCCCAACACCGGCTCGATCGAACTCAGCCACAGCGGTGGATCCTGGGATTGCGTGCACTGGGGTGGCGACGTCCCCACCCGCCCGACCGAGGGAACCCGCACCAGCGACCCGATGGGCTGATAGACCGGCCCTCAGCCGGTCGCGCTGCCGAAAGCAGGCGGAGAGCACTGTTTCCACTGATCGCCCTCCCGAAGGAAGGTCCATTCGACTCCGCGGACCGAGTGGAGGATCTCGCCCGGCGTGACGGAGTAACCGAGGTCCACCGTGACCGTGGCGGTCCGACCGTCGACGCGCACGTCATCGACACGATCCACCACCACCGCGACCTTCGGCTGCCGGATCGCGGCGGCATCACGTACCGACGCGCACATCGAATCGCGATAGGCCTGCGGATCAGTTCCGTTGCGGGCCCGAACATAGGCGGTGACGGCGGTGACTAGTTCGGCCGCTGGTGTGGTGGTCGAGGCGGGAGATGGGGCATCCCGGACCAAGGATGTCGTGGTCTGCGCGGATGGCCTCGTCGATGCGGCAGACGGGCGTGCGTCGTCTCCGCAGGCCGCTGACACCAGCGTGATCGTGGCGAGGACGCAGATCGCGAGCCGGCGATGCATGGCCCTCAGCCCCAGCCGTGCGCGTGTAGCCATGCGTCGTCGATGCCGAAGTGGTGGGCGATCTCGTGGACCACGGTGATGGCGACCTCGTCGATCACCTGGTCGCGGTCGGAACACATCGCCAACAGCGGTTCGCGATAGATGGTGATCGTGTCGGGCAGCGCCCCGGCGTACATCGTGTCGCGGTCGGTGAGCGCGACCCCCTCGTACAGACCGAGCAGGTCGGGCTCCTCGGGATGATGGCCGTCGACCAGCACGACGACGTTGTTCATCGCCTCGGCGAGCTCGGTGGGGATGGTGTCCAGCGCGTCCGACACGAGTTCCTCGAACTCGCGCTCGGTCATCGAGACCGGCACCGACTCAGCCGACCGGGGCGGGGAGTTCGGTGGGGTTGGGTTGCAGTCCGGGTGCGTTGGGGACCGGGGTCGGGTTGAGGCGGCCCGGCGGCTCGGCCGGCGGCGGCGCCGGGACCTTGCCGTTGATGAGCAGTCCGCCCTTCGCGTCGCCGACGAGCGTCGCGAAGCCCTTCTCGTCCGGCAGGCCGATGTAGCAGACGGCGGTGCGGGTCCCGGTCAGCCAGCTGACCTGACTGACCGTCGACCACTGGACGTTGAGGGTGGTCTTGGTGAACGCCGCGCGACCACCCAGGAAGGTGTTGGTGATCCCCGGGCAGGTCGAGGTCAGGTAGGCGTTCTGCTGGGCGACGGTGGGCCAGGGGCGACCGGAGCCCGCGGCGCCGAACCGGGTCCCGAGATTCACCAGACCGGTCACCTGGAAGGCGTGCTGTTCGGCGCAGTCGACGGGGTCGGTGGGCTGGCGGGTCTGCTGGTTGATCCCGATGCAGGTGCCAGGGGCCCACTGCAGCGCCTGGTCCTGGTCGGCGACGCGGCCGAGGAACGGCATCAGCTCGCCGGCCGAGTTCGTGTACTGCACCCCGCACCGCAGGGTGCGTTCACCGTCGTCCCACTGCGCCTGCGACGGGTACATCATCCCGACCGAGAACCGGCCGTTCGGGTCGAACCGGCCGTTCAGGTACGAGCGGACCTGCGCCGGGCAGTTCTGGTCGCGCAGGGCGACGAACTTCTGGGTACCGGGCCATGGGGCCTTCTTGCCGAACTGGCTGCCCGGATAGACGCTGGTGTCGATCGACCCCGCCACCTCGAAGAGGTGCTCGCCGCCACACCCGATCTTGCTGGGCTTGCCCGGGTTGCCCGACGGCCAGGTGAGGCAGTCGCCGGCCACGGACTGGTTGAACGCGTTCTTGGCCGGACCGCGGTCGTCGGCACCGATGTCGGTCTTGGCGACGGCGCCGGTGTCGGAGTCGGAGTTGGTGAGCAACACGATGCCGCCGCAGACGATCGCGCCCAGCACGATGGCCGCGAGGACCGTGCGCAGGGGATGGGCCCGGAGCCATCCGAAGCGGTGTGCGGATCCGGAGTCTGTGGGGTCGGGGGGTGTGGACATCGACGTCCATGATGCCTGTTCGATCTCGGGGGTCATAGTGGAGTCATGAGCTTCGACGATGCCAACCGTCCCGACGCGGTCGACGATCCCGAGCTCGCCGAGCTCGCCGGTCGGCTGTTCGACATGGCCCGTTCCGGCGACACCGCCTCGCTGGTGTCGTACGTGCAGGCCGGTGTGCCGGTGAACCTGACCAACCAGACCGGCGACACTCTGCTGATGTTGGCGGCCTATCACGGGCACGCCGAGGCGGTGACCGCGTTGTTGGGGCTCGGCGCGGACGTCGACCGGCCCAACGACAAGAATCAGACGCCGTTGGCGGGTGCGGTGTTCAAGTCACATGACGACGTGGTGGGCGCGCTGGTCTCCGCGGGGGCCAGCCCGGATGCAGGTACGCCCACCGCGCGCGACGCGGCCGTGATGTTCGGTCGCGAGGACTACGCGACGCTGTGGGCGTCGCGAATGCAGCGTGAGCGGCCGCAGTAGGGTTCTCAGCGTGATCGACCTCAAGATTCTGCGGGACGACCCGGACCTCGTACGCACTTCTCAGCGCAAGCGTGGGGAGGACCCCGGACTCGTCGACACCCTGCTCGACGCCGACACGTCGCGTCGCGCCGCGATCGCCGAGGCGGATGCCCTGCGGTCCGAGCAGAAGACGCTCGGCAAACAGGTGGGCAAGGCCTCCGCCGACGAGCGGCCCGCGTTGCTCGCGCAGGGCAAAGAATTGGCCGACCGGGTCAAGGCCGCGTCGTCCACCGAGGCCGACGCGCAGGCTGCGATGACCGCGGCGCACCGGGCGATCGGCAACATCGTCGCCGACCCGGCGCCCGCGGGCGGTGAGGACGACTATGTGGTCCTCGAGCATGTCGGTGAGCCCACCGAGATCGCCGACCCGAAGGACCACCTCGAGATCGGTGAGTCGCTCGGCCTGCTCGACATGGAGCGCGGCGCCAAGGTGTCCGGCTCACGCTTTTACTTCCTGACCGGCAACGGCGCGCTGCTCCAGCTCGCGCTCCTGCAGCTCGCGGCGCGGCTCGCCACGGCCAACGGGTTCACCATGATGATCCCGCCGGTGCTGGTGCGCCCGGAGGTCATGGAGGGGACCGGGTTCCTCGGCGCGCACTCCGCGGAGATCTACCACCTGCCCGACGACGACCTCTACCTCGTCGGCACGTCCGAGGTGCCCATGGCCGGGTACCACATGAACGAGATCCTCGACCTGTCGTCGGGGCCGAAACGCTATGCGGGATGGTCGAGCTGCTTCCGGCGCGAGGCCGGCAGTTACGGCAAGGACACCCGCGGCATCATCCGCGTGCACCAGTTCGACAAGGTCGAGGGCTTCGTCTACTGCAAGCCCGAGGACGCCGAGGCCGAGCACCAGAAGCTGCTGGGGTGGCAGAAGGAGATGCTCGCGGCGATCGACGTCCCCTACCGCGTCATCGACACCGCGGGTGGCGATCTCGGATCGTCTGCAGCGCGCAAGTTCGACTGCGAGGCATGGGTTCCCACGCAGAACACCTACCGAGAGCTGACCTCGACGTCGAACTGCACCACGTATCAGGCGCGGCGGCTGTCCGTCCGCTACCGCGACGAGGCGGGCAAGCCCCAGACCGCCGCGACGCTCAACGGGACGCTGGCCACCACGCGCTGGATCGTGGCGATCCTGGAGAACCATCAGCAGCCCGACGGCAGCGTGGTGCTGCCGGAGGCGTTGGCTGGGTTGGTCGGAACCGACGTCCTGCGGCCGTGATCGCGCCATGATGGTCCGATGCTGATCGCCGGAGTTCTCGCCGCTCTCTTCGCCTCGATCGCCTACGGCGTGTCGTCGGTGCTCCAGGCGCACGGCGCACGCAGTTCGCACGACGCCGCGTTGGCCCGGGGTGAGACCGGGCTGAAGACCGAGACCGGCGCGCCCACACTGCGTTCGACCGTCCTGGCGATGCTGACCCTGTACTTCATCATCGGCACCGCGCTCGACGTCCTCGGGTTCGTCGGCGGTGCGGTCTCCGCCCGTCTGGCGCCGTTGTTCCTCTCGCAGACCATCATCAGCGCGAACCTCGTGATCACCGCGATCCTCGGCATCTTCGTCCTGGGGATCCGGCTGCACGCACGGGACTGGATCGCGATCGGCGTGGTCCTCGCCGCGCTGTGCGCACTCGGGTTGTCGGCCAAGGAGAACCCGCGCGAGACGGAATCGATGCTGTTCCACTGGGTGCTGCTCGGGGCCACCGTCGCGCTGGTCGTGGTGTCGGTGGCGCTGGTGCGCCTACTCGGTTCGCGTGCCGCGATCGCGGCCGGCCTCGCCGCCGGTGCCCTCTTCGGCGCGGTGGCCATCTCGGTGCGCGTGCTCGACGGCCTCGATCCGTTCAGCGTGTCCTCGCTGCTGAGCGATCCCGCCCTCTATGCGCTGGCGCTGTCGGGCGGCGCGGGTTTCTATCTGCACACCGTCGCGCTGCAGCTGGGGTCGGTCAACGGGGCGACCGCGGCCCTCGTCGTCGGTGAGACCGTCGTACCCGGCGTGATCGGCGTGATCTTCCTGGGCGACGAGACGGTGCAGGGACTGGCCTGGCTCGCGGTCATCGGATTCATCGCGGCGGTCGTCGGAGCGGTCACCGTGGCGTGGTCCGGTGCGGTCGAGGCCACGGCGCAGGCGGAGGCCGCGGAGACCTCCCCGGCCTGATCGACGGACCTAGGTGCCCGCTAGGTGCCCGCAGCCCGACCGGCGCGACGGGTCTCGTCGGGGGTCTCGCCGACAATCGACCGGTAGCGCCGGGAGAAGTGCGCGTGGTCGGCGAAGCCGAGATCGGCGGCGAGTCCGGCCAGGGCCGTGTCGGGGTGGGCGAACAGGGTGGTCGCGGCCCGCTGCATCCGGCGGCACTCGATCAGCCACTTCGGCCCGAAACCGGTGTGCTCGCGAACCACGCGTTCGACGGTGCGGGTCGACGCGTGGACCTCGTCGGCCAGGGCCGAAGTGGTGAGGATGTCGTCGCGCATCTCGGCGATCTGTGAGGCGTGGTTGGCGAGGTGTCCCGCTTCGGTGACCTTCTCGGCCACCGGCTCCAGCCACGACCGCATGATCTCGGTGATCTCGGCGCGGTCGACAGCGGCATCACGCGGGCGGTCCATGATCCGGGACATCTCCACGGCGATCCGATGGTGATCCGGGATCGAGATCGGTTCTTCGGCGCCGACCAGCTCGACGGCGTGGGTGTCGGTGAGCAGCGGGGTGGCCGCCGGCCGGAACAGGAGTCCGACGGCCCAGCCGTCACCGGTGAGCGTGCGCACGCCGACCCGCTGCTGCGGTCCGTAGAGGGCGGCGACGGTGGGCTCGAACACCACGTTCACCGCCGGGTAGCCCAGGACCCGCTGATGCAGTGGCTCGTCCGGGACGGAGTAGCGCACCGTCCACACCTGGCGCACGAGATCGGGCAGTCCGATGGGGTATCGGTCGAACACGGTGGCCGGCGAGCCGGCGTTGATGTGCCCGCGGTTCGCGACACCGAGTTCAGGGCCGTCGGTCACATCGTCACCTCCGCATCTGTCGGAAATGTTCAAGACCACGCCCGTCGAGCGGCCGAGGATGGGTACATGACCGAGAACACCGCTGCCGCAACCGGACACCACACCGTCGAGGGTCGCCCGAACGGGTCGAGCTCACTGACGCCACACATCGTCGTGACGCCGGCGCGTGCGGCGATTGAATTCTATCGAGACGTGTTCGGGGCCGAGGTGGACTCGGTGACCGAGATGGGTGGGGTGGTGGCCCATGCCGAGCTCGGGTTCCCGCTGGGCCGCCTGACGCTGGGTGAGCCGATGGCCGACTACGGACTGGTCGCGCCCGATGCCGGTGCGCCGGTGGTCTACTCGCTGGCGATCTACGTGACCGACACCGATTCCGTCGTCGCACGTGCGATGGCGGCCGGGGCGACGATCCGCGAGGAGGCGACCACCTTCGTCTCCGGTGACCGCTTCGCATCCATCCTCGATCCGTTCGGTGTCCGGTGGTCGGTGATGACACGGGTGGAAGACCTGTCTGCCGAGGAGAGCGAGCGGCGCGTCGCGGAGTGGGCGGCGAATCAGTCCACGTCGGGGTGACCGGCGGAATGCCGGCCGCGCGGCGACAGTTGCCTCCTGTGACCCCAACCGAGGAGACGATCCGCCGTGCCACTCGTCCACATTCATCTGATCGAGGATCGCCGCGACGCGGCCGCCGTACGGCGCATCGCCGACGTCG
The DNA here is from genome assembly GCF_014635305.1 of Williamsia phyllosphaerae. Taxonomy (NCBI): domain Bacteria; kingdom Bacillati; phylum Actinomycetota; class Actinomycetes; order Mycobacteriales; family Nocardiaceae; genus Williamsia; species Williamsia phyllosphaerae. The sequence goes on along the minus strand of NZ_BMCS01000001.1, from coordinate 983,065 downwards.
TGCAGGAGGTGCTGCGTGAGCACTTCGCCGCCCCTCCCCGCGATCGGTACCAGCTGATCAGCGAGCACAAGCCGGGCCACATCATCGCCGAGGACACCGGACTCGGGCTCGAACGCACCGACGACATCGTCCTGATCCAGATCGTCCAGCAGGGACGCACCTCGGACCAGAAGCAGGCGACCTACCGAGCGCTGGCCGACCGACTCCACGACGAGTGCGGCCTGGCCGGTGCCGATCTCATCGTCTCGGTCGTCGAGAACACGCAGGCGGACTGGTCGTTCGGCAACGGCGTGGCCCAGTTCCTCACCGGCGACCTCTGAGCTCGGTCCCTGCGGTCAGTCCAACGCGGCCGAGATGAGAACGGCCGCAGCGGCCTTGGCGTGCACTGCCGCCTCGGGTCGTCCGCTGATCGCCGAGGTGGTCTGTGCGCCCTCGGCGAGCAGGACGAGCTGGCGCGCCAGGGGGATGGTGCCACCGGCATCGGCGACGAGGGAGTCCACGTAGTCCTGGAAGCTCTGTTTGTGCGCGCGCGCGACAGTCGCTATCTCCGGCGACGACCCGCCGAGCTCGCCGAACGCGTTGATGAACGCGCACCCACGGAACTGGTCGGTGATGAACCAGTCGGCGAGGAAGTCGAAGATCGCCAGCAGCTTGCCGCGCGGCGATTCCTCACCGCGCGCGGCGACATCGAGGCCCTCGACCCACATCGCGTGCCTGCGCTCGAGCACCGCCAGAACGATCGCGTTCTTGCCCGGGAACTCGCTGTAGAGCCGCTTGAGCGAGACGCCGGATGCGCTCCGCAGTTCGTCGATGCCGACCTGCTGGATCCCGCGCTCGTAATACAGCCGGTCGGCTGCGTCGAGGATCGCGGTCCGCGTGGTGTCCATCTACCGAGTGTACTTGCCGGGAGAACGATCGTTCTGTAACGTCGCATGCAGATGGAGAACGGACGTTCTCATCTCACCGACATCGCACTTCTTCAGGAGGCAGTCATGGGCTACGTCACCACCGTGGGAACCGAGAATTCCGCTCCGATCGAGCTGTACTACGAGGATCACGGCACCGGTCAGCCGGTCGTGCTGATCCACGGATACCCGCTCGACGGTTCGTCCTGGGAGCGTCAGACCACGGCGCTGCTCGACGCCGGGTACCGCGTCATCACCTATGACCGCCGCGGGTTCGGCCGCTCCAGCCGTCCGACCATCGGCCACGACTACGACACCTACGCCGCCGACCTGAAGGCCGTTCTCGATCAGCTCGACCTGAACCAGGTCGTCCTCGTCGGATTCTCGATGGGCACCGGCGAAGTGGGCCGCTACCTCGGCAGGTACGGATCCTCACGCGTCGCGAAGGCCGTTTTCCTCGGATCGCTCGAGCCCTACCTCCTCAAGACCGACGACAACCCCGCCGGCGTCCCACAGGACGTGTTCAACGGACTCCTGGACGCCGTCAAGGGCGATCGCTACGCGTTCTTCACCGAGTTCTTCAAGAACTTCTTCAACACCGACGACTTCCTCGGCAACCGCCTGAGCCAGGAGGCGCTCGACGCCAACACCCAGCTCGCGTACAACGCGTCGCCGTGGGCATCGGTCGCCGCGCAGCCGACGTGGCTCACCGACTTCCGTGAGGACATCAAGAAGATCGATGTCCCGGCGCTGATCGTGCACGGCACCGCCGACAACATCCTGCCGATCGACTCGACCGGCCGTGAGTTCACCAAGGCGCTGCCCGATGCGGAGTACATCGAGATCGAGGGTGCTCCCCACGGCCTGCTGTGGACCCATCACGACGAGGTCAACAAGGCGCTCCTCGAATTCATCGCGAAGTGATCTGACCCTGAACGACTTTCCAGCGAGCAGCGGTTCGTCCGCTCGCCGGCCGCATCCTGCGCCCCTAGTTCTACCCAGCGGGGTGCGGCCGGTTCGCGTCGGTGGCACGGTGGGGTGATGGCGAAGCGGGCGATCATCGAGGAGAACCTCGGGGCGTGGGTGTTCAAGGCCGACGGGCGGCGCTTCGACGAATCGATCGCCATCCGGTCCCGCTGTGTGGCCGACAACTACCGCAAGGATCTGATGCGACGCGGGCAGCGGGTGCTGCTCTGGGTCAGCGGCCCTGGAGATGGGCCGCGGCCACGCGGGATCTGGGGTCTCGGCTGGATCACCGGCGAGGCCCGGTCGGACCCCGACGACGGGTGGGTCGCCCCGGCCGACATCACCCTGCTCGCCGATGGTGACCGCGTGTTGGCCACCGACCTACGCGAGATCCCGGCGTTGGCCGACATGGAGGTTCTGAAACTCCCGCAGGGCAGCAACCCGTCCTGGGTCACGCGCGATCAACTGGCCGCGATCGAACCGCTCCTACCGGAGTGGCCGGAGCTCTGACGATCAGCAGACTTACCCGCTCACCGGGAAACTCTGCTGACGATCGCGCGCATTCAGCATGGGCGGCTGGGGAACAGTCCGAGCAGTCGTCGGCCGCCGGCGATACCGGGGTCTGCCGCCGCGGTGACACCGACGAGAGCGGGGAAGCGTTCGCGCACAGCGTTTTCGAAACGGTCGGTGAGGGTGACGTCGGACGCGGGGCAGTGAGCGCACGTGCCGCCGAGCGCGACGGCGACGTTGCCGTCGGCGACCGACACGACGTCGAGGCGTCCGCCGTGCGAACGGATGTAGTCCCCGACCTCTCCCTGCACGACCTCGGCCACCGCGGCCCGCAAGACGTCGTCGGGCCGCGTCTCGGCGATCGGCGCCCACGCACCGGGCTCGGTCAGTGCGGCACCGAGGGCGGAACGGACAGCGCCGCCATCGGACCGCCAGGAATGGTTCTCGCCCAATCTGATCCGAACCGCAGTCGGCTCGACGACCATCGACGCGATGACACCGGAGTCGACAAGCGACTGTATCGATGCAGGCGCGGTCACGACATCACCGACGAAGTCCAGGGTCCCGGCGGGCATCACCCAGCGCAGTTCCTGCGCCGAGCCGGGGATGGTCTCGGGATGGATCGGGATCACGTCAGATCACCGCCGCCACGACGGTGTGTGCCGCAAACGCCATGACCCAGGCGAGCACGAACATGTACCCGAACGCGATGGCCGGCCACTTCCACGTCCCGGACTCACGACGCATGACACCGATCGTCGACATGCACTGCAGCGCATAGAGGAAGAACACCATCAGTGCGGCCAACACAGGTGCGGTGAACAGCGGCTCACCCTCGCGCGCTCCCTCGGTCACCCGCATCTGTTCCAGCGCGTTGCCCGGATCGTCGGGGTTCTCGGCCGCACCGACCTGGCCGAGCGTGGCGACGAATGTCTCCCGTGCCGACAACGACGCCAGGATTCCGATGTTGATGCGCCAGTCGAAGCCCAGGGGCTCGAAGACAGGCGCGATGAACTTGCCGACCGCGGCCCCGGCGCTGTGCTCGATGACGTAGGACGACGTGGCCGAATCATCGTTCGGATCGATACCGGCAGCGCGGAAGTCGGCATCGCCACGGACCGGCAGGTTGAGCAGCAGCCACAGCGCGGCCGTCGTCAGCAGGATGATCACACCGACCTTGCGCACGAACCCGCGGCAGGCGTCCCACACGGACAACGCCATCGACCGCACCGAGGGCAGGCGGTAGGGCGGCATCTCCATGTAGAAGGGCAGCAGCGGCCCCGTCCCCCGACCGATCTTGGAGAACAACCACGCGGTGGCCATCGCCGACACGGCCCCACCGATGTACAGCGCGAACATGATCACGCCCTGCGCGCCGAACGGTCCCACACGATCCGACGAGCTCACCAGCAACCCGGTGAGAAGGATGTACACCGGCAGCCGCGCGGAGCACGTCATCAGCGGTGCGGCCATCATGGTGGCCAACCGATCTCGCGTCGACGGCAGGGTACGGGTGGCCATGATCCCGGGTATCGCACAGGCCAGCGACGACAGCAGTGCGACGAACGCCCGGCCCTCGAGTCCGGCGGTCGACATGATCTTGTCCATCAGGAACGCTGCGCGTGCCATGTATCCGACGCCCTCGAGCAGCGCGATGAGTATGAACAGCAACGCGATCTGCGGCAGGAACACCAACACGCCACCGACGCCGCCGATCATTGCGTCGCCGAGGAAGCTGGCCAGCCACCCTGTGTCCACGTGCTCGGAGACCTGGCCGGCGAGGAAGTCGAAGAACTGCTGCACGTAGTCCTGCAGCGGCGCCGCGACGGTGAAGATGACCTGGAAGAACGCGAACATCGTCGCGAAGAAGACGATCGTCCCCCACACCGGGTGCAGCAGCACGGCATCGATGCGCCGGGTGCGGTCGTCGATGCGCGGCAGGGTGTACTTCGACGCCGTCAGCACGGATTCGATCCAGGCGGTCACCTCGCGGGTGTCGGTGGGCGGCACAACCGCCGGGGTCAGCCAGTCACCGGGGTGGGGGAGCAGGTCGCGCAACGCGCCGATCTCGCGTCGACGCCCACCGACGACGGCGACCACCGGAACACCCACGGCACGGGCGAACGCGTCGACGTCGACACCGCCCTGTCGACGGATCAGTTCATCGGTGAAGGTGAGTACGACGCACACCGGCAGGTCGGCACTCAAGACCTGGGCGAGCATACCCAACGAGCGTCGCAGCGTGGTGGCGTCGAGGGTGACGACGAGCCCGTCCGGGGTCTCGGTGGCGACGTCGTCCGGGTCGAGCACGTCGGAGACGATCTGCTCGTCGGGGCTGATCGCGTCGAGGCTGTAGGTGCCGGGCAGATCCTCCACGAGCACGTTGTGTTCGCCGACCTGCGTGCGGCCCTCGTAGCGTGCGACTGTCACCCCGGGATAGTTGCCGGTCTTGGCCCGAAGGCCGGTGAGCGCGTTGAACAGTGTGGTCTTGCCGGAGTTCGGACTGCCGACGAGGGCGAGGCGTGCGTCCGATCCACTGCCGTCGGATGACTCGGCGTTGCCGTGTGGACCACAGCTCACCAGGGACCCCCGCTCGTCGGCCACCGGTTCGCGAGCGGCAAGGAAAGCCTGGCCTGACGACCGGATGTCATCCACAGTATGTGCAGGGTGAACGGGGGTCGAACGTCACCGATCGGCGATACCGGACAAACAGCACCAAGCGGTCAGGAGAGCGCGGCGACCTTGATGCACTGCGCCTGCTCGCGGCGCAGAGCGATCTCGTAGCCGGCCACCCGCACGACGACCGGCCCCCGCATCGGCGCGCGTCGCATCGCGATCACCTCGGCTCCCGGGGCGAAGCCCAGGTCGAAAAACCTGCGTGCTGTGGTGGCGTCGGCCTCGACGCAGAGCCGGGTCACGGTCGTCGCACGACCGAGGGGGAGATCTGCGATGGTTGTCTCGCCGGCCGAGACGACATCGTCGCCGACGGTCCGGCTGCGCAGTCGCTCTGTCGTGATCGACATCGTGGCCTCCGGATCGGGTCGTGGTGGCGGCCTGAAGATAAGTGAGGCTCACCTGTGTTCGTTGAGGCAAGCTTAACCACAGTCCGAACCACGAGGTTTTCGGGCGAGCACATCGATCCGAACGTATGCGGAAGTAACGGTCACGCCGTTCCGGGCGACATGAGATACACCTACCGGAACTGAGGAGTACCAATGATCGGAATTGCACCGCACAGGCTCGCGGCAGTGGTCGCGGCGGGCGCTCTCGTTCTGTTGACGGGCGCCTGCTCGTCGGGTGAATCCGACACCGGATCCGCGGCGTCCACGGTGACGGTCACCGCCCCGGGATCGTCGGCGACCACCCAGGGCTCGGATGAGGACACCGGCTCGGGGGCGGCACCCGCCACCGACGCACCCGCCACCGAGACGCCTGCGGCCGACACGCAGGAAGACGTGACCCCGGCACCGGTCGCGCGACCCGTCTCGGACTTCGCCGACGGATCTCGGTACTCCTTCGCATCGCCGAGCAAGCAGATCCAGTGCCGGGCGATCGAGGGCAATTTCATGTGCCAGACGTCGGGCAATCCGCACACCGTCACCACGGCGTCGCTGTGCAACTTCTACCCCGGCCTGGAGCAGAGCCGCGCCGTGCGCTTCGGCTGGTTCCCCAGTGGGCCCGCCCCGTGCGCGACGATCATCCAGGGCGAGGGCTTCAACTCGCCGCACACCCTGGGATACGGCCAGCGGGTCACCTTCTCGCCCATGGGCGGCCGTACGATCACCTGCGCATCCGCGGTCGACGGACTCACCTGCACGCAGGTCGGCGGCGCCGGCGCCACGGGGTTCTTCCTGTCGGTCGACTCGTTCACGGTGCTCTAGGTGGACATGCGCGTACTCCGTGGACTCTGTGCGGTCTTCGCCCTGTTGGTGTTCGTGACCGGTTGCTCTGACGACGCGGCTGACCCGGCACCGACCACGTCCACGGTGACAGTCTCGAAGTCGGTTGCGCCGGAACAGAGCTCGGCGGCACCCGCGGAGACGACCACCACCGCACCGACCACAACCGCACCGTCGACCACCCCGGCCGACCCCACCGCCGGTGCGCTGCCCGCATCCGACTTCGCCGACGGCACGAGCTACTCCTTCGCGTCGCCGTCGAAGAAGATCGAGTGCCGCACGACGTCGGAGACCCTGGTCTGCCAGACGCTGGACAACCGGCACACCGTCGACCCGTCGCTCCTGTGCGGCTTCTATCCCGGCGACGAGCAGGGCAACGCCAACCAGTTCGGCTTCTTCGACTTCGACAAGCCGCTGTGCGCCACCATCGTCCAGGGCAACGCGATCCGCTCACCGAACACGCTGGCCTACGGCCAACGCGTCGTGTTCCGACCCCGCCCGGATCTGACCATCGTCTGCTCCGCGGCCACCGTCGGCATCGCCTGCGTCAATCCAGACGGGTTCGGGTTCACGTTGTCCGACACCGAGTTCAAACGCTTCCGCGCGAACTGACCGGCCGCCCGTGGGCTAGGAGAGCATCAACAACGTCGACGAGGCGCTGGCGACGAGTCGGCCCTGCGCGTCATGGACCTCGGCTCTCACGGTGGCCGTGGTGCGGCCGTGGTGTTCGACCTCGGCGCGCACCCGGATCGCCCCGCTGTCCGGACTGATGGCACGGATGTAGCGACAGCTCAGATCAAGGGTGGAGAAGCGCCGGTTGTCGACGTTGACCGTCATCAGCGCGGACCCGAAGGCCGAGTCGATCACCGCTGCGATCACCCCGCCCTGAACGGTTCCGTGTGCGTTGCAATGGAACTCGCGCGGCTCCATCTCGATCACGGCCCACCCCTCGCCGGCGTCGACCGGACGGTAGTCGAGGGTGGACGCGGCCGGACTCAGCTGCATCGACCCGTCGATCTGCGCGCGGATCTGCTGGAGTCCGGGCAGGGTGCTCCGCTCGCGGGCGCCCGGCGGCGCCCAGGTGTACTCGCGCCGGGGCTCGCTCACGACCGGCGTTCGGTCATGACTCGATCTTGGACGACCGGAGCTCGTGACCCTTCGAGGTGAGGCACCGCCCGGTGGGCAGATCCCATGACCAGCCGTGCAGGTTGCAGGTCAGCTTCTCGCCCTCGATGACACCGAACTTCGACAGGTCGGCCTTGAGGTGCGGACACCGGCGCTGGATCTCCCACCCGTCCTTGACGATCGACGCGGAGTCGTCGTGCGCCTCGGAGAACCATCCGTCGGCGTAGGCGACACGTTCGGGGGTCAGGCACTTGAAGAACGTGTAGAGGAACTCGTTGTACCCACCGATACGCCACGTGGTGAACCGCGTCGACAGGAAGATCGTGTTCACCCAGTCGGGCTCGTTGTCCCGCAACACCGTTCGCACCATCTCGGGTGCGATGCGGAATCCGTAGCGGTACTTGCCCTCACCCTCCTTGGGCTCGCGGACGGTGCGGTTGGGGAAGTCGAGCACGACGGTCTGATCACCCATCACGAGTCCGACCGGGTAGCCGATCCCGTCGCAGATGAGGTCGCTGGCCGCCATGATCGGCTCGAACAGATCGCGCAGCGCCGGCAGCAGGGGCTCACCCTCGGCGGGCGCCCACGACGCCTTGGCCTCGGCGATCACCGGCGCGAACTTCTGCGCCATCTTCTCGAGGTAGGCGGCCTTGTTCACGCCGAACACCTGCTCCGGTGGGTACGGATGACCGATCTCGACGAGCTCGGAACCGCGCAGCTCGACCGTCGAACCGGACACCATCATCAGCCCGCGGTGCTTGGTGCCGTCGTCGGTGCCGTGTTCGACCATCTGGTCGAGGAACGTGGCCTGGTCGGGGAAGATGCACGTCGGATCGGGGTTGCCCTCGGCGTCGCCGACGTCGTTGAGGTACCGCAGTTCGTCGTCGAGGAACATCGGCGGTCCGGCCGAGGGGACCACCCATGTGGCGCCGACCTGCTCGATGTAGGACCGCGCCCGGTCCATGCCGCGCTGTCGCTTCTGCGCGGCGAAGTTCGCCTTCGACTTGCGCGGGATGTCGTAGACCATCGGGTACCAGATCGCGCCGGAGTACTGCAGCAGATGGATGTCGATGTGCCCGAACGCCTCCGAGATCACGTCGAGATCCACCGGCCGGGCGTCGTTCATGTTGAAGCAGGTGGTCTCACCGTCGGAGACGATCAGCCCGCTGTCACCGATCGGACCGTCGGCGGGCGCCCGCAACGCGACGATCATGATGTCGAGGCTGCCCTTGTCGTTGCTGACGGTCGTCTTGACCGAGTCCTCGGTCTCGACGAACTTGTGGAAGCCCAGCGCCTCGAGCTCGCGACGCAGATCCGGCACCGGGTAGTCCGGCAACAGGACGGTCGTGTCCTTGTTGACGTTCTCGGCGAGGTTGCGCGCGTCGAAGTGATCGCGATGCAGGTGCGAGACGTAGAGGTAGTCGCAGTCACCGAGCGCGCGCCAGTCGAGCTCGGTGTTGTCCGGGAACGGGAACCACGACGCGAAGTAGGCGGGATTGACCCACGGGTCGCACAGGATCGACCCGGCCGCTGTCTGGATGTGGAATCCGGCGTGCCCGACGCTGGTGACCTGCACTGGTTTCGTTCCTCTCGATCATGCGTCGCTCACGCGACCGCCCCTCCAGGGTAGAGGCGGACGCTACTGTCGTCCGCATGGAACCCGCTTACGACACCGTGATCGCGATCGCCCGCTCGATGTGGGCGGCGCAGGGACTCAAGTTCACCGTCACCGGCGCCGAGAACGTGCCCCTGACCGGCGGCGCGGTCATCGCGATCAACCACACCGGGTACCTCGACTTCACCTACGCCGGGCTCCCCGCGTTCCTGCACGGCCGCCGCAAAGTGCGCTTCATGGCGAAGAAGGAGGTCTTCGACTCCAAGGTCAGCGGACCCATCATGCGCGCGCTCAAGCACATCCCGGTCGACCGCGGGGCGGGCGCCGACAGCTACCGTTCGGCCGTCGAGTACCTGCAGGCCGGCGAGCTCGTCGGCGTGTATCCGGAGGCGACGATCAGCCGCAGCTTCGAGATCAAGGAGTTCAAGTCCGGCGCCGCCCGCATGGCGCTCGAGGCCGGGGTGCCCATCGTCCCGACCGTCATCTGGGGCGCGCAGCGCGTCTGGACCAAGGGCCACCCGAAAAGGATGGGTCGCACCAACACCCCCATCAGCATCGGCGTCGCGCCGCCGATCGCGCCGCTCGGCGACCCGGTCGAACTGACCGCGACCCTGCACCAGGCGATGGTCGACACCCTCGACGAGGTCCAACAGGCCTACGGTCCCCACCCGGCCGGCGAGTACTGGGTGCCCGCGCGCCTGGGCGGAGGGGCTCCGACGCTGGCCGAGGCAAACGCGATGGACGCGCAGGAGAGCGCCGAGAAGGCCGCGCGTCGCGCCGAGCGCGACGGCTGAGCCCTGTGCGTCGGGTTCGCACGGACGCCCGGGACGTGGGTCGCTACTCTGTCGGAGATATTCGCCCGTAACGGGCGTACGGGAACTCACGACACGGGGTACGCACATGAGTCAACCGCCGAATCAGGGTGGTGGGTGGAACGGTCCGCAGGGGCCCGGTCAGCCATGGGATCCCGCGCAGGGGCAGGGATTCCCGCCGCCCGGGCAGCAGTTCCCCCCGAAACCCCAGTTCCCCCCGACATCGCCGTTTCCGCAGAACCCCCAGTTCCCGCAGAACCAGCCCTTCCCGCCCGGAGGGCCGCCGTACGGTCCGCCGCCGGGATACGGGCCGCCGCCCGGTCCGCCATGGGGTCCACCACCCGGGCCGCCCGACCGTGCGCCGTGGTGGCGACGCGGCTGGGTGATCGGTCCGATCATCACGGGCATCGTCGTGATCCTGGTGATCGCGACGACGGTCTCGCTCCTGGTGTTGTCCGACGACGCCGACTCCGACCCGTCGAGCACGGTGACCGCCTACCTGCAGGCTCTCTCCGACGGAGACGCGAAGAAGGCGTTGTCGACGATCGACGCACCCGGCAACACGAAGCTCCTCACCGACGACATCCTCAAGCGTCAGCAGGCCCGGGCCAAGATCGGCGACATCAAGGTCGTGAAGAGTTCCACCACGTCCGAACGCGCGATCGTCAAGGCCACCTACAACTTCGGTCAGCGCAACGCCGACGTCGACTTCCGGCTGACCAAGACCGGCGGCGACTGGAAGGTCCAGCAGGGCGCCATCGAGATCGATCTCTCGTCGAGTTCGATCGAGAAGAACAAGCCCACACTGTTCGGCGTCGACGTCTCCGGCGACTCGAAGGCATACGTCTTCCCGGGTCCGATCGAATGGGGTACGTCGAACAAGTACATCGCCGCGACCGACTCCAAGACCGACGAGTGGCCCGTCGGCCCCTACTCGTCCTACTACCCCCAGCTCGAGTTCGACATCAGCAAGGAGGGCAACAAGGCGGCGTCCATCGCGGTCACCGCCTACCTCCAGTACTGCGCCCAGTCCAAGCAGACCGACGCCTCGGTGGACAAGCCGGGCTGCGAGCAGGAGGTGTTCGCCTTCGACGCGCTGCCGGGCACGGTGACGTGGAGTGACCCGCGCACGATGGAGCTGTCCTCGATCAAGCTGCGGTACTCGGGCTACACCGACGCCGACGCGATCTCGGTGTCCGGCTCGGTGCCGTGGCAGGCGACCTATCGGTCCAGCCGCAGTCCGGCCCCGGTGACCCGGTCGGCGCTCGACTACCTGTCCGGCGACGTCGATCTCAGCCAGGATCCGCCGCGGTTCCAGCCGAACTGATCGCCCCGGCCGCCTAGATCGAGCTGAGGAAGGCTCGTCCGCCGCCACTGCGCTTGGCGTCGTACATGCGACCGTCCGCAGCACGAAGCGCGTGTCGGATCGCGATGTCGACACGATGATCGTCGGGCGACTCGATGACCGCCGCACCCACGCTGACGGTCACCGGCGCGGAGTCGATGGCGTCACGCAGCCGGTCGGGCAGGGAGGTGATCCGGTCGACGACGTCGGGAACCGTGCCGGTCACGACGATGGTGAACTCCTCGCCTCCGGTCCGACCCACGACCGCGGTGGGGCCGGCGAGGCCGATCATGCGGGCCGACATCTGCTGCAGTACGAGATCACCGACGTCGTGTCCGTAGGTGTCGTTGATCCGTTTGAAGTTGTCGATGTCTATGACCACCGCGCCGATCGCGACACCCCGGTCCTGCGCGGCTCGCCACAGCGGTTCGAGCGACGCGTCGATACCGCGTCGATTGTGCAGACCCGTGAGTGGATCCCGCAGTGACTGGCGGGCGTCGATCGACAGCAGGGTCCACGCGACGTGTGCGGCGACCGGGACAGCGCAGACCGCCACCAGCATGACCAGGCCCCCTGCGATCGTCGCGAACGTGTCGAAGGAACCGCTGTCGTGAACTCGCCACGTCGTCCACCCGATCACCGCCGCCGCCCACGCCATGTGGGCCAGCAGCCACCGCGAACTGACGAAGTAGGTACACAGCGCGCTGTTCAGCACGAACAACGCGCAGCCGAAGGCGCTGACCACCGGGGTGTAGAGGAGCAGGACCGAGGTGAGGCCCACGTCACCGAAGATCGCGAACCCGACGAAATACCGCTGCGCCATGCGTGAGGTGGTGGGCACGGGCGCGAGGAGGATCGCGGCGATCGCCACCGCCTGCACCACCAGCACGGCGATCGCCCAGGTGACCGAGGGGACCCCACGAGGCCCCGACGGACTACCCAGCAGAAGGCTGGAACAGATCGCGAACAGCAGGGTGTTCCCCGCGAAGACCAGCCTGATCGGTCGGTGCAGCGAGCGCATCGAGTGGTGGTTCACGATCCACACGTAGTCGTGGTCGCCCGAGATCCATTGCCGAAGCGACGTCCCGAAACCGGCGCTCGACAGTGGAGTGGGGTCGCCGGGACCGGCCGCTGACGGTGGACGACCTGATCGCACGCGTGACCCCTGTGGTGATGAATCGCCCCCGACGGACGGACATGAGTCTGACAGCTGTCGCTGATCACAAACAACTGATTCGACAACTGCCATCGACCCGCCTTGGCCGGAACAACGTCGATCGATGCCGGGCGGGTCGTTAGGCTCAGCGTATGGAACCCGTCTACCGGACGTTGGAGATTGCGGCACATGCGCTGGTCAGGGCGCAGGGGATGCGTCTCGACGTGGCCGACGCCGACAAGATCCCGGCCACGGGTGGGGCGGTGATCGCGATCAACCACACGAGCTACGTCGATTTCCTCCCCGCGGCCATCGGCGTCTACCGCGGCGGACGTCGGTGTCGGTACATGATCAAGTCGGAGATGATGGACAACCCCCTGGTGCGGTTCCTGATCACCCACACCCACACCGTCCCGGTGGACCGCTCGGCGGGCGCCGAGGCCTACGCGCAGGCGGTCGAGAACCTGCGACAGGGGTTTGTCGTGGGGGTGTACCCGGAGGCGACGATCAGCCGCAGCTTCGAGTTGAAGGATTTCAAGACCGGGGCCGTGCGTATGGCGCAGTCCGCCGATGTCCCCGTTGTCCCCTGCATCGTGTGGGGCGCCCAGCGGCAGTGGACCAAGACCGGTGACCAGGTCGGCGGGAGCACGCGCGACATGGGCCGCAGCCACATCCCGGTGATGGTCCGGTTCGGCGACCCGATCGACTGCCCCGGCGACGCCGTCACCGAGACGGCCCGGCTCAAGTCGGTGATGAGCTCGATGCTCGACGACGTCCGCAGCACCTACGGACACCATCCGCCCGGTGCCCACTGGGTGCCGGCGTCGATGGGCGGGGGCGCCCCGACCCTCGCGCAGGCACGCGTCATCGAGGAGCAGGACGACGAACGCAAGGCGCAACTCCGCGCCGCGCGGGCACGCGACGAACACAAGGGAAGTCACTGACGATGCGTCGCACCAGGTTCGGTCCACCCACCCTCATCGTCAGCGACGTCGACGGGACGTTGATCGACGACGACAACACCGTGCGTCCGCTGACGCGCGAGGCGATCCGTCGTGCCGCGAAGGCGGGCACGACGTTCGTACTGGCAACCGGCCGACCACCGCGGTGGATCGCCGAGATCGCCGGGCAACTCGACGCCCTCACCTATGCGGTGTGCGCGAACGGCGCCATCGTCTACGACGTCGCGCAGGACAAGGTGTTGCACACCGCCACCCTCGATCCCGCCGCCCTGGTCCGGCTCGCCGGGTTCGCGAAGGAGCTGATCCCCGGGTGCGGGCTCGCCGCCGAGCGGGTGGGGGAGAGCGCCCACGACGCCGCGACGCCGCCGTTCGTCGCCTCGACGGGTTACGAGCACGCGTGGCTGAACCCCGACCACATCGAGGTCGGCGACGACGAGGTCGTCTCGGCGCCCGCGGTCAAGCTCCTGGTGCGCAAACCGGACATGGCCAGCGGTGAGATGGCCCGACGACTCTCCGAGGTGGTCGGAGACCTCGCCGCGGTGACGTTCTCCACCGACAACGGGCTCGTCGAACTGGCGCTGCCGGGCATCAACAAGGCGTCGGGACTGAAGAAACTCGCCGACATCGCCTCACTGCCCACCGACGCGGTGATCGCGTTCGGCGACATGCCCAACGACATCGAGATGCTGCGCTGGGCCCACCGCGGGGTCGCGATGGCCAACGCCCACCCGGCGGCCAAGGACGCGGCCGACGAGATCGCCACCAGCAACGACAACGACGGTGTCGGGCGAATCCTGATGCGCTGGTACGGATGATTCATCGGGCGTACGTGGACACGACGTCCGAATTCTTGGGACACTGATCACATGACCACGAACACAAACCGCCGCAATCCTGCCCGTTCCATCGTCCTCGGCCTCACCGCCTCGGCCGCCGTCGTCGGCATCGGGATGGTGGGAGCAGGCGCCGCGTCGGCGGCCCCGACCACCACCGACCCGGGTGCCTCGGCCGCGGTCGCCGGTACCTACGACAAGAAGTTCGTCTCGCGCTACTACCCGACCCCGCAGAGCGCGGTCATCGGCGCGCAGATCAACCTCTACCTCTTCAACTCGGTACGCCTCAACGGCAACCAGGCCTGCTCCGAGCAGCCCAACCCGGTGGTCAAGCCGGACACACCGACCGGTTGGACCGCGATCATCACCGCGACCTGCCTGTCGGACGCGGGCACGTCGCGCTCGACCGCTCCCGTCGGTCAGTAGCCCTCAGCCGACCGGCCCGGTGGTGGGCACCGGGACTGGTGCCCCCGCCGGTGGCGTGGTGGCCGCGGCCGGTGGCGTCGCCGGCCGGGCGGCCGGGCTCAACTGGTCGCGCATGCTGCGGGTGAACTCGTCGACGAACGCCTTGATCACCTTCACCACGACGCCGGTCGTCTTGTTGAACACCAGCGACCCGAACTGGAACGCCTGGGTGATGATGCCGGTGACGGCGTCGGTCTCGCCGGAGACCGGCATGCCCAGCGCACTCTTCTCGAACCCGGCCGCGCCCCACGCCTTCTCGATGGCGCCCTGCACGACCTGCGCGCCGGTCTCCTTCGACCAGTAGATCTTGCCGTCAGAGAAGTTCACGTACTTCGCGGTGCCGTCGGGCGTCGTCATCTCCGGTGTCTGCGCCTGGCCCAGGGTGCCGGTGGCGCCGCCCAGCGACAGCCACTTCT
Source organism: Williamsia phyllosphaerae (assembly GCF_014635305.1). NCBI lineage: Bacteria > Bacillati > Actinomycetota > Actinomycetes > Mycobacteriales > Nocardiaceae > Williamsia > Williamsia phyllosphaerae. The sequence continues at coordinate 968,056 of NZ_BMCS01000001.1, read as the reverse complement.
TCGCGATGGCGCCCACGTCGGTCGTCGACAGGACGTCGGCGGCCCCCGGTGAGGTGCTCGGCGCACCCGGCGCGACCGAGGAACTCGGCGCCGTCGGCGCCGCACTCGGGGTGCCCGCGGCGGCGAGGTTGCCCGCGGCCACGTCCCGGATCTGCGGCAGGGCCGCGTATCCAAGGGTCCCGGGGCACTCGGTGTTGTCGTAGTCGCGGTGGCCGCTGATCATCGGCAGGTTCGACGTCTCGCCGGCACCGAACTTCGCGGTGTCGAATCCGATCGACGTCAGCTGTGCGTTGGCCTTGGGGTCGAGTCCGGCGAGCTTGAGTCGCCACCCGAGGAAGCTGCCCACCGACCGGATGGTCTCCGGCGAGGGCGCCACCTCGTTGTAGTTGCCGATCATGGCCACGCCGACGGTGTCGCGGTTGAACCCGCCGGTGTGGGTGCCCTGCACGTTCTTGTCCAGTCCGCCGAACGCGCCCTCGAAGATCTGGCCATACTTGTCGACGAGCGCGTTGTATCCGATGTCGCACCAGCCCAACGTCTGTGCGTGGTACGCGTAGATGCCGCGCACGATCTCGGCCGACTGCTCGGCGGTGTAGTCGTTGTTGCCCGCGGTGTGGTGGACGACCGCGGCCTTGAGGCCGGGATCGTAGGTCGGCTGCTGGCAGCGCTTGGACTCGTCGGCACCCCACTGTGCGCGGGTGATGATCGGCGGCTGCTGTCCCGGTAGGACGGCGGGGAGGCCGAGTCCACCCGGTGCGCCACCGGCACCCGGGTCGATGAGGGCGGCCTTGAGCGTCGAGACGACCTTCTCCAGCGCGTTCGGCGTCGAGGGCGTCGTCATCGGGGCCGGGGCCGAGGCGGTGGTGGTCGGTCCGGGCGGTGCCGGTGTCGCCGCGGGGGCCATCGGGTCGCCCTGCACCGGGGCACGGGGGACGGTGAACGCGCGTGGGGCGATCTCGCCCGGTGCCACGGACATCTCGGGAACGGTCGTGGTGGCCGTCGCGCCCGCCGACGGTGCCGGCTTCGCGCCCTCGACGCCCGGGGTGGCGACGCCGTCCTTGGTGACGACCACCTGGACCGCCTTGGTGTTGCCCACCCAGACCGGCTCGGTGCCCTGGCTGGTCGGCGCACGTCCGGCGCGTACCGCCGGGCCGCCGTCGACGGGGTCGGCGGAATACCACTTGCCCCACGAGCCGTCGGGCTGACGGGCGCGGACGAAAGCGGTCGTGTCGGACAGACCGTCCCAGGTCAGGGCGATCATGCTGAACGGGTCCTTGCGGGTGATCTCCTTGACGACCGCACCTGCGGGCACGGCCGCCGAGGCGGGCGTGCGACCGGCGCTCGGCGCGGGACCAGTGGTGGACGGGGCCGTTGTGGACGGCGCCATGGTGGACGGGGCCGTGGACGGGAGCAGCTCGGGCGGGATCAGGCCGGTGGGCAGCACGCCGGGCGGCAGGGCGCGCGCGATGTCGGGGATCTGCAGCTTGAGCAGGTCGAGCGGCGGGAGCGTCACGCCCACCCCGGCCAGGCCGGAGCGGACGAGGTCGAGCACCGTCGACGGGACCGTGTCGAGGCTCACCTGGCGGATCGTGGTCGAGATGGCGTCGGACGCCGGTGTTCGCTGGTCGACGGCATTGTCGGGGGCGCTGCCGCCCACGAGAACGGCCACCGGGCTCGCGACGACGACCGCCGCGACGGCCGCCATCACGATCGACGGCCTCGGTCGGCGATAGCGCACTGTGGATCTCCCTCGTTCGGCCCGCCGAAATCCGACAGACCGCCACATCGTGTCGGCGGGAGGGTGCGAAGTCCACGACCACCGACGGCGTGGCGTGTAACTCGTGATGCTGTTGTGACATGAGTTCACTGTTGTGACTTCAATTCGGTCACTACAGTCGCTTGAGTCCCACCAGTTACCTGACCCCAACCACAGATGAAGGATCGCCGATGGCACGTCGAGCCACCGACCGCAGAACGCTCACCTCGATCACGTTGGGGTTGGCTCCTGCTCTGGTGGTCTCCGCCATCGGCGTCGGGGCGTTCGTCGCGCACGAGTCGTCCATCGATGAGCCGGTGTCGCTCTCGGTCGGCGCCCAGGTGACCCTGATCGGTCACGGGCTCGGCCACGGACGCGGGATGGGACAGTACGGCGCCTTCGGATACGCGAAGAAGGGCTGGAAGTACGACCAGATCCTCGGCCATTACTACGGCGGCACGACCGCGGGGAAGACGGACAAGGCCGTGACGGTTGCGCTCACACGCAACACCACGGCGAATGTGCGTGCGGACGCCGGGATGAGGGTCGGTGGCCAGACGGTGGCCCCCGGACAGGCAGTTCGTCTGTCCGGGACCACCGCCACCGTCACCGCCGGATGTGGCGGCGCCGTGGTGCGCACCATCCCGGTGACCCCACCGAAGATCGACCCGATCAACATCACCCCCAACCGGCCCGCCAACGAGTGGCTGAAGTTCTGCGGGTCGAACGACGCCTACCGCGGCTCGATCGGCCTCGACGGCGGACGCGCGGTCAACATCCTGGCCGTCGACGACTACGTGAAGGGCGTGACGCCCAAGGAGAGCCCCGCGCGCTGGGCGGATCAGGGCGGCGCCGAGGCACTCAAGGCGCAGGCGGTGGCCGCGCGCACCTACGCACTGGCCGCCACCGACAAGGGCAAGAAGATCGACGACACGATGATGTCGCAGGTCTACGGCGGAGCCGGCGCCGAGGATCCACGTACCAACACCGCAGCCGACGCGACCGCGGGCCAGATCCGTGTCGTCAACGGTGCGCCGGCCTTCACCGAGTTCTCCTCCTCGACCGGCGGTTACACCGCCGGCGTCAACTTCCCGGCCGTCGTCGACGACGGCGACACCGAATCCCCGAACCACAACTGGACCACCACGGTCGGATCGAGCAGTGTCGCCTCCGCCTTCGGCGTGGGGTCGCTGACCGGCATCCAGGTGATCGAGGCCAACGGACTCGGCCCCGACAACGGTCGTGCGACCAAGGTGCGGATCAGCGGCACGTCCCGGACGGTCGAGGCCACCGGCGACGACGTCCGCACGAAGCTCAAGCTCCGCTCGGCGTGGTTCACCGTGCAGGGTCAACCCAAGCCCCGCATCGTCGCGCCACCCGCGGGCGTCGGTCCCGGTTCGCCCTCGGGGACCGGTGTGACCGCCCCCGGTGGCGTCCTGCCCTCGCTGGTCGACTCCCTTCTCGGTGCGGTCGGTGGCGGCAGTGCACCCGCCACGCCGACGACACCCGGCGCCCCCGCGTCCCCGAGCACGACCGTCCCGGGTGAAGGTGCCCTGCCGAGCACCCTGACCGGTCCGCTGGCCGATCTGCTGAAGACCGCGATCGCCGCCATCGACGCGAAGATCGCCGAACTCGGCGGCCCGTCGGGCCTGCTGGGGCAGGTCCTGGGCCCGGTCATCACGATCGCGGGCGGTGCCGTGCAGAAGTTCGCGGGCGGCAACGTCTACTTCAGTCCGACCACCGGGGCGCACGTGCTCGCCGGCGCCGCTCTGAAGGACTTCGTGGCCAAGGGTGCCGAGGGGGCTCTCGGGTTCCCGTCCGCCGACGCCGGACTGTGAGTCCGGTTCGGTTACCCTGAACCCCCGTGGCAGTCGATACGCGGTATGACCTGATAGTCGTCGGTTCCGGTTTCTTCGGACTCACCATCGCCGAGCGGGCGGCCTCCCAGCTGGGCAAGCGGGTCCTGGTCCTCGACCGGCGGCACCATCTCGGCGGCAACGCGTACTCCGAACCCGAGCCGACCACCGGCATCGAGATCCACAAGTACGGCGCGCACCTGTTCCACACCTCGAACACGAAGGTGTGGGACTACGTCAACCAGTTCACCGATTTCACCGGCTACCAGCATCGCGTCTTCGCGCTGCACAAGGGGCAGTCGTACCAGTTCCCCATGGGGCTGGGCCTGATCTCGCAGTTCTTCGGCAAGTTCTTCTCGCCGGAGCAGGCACGCGCGTTGATCGAGGAGCAGTCCGGGGAGTTCGACTCCAAGGACGCGCAGAACTTCGAGGAGAAGGCGATCTCGTTGATCGGCCGCCCGCTGTACGAGGCGTTCATCCGCGATTACACCGCCAAGCAGTGGCAGACCGATCCCAAGGAACTGCCCGCGGGCAACATCACCCGGCTGCCGGTGAGATACACCTTCGACAACCGCTACTTCAACGACACCTACGAGGGCCTGCCGGTCGACGGCTACACCGCGTGGCTCGAGAACATGACGCGCGACGAGAAGATCGAGGTGCGCCTGAACACCGACTGGTTCGACGTCCGTGACGAACTGGTCGCGCAGAACCCGGACGCGCCGATCGTCTACACCGGCCCGCTGGATCGTTACTTCGACTACGCCGAGGGCGAACTAGGCTGGCGCACGATCGATTTCGAGACCGAGGTGCTGCCGGTCGGCGACTTCCAGGGAACGCCGGTGATGAACTACAACGACGGCGACGTGCCGTTCATCCGCATCCACGAGTTCCGCCACTTCCACCCCGAGCGGGACTACCCGACCGACAAGACGGTCATCATGCGCGAGTTCTCGCGCTTCGCCGAGTCCGGCGACGAGCCGTATTACCCGATCAACACCCCCGAGGACCGCACCAAGCTCGCCCGCTACCGCGAACTGGCGAAGTCCGAGACCTCCACGCGCAAGGTGCTCTTCGGCGGACGGCTGGGGACCTACCAGTACCTCGACATGCACATGGCCATCGCGAGCGCACTGACGATGTACGAGAACACCGTGGCGCCGCACCTGGCCGACGGCGCACCGCTCGCCGAGTCGGAGTGACGATGACCGTCACCGCCGACACCCTGCTGCAGCGGGTCATCTTCCCGCGTCCGGGCGAGCCGCTCGACGTGCGGTCGCTCTATCTCGTCGAGGCCGAGACCAACAGTCGCCGGGCGCATTCGCCGAGCCGGACCTCGGTCCTGCTCACCGCGGAGTCCGAGGCCGGGTTCGGCTCGTACTTCAACGCGTTCGCCGCGTCGTACTGGCGTCGCTGGAGCGTCTTGCAGTCCGTGATCCTGCGCGTCGAGGTCATCGGCACCTGCCGGGTCGACCTCTACCGATCGAAGGTCGACGGCGCGCGCATCGGCCTCGGCGGCGACCTGGTGCCCACCGACGACGACGGCCACGGCGTCATCGAGTTCGAGCTCGACCTCGGTCCGTTCGAGGACGGCGGCTGGATCTGGTTCGACGTCACCACCGACACCGACACCGAGATCGTCAGCGCCGGGTGGTACGCCCCCATCCCCGCGCCCGGCGGACGCGAGAAGGCCCGGGTCACCGTCGGCATCCCGACGTTCAACCGACCGACCGACGCCGTGGACGCCCTGCGCGCGCTGACCTCCGACCCGTTGGTCGACGGCGTCATCGACGCGGTGCTGATGCCCGACCAGGGCAACCGCAAGGTCGTCGACGAACCCGGTTACGACGCCGCACGTGACGCCCTCGGCGACCGCCTGCACATCTTCGACCAGCCCAACCTCGGTGGCTCCGGTGGCTACGCCCGCATCATGTACGAGGCGCTGCGACTCACCGACAGCCCGTACGTCCTCTACATGGACGACGACATCGCGATCGAGCCCGACTCGATCCTGCGCGCGCTGGCGCTGTCGCAGTACGCGAAGACCCCCATGCTCGTCGGCGGACAGATGCTCAACCTGCAGGACCGCAGCCACCTGCACTGCATGGGTGAGGTCATCGACCCGCACACCTTCATGTGGACCGCGGCGCCCTACGTCGAGTACGACCACGACTTCGCCAAGTACCCCCTCACCGACCGCGACAACTCCAAGAACCTGCACCGCCGCATCGACGTCGACGGCAACGGCTGGTGGATGTGCATGATCCCGCGGGAGTGCGCCGAGACCATCGGTCTGCCCATGCCGCTGTTCATCAAATGGGACGACTGGGAGTTCGGGCTGCGTGCTGCGAAGGCCGGGTACCCCACCGCGACCGTCCCCGGTATCGCGATCTGGCACATGGCCTGGAGCGACAAGGACGACGCCATCGACTGGCAGGCGTACTTCCACCTGCGCAACCGTCTCGTCGTCGCGGCGATCCACCACGACGGGCCCATCGGCGGGATAGTGCAGTCGATGGCCAAGGCCACGGCGAAACACCTGCTGTGCCTGGAGTACTCGACGGTGGCGATCCAGAACGAGGCCATCCGCGACTTCCTCGCCGGGCCGCACCACATCCGTGAGCTGCTGCCCACGGCGCTGCCCAAGATCGCGGGTATGCGCAAGCAGTACCCCGACGCGGTCGTCCTGCCGTCGGCGACGGTCCTGCCGCGCACCAGCGGCGAGGCCACCGCGCTCGGGATGTTCGAACCACGCAACCCGGTCCGCAAGCTCACGGCCCTCGCCGGCGCGGTCATCAACAACGCCCGCCCCGCCGATCCCCGGCACCACGAGGTGCCGCAGGCGAACTACCCACCGCTGCAGGCGAGATGGTTCAGTCTCGGACGGGTCGACGGTGTCACCGTGACCACCGCCGACGGCCGCGGCGTCGTGTACCGCCAGCGTGATCGCGCGAAGATGATCGCCCTGGCCAAGGAGTCGGCGTCCCTCGTCCGCGAACTCAACAACCGGTTCCCCGAGATGCGCGCAGAGTATCGCGCGGCGCACGCGGAACTCACGAGCAAGGAGAGCTGGGCACGTGTCTTCGGACTCGACTGACCACGCACGCGGCGAGGACGCGGTCCTGGTCGCCATCCAGAACGCGATCGCAGATCGGCCCGGCGTCCTGCCCGCCGCGCGCGGTCTCTCGCACCTCGGCGAGCACGCACTCGGGTGGACGGGGTCGGCCGCGGTCGGTCTGGCCGTCGCCTTCGCCCGCGACGACCTGCCCGCCCAGACACGATGGGTGCAGGCGGGCATCGGCGCGTTCGGCGCCCACGCGGCGTCGGTGATCGTCAAGCGCGTCGTGCGCAGGAAGCGCCCTGCCCACCCCGACATCCGGGTGGGCGTGTCCACTCCGAGTCGGCTGAGCTTCCCCTCGTCGCACGCCACCTCGACCACTGCGGCGGCGATCCTGTTGGGGCGCGCCGCGGGTCTGCCCGCCGGTGTCCTCCCCGCACTGATCGTCCCGCCGATGGTGGCGTCACGCCTGGTCCTGGGCGTCCATTACCCGAGCGACGTCGCCGCCGGAGCCGTGTTGGGTGCAGCCTGTGCGCTGGCGGTCACCCGTGATGACAGACTGTTCGCGCACCTGACGGCCAGATTGTCGCGCGAGGCGAGGACAATGCTGCGGTGTCGCGGGCAGGCGCCGGTGTTGAACTTAGGAGTGCGATGAGCGAGGAACCGATCGAGACCACCGACGTGAAGGGGCCGCCGAAGAACCTGGTGGCGGGCCTGATCAAGGCCGTCCGCCCTCGACAGTGGGTCAAGAACGTCCTCGTGCTCGCCGCGCCACTGGCCGCCGGAGCCGTCGACGACGGTGACGTGCTGGCCCGCGCGGCCATCGCCTTCGTCGCGTTCTGCCTGGTCGCGTCCTGCGTCTACCTCGTCAACGACGCACTCGACGTCGAGGCCGACCGTGCGCACCCCACCAAGCGGTACCGCCCCATCGCCGCGGGCGTGGTCCCCCGAAACCTCGCCTTCGGCCTCGCCGTCGTGCTCGGTGTCGCCTCGCTGGCGATCTCGTTCCTGGCGAACTGGCAACTCGCGCTGGTGATCGGCATCTACCTCGTGATCCAGCTGGGGTACTGCTTCGGGCTCAAGCACCAGGCGGTCGTCGACATCTGCATCGTGTCGTCCGGATTCCTCCTTCGCGCGATCGCCGGCGGCGTCGCGGCGGAGCTGCCCAAGGGTCTGTCGCAGTGGTTCCTGCTGGTGATGGCGTTCGGGTCGCTGTTCATGGCCGCGGGCAAGCGGTACGCCGAGCTGCAGTTGGCCGAGCGCACCGGCGCCAAGATCCGCAAGTCGCTGGAGTACTACACGGCCACCTACCTGCGATTCGTGTGGACACTCTCGGCGACCGCGGTCGTGCTCTCCTACGGACTGTGGGCGTTCTCGCGCGACCACGACACCAACGTCTGGTACGCCATCTCGATGGTTCCGTTCACCATCGCCATCCTCCGATACGCGGTCGACGTCGACGGCGGTGAGGCCGGTGAACCCGAGGAGATCGCGCTCGGGGACCGCGTCCTCCAGTTCTGCGCGGTGGCGTGGCTAATATGCGTTGGTGTCGCGGTCTACTTCGTCAGCTGAGGCTGACCCCACCGATCGCGCAGCGATGACGTCCGATCGGTCCTCCCATGCGGTTCCGCGCGTCAGTCGGATCCGTGCCGGTCTCCCGGCAGCCACCCTCGCCATCAGCGCGCTCGTCGTCGGCATCCTGTTCGCCGGGGGCGCCTGGCAGCGTCGTTGGATCGCCGACGACGGCCTGATCGTCCTGCGGACCGTGCGCAACCTGCTCGCGGGCAACGGCCCGGTGTTCAACAAGGGTGAGCGTGTCGAGGCCAACACCTCCACGGTGTGGACCTACCTGATCTGGTTCTGGACCTGGGTCACCGACGCCGAACCCGAATACGTCGTGCTATGGATCGCGTTGGTGCTGTCGGTGACGGCGCTGCCTCTGGCCATGTACGGCACCTACCGGATGCTCGGCTTGCGCGGCCGCGACGGATGGACGATCCTCGTGCCGCTCGGCGCGCTGGTCTACATCGCGCTGCCGCCCGCCCGTGACTTCGCCACCAGCGGCCTCGAGGTCTCGCTGTGCATCTTCTGGATCGCAGTGCTGTGGTGCCAGGTGATCTCGTGGAGCCGCCGCGATCCCGACCGGCCCGGCGGAACGACGTCGCTGCTGCTGCTCGGGTTCACCGCGGGTCTCTCGCCGCTGATCCGACCGGAACTGGCCCTGCTCGGCGGCCTCGTCCTACTGATGGTCTTCGCCACCCACATGACCTGGCGGCTGCGCGTCGTCTTCGTCCTCGTGGCGGCGATCACGCCGGTGGCCTACCAGATCTTCCGGATGGGGTACTACGGCCTGCTGGTGCCGAACACCGCGGTGGCCAAGGACGCCAGCGGGTCGAAGTGGAAGCAGGGCTTCACCTACCTGGGCAACATGTTCAGCCCGTACATCCTGTTGCTGCCGCTGCTGGTCGCGGCGGTCGCTGCCCTGCTCACCTGGTACCTGCGCCGTCGCGCCGCCGACCGGGTCGCTTTGGCGTCGGTCGGTCGGGTCGAGCGGTTCCGCCGCCGCCTGCGCTCGCCGGGCGCGGTCGTGGTGGTCATCGTGGTCGCCGGGTTCATCGAGTCGGCCTACTGGATCCGCCAGGGCGGCGACTTCATGCACGCCCGTGTGCTCCTCGTCCCGCTGTTCATCCTCATGCTGCCGGTGATGATCATCCCGATCGCGCTGCCGTCGAGCCTGGGCCGCGCATCGGCGGTCCCGATCGTCGGCGCCGTCCTGAGCACCGCGTTCTTCGTCACCACGGTCGTGTGGGCCGTGGCCACGTCGCATTCGCCCGGGATGAACAACGGCACCGACATCGGCCGCAGCGGCATCGTCGACGAACGTCGCTACTACATCCAGAACATCGGGGTCGAGCACCCGATCACCGCCGAGGACTACCTGAACTACCCGCGTATCCGGGCGATGGTCGATGCGATCAACGAGCACTCCGCGCAGGGCGGTGTGCTGCTGCCGTCGGCGAACTACGACGAGTGGTACTTCGATCCGCAGCCGGACACCCTGCCCCCCGGCGTCCCCCGACAGCTGACGGTCTTCTACCTCAACCTCGGTATGACGAGCATGAACTCGTCGCTCGACGTCCGCGTGATCGACCAGGTCGGCCTCGCGTTCCCGATCGCCTCCCACACCGAGCGGCTGCCCGACGCCCGCATCGGCCACGACAAGGACCTCGACTCCGAGTGGGTGATCGCCGAGGCCGGAGCCGTGCCGTTCCCGCCGCTGCTCCCCGGTTACCTCGATCCCGACTGGGTCCGACAGTCGCGCGAGGCGTTGAAGTGCAAGCCGACCCAGGACCTGATCGCGTCCTTCGAGGCGCCCATGAGCTTCTCCCGGTTCCGCAACAACATCCGACAGTCGTTCTCGTTCAACAGTTATCGGATCAACCGAGTGCCGCTGTACGAGCTGCAGCGGTGCAAGCTGCCGATACCGCCGCCGGTGTTCGACCGCTGACCGTCCGGCGATTGCCGATCGCAAACATCTCGGTTGTGTAACGCCACGGGCTCGCCGACCGATAATGTGCGACGAGGCAGAATCGGCAGGTCACGAGCGTGCGACGGACGGTCAACGATCGCAGTCCAACGTTTGTCAGACCGAACGGCATCCAATAGGCTCCGTTCGGCGCTCGCGGACCTTTTCGGTGCGCCATTGGTCGCCCGCGGCCTACCGACGAGAAAGAAGGCAACAGTCGATGCGTGCTAGCAGTCCGAGAAGAACCGGCTCCAGGGTGTCCGACCCGGCCCGGAGTCAGGTCTCCATCGGAAGGCGGCTGCTCGCCGTGTTCCTCGCCACCGCCACGTTCGCCGGCCTGGGCATCGCCGTCGGTTCCGGTGGAACCGCCTCGGCCGCTCCCCGCGTCCAGCAGATCACCCTGCAGGACTCCTGTGGCATGCCCCCGGTGAAGGTCCGCATGTGGACCCGCCCGGGCAACTACAAGACCGTCATCGCGCTCGACGGCCTGCGCGCCACGAACGACGTGAGCGGCTGGGAGAAGAACACCCGGATCCAGGACATGGCCGACTCCGGCGTCAACGTGGTCCAGCCCGTCGGTGGTATCGCGAGCTTCTACAGCGACTGGAACGCGCCCAGCAACTTCAACAACCAGAAGTTCCGTTACCGGTGGAAGTGCCTCATCGACCAGAAGCTGATCCCCGAGCTCGACCGTCGCAAACTCAACGTCGGACCGCGTGGCCAATACGCGATCATGGGCATCTCCATGGGCGGCAACGCGGCCATGGTGCTCGGCGCCAACAACCGTCGTATCTCGCACCTGTTCTCGCTGTCGGGCTACCTGAACCTCTCGGCCCCCGGCATGCGTGAGGCCATCCGCATCGCGCTGCTCGACGCGGGCATCGAGGCCGGCGTCGGACCGTTCAACTCCGACTCGATGTGGGGCCCGCCCACCAGCCCCCGCTGGCTGGAGAACGACCCGTTCGTACAGATCGGCAAGATGCGCAACAAGAAGGTGCGCGTCGCCGCGGGCAGTGGCCTGCAGGGTCGCTTCCCCGTCAGCCCGATCGGTCTGATCCAGGGCTCGCCGCTCGAGGCGCTCTCGCTGGCGCAGTCGCGGGCCTTCCAGGTGCAGGCGCTGATCAACAACGTCCCGATCACCTCGGACTTCCCGTCCACCGGTATCCACGACTGGGGCTACTGGTCGGACATGGTCTTCCGCGCGAAGAACCAGGGCTGGTTCCGCGACTGACCTGATTCACCGCTCGTGAGATCCACGCCACCGAAGGTGGTCACAGAAACCTCACGAGTCACACGAATTCACACACGCCACAGTGTGGCAACGTCACATCGGGACGCCCTACGTGTAGACACACACACGTAGGGCGTTCTGCTGTTCGCCGGGACAAACGTCTCGGGACCGGCAGAACCGTTGGTGGCGAAGGAGATCGGTCAGATGCGGCAGTGGCGGCGTGGGGTTCTATCGGTGACAGCGCCTGCGGCGGCGCTGCTGATGGTGCTCGGCACCGGGGTGGCGGTCGCAGCACCGGACTCGTCCGACGCGCCGGCCGCGTCGGCCGCCCCGGCGGCATCGCCCGCCCCCGCCGTGACGCCGGTGTCGGGGGTCAAGGTGACCAACACCAAGTGGTACTCCGATCGACGCGTGGCGGTGTGGGTCTACTCCCCGTCGATGGGCCGCAACATCCAGGTGCAGATCCTGTTGGCGCGCGACTGGAACCAGTCGCCCGAGGAGCGGTTCCCGCAGCTGTACATGCTGGACGGCCTGCGTGCGCAGGACGACCAGAACGGCTGGATCATCAACACCGATGTCGAGAACTTCTACAAGGACAAGAACGTCAACGTCATCCTGCCGGTGGGCGGCGAGTCCAGCTTCTACACCGACTGGCAGAAGCCGGACAACGGCAAGAACTACCAGTGGGAGACGTTCCTGACCAAGGAACTCCCGCCGGTCCTGCAGGGACAGTGGCGCTCGACCGACGTCCGTGGCGTCCAGGGGTTGTCGATGGGCGGCAGCGCGGCCATGATGCTCGCCGAGCGCATCCCGGGCTTCTTCCGCTACGCGGCCTCGTTCTCCGGGATCCTGCAGCTCAGCTCGTTCGGTATGCCGCAGGCCGTGCAGTTCGCGGTCCGCGATGCGGGCGGATACGACTCGGCCAAGATGTTCGGGCCCCCGTCGGACCCGGCGTGGAAGGAACACGACCCCTTCCTGCACGCCGACAAGCTCAAGGGCATGAGCCTCTACGTGTCCTCGGGCAACGGTCTGCTCGGTCAGTACGACACCCCGTCGACGCTGCCGTACCTGGCCACCAACTACGCCGGCGTCGGACTCGAGGTCCTCTCGCGGGTGACCTCGACCCAGTTCGCCACCAAGCTCAACCAGCTCGGCGTGGCCGCGCAGGTGGTCTACCGCCCGTCGGGTACGCACACCTGGAAGTACTGGGAGTTCGAGATGCACCAGGCGTGGCCGCAGGCCGCCCGCGCCCTGGGAATCGCCGCCGACACCCCGAAGTGCGGCGTGGCGGGCGCGATCAAGCCGGTCGCGGCCAAGCACTCCGAGCTCGGCGAGTGCATGACGCCTGAGTACGGCGTCCCGGGCGGACGCGCGCAGGACTTTCGCGGCGGACGCGTGCTGTGGTCGGGCAAGACCGGCGCCCACGTGGTCGCGGGTGCCATCGGTGGCGCCTACGTCGCCGCGGGCGGTCCCGGCGGATACCTCGGCTTCCCGGTCAGCGACGAGCTCGGCACCCCGGACCGCAAGGGCCGGCTGAACAAGTTCGAGCGCGGCTCCGTCTACTGGACCCAGGGCACCGGTGCGCACGCGGTCGCCGGCGCGATCCTCGCCGACTGGGGCAAGGCCGGCTACGAGCGCGGACCGATGGGCTACCCGACCGGCGACGAGGTCGACACCCCCGACAACAAGGGACGCGTGCAGGGCTTCTCCCTCGGTGCGTACTACTTCTCGGCGGCGACCGGTGCGCACTCGGTGCAGGGGCGGATCTTCGACAAGTACGGAAAAACCGGTTACGAGGGCGGTTACCTCGGGTTCCCGACGTCCAACGAGATCGGCGCGGCCCGTGGCGGACGCTTCAACCGGTTCTCCGGCGGCAACATCTACTGGACCGCGGCCAAGGGTGCGTTCGCGGTCCCGTCCGGACCGATCTTCGACGCCTGGGCGACCGTGGGCTTCGAGGGTGGTCGGCTCGGCTACCCGATCAGTGATCAGTTCCAGATCACCGGAGGCAACAGGATCAACTTCGAGAAGGGCTACATCGAGGTGGTCGACGGCACTGCCGTCATCCACTGACCGATGATGTGTGGTTTCGGCGAGACAACCTGCAGGTGGGTGTCGCCGAAACCACACATTTCCGGGTTCTGACGGTTGCTTCGGTAGCGTGGCCGAGGTCCTGTCGGGGCACATGACGGTTCTTCACGACGATGGCGAGGGAAATGGCAGTGAGCGGACTCTGGGTGCGGATCGTGACGGCGGCGGCGGGATTGACGCTGACCGTCGGGATGGCGACCGCGTGCGGGAGCGGCGACTCCACGGTCAGCGCCCCGTCGAGCAGCGACGCACCGACCAGTTCGAGTGCGCCCGCGTCATCGTCGGCGTCGAGCAGCGCCCCGTCGTCCGGTGCGGCGTCGAGTGACTCGAGCCTGCCCGCCACCGCGCCGCAGGACACCCCCGCGCCCTCGAACTTCCCGGGTGGGGCGGCACCGGCACCGCAGGGCAGCAAGGGCGCCGCGTACCTGGCCGAGCTCAAGCGCCAGAACGTGACGATCCCCAACGACCCGGACAACTCGATCGCGCTGAGTTCCGCGGAGTTCGTCTGCTCCGAGCGGGCCAAGAAGAGCCCGGCGTCCCAGATCAAGACCTTCGTGACGGCCATCGTCGGTTCCGGGACGACCGACCCGACGGCTGCCGCCGCGACCGCCGACAAGGTGATCGCCGCCGCGTCGTCGACCTACTGCAAGTAGCGCAGAGGTGCCCGGAAGCAGACGCTCGGCCCGCGGGCGGACCGCGGCGCGCAAACCCCGCAGGCGCAAGCTGGTGATCGCAGGCATCCTCGGGGTCATCGCCCTCGCGATCCTCGCGATCATCCTGGTCGTGATCCTGGTGATCAGCCTGCTGCGGCCGGGCCCCGTCGGTCCCGGTGGCGGACCGGGGGCGCCGTCGAGCACGTCGCAGCGTCCGACGGCACAACCCGCGGACTGTCCCGACGTGCAGACCATCGTGATCCCCGGGACACTCGAGTCGTCGGCCACCGACGATCCGTACAACCCGACCGCGAACCCGAACTCCTTGATGCTCAAGGTGTCCCGGCCGTTGGGTGAACAGTTCCCGTCGTCGCGGGCCGACGTCTACACCGTCCCCTACGTCGCGCAATTCCGTAATCCGACGAACCTCGCCGACCGCCAGGTCGACTACAACGTCTCGCGCGCACAGGGCAACGCCCGCGCCAAGGGCAAGATGACCGAGGTCAACCGGCGGTGCCCGCTGACCGGATTCGTGCTGATGGGCTTCTCGCAGGGCGCGGTGATCGCCGGCGACATCGCCTCCGACATCGGCAACGGTCGGGGCCCGGTCGCGCAGGATCTCGTGCTCGGGGTCGGGCTGATCGCCGACGGCCGCCGCCAGAAGGGGGAGGCCAACGACGTGGGACCCAGCCCGAACGGTGTCGGTGCGGAGATCGCGCTCGGCGGGTTCGGCACGCTGGTGCCCGGGATCGCGATGACCGGTGCACGTGCGGGCGGGTTCGGTGACGTCAAGGACCGCACCTACGCGATCTGCGCCTCCGGCGACCTGATCTGCGATTCGCCGACCATCCTCAACCCGATCGACGCCATCGGAAAGATCGCCGGGGCACTGAACAACCCCGTCCACGCGCTCTACAACACCACCCGGTACTGGGACGACGACGGCGCCTCGGCGACCCGGTGGATGTTCGGCTGGGCGCGCTCGGTCATCGAGAAGGCCCCTCGTCCGAAACACAACTGAGTTGATGCTGGTGGCCCGCTCTCGCTCCGGGCCTCGCTGCGCTCGATCCTCACTCGGCGACCACCAGGCCACCCTCGTAGATGTGACAGACCACGAATGGTTTGGGTACGTACAGGTGACGCACGTATCGTGTCCACGTTCGCCCGATCCCCGTGCCCCACGACACACCTGAGGAGAGCAGATGACGACCGACGCAGCCGCGACGACGCCG
Organism: Williamsia phyllosphaerae; assembly: GCF_014635305.1. Lineage (NCBI taxonomy): Bacteria > Bacillati > Actinomycetota > Actinomycetes > Mycobacteriales > Nocardiaceae > Williamsia > Williamsia phyllosphaerae. The sequence continues at coordinate 952,653 of NZ_BMCS01000001.1, read as the reverse complement.
GCCTTGCGCCCGTTCCGATTCGCTGCCGGCGGTGAGGGCAATCGTGACGAGGGCGGGGCCCGCAAGTTCGTGGCCCTGGCGCAGAAGGCCGAGGAGTACGGCTTCGACACCTTCGCCATCCCTGATCACCTGGAGAACCAGGTGGGGCCGCTCGCAGCGCTGGGTGCGCTGAGCCAGGCGACCAGCACGATCCGTCTGGCGACCACGACCCTGGCCGCCGGGTTGCGACATCCCGTGGTGCTCGCGAAGGAGGCCACCACCATCGACGTGCTGTCGAAGGGGCGGCTCGAGTTGGGCATCGGGGCGTCCTGGCTGCGTGAGGACTTCGAGGCCGCAGGCATCCCGTTCGGCACGCCCGGGGAGCGTCTGCGCCAGCTCGACGAGGCGTTGACGATCCTCGACGGCCTCATGCGCGGCCAGGAGGTCACCTTCTCCGGCGAGTTTTACGACGTGAAGGGTGTCGTGGGCACCCCACGCCCGCGGCAGGGACCCCGACCGCCGATCCTGGTCGGCGCGGGCGGCCCGCGGATGCTCGAGCTCGCGGCGAAGCACGCCGACATCATCTCCATCGCCACCGGCAGCACTCCTGACGGCAAGCTGAAGCTCTCGGACATGACCATCGAGAAGACCATCGACCGCGTGGACCGTGTGCGGCGTGCGGCCGGCGATCGTTTCGACCAGATCGAGCTGAACTGGACCATCGCGACCATCCTCGTCACCGACGACCGTGTGTCGACCGCGGAGATGGTGCTCGGCGCGATCGACAGCGGCTTCCCGCCCAACATGGCCAAGGACGCCGATCTGACCGTCGAGGACATCCTGGCCTCGCCGTACATCATGTGCGGCACGTTCGAGGAGATCGCGGAGCAGGTTCGCTCGGTGCGCGAGCGGACCGGTATGTCCTATGTCGGGGTCTTCCCGACGCAGATGGACGCTTTCGCGCCGATCATCCCGATCCTGCGGGGGGAATGAATGATCGTTGACCCAGGTAACCACCCGGCCGTGCAGTTGGGGCCGTTAGGATACTCAGAGTTTGTCCCACCATCGATGACGTCGGCCGCGGGGAACCGAGCGTATCGAGGGCAGGATTCTGCAAGGTGACGTACCGAGCAAGGCACGCTTGGGGGGCGGATCCGGGACCGGGTAGACATATCCGGTCGTCGGATCCCGATCGTCGACGACGGTCGTCGAGCCGCCCAGTCGGAGCGACGAAGCGAATCGACGATCGGGGCTAGCAATGCCAACAGGAGTACGAATGAAGACCGCGTTTGACGAGTTCCTCGACGAGTCCGGGAATCTGCACTTCAGTGAAGAAGACACCCTGGTCGACTACGTCGAGCGCAATGTCCGCGAGAAGGCCGACACGTTGGCCTACCGGTTCATGGATTACAGCCGTGAGCGCGACGGCGAGGCGATCGAGCTCACGTGGGCCCAGTTCGGCAAGCGTCTGCGTGCGATCGCTGCGCGCCTGCAGCAGGTCACCAAGCCCGGTGATCGCGTCGCGATCCTGGCCCCCCAGTCACTCGAATACGTCATCGGCTTCTTCGGCGCCCTGTACGCGGGCAACATCGCCGTCCCGCTCTTCTCACCCGACGAGCCGGGTCACACCGACCGTCTGCACGCCGTCCTCGGCGACTGCACACCCAGCGCGATCCTCACCGCGACCAAGTCGGCCGAGGCCGTCCGCGACTTCTTCAAGCACCTCCCCGCAAAGGAACGTCCCCGCGTCATCGCGGTCGACGCCGTCCCCGACTCGGTCGGCGAGACCTGGCGCAAGCCGCAGCCCAAGCTGCACGATGTGGCATACCTGCAGTACACCTCCGGTTCGACCCGGACCCCGGCCGGCGTCGAGATCACCTATGAGTCGGTCTCGGCCAACGCCCTGCAGATGATCGACGCGATGAACCTCGACGAGTCGTCGCGCGGCGTCACGTGGCTGCCGATGTTCCACGACATGGGGCTGCTGACGATCATCATCCCGGCGCTGGGTGGCAAATACATCACGATCATGAGCCCGGCCGCGTTCGTCCGTCGTCCCGGCCGGTGGATCAACGAGCTGGCCGCCCTGTCCGACGGTGCAGGCACCTTCGCCGCCGCACCGAACTTCGCCTACGAGCACGCCGCTGTCCGCGGTCTGCCCCGCGAGGGCGAGAGCCTCGATCTGAGCAACGTCATCGGACTGATCAACGGCAGCGAGCCGGTCACGGTCAGCTCGATGGAGAAGTTCAACGCCGCGTTCAAGCCCTACGGGCTGAGCCCGACCGCGATCAAGCCGTCCTACGGCATGGCCGAGGCGACGCTGTTCGTCTCCACCTCCCGGCGCGACACCCCGGCGAAGGTCATCTACGTCGACCGCGACGCGTTGAACGCCGGGCGGTTCGAAGAGGTCCCCGAGGATGCCCCGGGCGCGGTCGCCCAGGTCTCGTGTGGCCAGGTGTCGGTGAGCCAGTGGGCCGCCATCGTCGACTCCGAGACCGCCACCGAGCGTCCCGACGGTCACGTCGGTGAGATCTGGCTCAACGGCATCAACCTCGGCCACGGCTACTGGGGCAACGACGCCGAGACCAAGAACACCTTCCGCAACAGCCTGGTGCACCCGCTGGAGTCGGGCAGTCACTCCGTGGGGGCCCCGGACAACGACCGCTGGTTGCGGACCGGTGACTACGGCGTCTGGTACGACGACGAGCTCTACGTGACGGGCCGCGTGAAGGACCTGGTCATCGTCGACGGACGCAACCACTACCCGCAGGATCTCGAGTTCAGCGCCCAGGAGGCGAGCAACGCCCTGCGCCCGGGCTTCGTCGCCGCGTTCGCGGTGCCCGCCAACCAGTTGCCCGCCGAGGTGTTCGCCTCCGCCGCGAGCGGTCTGAAGTTCGACGCCCACGACAGCTCCGAGCAGCTGGTGATCGTCGCCGAGCGGAACGCAGGCAAGCGGGTCGACCCGCAGGACGTCTCCGACACCGTCCGGGCGGCCGTCGCACAGCGTCATGGTGTGATGGTCCGAGACGTGCTGTTGGTCCCGGCCGGGTCCATCCCGCGTACCTCCAGCGGCAAGATCGCCCACACCGCCTGCAAGAACGCCTACATCGACGGGACGCTGCGCGGCGGCCACACACAGACCGCGTTCCCCGATGCACCTGATGCCACGTAACAGTCTGGATATAGATGTCTGAGCACGACCCGACGACCGCACCCACCGCCTCGGACAGTCACATCCCTGCCGCCTCCGACGGGGAGACCGTGGGTGACCTGACCGTCGCCGAACTGCGTGACTGGTTGCGTCAGTGGGTCGCGACGGCGACCGGGATGCCGGTCGATCAGATCTCCGACGACCGTCCGATGGAGGAGCTGGGTCTCGCCTCGCGCGACGCGGTGGCCATGGCCGCCGACATCGAGGACAAGACCGGTGTCCTGCTGACCGCGACGGTGGCCTACCAGCACCCGACGATCGCGTCGCTGGCCAAGCGCATCATCGAGGGCGATCCCGACGAAGGGCTCGTCACCGACGAGGACGCGACGTTCTACCAGCGGGAGCGGGCCGCCGACGACGACATCGCGATCGTCGGTGTGTCGACGCGGTTCCCCAAGGCCGGGCACACCCCGGAGTCGACCTGGGACATGCTCATCAACGGCGGCGACGGCATCACCGACCTGCCCGAGGACCGCTGGACCGAGTTCAAGGACGTACCGCGGATGGCCGAGGTGATCGCCGAGGCCAACGTGCACGGCGGCTACCTCGACGACGTGAAGGGTTTCGACGCCGACTTCTTCCAGATGTCGCCGCGTGAGGTCGAGATGGTCGACCCGCAGCAGCGCCTGGCGCTCGAATTGACCTGGGAGGCGCTCGAACACGCGCACATCCCGCCGAGCGACCTCAAGGGTGGGGAGGTCGGTGTCTTCATCGGCAGCTCCACGAACGACTACCAGATGCTCGCGGTCTCCGACCCCGAGGCGATGGGCGACACCGCGGCTTACGCGCTGACCGGTACCTCGACGTCGATCGTCGCCAACCGCGTCTCCTACTACTACGACTTCCACGGGCCGTCGGTCGCGATCGACACCGCGTGCTCGTCGTCGCTGGTCGCCGTACACCAGGCGGTGCGCAGCCTCCGATCGGGTGAGACCGACGTCTGCCTCGCCGGTGGCGTCAACATGCTCATCACCCCCGCGGCGACGCTCGGCTTCGACAGCATCGGCGTGCAGGCCAAGAACGGTCGTATCAAGGCGTTCTCGGCCGACGCCGACGGCATGATCCGCTCGGAGGGTGGCGGTCTCGTCGTCCTCAAGCGCGTGGCCGACGCCCGTCGCGACGGCGACACGATGCTCGCGATCATCGCCGGGTCGGCCGTCAACTCCGACGGACGGTCCAACGGTCTGCCCGCCCCGAACCCCGAGGCCCAGGTCAAGGTCCTGCGCAGCGCCTACCGCGATGCGGCCATCGACCCCAAGGACGTCGACTACATCGAGGCCCACGGCACCGGCACGATCCTCGGCGACCCGATCGAGGCCGACGCGCTCGGCCGGGTGATCGGTCGTGGACGACCGGTCGACAAGCCGGCCCTGCTCGGTTCGGCGAAGACGAACTTCGGTCACCTCGAGGCCGCAGCCGGCTCAGCCGGGCTCATCAAGCTCGTGCTGTCGATGCAGAACGACAAGCTGCCCGCCTCGCTGAACTACACCGGCCCCAACCCCTACATCCAGTTCGAGGCGACGCGGCTGCGCGTCATCCCCGAGTCGACCGACTGGCCGCGGTACAGCGGCCACGCCGTCGCGGGTGTGTCCGGCAACGGTTTCGGCGGAACCAACGCCCACGTGGTGGTCCGCGAGGTGCTGCCCGGGGACCTCGTCGAACCCGCCGACGCACCCGTCGGCGACGCGCACGACACGCGCGTCGGAGACGCCCACGACACGACCGCGGACTTCGACCGGGCCGATCTGGAGCACTCCTCGCTCGATCGGGCGGACCTGGGCCTCGACTTCGACGACCTCGATGATGACGACGAGTACCTGACCGACGCCGAGAAAGCCGCCGCGGGACTGTTCGCGCACACGGCGCCCGCAGCGGCCGAACCGGTTGTCGCCGAGACGGACCCGCTCGCCGACTACGCGCCCTGCGCCGTCGAGGGCATGGTCGTGCCGCTGGTGATCTCCGGCTTCCTGCCGTCGCGCCGCCGCAAGAGCGCCGCCGACATCGCCGACTGGATCGACTCCGACGCCGGTCGCGCCACCCCGTTGGCCGACATCGGTCGCGCCCTGGCGCACCGCAACCACGGACGCTCACGTGCCGTGGTGATGGCGAACGATCACGACGAGGCCGTGCGCGGAATGCGTGCGGTGGCCGAGGGCAAGAACAGTCCGCTCGTGTTCAGTTGCGACACCCCCGATCCCACGTCCGCGGTGTGGTTGTTGTCCGGCTTCGGCTCGCAGCACCGCAAGATGGCCAAGCAGCTCTACCTCGAGAACCCGGTGTTCGCGAAGACCCTGGACGAGATCGACACCTACGTCCAGAACGAGCTCGGCTACTCGATCGTCGAGATGTTCACCGACGACGAGCAGACCTACGGCATCGAGACCGCGCAGGTCGGCATCTACACGATCCAGGTCGGACTGACCGAGCTGCTGCGCCACCACGGCGCCGAACCCGGTGTGCTGGTACCGCATTCGATGGGTGAGGCCTCGGCCGCCTACATCAGCGGCGGGCTCTCGCTCGAGGACGCCACCCGGGTCATCTGTCAGCGTTCGCGCCTGATGGGTGAGGGCGAGGCGAGCCTGGTCGGTGACGACATCCGTCTCATGGCCCTGGTCGAGTACAGCGCCGACGACATCACCGGCGTCCTGGCCGACTACCCCGATCTCGAGATCTGCGTCTACGCCGCGCCGACCCACACCGTGATCGGCGGACCCGAGGGGCAGGTCGACGCGATCGTCGCCCGTGCCGAATCCGAGGGCAAGCTCGGCCGCAAGCTGCAGACCAAGGGCGCCAGCCACACCGCGCAGATGGATCCGCTGCTCGGCGAACTCGCCTACGAGCTCACCGGCATCGAGCCGCTGCGGCCGACGGTCGGCTTCTACAGCTCCATCGACCGGGAGACGTTCTACCGTCCGGGCAGCGAGCCGGTCCACACCATCGAGTACTTCACCAAGGGGCTCCGTCACAGCGTCTGGTTCTCGCAGGCGATCGCGAAGTCGGTCGAGAACGGGCACCGCACCTTCATCGAGCTCTCGCCCAACCCGGCCGTCCTGATCTCGGTCGCTGCGGTCACCTTCGCCGCCGGCCTGCACGACGCGGAACTCATCGAGACGCTGCGCCGCAAGGAGGACGAGAACCTCGGTGTCGTCACGGCGCTGATGAAGCTCTACGTCCACGGTCACTCCGCCGACATCGCGTCGCTGTTCGGCCCCGGCCCGTTCGCCGACATCCCGCGCACCCGGTTCGAGCGCAAAGAGTTCTGGATGCGGGCGCAGGTCAACGGCGGTTCGGGCACCAACCGGATCCCGGGCGCGCACGTCGCGCTGCCCGACGGCAGGCACGCCTGGGAGGTCGCCGCATCGGTGGTCACCGACCCGCGTGAACTGGTCGCGGCCGCGGCCGCGCAGGTCCTCACCGAGGTCCACGTCGGTGCGGTCGAGGCGCGTGGCGCGGTGCCGTCGGTCGGGACGGTGACCACCACACTCAACCCGCACCCCGGTGGTGCCTCGCTCCAGGTGCACTCCAAGGCGGTCGACGGGTCGTTCGCCCTGCTGCTCGATGCGGTCGTCACCGCGGGTGTCCCGCTCGGCGGCACCGCCGTCGACGGCGAGCCCATCACGACCCCGACTCCCGCCGAGGCCGCGCAGGCGTCCGGGTTCGTCGACACCAAGGTCGTCGTCGAGCCGGAGATCATCGACGACATCGGGGCCCGCTGGGACCCGGAGAGCGGTCAGAGCGTCGACGACCGCGTCGCGCTGATCATCGCCGAGTCGATGGGCTACGAGGCCGAGGACCTGCCGCGGGAGATCCCGCTGATCGAGCTGGGTCTCGACTCGCTGATGGCCATGCGGATCAAGAACCGCGTCGAGTACGAGTTCGACATCCCGCAGCTCCAGTTGCAGGCGATGCGCGAGGCCGACCTGCGTGACGTGACCAAGTTCGTGACGTATGCCGTCGAGCACCGCGAGGAGGTGGCGGCGCTCGCCACCGACGCAGCCGGTGGCGGGGAGATCGACACCGCTGCCATCGCGCAACTGATCGACGCACCGTCCGCACCCACCGAACCGACCACCCCGTCGGAGCCGGAGCCGGAGCCGGAGTCGCAGTCGGCCGCTGTCGCCGAGATCCCGGACCCGACGCCTGCCGAGCCGACGCCTGCCGAACCGGCGGCCCGGCCCGCCGCGGCCCCGGGTGACCTCATCAGCCAGGCGGCCGTCGCCGCGGCCGCCGGGGCCGACGTGCCTCCGCGCGATGCCGCCGAGCGGTTGACGTTCGGCGTGTGGGCCATGGTCACCGGCAAATCCGCGGGTGGCATCTTCACCAAGCTGCCGGTCCTCGACGAGGACACCGCGGAAAAGCTGACCGAGCGACTCTCGGAGCGTGCCGGCGGCGAGATCGACATCGAGGACGTCCTGGACTCGGAGACGATCGAGGACCTGTCGAGCTATGTGCGCGATCAGCTCGAGGGCGGTGCGGTGGATGGTTTCGTCCGTTACCTGCGCACCGTCGAGGGTTCGACCCGTCCGCCGCTACTCCTGTTCCACCCCGCGGGTGGTTCCTCGATGGCGTACGAGGCGCTGCTCAAGCGTCTGCCCGAGGACGTGCCCGTGATCGGTTTCGACCGTGTCGAGGGCACCATCGCCGAGCGCGTCGAGCAGTATTTGCCCAAGCTGCGCGAGGTCGTTCCGCACGGGCCGTACCTGTTGGCGGGCTGGTCGTTGGGCGGCGCACTGGCGTACGGCTGCGCGCAGGGTCTGCGTGCGGCCGGCGAAGAAGTCGCCCTGGTCGCGCTGCTGGATGCGGTCCGCCCCAATGGTTCTCCCGAGGAGAGTCAGGACGAGAAGCGTGCCCGGCTCGAGCGTTACATGACGTTCGCCAAGCGCACCTACGGCGTCGACGACGTCCCGGTGCCGATGGACCGTCTGGTCGAGGCCGACGACGAGGGACAGTTCCGGATCATCATGGAGCTGCTGTCGATGAGCAACGCCAAGATCCCCGGCGGCATCATCGAGCACCAGCGGACGTCGTTCCTCGACAACCGTGCGCTGTCGACCATCACCCCGACCCGCTACGACGGCAAGGTGGTCCTCTACCGCGCCGACAAGATGCAGGACGGCGCCATCGAACTCGAACCGCGCTGGGCCGACATCCCGCGCGACGGACGGTGGGGCGAGGTCGTCGACGACCTCGAGATCGTCCACATCGGCGGCGATCATCTGGCGATGATCGACGAGCCGTACATCGGGCGGATCGGGGCCGACCTCACCCGGCGTCTGACCGATCTGCTCTCCGCGCAGCACAGCGGTGCGGGTGCATCGAAGGAATGAGCACACAGTGACGAATACGACTGCGGGCAAGCTGGCCGACCTCCGGGCGAAGCTGGAGGCGTCGAAGGAGCCCGGCGGCGACAAGGCTGTCGCCAAGCGTGCCGCGAAGGGGATCTGTTCTCCGCGTGAGCGTTTGACGATGCTGTTCGACCCGGGGACGTTCGTCGAGATCGGCGCGCTGGCCAAGATGCCCGGCACCGATTCCAGCGGGTACGGCGACGGTGTCGTCACCGGGCACGGCCTGGTCAACGGTCGGCCGGTCGCCGCGTTCAGCCACGACCAGACCGTCTTCGGCGGGACCGTCGGAGAGGTGTTCGGGCGCAAGGTGTCCGGGCTCATGGAGTGGGCGGGCAAGATCGGGTGCCCCATGGTGGGCATCAACGACTCCGCGGGTGCCCGAATCCAGGACGCCGTCACCTCCCTCGCCTGGTACGCCGAGATGGGCCGTCGTAACGATCTGCTCTCCGGTCTGGCGCCGCAGGTGTCGATCATCCTGGGCAAGTGCGCGGGCGGCGCGGTGTACACGCCCGCCAACACCGACATCCTGGTGGCGGTGAAGGATTCGAGCTACATGTTCGTCACCGGCCCGGACGTCATCAAGCAGACCACCGGCGAGGAGATCGACGCCGAGGATCTCGGTGGCGCCCACAACCAGGCGCGCTGGGGCAACATCCACCACATCGCCGACACCGAGGCCGACGTGTTCGCGTGGGTGCGTGATTATCTCGAGTACATGCCGTCGACCTGCCACGAGCAGCCGCCGGTGATCAACCCCGGCCTCGAGCCGGAGGTCACCGCCAACGACCTCAAGCTCGACGACTTCATGCCCGACAACGACAACGCCGGGTACGACATGCACGACATCCTCATCAACATCTTCGATGACGGTGCGTTCCACGAGGTGTCGGAGATCTTCGCGCCCAACATCATCACCGGGTTCGCCCGCGTCGACGGTCACTCCGTCGGCGTCGTCGCCAACCAGCCCAACGTGATGGCCGGCGTGCTCGACACCGACAGCTCGGAGAAGGCGACGCGGTTCGTCCGGATCTGCAACGCCTTCAACATCCCGCTGGTGTTCCTCGTCGACACCCCCGGCATCCTGCCGGGCGTCGTCGAGGAGTCCAAGGGCACCATCCGGCGGTCGGGCAAGTTCCTGTTCGCCTACGTCGAGGCCGACGTGCCCAAGGTGACCGTCGTCCTGCGCAAGGCCTACGGCGGCGCGTACGCGACCATGGGGTGCAAGCAGCTCGGCTGCGACATCAACTTCGCATGGCCGACCGCGAAGATCGCCGTGATGGGTGCCGAATCGGCGGCCGCCGTGTTGACCCGTCGGCAGACCGAGAACGCGACGCCCCAGGAGGCGGACAAGATCCGCACCGACTTCATCAACTTCTACAACACGATGATGGCGACGCCGTATCTCGCGGCCGAGCGCGGTTACATCGACGCGGTGATCGAGCCGTCGTCGACGCGTCTGCACCTGCGCAAGGCGCTCGCGCAGTTGCGGGACAAGAACGTCCACCGCACCCCGCGCAAGCACCTGCTCATCCCGGTGTAGCTCTCAGGCGGCCTCGCCGAGACGCCATCGCGTGCCGACGACGGTGTCGGGAAGCGAGAGGCGATGCAGCGTGCCGAGTACCCGGAGGTATTGCCGCGGAAGCGATCCCGTCGTGTACGGGAGGTCGGGGAACAGGTGGTGCCCGATCTGGTAGCACAGGTGTCAGCTGATGATCGCCAGAATCGGGCCGGCGTGAAAGTTGGCGCTGTCGCGAGACCAACAGCGTCAGACGAGCGAGCCAAATGTTACGGAATCGGGAGCAGTGCCGTCGTTTCCTTTCCGTTATCGGTCCGAGACGCTACTGTCTCCTCAAGATCGGCTAACGAACGCCATCTTGCGATCAGCGATGCTTTGACTTCGCTGTCGTGCCGCAACGCCACGGGGAGTCCGAATGTTCGACAGAGCTTTCATCAGCAATGCCATCGCACGGAGTTCGGAGAACGCCCTGGACCGTCGTCGCTTCATGCGCGCGGCCGCGATCACCGGTGTCGGTGTGGGCGTGGGCGGGGCTGTCGCCGCGGGCACCGCGAACGCCGCACCGTTCCCCCCGGGGGCGGGCAGCTCGATGCCGGAGCCCGCGGGTCAGATCAGCGACGGTGCGATCCTCAACTTCGCCCTCAACCTCGAGTACCTCGAGGCCGAGTTCTACCAGCGCGCCGTCAACGGTGTCGGCCTGCCCGGCAACCTGCTCGGCGGCAAGGGCCGTCCCGGTGGCGTCACGGGTGGCCGCAAGGTCAACTTCACCTCGCCGGCCGTCCGCGCGTACGCCAAGGAGATCGCGGCCGACGAGCTCGACCATGTCGCCTTCCTGCGCAAGGCGCTCGGTGGCGCGGCCGTCGCCCGCCCGGCCATCGATCTCGACGCCAGCTTCACCGCGGCGGCCAAGGCTGCCGGCCTGATCAGTGGAAACCAGAAGTTCGATGTCTTCGCCAACGAGAACAACTTCCTGTTGGGCGCGTTCATCTTCGAGGACGTGGGCGTCACGGCCTACAAGGGTGCCGCTCCGCTGGTGCAGAACAAGACCTACCTCGCCGCCGCCGCGGGCATCCTCGCGGTCGAGGCCTACCACGCAGGCATCGTGCGCTCGAGCCTCTACAACAAGGGCCTGATCAAGGAGGCCAACGCGATCTCCGACGCGCGTGACAGCCTCGATGGCGGTTCGGACCTGGACCAGGGGATCACGCTCGGCGGTGCGGCGAACCTCGTGCCGACCGACCGCAACGCGATCGCCTTCAGCCGTACCCCCGGACAGGTGCTCAACATCGTCTACCTCAACCCGAAGAAGGTCTCGGCGGGCGGCTTCTACCCCGCGGGCGTCAACGGTTCGCTGCGCACCAGCGGCTAGCCGTCGACACCCACCGACCTCGACCCCGGATCAGCCACCATCGATCCGGGGTCGATCGGTGTCCACCGGATGATGGGGACATGACCGCCCTACCCGCGCCTCATCACGAACGGACCTAATGGGAATCCTTGCGCTGATCGGCCTGATCGGTGGGCTCATCACCGGCATCTCGCCCTGCATCCTGCCGGTGTTGCCGGTCATCTTCTTCTCCGGGACCGCCGCCCCCGACGCGGCGTCCGGACGTGCCGGGACCGATGCGCGCACGCCAGGTCGGGTGGCCGTGGAGGAGCGCCCACCCCGGACCGCCTCGCGGCTCACGCTGCGGCCGTTCCTCGTCATCGCCGGGCTGGTGGTGTCGTTCGCGACGTTCACCCTGATCGGCTCGGCCCTGCTGTCCCTGCTGGGCCTACCGCAAGATGCGTTGCGCTGGATCGGACTCGTCGCCCTGGTCCTCATCGGGGTCGGACTGATCGTCCCCCGCTTCGAGCGGATCCTGGAGCGACCGTTCGCGCTCATCCCGCAACGCCGGGTCGGTGGTGACCGCAGCGGCTTCCTGTTGGGTCTCGCGATCGGCGTCGTGTACGTCCCGTGCGCCGGTCCGGTCCTCGCCGCGATCGTGGTCGCCGGTGCGACCGGCGACATCGGGTGGCGGACCGTGGTGTTGACGGTGTGCTTCGCGGTCGGTGCGGCCGTGCCGCTGTTGATCTTCGCCCTGGCCGGACAGCAGATATCCCAGCGCATCAGCGCGTTCCGTGAACGCCAACGTGCCGTGCGGGTCGTCAGCGGTGTCGCGATGATCCTGCTCGCCGTCGCGCTGGTCTTCAACATCCCGCAGGTGCTGCAGCGGGCGATCCCCGACTACACGACCGGGCTGCAGGACGAGGTCGCCGATCCGGGTGACATCCAGAACCGGCTCGACACCGCAGGCACCGGACAGGATGCCGAGATCACCAACTGCACCGACGGCGCGGAGCAGCTGCAGAGCTGCGGTACCGCACCGGACATCGCAGGCATCTCGAGCTGGTTCAACACCCCCGGCGACACTGGTATCGATCTGAAGTCGTTGCGCGGCAAAGTGGTTCTCATCGACTTCTGGGCCTACTCCTGCATCAACTGTCAACGCTCGATCCCGCACACCGTGACGTGGAACGACAAGTACAGGGACCTCGGCCTGCAGGTCATCGGTGTGCACTCCCCGGAGTACGCGTTCGAGAAGGTTCGGGGCAACGTCATGGCGGGGGCGAAGGGTCTGGGCATCACCTACCCGGTGGCCCTCGACAACAAGCTGGCGACCTGGACGAACTTCGCCAACCAGTACTGGCCCGCCGAGTACCTCATCGATTCCGACGGGGTGGTCCGCCACGTGAAGTTCGGCGAGGGCGACTACAACATCACCGAGAGCCTCATCCGCAAACTGCTCCAGAAGGCCAACCCCGCCGTCACGTTGCCCAAGTCCTCGAACGACCTCGACACCTCGCCGCAACAGGGGGTCACACCGGAGACGTACCTGGGGGCCTCGCGCGCCGCCAACTACGAGGGCGTTCCCGAATTACGCTCCGGTGAGCGCGATTACACGGTGCCGGACCGTCAGGACGCCGACACCTTCGCGTTGCGGGGTCGATGGGATGCCGACGACGAGGGCGTCACGGCGACGACGTCGCAGAGTTCGATCGTGCTGAACTACCACGCACGGAAGGTCTACCTGGTCGTCGGCGGGCAGGGGACGGTCACCGTGACCGAGAACGGCCGCAGCCGGGAGATCACGATCGGTGGCGCGCCCACGTTGTACCCGGTCCACGACGGGCAGAGCAGCGATCCCGCGACGCTCGATCTCCGCTTCAGCCCGGGTATGAAGGGCTACTCGTTCACCTTCGGCTGACGCGAGGAGATCGACTCCTGACCGGCGTGGCGGTTCCGGACCACCAACACGACGACCAGAGCCCAGATCACGAGCAGGGCGACGGTCAGGCCTAGGCCGTAGGGGCGGTCGATGATGGTGCCACTCTGCTCGTTGCCCGGGGCGATCTTCGACTCCGGCCGTGGATACATCACCGGGAACGCCAGCAACAGCAGGAGCAGCGTCGCCGAGGCCCCGGCAAGGACCGGCGGCCACCATCGCTGCGGCAGGATCGTCTTCACACCGTGGCCGGCGGCGATGCATGCGGGAGCGAAGATCGCATCGTGCGCGATGAGTCCGCCGATGAGCCACACCACGACCGAGGTCTTGTCGGCGGTGGTCATGTCCCAGATGAGCGACACCCCGTACCAGCCGATGGGCAGTGCCGCGAGGATCAGGACGAGACGTATGGCGCGGACGGTCATGTGATCTCGATCCGGGTCAGCCACTTGGTCTGGAGTACCCCGGGCCGGTTGGGTGTGATCAGCCGACACGGGAACCCATGATCGATCGTGAGGGTCTCGCCGTGGAGCTCGAGTGCGACGAGAGACGACGGGTTCCTCGCGAAGTTGGCGGGCAGGAGGCTGACGCCGTACAGGCCGCGCTCCAGCGAGATGAAGCGGACGTCGCGGTTGGTGTCGCCACCGACCATCTCCACGAGGTCGCGGACCCGCACTCCGCGCCATGTGCCCTGCGCACTCCAGCCCTCGACGCAGGCGATGGGGAGGTCGCTGTCGTGCTGGGGCAGTCGACGCAGCTGATCGAGGGTCAGCTCCATGGTCTTGCCGTTCGCGGCGAGGGTGAGTTTGTAGTCCGGTGCGCTCGCGCTGTCGATGACGCCGGCCGCCTCGGCCGTCCGGTTGATGGGTACGCCCTGCGGACCCTCGCCGGAGCGGGGGGCGAGGAAAGAGATCCATCGTAGGAACGGGACGGTCTGGCCCGCGAACGCCAGCACCGCGATCCCGGCGGCGACGAACGACCCACGCAGGATCGCCCGCCGGGACACCCCGCGGTGCCCACGGGGGGATTCGGGATCGACGAACGGTGCGTACTCGGCCGGCGGTGGATCCCTGGGGACGGCCGGAGGCGGTGACTCGTCGGTCATCGGGTCACCTCCTCGGCGTCGGCGTCGGCGTCGGCGTCGGTGGGCGTCGTCGGGTCGTTGTCGATCGCCTCGGTGGACTCCAGCGGCGTCCGGAACGCGGCCTGGATGATGGGCAGCTTGACCGCGATGTGCACCATCAGCGCGGCGACGATCACGTAGGACATCGCGTAATGCGTTGTGGTGAAGAAGAATTTCCACGGATAGAACTGCGCGGTGTTCATCAGACCCGTGAACAGCTGGAAGATCATCGAGCTGACGAGCACGGCGATGGACAGGCGTTCGAGTGCACGCAGGGGTGTGCCGATGACCGGTCGGGCGAACAACTTGGGGTAGACGAGCTGCAGCTTGATGAGCAGCAACGGGATCGCAGCGGTTCCGGTGATCACGTGGAGACCCTGGCTCAACCGGTAGAGCCACGGCGGATCCGACGGGAAGTAGAACCAACTCGGTGGGTGCTGGATCCAATGGCTGAGGAGCCCCGTCGCGAAGCAGATGACGACGCAGATGCCGAGCATCAGGCCGATGCGGGCGACGATGCGTGGGCTTCGTGAACCGACGTCGTGCTCCGGGGAGGGTGGCTTGGTGAAACCGATCGCGACCAGAACCTTCAGCAGCCCTCGGAATCCACCGGTCGACGGTGACGCAGAGGTCTCGTCGGTGTGGTCGGGCTGCGGAGTGGTCACACCCTATATTCGCACCGAAGTCCGATTCGGCTTGGTGAATGACCGCGACAGGCCCATCCGTCAGGCTTCGGAAACATTTCCCACGTCGGGGGTTGTCGTCGGAACGCCTGCACGATGAGGGGGTTCAGCGAGCGAGAATGTCCAGCAGGGACCGAACGGCATGGGCCGGGGTGTGGGTCGACGCGTACTCCTCGAAATCCGTCACCGCGGTCTGGCAGGCGGCCGGGTCGTCCAGCAGGTCGATCACATTGCGGAGAAGGCCGTCCGCCTCGCCGACCGGGGAGAAACGCGCTATACCGTCGGCGTACTCCCGCACCCCGTCGATGTCGGTCGACGCTGCTGCACTTCCGCAGGCCAGTGCCTCCGCCAACGGGAGATGCCATCCCTCGGCGTCCGCCGCGCAGATGTACACCCGGCTGCGTTGATAGATCGACGTGAGTCGGGCCGGATCGGGTGAGCTGGTGTAGTCGACCCACTCGGGTAGCCCACTCGGACGCGGACAGGTTCCGAAGGTGTGTGCCTCGATCTCCGGGATCCGGAGCTTGAGGCCCTCGAGCACCTCGATGACCAGGTCGGTGCGCTTCCAGGTCGTGTCCGAGAGCAAAGCGCTGACCGCCAGAGGTCGCTCGGCGATCGGAGGACCCGGTGGGAACTCCGTTCGGTCGATGGCGTTGGGGAGGTGGATGGTGTCCACCCCCAATTCATTGCCCTTGCGCTGGAGCCACCGCGCGATGACCACGCGGGTCAGCGGCAGACGCCACGTCTCGTCGACGTAGTCCGATCCGGCGGTCCAGTCCTCGTAATGCTGGATGAAGTAGAACTTCGCGCCCACGGTCGGCGGCAACGCTGCGACGAACGGCGCGGTGGTACATGCGGTGCCGATCGTCGCGTCCGCGGCGCGAATGTCGCTCACGACGAGGCCTGATGAGGTGAACGACTCGACCTTCGGGTCGAGGTCGAACCAGGAGGGTCGTCCGCGCTCGGGGAGGGCGTGTTCGTAGCGAGGTTGTCGACGTAGAAGTCGGATCAGTGCCGCGCGGACGCCGCGCAGTGAGTTGCGCTCGGGGAGCTGAAATGCGTGTTGGTCGCAGTGATAGATCGTCACGTCGTGTCCGAGCGCGGCCATGTCGTTTGCGTATCGGTACACGACTTTGTAACCACCGATCGGCGCGGGCGACAGTCCGATCAGGATGACATTGATTCGCACATCTCTCCCCTCTTGGTACCCGCGCCTGTCCGACGAGCACACACGATAGCGCGCGGGTGTCGTGGTGTGACTGCATGTCTGGATTCATTCGTACGGATGACTGGCACAGTCGACGTCAGATCGGTAACGTCCGCTTGCAATGGGTGAATCGGTAGCGGTGACCATCTGCGTTCCGCTCTACAAGCACGCGGATACGGTCGAGCGCTGTCTTCGTAGCGCTCTCGCACAGGATCACGACGATTACGAGATCCTCGTCATCGACGATGCGTCCGGCGACGACGGCGCCGCGATCGCGCGCGAGATGGTGCGTGCGGGCGACAGGGTCGTGGTCAACGACCCCCGACTCGGCATGGCGGGCAACCACAATCGCTGCATCGAGATGGCGCGCGGCGAACTCATCCAGTTTCTTCACGGCGACGATGAACTCCTGCCAGAGGCGCTGAGCACGTTGACCGAGGCCTTCGCAGAAGGCGATGACGTGGCACTCGCCTTCGCGCCCCGCCACGTGGTGACCGAGGACGAGGACTTTCTCAGCGGGTGTGGCACGCTGCATCACCGCTTCCGAGAACTGAACGCCTGCAACGACGCAGACCATCTCATCAGCGAGTACGTGTTCACCGGTCTGTTCAGCAACTGGATCGGCGAACCGACGTGCGTGATGTTCCGGCGGGACGCCGCGCTCCGAGTCGGCGGATTCCGGGCCGATCTCGCGCAGATCGTCGACCTGGACCTGTGGCTTCAGCTGAGCGCGGGACACCAGATCGCCTTCCTGAACCGCGAACTGTCGGTCCGGCATCACGGCGACGCGACGTTGAGCGAGCTCAACCGACGGGAGCGGCGAGACTGGATAGATCAGCCGCGCGTGTTGTTCGGAGTGCTCGGAAGTCCGTTCATGCCCGCCCGAGCCCGACTCTATGCAGGGCTGTGGCTGGTCAACATGTATCCACGAACGATGTTCGACGCCGTCTTCGTGCGTCACGGTAGTCGGGTCCCTCGGTTCCGAGACGCGGCCGCACTCCCGGCAAGGGAGATCGCGCGTAGCCGCCGGCTGAGGGGACAGCTCGTCGGATGAATGAGTCGCTGTTGGTGGGGATCCCGGTGTACGGCCAGGTCGATCTCACTCACGACCTCGTCGGTGATCTCCGACGAGAACACCTCGATTTCGTGATCATCGACAATCGGGGCGACTACGAGCCACTCGGCGATGAACGTGTCGTGAGTCCCGGTCGCAATCTTGGTTGGGCCGGGGGATCCAACCTCGCCATCCGCACCGCGTTCGCCGACGGCTACGAATGGGCGATGACGCTCAACAACGACGTCCGCCTGTCCCGAGGGTTTGGTCGGGGGCTGTTCGCGCCGGGTCTGCCCGCGGACGCAGGCATCGTCGGACCGGTGTACGACGACCTGGCGCATCCAGAGGTGTTCACCGAGTATGCCGGCGCCGCCGATGAATACGAGCCCCGCGCCCGTTACCGCGTCACGCCCATCGTTGACGGGACCGCGATGATGATCAAACGGGACACCTGGTTCGTCGTCGGCGATTTCGACGAACGAACGTTCGGTGACTACGCGTGGGGAGCCAACCTCGATCTGTGTCTCCGGTCCACCGACGCCGGGTACGGCGTCTATTGCACCGAGATGAGCTTCATCAACCACCTGGGCCGCCGCACCGTGCGTGAAATGGACTCGCGTTACGAGTCTCGCGCGATGCGTGCCATGAGGCGGGGGATGAAGCAGGTGTACGGAAAGCAGTGGCGTGCGCGGGCGTTCGTCGACGAGATCGAGATCCGGGAACTGAGCTCGCACCGCACCGTCGACGCCCTGGTTCGCGCGCCGAGGTCGAGTCGCATGACGTCGCGGGGCGAGTAGCGGGTCTCAGCTCGAGTGTCTGCCGTATCCGGGGACGTCGTCGCCCACCGGTGAGTCGGTCGGGATGCGCAACGCGGACAACAGATCCTTGTAGAGCGGGCTGGTGGCGAGCAGCTCGTCGTGGCTGCCCTGCGCGATCAAACGTCCGTCCTGCAGCACCACGATCATGTCGGCGTCGACGACCGTCGACAGGCGGTGGGCGATGGTGATGACCAGGCCGGTCCGGGCGTGGTCGACGATCGCGTCGTGGATCGCCTGCTCGGTCAACGCGTCGACCTGAGCGGTGGCCTCGTCGAGCAGCAGCACCGGTCGGTCGGCGAGCAGTGCCCTGGCGACCGCGACGCGCTGTCGCTGTCCGCCGGACAGCGAGTTGATGGAGATCTCGGCGTCGAGACCGTCCGGAAGGCCGTCGACGACGCTGCGCAGCGACAGCCGGTCGAGGACCTCGTACATCGCCTCCTCGGTCGCGTGCGTGTTGATGAGTCGCAGATTGTCGCGCAGCGTGCCCGGGATCAGCGGTGACTCCTGCTCCACGTAGGCGAAGTGCGTGCGTGTGCTCGACGCCGAGACCTCGTGGTAGGCGTGGTTTCCCAGCCGGAGTTCGCCGCTGTCGGGCTCGAGGAAGCGCAGGAGCAGTGAGAGCAGGGTCGTCTTGCCCGCGCCGGACGGACCGATCAGGGCGACGTGTCCACGACTCGGCATCCGCAGATCGATCCCCGAGAGCACCGGCTCCCCACCGGGATAGCCGGCGTGTACCCCGCTGAGCAGCATTCCCGAACCGTCGCCGGTCGGGGTGAACGGTCGGATGTCGGTTCGGCTGCCGCCCAACGCCTTCGACACCGTGCTCTCCGGACCGCCCTCGGCAGGCATGTCGTCGACCTGCCGGATCCTTCGCGCGGCCGCCAGGCCTGCCTGCAACCCGGTCAGGCTGTTGCTCAGCTGGCCGATCGGATCGCCGATCTGAAAGGCGTACAGCAGGAACGCCACCAGCGTCGAGACCGTCATCGCACCTTCGGAGACGCGGACTGCGCCGAACGCGAGGATCGCGAGGATCGAGACCTGCACTCCGGTCCACGATGTGGTGATCGCCAGCGCCTGGCGGCGGATCGCGTACATGTTCAGATCGCGTGACCGCTCGGCGATCTCGTCGAGGCGGGTGCGTACGCGTTCCTCGGCGATGGCCGCCTTGATCGACTTGATCGCCCGCAGGTTCCCGTCGAGCTCGCCGCCGAGCTCACCGACCGCGGCCTGTGCCCGCTCCTGAGACTTGGCGATCGACGGGAGGATTCGGCCGAACAGGACCGACAGGATGAGTACCGCGACCAGGGTGACGCCGACGAGCGTGATGTCGAGGATCGCCATCATCACCAGCGCACCGACCAACATGACCACACCGTTGACCCCGCCGACGATGCTCGACGACGCGGCCTCACGCAGCAGCACCGAATCCGACGTCACACGCGTCACCAGTTCGCCGACGGGACTGCGCTGCAACGGCGTCAGACGCGCGTAGAGGAAGCGCAGGTTCATACGACGGCGGGCGTCGTAGACGACGCCCTCCGACAGGTTGCCCAGCGCCACCATCTGCCACCACTGGGCGAACGCCCCGAGGACGACGAGCCCGATGAGAACGAGCAGCGGCATCGTGACGCCCGATCGGCCGTCGACGGAGTCGAGGATCGACTTGGTGGCCAACGGGGTACCCAGGCGCGCGGCCGACCCGAGCAGCCCGGCGAACGTGGCCAACGCGAACAGCGGCAGGCGGGGTCGGATGAGTTCCCACAGCAGTCGCGTGCGAGGTGGCTCGCCCCCCGGCGGAGTTTCTTCGCCCATGGGATCAGTGAACCAGAGTTCCGTACCGATGCACGACAGAGGTGGCGCCACCCCGAGTTGTCGTCAGCGCCTGCGCGAGGCCGGCTCGTCGCCGTACATCTTGGCCAGGCGGGCGTTGTAGGCCGCGAGTGCGGCCTCGTCGCTGTCGATGTCGTCGGACTCGCCGTCCTCACCCATCGTGGCCGACCGTCGAGCGCTGTCGAGCCACGACTGTCGTCGAGGACGGTCGGGGTCGGGATGGGTCTCGGCGCGGATCCACTGGCCCGCGACGAGCACGAGCAGCAGCATCATCAGCCCGTCGCCGCCGAACCACATGATGGCGCCCGCGATGTTCTGGTCGGCGAGCGCGCTGGGGCCCCACCCCATCCGGGACTCGCCGTAGGCCGGCGCGATCGGGCGGTCGGTGAGCATGAGGATGACGCCGACGAGGGTGTCGGGGCCCATGGAGATCAGCAGCGTCACGAACCGCACCGGGTGCGACAGGTCGTGTCCGCTGAACTCGCCGCCGATCGTCGGCAGCAAGAGCAGATATCCGCTCACCAGGTAGACCACGGATTCCGTCTCGTGGATCCACATGTTCTCGCTCATGGCCTGCTGGAACCCGGTCAGGTGGGTGCCGACCAGCACTGCGGCGTACAGCGGCACCGAGAACGCGGGCGAGGTGAAGAAGCGGGTGACGCGATGCGTCATGAACCCGCGCAGTCGCTGCGCACCCGTCGGTCCGAGGGTGTCGAGTCCGAGGCGGATCGGCTGTGCGACCACCAGCAGCAGCGGGATCACCATGATCAGCATCAGGTGCACGAGCATGTGCACCCAGAACAGATGGTGCGAGTACATCGCGACGCCGGAGTTCAGGGCCACCACGAGGATCACCATGGCGCCGAACCAGCTCAGCGTGCGATACACGGGCCACGTCGTGGGACTCCGGTGCGCCGCTCGCCGGACGCCGATCAGATAGAGCGCCGTCGTCACGGCCATGACCGCCCACCAGGCAGGGGTGATCGTCCAGTCGGACAGCAGATCGGGGCGGGTCATCGGGGACATGGATCAGGCTTTCGGTCGGGTGACTTCCACTATCCGCCTGTCCGATTCGCGGTCACGTGTCCACCTGCGCGAATGCGAGCCACGTCACCGCGGGCGAGCACAGCGAGTTCGTCAGTAACCCACCGACCGCATGGGCGCCGGATCCCACAGTCCCGACCGTTTCGCGTCGCCGATGGTCAGCTTCGCCGTGACGGCGGGATCGATCGGGGCGAACCGCTGCAGCGAGCCCCAGTCCATGCCCCAGTCGTTGCGGACATAGGTCGGGAGCAGGGTCGGCCGCAGCATGGCCTCGGTCAGTCCCAGCGGCCCGCCGGCCTTGCCCGACATCCACGTCTGGCTGTTCTGCCGGGTCGCGTTGGCATCGGGCAGGATGCGCCACTTGGGCACCTCCTCGACGCCATGACGCACCGCCATCGGCTGCTGGCACGGGAACACGAACGCGGGCAGCCAATCGATGAAGACCGGGTCGGTGGTCCCGACGACGTCGTTCAGCGTCCGCATCGTGCTGATACGTGGCGGGGTGATGGCGATCCACTGGTCCGACGCCGCGGACGTGTCCTCGGCGAGGATTCGCACCACGGACGCCCCGCGGGGCGACTCGTCCAGCGGGAACCGCAGGTTGCGCCAGGTGGGCGCCTCGCCGACGTCGATGGGCGACATCTGGCCTACGGGCGTCACGACGCCGTTTGCCCCGACCCGACCGAACTGCATGCGCAGCTTCTGGCCGGGATGGATCACGTTGACGCCGTCGACGGCCTCCACCGCACCGGCCACCGACACCGACAGCAACGGCGCCGCGGAGGAACGCTTGGGCATCTGGTACCAGTCCGAGGTCAGCGAGCCGCCGCCACCGCCGAAGCTGCCGAGCACCGGGGTGTTCGCAGGCGAGAGACCGAACGGCAGACGCACCGTGGACCCGTTGACGCCGCGAGCGCCCTGACCGCCACCGGTGCCGCCCTCGACCGAGTCGCCGCTGCCGGTGTCGTCGGAACCCGCACTGTTCTGGGCGGTGTTCTGCGCCGACGCGGTATCGCTGTCCTCCTCGGTGGAGTCCACCGAGAGGTCGTTGGGCACCCCGTTGGGGGTGAACCCGGCCGACCCCTGACCGCCGAGGGCGGTGCTTGCCGACGCGTCCTGCTGGCCGGCGACCCGAGCGGGTGCCAACAGGCCCCGGTTGGGGTCGGGCTCGACCAGGACGTCGTTGGCCAGCCCGCATATGTTTCCGGTGAGCGCGCGGGCGTTGGACGACGCCCACGAGAACGAGTCACGTTGCGTGTACCCGGCCTTGACGAACGACAGGACCTGGAACAGCACGACCAGGCCCACGATGAGCGGCAGCGTCGCGCCACGGAACCACCCGAACCGACCGGTCGAGGTGCCTGCCACGACGTCGTCGTCGACGTAGTCGTCGCGGAAGTGCTGCCAGAGTCCGACGAGGGCCACCACGATGGCGAGCGCCAGGATGAACCAGCCGATCTTGATCCCTGCGATGACCGGGGTGCGGTCCCACCAGGGCACGCCGTAGGGGCCGACGAACCACCAGCCGTTCGACCCCATGAAGGAGATGCCGGTGACGAACAGGACGGCCGCGGCGAACAGCGTGCGGTTACGACGTCGGCGTAGCAGTGCCGGGGCCGCCATGGCTCCGGCCGCGGCGGCCACTCCGCCCGCGATGCCCGCGTAGACGCCGAAGTGGTGCGTCCACTTGGTGGGCGTGAACGCCATGAAGAACATGGTCCCGAACATGACCGCGATGAGACGCCACACCGGCCCCTTGGCGATGCCGTCCGGGCGACGCCTGCGCAGCATGACCAACAGCACCAGGCCGAGGCACAGGATCATCATCAGCACGCCGAAGCGCCGGGTCAGCGAGCCGTCGACGGTCGGCAGCATCAGGTAGTAGAAGCGCACCGGCTCCTGCCACCACTCGAGCGTCGGGCCGACCTCGCTGCTGACGGTCGACGCGGTGATGACCCCCGACAGCGTGTTGTCGGCGAATATCTCGTAGAGCACCGCTGTGCCCGCGGCCAGGATCGGCGCCACCAGCGGCAGGATCCCGTCGCGGTGTCGACGCTTGGACAGGCGGGTGATCAACGGTCGGATCCCGGCCAGCAGGGCCGCGACGGCCATCAGACCGCCAGGCGCCAGCGCGAGGGTGAAGGCCGCGACGACCGAGGCGATCGCCAGCGGTAGGAATCTGCCGGTGGCGATGGACCGGTCCACCGAACACCAGGTGAGCAGCGCGCCGACGGCCATGGCCGGCTCGGGTCGCAACCCGTTGTTCAGCGGCAGCCAGATGGCGAGGAACACCATCGCGGCGGTCCAGAGCGCGGGGGTGCTGTGGCGCACCGTGCGACCCAGGCGCGGGATGACCTCGCGGCTGATCAGCCACCAGCCCAGCAGTCCGAGGAGGAACGCGGGCAGGCGCATCCAGGGGGCGGCGAGACTGACGTGCGTCATCGCGCTGATGACCTGGTAGTGCCACCCGAACGGATCCTGCGGCACACCGAAGTACCGGTAGTAGTTGTCGGCGTATCCGGCCTTGGCGGCGATCCGGCCGACCGAGAAGTTGTAGCCGTCGTCGGAGGTGTTGGTGCCCAGGAACCACCACAGCCCGAGCAGGACGAACACCACGCCGTCGATGGGGCGGACCCGCCACCAGCTCGCGGGCAGGAACCTGCGGAGCTTGCTGCCCCGGCCGTCGCGGGCGTCGAGGATGCCGAGCGCGATCAGCGACAGCACCGTCATCACGATGCCGACGACGATCGCGAGGAACTTGAGCGTGGACGGGGTGGTGACAAATCGGGTGTCGATGGTGGCCCGCAGAGACAGCCCCTGCGAGGACGCGGTGGAGGGCAGCTCGGTGTAGACGCCGACGATCTGCGGACGCAGGTTCGGGTCGGCCACGTCGAAGGTCAGCTGACCGGGCGCGGCCGGCTGTGATGCAGATGCGGGCAACCCGCTGGACAATCCGACGATCTCGCCCTTGGTGCGCTCACCGTCGGACCGCAGCTTGATCACACACGACGAATTCGACTGTGCCGCAGCGCGTGGGGTGTTCAGCAGCACGACGCCGCGGTCGATCACCTGGATGGTGTCGGAGGAGACCTGGACGAACAGGCCGCGCGCGCTGGCGTCGGCGCCGTCGGTGGGGATCGTGGAGAGCAGGTTGCCGCCCGAGGCGGGCAGGCTCGCGGCGAGCGAACAGGGAACCGCGACGTCCATGTCGATCGGGACGAACGACACCAGCGGAGCGGCGACGTTGTTGACCTGGCCCTGCGGCCAGGACAGTTCCGCGGTGGTCTGGTTCACCGGCAGCAGCGGGGTGATCAGTGCCAGCAGGAAACCGAGGAGACCGGTGACCGCGGACGCGATCTTCACGTACCGGTAGCGCTCCGGGGTCATCTGGATCCTCTTCCCGCGCGAACGCGGTTGCGTCGCCACGGAATCGGCGTCATCGGCGTCGGGTTTCGCGGGCGTGGCTTCAGTCATCGGTCGAGACCACCCTTATCGAACCCTCCCGGGACCAACCCCAGCGATCTTGTGTTCCGGTCGAGATCCGGGCGGTCGCGGCGTCGGTCGACAGCGGGGTGAACCGTTCCACCGACCCCCAGTCGCGATACCAGTCGTTGTCTAGATAACTCGGCATGGTGGTCGCGCGTGCGGTCGCGTCGGAGACCGCCAGCAGACCGCCGGCGTCGGCGTCCTGCCATGTCCTCGACTGCGACACCGCGGTGATCCGGTCGGGCAGGATGCGCCAGCGCGGCACCGACATGACGCCGTCGGTGGAGGTGATCGGTTGCTGGCACGGGAACTGCGCCGCGACGGTGAAGTCGATCAGCGTGGGGTCGTCGGTCCCGATCACGCGCTGCAGCGTCTGCAACTGTGCGGCGCGCGGCGGGGTGACGGCGAGCCACTGATCGCTGTTGACGTTGTTGTCCGCGGCGACCAGGCGCATCACGGTGGCGCGCGGCGGGACGACCGACATCGGTACGCGGAGGTTGCGCCACGGACGGTTGGGCTGCTCGGGTCCGGGGTCGATCGGCATGAACGACGCACCGACGGGCTCGAATTCGCCTGCGGGACCGGGCCGACCGAACTCGACGTTCAGCTTCTGGCCGAACACACCGACACCGTCCTCGCCGACCGACGAGATCGCACCCGCGGCGCTGATGACGAGCAGGGGAGTGCTCGTGCGGGCGGGCAGGCTGTACCAGTCGGTGGTCAGCGACGCCTGGCCGGAGTTGTAGCCGAACGACCCGAGTACCGGGGTCGTGTCGGGATCCAGTCCGAACGGCAGGGCGGCGGTCGAGCCGTTGACGGTGCGGGGACCGTTGCCGCCGAGCGTGCCCGCGTAACCGCCACTGATGGTGAACGGCTTGGCCACGCTGCCCGCGACGTTCATCTGTCCCGGCTTCGACGACCCGGGCTCCGGGGAGAGGTCGCCTGCGACACCGCTCGGGGTGAAGCCCACCGCTCCGGAGCCGGCGAGAGCAGCCGAGGCCGACTTGCCGTCTGCGGGGGACAGGGTGCCGCGGTTGGCGTCGGGTTCGACGAGGACCTTGTCGGCCATCGCGCAGGTGTCGCCGGTCAGGGCGCGGGCGTTGGCGCCCAGGACGGTGAACTCGTCACCGCGACTGACCGCGGCCTTCGCGAAGACGGCGAGCTCGCAGATGACCATGAGCGCGGCGATGACCGCGATCGGCGAGGACGCCAGCACCAGGCGACGTCGGTCGCCGGTGTCGGTGACGTGCTCCGCGTCGCTGACCTCGGTCGCCTGGGCGTGCGCGAGACCGCGATTGGTGGAGAAGTCCAGACGCAGGTGCTGAAAGACAGCCAGCGCGCCGGCGAGCACGGCCAGGATGAGGAACAGGGTCGAGACCTGTTGGCCGGCCACGACCGGCGCCCGGTCGAACCAGGAGATCCCGAAGTCGTAAGCCCACGGCCAGGCGTTCTTCCCCGCCATCGCCGCGGCCAGTGCGAACAGCAGGCCGGAGACGAAGACGGAGAGGTTACGCGACGAGCGGGCGGCCGACTGGGCCACGGCGAGGGTGGCCGCGGCCGCGAGTGCGGCGCCGAAGCCGGCGAAGATGCCGAACTGGATGGTCCACTTGCTGGGGGTGAACGACAGCAGGAGCATCGTCAACAGACTGGCTCCGATGACACGCCACACCGGTCCCGGGTCGACGCCGCGGATCCGCTTGCGCCGCAACATCACCGCGAGGACCACGAACAGCCCGGCCACGAGCAGGAGCAGCGGGACGCGGCGCGTGAGAGCGCCGTCCTCGGTGGTGACGGTGATGAAGTAGTACCGCAGGTACTCCTGGTTCCAGGAGATGGTCGGACCGACGGTGTAGCGGATCCGGACCGCGTCGTACACGGTCGCCAGCGTCTGGTCGCGGAACACCACCAGCACGGTGAAGGCCGCCGCGGCCAGCACCGGCGCCAACAGCGCGAGCAGACCGACCTCGCGGCGGCGGGCCAGCAGGATCTTGAGCAGCGGCCGGGCGCCGACGACGAGCAGCGCGACGGCGATGATGCCGTGGGGCGCGAGCGCGAGGGTCAGCCCGGCCGCGCCTGCCGCGAGCGCCGCGGGCAGCAGGCGACGGGTCGCGATCGCCTGCTCGACGCCCCACCAGGTGAGCAGCGATCCGGCCACGATGATCGGCTCGCTGCGCAGACCGCTGTTGAACGGCAGCCAGAACGCCACGAAGACCGTCGCCGCCGCCCAGATGGCCCACCCGCTGCGTCGGACCGCCGCACCCATCCGCGGCAGGAGCACGCGGCTCAGCACGAACCAGGACAGCAGGCCCGCGACGAGGGCCGGGATGTGCATCCAGATGCCTGCCGTGGACACCTGCGACCAGTGCGACAGCAGGCTGTAGTACCAGTCGAACGGCGCCTCGGGGGCGTTGAAGTAGCGGAAGTAGTTCGCCAGGTAACCGCTGGACTCGGCCGCGCGGCCCATCGTGAGGATGTAGCCGTCGTCGGGCGTGCCCGCGCCGAGGAACAGCCAGAGCGCGAGGACGGCGGTGACGGCCATGTCGCTGATGCGGGGAGCCAGGACCCGCGCCCACGAACGCACCCCGATCCGGCGGTGGTAGCCGCCGAGCCAGTCGAGGCGGGCGAGTGCGGCCAGGGACAACACGATCGCGAGGATGCCCAGGATCATCGCGGCGAGCTTGATCGCCGACGGGGTGGTGGCGAAGCGGTTGTCGATGTCGACGTGGACCCGCAGGCCCGTACCGGCCGCGGCCTGAACCTGCGGGGTGCTCAGCGTGGAGTAGATGCCCGCGACCTGCGGGCGTTTGTCGGGCTCGAGCGTCGTCGACGGTCCGAGACCGACGAACTGCGCGCCGGGGCCGGTGCTGCGCGAGAAGACCTCCAGCGAGCGGCACTGCGGTGAGGCGACCTGTGTCCGCGTGGCGGTCGCGGCGACGGAGTTACGGAAGCTGACGGTGACCGTCGAGGCGTTCGCCGAGATGGTCAGCGCCTTCTGCGCGGCGCGGTCGGCGTTGGTCGGCATAGTCGTCAGCAGGACGCCGCCGTCGGTGCCCAGCGAGCTGAACAGCGAACACGGGATCGACGCCTGCAGCGCCTGGGGCGTCTGGGCGGTCAGCGGCGCGACCACTGACGGGGTGTCCGGCGACAACGACTGCCCGGAGGGCCAGTCGAAGCTGGACGTGGTCTGGTTCACCGGCAGCAGCGGGGTCAGCGCACACAGGAAAATGCCGACCAAACCGGCTGTCACGGCCACCAGGCGAGCGGTTGTCGCACTGGACAGTCGGGCAGTCATCGGCACGAGCAACGATGCTATGCGATGGACCTGAGACCGCCGCATCTCCCTGATGCGGCGGCCGACGATCAGTAGCGGATCGGTGACGGGCTCCACAGGCCGGACCTGGTGGCGGTACCCAGTTCCAGCTGCGCAAGCCGGGTCGTGTCGTTGAACGGCTCGTAGCGCAGGAGCGAGCCCCAGTCACGACCGATGTCGTTGGTCAGGTAGCTCGGAACGGTCGTCGAGTCGAGTGCGACCTCGATCCACCCGAGCGGGCCACCGCCGAACGAGTCCTGCCACGCCGAGACCGCTGCGGACAGGTCGGCGCCGGGCATGATCCGCCACTGCGGGATCTCGGCCACGCCGTCGCTGTGGTCGAACGGCCGCTGGCACGGGAACGCCAACCCGGAGGTCCAGTCGATCTGAACCGGCGCGGAACTGCCGACCAGTGACTGCAGGGTCTCCAGCTCGGGCACCCGGGGCGGGCTGACCACGATGAAGCGGTCCGAGGCCAGGTTCTCGTCCTTGGCGACGATGCGCACCGCGGTGGTGTCGGCGGGGAACGAGCTGCGGTAGACCCGCAGGTTGCGCCACGACGGGCTCGGCCCGGGATCGATCATCTCCACGTCACCCGCGGAGGTGAAGTCGGTGTCGCGGCTGGTGCCGTCGGACCGGACGGGGTCGGTGCTGTACTCGAGCTTCAGGTCCTTGCCGTCGTAGTTGCCGGCGACGGCCATCGTCACCAGCGGCGTGTTCGCCGTCTTGGCGGGCAGGCGGTACCAGGACGATGTCAGTCGCGCGGGGACCTGGTCGGTGGTCGAGTAGCTGCCCAGGACGGGGGTGGTCGCCGGGTCGAGCCCGAACGGCAGCTTCGCGGTGCTGCCGTTGATGCCGGGCTGGTCGTTCTCGCCGCCGCCGGTGCCGCCGGTGTTGTTGGTCAGCACGTCGGGGGATGCCGCCACGTTCGAGCTCAGCACGCCCAGGGAGTCGGCGCTCGCCGCGGAATCCAGGGTCATCGGCAGACCGTTGGGGGTGAAGCCGCTGGTCTGGGCCGGGCTCTCCTCGGTCCCGGCGGGGGCCGGTCCGGCGAGAGGGTCGGGACTGCGGCGGTCGATCGGCGTGAGCAGACCGGCGTTCGGGTTCGGTTCGACGAGAACCTTGTCGGCCATCGAGCACGGCTTGCCCGCGAGGGCGTCGAAGTTGGAGGTCGGCACCGAGAACGAACCGCTCTGGTTGATGCCGGACACCGACGCGGTGGAGATCTCGAAGGCCACGAGCAGCAGACCGATCACCAACAACGGGGCGGCGCAGACGCTGCGCCAGCCGGTGGGGGCCGGGCGCTCCGGCGCGGGCGCTCGATAGGGGTCGCGGAGGTGGAACCAGCCGGCCAGGATCAGCGTCAGGACGCTCGCGTAGAGCAGCAGGCTGCCGAGCGCGACGCCGAGGCGTACCGGCTGTGAGCCGTAGGGAACGCCGTAGTTGGAGATGTAGAAGTACGCGTTGGGGCCGGTGAACGACAGGCCGGTCACGAAGAGGATGAGAGCGGTCACCAGGGTGCGGTTGCGGCGTGACCGCATGGCGTGGGCGCTCATCGAGATCACCGCGATGGCGGCCAGTGCGGCGGCCAGTCCGGCGAACACGCCGAAGTGGTGTGTCCACTTGGTGGGCGTGAACATGAGGAAGATCAGCGACGCGAACGTGATGCCGACGATCCGGCGCGTCGGGCCGACAGCGGTACCGGGGATCCGGTTCTTGCGGAACAGCATCGTCGCCGAGACGAGCAGGCCGACGAACATGATCAGCACCGCGAAGCGGCGCCCGACCGATCCGTTGGCCGAGAACTCGAACAGTGCCGAGTATCGGTTGATCTCGTTGTACCAGCTCAGCGACGGTCCGAGCGCGGTCTTCATCTTCGATGCCTGCACGAACGCGGTGAGGGTCAGGTTGGAGAAGACCACGAAGATGACGAAGGTGCCCGCGGCGAGCACCGGGGCGATCATCGCCAGGTAGGCGACGAGCCGTCCCCGGGAGAACGCCCCCGATTCCTTCGGGTCACCCTGGATCACCTTGCTGCGCTTGACGATCGACATCACCATCGGTCGGCCGCCCGCGATGAGCGCGGCGACGGCCATCAGGCCGGTCGGTCCGGCGGCGAGGCTGAATGCGCCCACGGTGCAGGCGATGGCGGCGGGCAGTGTGCGGCCGGTGGCGATGGCGCGTTCGACCGAGCACCAGGTCAGCAGGGCGCCGAGGCAGATGATCGGCTCGGGGCGCAGACCGTTGTTGAACGGGAACCACGAGGCCATGAACACGAACGCCGCGGTCCACGGGACGAGGCGGTTGGTGATCGCCGCGCGTCCGAGGCGGGGGAGGATCTCGTGGGAGATGATGAGCCACACCAGGATCCCGCACAGCAGCGCGGGCAGGCGCATCCACGGGCTGGCGGTGGTGACGTGGGCCAGCCAGCCGAAGACCTGGTAGTACCAGCCGAACGGTGCCTCGGGTGCGCCGTACCAGCGGTAGTAGTTGGCCGTGTAGTGCGCGTGCTCGGCGACCCGCGACATCGTCAGCAGGTAGCCGTCGTCGGAGGTGTTGGCGCCGACGAAGTGCCAGACGATCAGGCCGCCGACGACGACCGCGTCGCGTGGGTTGAACCGCCACCACCGGGCCGGGAGGAAGCGGCGGTGTCGGCGGCCGTCGGTGCCGTCGAGGACGCTCAACGCCGCGAGCGCCACGAGGGTCGCGATGACGCCGACGATGATCGCGGTCCACTTGATGACCGTCGAGCCGGTGGAGTAGCGCGAATCGATGGTGGCGTGTGCCTTCAGCCCGTCGACCTGGCCCGCGGTGGTCGTCAGGTCGGTGTAGATGCCGGTGAGCTGCGGGCGCTGGTCACCGTCGGAGGTCGAGCCGGTCAGCGGGGCGCCGTCGTCATCGGTCATCCCGACGAATGAGGCGGTGACCGCGTCGGAGGTGGCCGTGACGTCGATGCGCTGACAGTTCTGCGACTGGATCTGCGCCAGCGATGCGCTCACCAGCGGGACGTTGCGGACCACGACCTCCACCGACCGCTGCGTCGGCGGGTCGGTGGCCTTGCCGGTGGTCCGGATGAACAGACCGCGCTCGACCGCCTTGGGGGCGTCCTTGGGCGTGGTGGACACCAGGACGGACTGGCCGGTGGTGCCGAGTTGACCGATGGCCGAACACGGCACGGAGATCTCGACGTCGATGGGGACGTAGCTGATGAGCGGCGCGGAGACCGACCCGATCTGCTGCGTCGCCGAGGTGACCTGCGGCCAGTTGATCTGTGCGGTGGTCTGCTTCACGGGCAGCAGCGGGGTGGCCAGGGCCAGGATGAAGCCGAGCAACCCGGCGACGATCGCGACGATCTTGGCGATGCGGATCCGGTCGGCCCGTGACCGTGCTGGACGTTCGGGGGTCTCCGTCGGAACGGATTCGCCCGTCACGGGCCTGCTGAGGTCATCGGGCACAAACGATGATGTTAACTACGAACCCTGTGGGCGGGGGTGCCGAGGTCGTGTTGATCTCGCGGTCGTCGCCCTAAGGTGGGCGTCATGTCCACGCATCGGGTGTTGCTCCTCAACGGGCCCAACCTCAACATGCTCGGGGTTCGGCAGCCCGAGGTCTACGGCGCCGCCTCACTGGCCGACGTGGAGGCGCTGGCGCAGCGCACGGCGTCGGAGCTGGGGCTGACGGTCTCGGCGCGCCAGACCAACCACGAGGGCGAGATGCTCGAGTGGATCCACGCCGCCCGCGGGGAGTTCGACGCGATCGTGATCAACCCGGGTGGGTGGACGCACACGTCGGTGGCCCTGCGCGACGCGTTGGTGATCCCCGACGTGCCGGTGATCGAGGTGCACATCAGCAACGTCGCCGCCCGCGAGGAGTTCCGCCACACCTCCTATGTGTCGGGCATCGCGGCCGCGGTCATCGCCGGCTGCGGGGTGCAGGGCTACGAGTTCGCGCTGCGCCGGGTCGTACATCTGCTCGACGGACAGTGATCTCAGTCACAAGCACGGCGAACGACCGGGGCCCGTTGACCTGCTCCGCGTCTCGTCCTCAAGTATGAAATGTGCACCAATCGGTCCTGTTCAACCGTTGTTTGCCGAGGTGTGATGGGTGGGATACCCCGCATCCTCCGTTAGTATTCCTCGCAATGCTGTCTCCGAAGGACAGTTCTGCGGCGGTGCGAGTGAACCGGCCGCCACCTGGAGCACCAGGTGAACCGGTGATCTGGAGGACCGATGCGGGAGCCACGTCATGTCGACCGCTGATACCTCGCGCGATCTGACGGACCCGTCCTCGGAGTCTGCGAAGACCACCGCGACCACCACCGGAGACGACGCCCGGCTACGCGCCCTCGAGTCAGACCTCGTCCGTTCGCGCTTCAACGTCCTCTCGACCGTCGTGAAGTACATGTCCCAGCCGCGCTGGTGGGTCGAACTGCTCCTCATCGGTGGGCTCTACGCGATCTACTCGGCCATCCGCAACAGCGTCGGCGAGGTCGCCGACAAGGCCTTCGCCAACGGCTACGAGCTCCTGCGCATCGAGGACGCCTGGCACATCGCCCTGGAGCGACCGCTCAACGAGTGGGTGCACAACACCCCGATCGTCGCCGATGTGGTCGCGCTGCAGTACGCGACGCTGCACTTCATCGTGACCCCGGGTGTTCTCATCTGGCTGTTCTTCCGTCGAAAGCCGCACTACCGCAAGGTCAGTGCCGTGCTGATCACCACCACGGTGCTCGCGCTGATCGGGTTCTACTGGTACCCGACGGCACCGCCCCGGCTGCTCACCACCGAGGGCTTCGTCGACATCATGAGCCAGACCGCGTCGTGGGGTTGGTGGCCGGAATCGGGCACCCCGGGCTCCGACGCGATCTCCAACCAGTACGCGGCGATGCCGTCGCTGCACTGCGCGTGGGCCGCGTGGTGCGGACTCACACTGTTCTTCCTCGCGCGCCGCATGTGGGTGCGCATCCTCGGTCTCATCTACCCCTTCACCACGTTCTTCGTCGTGATGGGCTCGGGGAACCACTTCATCCTCGACGTCCTCGCGGGTCTGGCCACGCTGGCCGCGGGCGCGAGTGTCGTGTTCGGCGTCCGATGGTTGTGGATCGCACGGGTCCGACGCCGACGTGCGGGTGCGGCGACGCTCGAATGAGCGTGGGGGTCGCCGCCGAGCAACGCCGCTGGCGGATTGCACTCCCACTGGCGGCGGCGGTGGTCGCGACCGTCGTCCTCTTGGCGCTCAGTCCCACCCTCGGTGATCTCCAGGCGGCCATCGCCCGCGAGGAGGCCGCTCGTTCCGGCGTCGGTCTGGGCTACTGGTTCGGTTGGTACGGCGGGGTCTCGCCCGGCAGCTACTCGCTGATCGTGCCCGCCATCTCCGCGATCACCGGTTCGTTGGCGCTGTTGGCGATCGCGACCCTCGCCATCGCCGTCATGGCGTATCCGTTGTCGCGCAGCGCGGCCCGCCCCACGCTGCTGACCTGGGCGATCGTCATCGCCGCGGTTCTCAACATGATGTCCGGTCGCGTCGCCTTCGCCGTCGGCGCCGCGATCGCCCTGGCCGCGGTACTGCTCTTGATGCACGGACGGCTGACCCTGTGTGCCGTGGTCCTGGTGGTCTCCGGGCTCGCCAGCCCCCTCGCGCCGGCCTTCGTCGGTCTGGCCGCCGTACCGTTCCTGCTGGGCGCGTACCGATCTCGAGCGGTGTGGAGCGTCCTCGTCGGTGCGGGACTCGGGGTCATCGTGCCGTTCGCGTTGTTCGGCGCGCCGGGCGCACAGGGGTTCCCGTGGACGACGCTGTTCTGGACCCTGCTGATCGGTGCCGGTGCCGGTGTCGCGCTGACCTCGCCGCCCGAGCGGTGGATCGCGCCGCTCGCCATGGCCACCGCGATCGTGGTGTTCGCCATCCCGAACGGGGTCGGGTCGAACCTGAGTCGGTTCTTCTGTCTCGTCCTGCCGTGTCTGTGCCTGTACTTCTCGCGGAAGTCGTTGCTCGTGGTGTTGATCGCACTGGTGCCCGCGGTGAGTTACGCCGGGTTCGTGGCCGTCGCCGATCAGGTCGCTGTCGCCGACGCCGGCGACACCGAGAAGAACTACGAACCGCTGCGCCTGGCGTTGCTGCGCGGACCGGGGTTGGTCAACCACCGCGTGGAACTGATCGACGCGGGAACGCACGCCGGGTCGCACGAACTCGGGTCGCTGGTGAAACTGGCCCGTGGGTGGGAGAACCAGTCGGACTCCCGGTTCAACCCGATCTTCTACGACCAGGACGCGTTGACACCGACGTCGTACCGGACGTGGTTGCGCGACAACGCGGTGTCCTACGTCGCCGTCTCCGACACTCCGTTGCGGCAGGCCAAGAAGGAAGCGGCACTCGTCGATTCGGGTCTGCCGTATCTGAGTGAGGTCTGGTCGAACGACGAGTGGACGCTCTATCGGGTCGCGGATCCGGCGACGATCGTCGCGCCGCCGTTGCGGCTGGTGACCGACACCCCGTCGACGATGGTGGTCGATGTCCCAGACACCGTCGCACACCCGATCCAGATCCGCCCCAACCGCTACCTGGTCGCCCGCAGCACCGCCGATCCGACGATCACGGCGTGCATCGCCCAGACCCCGGACGGGTGGATCACCGTGCAGGCACCCACCCCGGGTACCTACACCCTCGAGGGCCCGCTGAGCGTCCGCGGTGTCCTCGCCGAGCAGTCGCCCAGCTGTCGCTGACCGCGCTGACGCACACGACTGACTAGCGTCGGGGTATGCGACTCGGATTCCGTCACCGTATGCCCACCGTCGAACTGGCGATCGCCGCACCGTCGAGCGCGGTGTGGGATGTCCTGGTCGACCTCGACGCCTGGCCGGTGTGGGGCCCGTCGGTGGCGGGGGCGACCCTGGACACCCCGGGACCGTTCGCCTCCGGCACGCGGGGAAAGGTCACCACCGCGGTCGGTGTCCCTCTGCCGTTCGAGATCACCGAGTTCATCGACGGCCGGGTGTGGGCGTGGCGGGTGCTCGGCGTCCCCGCGACCCGGCACGAGGTCATCCCCGTCCGGGACGGGTGCGTGCTCAGTTTCGGTGTCCCGATCTGGGCGCCGGCCTACCTGAGCATCATGGCCCTGGCGCTGCCGCGCATCGAGCGACTCGCGATGGACCGCTAGATCCGTTCGACTCCGCGGGCGTGGGCGGGATCGTCGGGCGTGAACCACGACTCCAACGGCATCAGCTTGAGCCACGCGTCGACCGACCGCGGATCGTAGAACGCCGCCAGGGCAGGCTCGTTCAGCAATCCGCCCACCACCGAGGGCCAGTCGCCGTCGCGGGGATCGCGGTCCAGCAGGGCGACCTCGTCGCCGATCTCGCCGGTGGCGTGTGCCCTCGCGGCGTCTTCGATGATCAGCCGCAGGGCGAGTTGCTCGGCCGTCGTGCGCGGGTGCGGGAGCTCACCGGCCTCGAGGTCGGTGGCAAGGTCTGCGAACGAGCGCGCGACCAGCCGCCGCCAGGCCACGTCCTGGCCGAATGTGCACGGCGGCAACCGGTCGAACAGATACCACCTGCCGCCCACGGCGACCGGATCGCCGCCGCGTTCGTCGATGTCGTCGACGGCGTGCGCGTGATTCGCCCAGGAGTGGTCCAGGAGAAGACGACGCTGCCGATCGGTCAGCGCAGGGTTCATCGACCCGTTCGGGCACGCGGAGGCGTGGACCTCGTGGTGCGCGTACCGGGAATCGGACGGACCGCGGGTCGACCGTACGGGCCGAGTTCGCGAGGCGCGGGCTCGACGGTGCGGCGGACGGCATCCCACGCCTGTTCGACCTGGACCAGCGCCTGATCGAGCCGACCCAGCGCGACGAGATGTCGCGAGGCGACCTCGTCGGTCGTGAACGGTTCGTCTGGCGAGCTCGGGAGCACCGGCGTGCCGGACCCGGTCAACAGACAGTCGCAGGACACCGCGGCGATCTCGCCACGCATCGACGCGATCGCGTCGGCCCAGGACTGATCGAGGATGGTGTCCAACCGGTGGGTGCCGCGGTCGGCCTCGCCGGGCATCGACGGCTGGGTCACAGCGGTCCGCACCCCTCTCGGTGTCGGTGTGCGTTCAGTACAGGTTCGCGCGGCGGTAGAAGAACGCCGCCGGGCGGGTGAGAAGACCGACGCTGCTGAGGAATTCGATGAGGTGCACGCAGCTGCCGCGCATCATCGAGTGGAAGTGCTTGTTGTTCTTCTTCGCCGACAGTGCGCGCTTGCGGTCGAGTCCGGTGTTCGCGTAGACGTCGGGCGAGTGCAGGCTCGAGACGATCACGAAGCCGGCGATCGCGATGATCAGCGCGCTGATCTGGCGGCGGATCCAGCCCACGTTCTTCATCGACTCACGGACCTCTTCGCGCGCGAACTTCATGTGCCGGGACTCTTCGAGCACATGGATCTCGTTGATGGTGCGGACGAACGGGAGGACACGCGGGTCGCTCATGCAGCCGCGCTGCAGGACGTCGAGAACCTCTTCGGCAACGAGGATGCCGCCGTAGGCGACCTCACCGCGCGCGAACATCATGAACCCCTTGCCGAGCAGCCCGACGAACTTCGACGGGCGGTAGGAGGTGCCGACCAACTTGTCGGACCCCTTGGCGAACATCAGCGAGTGGCGGGCCTCGTCGGCGATCTCGATGAGCGACCACTGGAATTCCGGGGTGTGGTACTTGCCGAGGTACTGGTCGCGGATGACCATCTCCTGCAGGATCATCTCGAACCAGATGCCGTTGGTGGCGACCGACGCCGACTCGTGGCGCGTCAGCTCGATGCGCTGCTCGAGGGGCATCTCGTCCCAGAGTTCGGTGCCGTAGAGGGTGCACCACTCGGGGCTGCAGCCGTAGAGATCGGGGTCCATCGGCTGGTCCCAGTCGATCTCGGTCATCGCGTTGCGCGACAGACGAGCGGCCGAGGCGATGAGGCGGTCGGAGACCTCCTGCGGCCCCTGATCGAGCCGGGTCTCTCCCATGCTTTCCGACGTCGCTGTCATCGTGCACCTCCAGAAGATTCGACTATGACCGTTGTCACCATCGTTCATTGTCAAGGTACGCGTCGGGTGAACACTTGTAAACAGTCCGGCGCCGTGGGTGTGTGATCATTCGTCAATGACATCGGAAGGGCCCGTCGGGAGCAGGTGGCGCGGGATCGCAGGCGCGTTCGGCCATCGCCCGGTCCAGCTCTACGCGGTCGGCATGGTGACCGCCAACGTGATCGGGGCCGTCATCGTCTTCGGTCTGATCCGTTTCATCCTCCCGCTCCCGATCGATCCGGCCGCGGTCCTGTCCGCGCGCAACTTCATCACCTTCGGTGCCTACCTCCCGGTCGCGGTCATCATCGGGTTCGCGCTCGGGATCGGAGTGGCCGCACCGGCTTTCGAATGGTTGGGCACCGGCGGAGTACCCGACATACGCGCCTATCAGGCGGTGCTGAGGCTCCCTGCGCGGCAGGTCGTCGTCAACGCCACGCTGTGGACCATCGGACTCCTGGTGTTCGTGACGGTCAACGGGATCGGCGACGGCGGGGTCAATTTGTTGGTGGTCATCGCGCTCGCGGTCGGACTCGGTGGTGCCGCGACGTGTGCGATGGGCTACGTCGTCGCCGAACGGATCCTGCGTCCCATCACCGCGCAGGTGATGATCCGCGGGGTCCCCGGCCGGTACACCGCGCCGGGAGTGACGTCGCGGCTGGTCGCGATGTGGGGGTTGTCGACCGCGGTGCCATTGGTGGGTGCAGGTCTGATCGCGCTCGGACGGTTGCTCGAGATCGTGATCCGGCCCGGCGACGACATCGCCGCCGCGGTGCTCGCGCTCTCACTGATCTCGCTGACCGTCGGAGCGGGCGGGATGTTGTTGGCGGCACGCTCGGTGGCCGACCCGGTCACGCAGATCATCGCCGCGATGCACCGGGTCGAGCGTGGCAGCTACGACACCCGGGTCCCGGTCTACGACGGCTCCGAGATCGGGCGCCTGCAGGTCGGGTTCAACCGGATGGCGGCCACCGTCGGTGAGCGCGAACACATCCGGACGTTGTTCGGCATGCACGTCGGCGACGCAGTCGCCGCACGTGCACTCAAGGAGGAGCCGACCCTGGGCGGCGAGATCCGGGAGGTGGCCGTGCTTTTCATCGACCTCGTCGGCTCGACGTCGCTGGCGCAGACGCATTCCCCCGAGGAGATCGTCACCCTGCTCAACGACTTCTTCGGCACCGTGGTCGAGACGGCCGCACGCCACGACGGTTTCGTGAACAAGTTCGAGGGCGACGCGGCGCTGCTGGTCTACGGAGCGCCGCTGCCGCACGACGACCCCGCCGGCGCCGCACTCCGGACAGCGCGGACCCTGGCGCAGGCCATCCCCTTCGACGGTCGACTCGACGCGGGCATCGGTGTCAGTTTCGGCGCGTGTCTCGCGGGGAACGTCGGCGCCGCGAACCGGTTCGAGTACACCGTGATCGGCGATCCCGTGAACGCGGCCGCGCGACTCAGCGATCTGGCCAAGGACCGGGACAGCCGTGTCGTCGCATCATCGGATGCGTTGGACGCGGCCGCGGTCGACGAGACCCAGCACTGGACGGTCGCCGACGAGGTGACGCTGCGGGGTCGGTCGGAACCGACGTCCCTGGCGATCCCGCGCGGCGCGGGGCGTCAGCGTGACAACGCCGTGTCGACGGCGTCGGCCACCGAACCGTGATGGACCGGGCCGTGTCCCGGGAAGATGACGTCGGCGTCGAGATCACGCAGCGCGAGCAGTGACTCGCGATTGCGGGCGAGGTCGTGGTGGAAGGCGTGGTGCAGGCACTGCGGTCCCATGGTCGACGAGACGCCGTGCCCGGTGATCAGCGCGTCGCCCGAGACCAGGACCTTGCCGTCGGCGAGCAGGTAGCCGCTGTGTCCGTCGGTGTGGCCGGGGATCGCGACGGGAACCGGACGGCCGGGGAGGTCGAGCGGACCGGACGCGCCGAACGCCTGTGACGACGGGATGCCGGTCGTGTCGAGGACGCCGAGCCGGATGACGCCCGACAGCCACCGCAGCACGCGCGGTCGGTAGGAGATCTTCGCGATGTCGAGAGGCGTTGCCTGCTGCAGGATCTCGCGACGGCCGTGGGGGACCTCGGTGGGGTCCATGAACACATCGAACCGGTACCTCTCGGCGAGGACACCGAGTCCGCCGATGTGGTCGACGTGTGCGTGTGTCACCAGGGCGGCACGTATCTGTTCCGGTTCGGCGCCGACGTCGCGGATGGAGGCGAGCACCGCGTCGACCTGCTTGGGGTATCCGCCGTCGATCAGGGTGATGCCCGAGTCATCCTGCAACAGAACCCAGTTCACGTGCTCGGTGTGCACGAGGTGCGCCCGCCCGCCGCGGGGGTCGGTGATGGTCGTGATGTCGACATCGCTCATTTTCGGACCACCAGGACGAAGGGGCCGAGCTCGGTGACCGTGAAACGGGGGTCGTCGAACAGGGCGGTGGGGAACGTGACGGTGTAGCGGGTGACGTTGGGGTCGTTGGGGTAGACGTCGGCGGCCAGGCGCAGCGAGTAGCCGTCGGCGCTGTAGCGGAAGAGGAACACCGTCGGCGGACGCCACGGCGTGGAGTCCAGTGCGGCGACGAGCTGGTCCGGGGTCTGCAATCCCGCCCAGTTCTCGATGGCGGTGGCCCGCTTGTCGAACTCCGCCAACGGGTTCGCGTAGTGCGAGGTGAGTCCCTGGAAGCCGTAGTACGGGTAGACCGACAGGAATCCGTAGTCGGCGGTGAGCACGACGGTGTCGTTGCGGGGGCGTTGTGTCTCGGCGCGGATCGCCTGGTCGATCTGCGGGAAGAACGATTCCGCGCCGGCCGGTCGCTTGTCGGCGCGGACCCCGTCGCCGTCGGTGTCGGTGTAGGCGACGGTGATCTCCGCGGACAGGTGGTCGGGGATGTTCTGCGCGACCGCGACGGTGCCGATGATCGACGCCACGACGATCAGGAACCGGATGTCGCCGAACCGTCGGATGGCGGCCATCGCGACCTCGGCGAGGCCGAGGACTCCCGCGGCGGAGAGGATCAGCGCCAACAGTGGCTCGAGTCGGAACGACAGCAGCGTGGTCCCCGCGGCGGTCAGCGCCATCGACAGCAGGCAGAACGCGTAGATCGCGACGACCGAGATCCCCAGGGCCAGTGAGACGGTGCGGGTCCGGTGGCGCAGGAGCAGCCAGATCAACCCGACCAGGCAGAGCAGACCGACCAGGGAGAACTCGAGCATCGGCGCGGGTAGTTGCGCCCCGCTCGAGGGCAGGTAGTGCTCGGCGGTCCCGCCACTGGCCGGCTGACTGCGCAGACGCGCCAGCAGATAGGGCGCCCACACCACCAGGGCGATCAGGCCGGAGACGACGCCCATGGCGATCAGGCGCGCGGCGAGCACTCCCACCCCGCGGACACGGGCGGTCCGGACCGCCTTCGGGTCGACGGCGTTGTTGCCTGCACCACGGACCACCTCGACCGCGAGGTACAGCGTCATCAGCACCGCGATCAAGGCGAACAATCCGGTGAACAGGGTGTAGAACGTCGCACTCACGCCGATGAAGACGCCTCCGGCGAGCAACGCTGCGCCACTTCCTGATCGGAGTGCGTGCAGCACCGTGACGAGCATCGGGGCACCGACGAGGATGAGGATCGCCGCGTACGGTTCCGGGCCCGCGTACATGATGGCGACCGCGGTGGTCGCGATGGTGATCGCGATGGCGCGGTCGGTCGGCAGCATCCGCTTCCACAGGACCATCGCGATGGTCGCCGCGACGGCGATGGAGATGATCGCCCACGGCTTGTAGGCCTCCCACGCCGGTTGACCGACCGCGTTGGCGTACCGGCCCCCGAGCCAGAACCAGCCCGCGGGGTAGTACGGCGCCAGGTTGAAGTACGTCATGTCGTGCAGACCGGAGGTGTCGGTCAGACGGGTCAGGTACTCGGTACGGAACTGCTGGTCGACCGAGATGCCGAACAGGTAGAGCTTCGTGGCACCGAGCGGCATGGCCAGCGTGACGGTCGCGAACGCCGAGATGCCCACCAGGCTCAGCGGGGTCACGATCCGCGCGCCACGGCCGGACCGTGCGAGCAGCGCGGCCACCACGAGCAGTGCGATCGAGACGACCTGACCGACCGTGGTCAACGCCCCGTTGACGTTCGAGGAGTTGAAGGCCGGCCACTCGACCTGCGCGATGACGAACAGACCGATCGACGCGACGACCGCCGCCACGATCACCGCGACGACGAGCTCGGCACCGGCCAGCATGTGGCGCCGTCCCGGCATCAGAAGTGAGCGGTCCGACGGTGGACGCGCAGTGTCGATCCCGACGCTCATGGGCGTCTCAGATGGGGAGTTTGCGGAAGATCGGCCGCGGGATGTGCCGCAGCACGATCATCACGAACCGGAACGGCGGCGGGGCCCACACGATCTCTTTGCCCTTGTCGGCCGAGCGGACCGCGAGCTGCGCCACGTCTTCCTTGTTCACCGTCATCGGTGCTTCCTTGACGTGCGCCGAGAGGCGGGTACGCACCATGCCCGGGCGGATCACCAGGACCCGGACGTTGAACTCGCGCAACGCCTCACCGAGGCCGAGGTAGAAGCCGTCGAGCCCGGCCTTGGTCGAGCCGTAGACGAAGTTGCTGCGCCGCACACGCTCGCCGGCCACCGAGCTCATCGCGATGATCTGTCCGTGTCCCTGGGCGCGCATGCGCTCGCCGAGCAGGACGCCGACCGAGACCGCGGCGGTGTAGTTGATGTCGGCGGTGAACACGGCCTTGCGCTGGTCCTGCCACACCTCCTCGTCGACGCCCTGGACGCCGAAGGCGACGATCGCCACGTCGACATCGCCACCGGCGAAAGCCTGTTCGGCGACCGCGGGGTGGGTGTCGGGCTTGAGTGCGTCGAAATCGATGCGCTCGACCGACGACGCGCCCGCCGCCTTCATCGTCTCGATCGCAGCGTCCCCGGCGGGATCACCGGGCACCGTGGCGAGGATGACCCGCATGGGGCCCTTCTTGAGGTACTCGGCGCAGATGGCGAGGCCGATCTCGGAGCTGCCACCGAACAGCAGCAGGGTCTTCGGGACGCCGACGGCGTTGATCATGAGAAATCCTTCGTCGATGAAGCGTGTGGGTGAGGAGAATTCGCGGGTCAGGCCAGTTCGAGGCGACGGGCCATGTCGGACACGAAGACCCCGTGCGGATCGATACGGCGCCGCGTGGCGATCCACTCGTCGACGCGCGGGTACATCGCGTGGAAGGTCTCTGCGGTGGTGCGCGAATCCTTGGCGGTGTAGAGCCGACCGCCGATCGCGAGCACCCGGCGGTCGAGTTCGGTGACGAACTCGTGCAGGCCCTTCTTGATGGGGAAGTCGACGCAGATGTTCCACCCCTCGATCGGGAAGCTCAACGGCGCGGCGTTGCCCTCACCGAAGAGCTTGAACACGTTGAGGAAGCTCACGTGTCCCGACGCCTGGATGTCGATGATGATCTGCTTGAACTCCTCGACCGCCTCCACCGGGA
This sequence comes from Williamsia phyllosphaerae, assembly GCF_014635305.1. Taxonomy (NCBI): domain Bacteria; kingdom Bacillati; phylum Actinomycetota; class Actinomycetes; order Mycobacteriales; family Nocardiaceae; genus Williamsia; species Williamsia phyllosphaerae. Next base: position 910,242 of record NZ_BMCS01000001.1, on the reverse strand, counting down.
CGATGAACTGGTACTGCAGAAAGCCTTTCGAGCCGTAGGCGCGGTTCCAGTCACCGAACAGATCGAGCGGGTGATAGAACTTCGTCAGGTTCTGGATCTTGCCGGTGTAGTTGCCGCCCATCCGGTAGTACGCCTCGCCCACGATGGCGAAGTCGAACTTGTTGGCCAGGCCGTTGGGGAAGATGTCGGGGAACTTGATCAGCGTCTTGCCGGTGAACGCCAACGGGTTCTTGGCCAGATCGTCGGGCAGCTGATCGAGGGTGGCCAGCGAGCCGCGCGAGAAGGAGCCGCGGCCCAGCTTCGGTGGCTTGCTGATCGCGTCGAACCAGCCTGAGCTGTAGCCGTAGCCCTCCTCGAATCCGTCCGCGTGGAGCGCGATGGTCTCGTCGAGGCTGTTGGTCGTCGCGCCGTCGGCGATGAAGTACGCCGTCTCCGTGCGGGTCATCGCGATCTTCGCGCGCAGGATCAACCCGGTCAGGCCGATGCCGCCGACCGTCGCCCAGAAGATCGACGCGTCGGGATCGTCCGAGCTGCCGTCCGGGGTGATGGTGAGGATGCGGCCGTCGGCGACGAGCAGGGTGATCTCGGTGACGTGGTTGCCGAAGCTGCCCGCGCTGTGGTGGTTCTTGCCGTGGATGTCGTGCGCGATGGCTCCGCCGATGGTGACCTGGCGCGTCCCCGGCAGCACCGGGACCCACAGGCCGTAGGGGAGTGCGACCCGCATCAGGGTGTCGAGGTCGACGCCGGCGTCCACGTCGGCGATGGCGGTCTCGTCGCTGATCGAGTGGATCCGCTTGAGGCGGGTCATGTCGATGGTGAGCCCGCCGACGTTCTGCGCCGACTCGTTGTACGAGCGGCCCAGGCCTCGCGCGATGACGCCGCGTTGCAGATACGTCGGCTTGTCCGCGTTGTCGTCGGCGACGCGCGCGACCGCGGCCGCGATGACGTCGAGGTCAGGCGTGGAGAGCACGTGCCCGTTGATCGGCGTGGTGCGACTCCAGCCCACGAGCCTGCGGGTTTCGATGGGCAGATCAGTTGTAGACATCGCAGGACAGCCTACTGCGTGTCCGTGCGGCTCAGACCGGCGATGACCGGCCCACTAGGGAGCCGTTGCCCACATGCGGGTGTCGGCGAGTGCGCGGTCGAGTGTCGCGTCGTCGATGAAGCCCTGGGTGCGCGCCGAGAACAGCCCGTTGATCGCCGCCCAGGTGGCGATGGTGCGGTCGATGTTCTGGTGGGCGCCGACCGCGCGGAGCAGGACCCCGGCGATGCGATCGCGCATCGCGACGCGCAGGTCGTCGAACTTCGCGGTGGGTTCGAGCGCATCGGCGAGCGCGATCAGGCGAAAGGCGAGCTGGTCGTCGTCACGGTGGAAGCGCACGTAGGCGTCGAACACCGCGCCGGCCCGCTCGTCGACGGTCGAGGTGGCGACCGCGTCGTCGATGATCAGCTCGTTCGCCGTGACGGCCTGTTCGGCGAGTGCGAGATAGATGTCCTGCTTGCCGCCGGGGAAGTTGGAGTAGATCGAGCTCACGGCCACATCCGCGAGCTCGGCGATGTCGGCCACGGTCGCCGCCTGATACCCGCGCTCCTCGAACAGGGTCCGTGCCGCGGTGCTCACGGCGGTCACCGTTCGACGTCGCCGCCGGTCGACATCGCTCATGGGAGGTAACCGTAATGAGATTCCGGAAACGGAACAAGGTTCTCTGTGGGGTCGATCACCTGATACAAACTGACCCATGGCCTCGAAAAGCGTGTTCATCACCGGCGCTGCTGCCGGCATCGGTCGTAAGACGGCCCTGTCCTTCGCCCGTAAGGGCTACATCGTCGGTGCGTACGACATCGACGAGGCGGGGCTCAAGACCCTGTCCGACGAGATCGAGGATCTCGGCGCGGTCCCGGTGATCGGGCACCTCGACGTCACCGACGCCGGCGAGTTCGCCGAGCGTCTCGCCGAGTTCACCGCCAAGACCGGCGGCAAGCTCGACGTGATGCTCAACAACGCGGGCATCCTCATCGCGGGTCGCTTCGAGGAGCTCAACGTCTCCACGCTGCACAAGGAGATCGACATCAACACCAAGGGTGTGGTGAACGGCCTGCACGCGGCGTTCCCGTACCTCAAGGCCACCAAGCGTTCGGTCGCGATCAACCTTGCGTCGGCGTCGGCGATCTATGGCCAGGCCGAGCTGGCCAACTACAGCGCCACCAAGCACTTCGTGCGCGCCATCACCGAGGCCCTCGACATCGAGTGGTCCGGCTACGGCATCCGCGTCGTCGCCATCTGGCCGCTCTACGTCCAGACCGCGATGACCGAGAACATCAAGACCGGCACGACCACCTCGCTGGGCATCAAGTTGGGCCCGCAGGATGTCGCCGATCGCATCATCGAGGCCGCCGAGCCGAACCTGTTCAGCAAGGTCATCCACCAGGTGCACTACAACGTCGGTACCCAGACCCGACTCATGGCGGTCGGCTCACGGTTCTCGCCGGTCTACCTGACCCGCCTGGTCAACAAGCGTCTGGCCGGGAGCCACTAGCCCGACCTGCACACAGCGTCAGAACAGCGTCGCCGGCTCGGAGTCCTCGAGTCGGCGACGCGTCTGTGTGACGTCGACCGATCCCGACGACGCGGGTCCTGCGTCGAGGGCTGCGCGCGCTGCGGCGCCCGCCAGCTGGTCGGCGATCTCGTTGAACTCGTTGCCGACGTGACCGCGCACCCAGCGGAACCGCACCGGCCCCGAGCGGGCGGTGATGGCCGCGTCGATGGCCTGGACGACCTCGAGATTGCGTACCGGTGCGCCGGCGGCGGTGCGCCACCCGCGGCGCTTCCAGTTCGCCAGCCACTCCGACGAGCACTTGATCGCGTACTGCGAGTCCGACTCGACCATCAGCGGATCCGGGCCGGGATGGGCGGTGATGGCCTCGCGGATCGCGATCAGCTCGGCGACCTGATTGGTGCCCGACGGTGCTCCGCCACTGGCGGTCGGACCGGTGTGATCGACCCACGCCCAGCCGATCGCGCCGCCGGGGTTCTTCAGGCACGAGCCGTCGGTACTCACGATGATCACGGGAGCCGAGTTTACGGTTCCGTACTGACACAGCAGTGCATCTCGACGATTTCCGATGTGTCGCGACCCGTCGACTGGGCGGATGCGGACGTCGACTGGGCGGATGCGGACGACCACCGGGCGGCTGCGGCATGGTTAGGGTCGATGGATGAGCAACTTCTCCGCCCTGGTGGCCCGCGAATCCGATGGTGCGATCACGCTGTCGGCCGAATCCGTCGACGACTCCTTCCTCCCTGACGGCGACGTGACCATCGACGTCGCGTGGTCGTCGGTGAACTACAAGGACGCCCTCGCGGTGACGCCCGGCGCCGGCGTCGTCCGCAACTATCCGATCGTCCCGGGCATCGACCTCGCCGGGACGGTCCGTGAGTCGTCGAGCGGCGACTTCGCGGTGGGTGACCCGGTGGTGGTCCACGGCTATCAGACCGGCGTCTCGCGCCACGGTGGTTACGCCGAGCGAACGCGCGTGCCCGCCGATCAGGTCGTCGCCCTCGGTGACGGTCTGACCCCACGGCAGGCTGCGACCATCGGCACCGCGGGGTTCACCGCGGCGCTGAGCGTGCAGGCGCTGTTGCGTCACGGACTCACCCCCGCCGACGGCCCCATCCTGGTGACGGGCGCCAGCGGCGGCGTCGGATCGGTCGCGGTCGACCTGCTGGCCGCGGCCGGGTTCGAGGTCGTCGCCTCGTCCGGCAAGTCCGACGCCCGTGACCTGTTCACGACACTGGGCGCGGCAGAGGTCATCGGACGCGTCCCCGAGGACCCCGACGAGAAGATCCGTCCGCTGGGCAAGGCGCAGTGGGCCGGCGCGGTGGACTGCGTCGGCGGGAAGACGCTCGCCTGGGTGCTGTCGACGGTTCGCTACGGCGGTGCGGTCGCGGCCAGTGGTCTCACCGCGGGGGTGTCGCTGCCGACGACCGTGATGCCGTTCATCCTGCGCGGGGTCGCGCTCCTCGGGATCGACTCCGTGGAACTGCCGATCGCCGCACGTCGCGAGACGTGGCGACGACTCGGTGACGACCTGCGGATCGCGCATCTCGACGAACTGACCACCGAGGTGCTCGTGTCCGAGGTCGAGACCGTACTCGGCGAGATCAAGTCCGGTGGCCGCACCGGGCGCACGCTGGTCAAGGTCGCCGGGGGCTTCTGACCCGGGTGACGCATCGGGCCCCTCCCACCCGCGTCCGACGCGGTTAGCCTGGATTGCATGAGCTCTTCCACGACGTCGACCCTGTTCACCCTGGAGAACACATACGCGCGTGATCTCGAGGGCATGTACGTCCCGTTCACGGGGACGCATGCGTCGAACCCCGAGGTCCTCGTCGTCAACACGGCGTTGGCCGAGGAGCTGGGCCTCGACGCCGACGCCCTGCACACCCCCGAGGCGGCCGAGATCCTGTCCGGGTCGGTGCCGCCGGAGGGTGCGACGACCATCGCGATGGCCTACGCGGGGCATCAGTTCGGTGGATACCAACCGCTGCTGGGTGACGGTCGCGCAATGCTGCTGGGCGAGCTCGTCGACACCGACGGCAATCGACGCGATCTGCACCTCAAGGGCTCGGGTCGCACCCGGTTCTCCCGCGGCGGCGACGGTCGCGCGGCGATCGGACCGATGCTGCGTGAGTACCTGATCTCCGAGGCCATGCACGCCCTCGGGATACCCACCACGCGGGCCCTCGCGGTGACGGCGACCGGTGAGCAGGTTCAGCGTGACACCGCCGAGCCGGGGGCGGTGCTCGCCCGCGTCGCGTCGAGCCACATCCGGGTCGGCACCTTCGAGTTCGCTCTGCGTCAGGGGGATCCGTTGCAGCCGCTCGCCGATTACACGATCGCGCGGCACTATCCCGAGCTCGTCGACGCCGATGACCGGTACCTGCGCTTCTTCGAGGCGGTCGTCGACCGGCAGGCATCGCTGGTGGCGCAGTGGATGGCGGTGGGATTCATCCACGGAGTCCTCAACACCGACAACACCACCATCTCGGGCGAGACCATCGACTACGGGCCGTGCGCGTTCATGGACGCCTACGACCCGGCCACGGTCTTCAGCTCCATCGATGTCCAAGGCCGCTACGCGTACACCAACCAGCCACCGGTCATCGGATGGAACCTCGCCCGGTTCGCCGAGTCGCTCATCCCGCTGGTCGCCAAGCAACTCGGCGGCGACTCGGAGGTCGGGGACACCGACGGGGCGATCACGGCGCTCACCGACATCCTCGCCGCCTTCCTCGACCGACACGACGCCCGCCTGGCCGAACACTTCCGCGCGAAGATCGGTGTCGCCGTGGACGATCAGGACCTCGTCGACGATCTCCAGACCGTGATGCGCGAACACCGCCCGGACTTCACCGGAACGTTCCGCGCGTTGGCCGAGGAGCTGCGCGGCAATTCCCGTCCCCTGGACGACCTCATCCCGCGTGACGCCATCGCGCCCTGGCTGTCGCGCTGGCGCGCAGCCCTCGCCGACACGGAGTCGGCGACGGCGGACGCGATGGATCGCGTCAACCCGATCTACATCCCGCGAAACCATCTCGTGGACATCGCATTACGTGCTGCGACCGCGGGAGACCTGGAGAAGTTCCAGATGTTGCTGAGCGTGGTCACCCGTCCGTTCGACGCCGACCCCGCCCTCGGTGCCTACGCCCAGCCCGCGCCCGACGAGTTCGGTCAGGGCTTCCAGACCTTCTGCGGGACCTAGGGCTCCGAGCGTTCCACGACTGTCGCCTCGATGCGGGCGCTGGCCGCCTCGAGCGCCAGGCGCCGCACCGTGGCCAGCGCGCGCTCGTAGACGACGGTCCCGACCAGCATCATCTCCACGGCGGCGATCCGGTCGGGTTGCTCACGCGCGTAACGGACCTCGTCGTTCGCGACCACCTCGGCGGTGTCGGCGGCCGTGCTGAAGCTGTCGGCGGTGACCGGTAACCCGAAGTCGCGCAGGATGCCGATCAGTTCGGCGAGCCGACGCGGAGCGGGTGCATCCGGAGCGATGGTCCAGTCGCGCTCGGCGAGCCAGTCGTGCACCTCGCCCAGGGTGTCGTCGTGGGCGACGATGGCGTCGGGATCATCGAGACCGTGCATCACCGCGCCGAACGCGTCGTGCAACGGGAGGTGCTCGTCCTCGGTGGCCGCCAACGCATCTCGTACCGTGGCGAGGGACAGCCCGCCGATCTCGATGAGCGCGCGGATGAGTCGGAGCCTACGGATGTGACCGTGGCCGTACGAGGCCTGGTTGCTCGACGTCGGCTCGCCCGGGGGCAACACACCCTCGCGCAGGTAGTACTTGATGGTCGCGACACTCACGCCGCTGCGACGACTCAGCTCGGAGATCCTCATCGGGGCGCCCTTGACATCACCGATGGATAGTAGCACTATCCATTAACGGATAGTCCGACTATCCAATCGGTTCGGTTCACAGTCGAGGAGACGACGATGGCACGCACGACGATTCGCAACGGACGCGCAACCGCCCAGATCGACGGCGATTTCGTCGTCTTTCTCATCGGCCTGAGGTTCAACCGGTTGTGGAAGGTGCGGTCGTGGCTCGGCCCGTTCCTGGCCATGCCGAAGATGCTGCAGGACCTGCGGCAACATCCGGAGAAGGGACTGCTCGGCGTCCGGATGGCGATGAGCGGTCGCACCGTCTCGCTGGTCCAGTACTGGCGGAGTTTCGAGCAGTTGGAGGCGTTCGCGCGCAACACCGACGATCCGCACCTGGCGAGTTGGCGGGCGTTCAACCGCACCGTGGGTGACAACGGCGACGTCGGGATCTTCCATGAGACCTATCGGGTCCATGCCGGCGACCACGAGTCGGTGTACGTCAACATGCCGGTCATGGGTCTCGCGGAGGCCGGGGAGTCGGTGATGCTGGGCATGGGTCGCGACACCGCCCGCACGCGGTTGACTCGTCGGTGACCGTCACCGCGTCGGCCGCTACCGCTCGAGTGCGTACCGCGCCGCGTTGTGGCCGGGGATCCCGCTGACCCCACCGCCGCGCCGCGCGCCGGCACCGCAGATCGTCAGACGCGGGTGGAGCGTCTCGACACCCCAGGTACCCACCTCGGCCGCACTCTCCGCCCACGGCCACTGGAGCGAGCGGTGAAAGATGTTGCCGCCGGGCAGACCCACCGAGTCCTGCAGGTCGAGCGGTGATCGCGCCTCGATGCAGGGTTGCCCGTCGCCGTCGCGCGCGATGACGTCGGTGATGGGTTCGGCGAGGACCGCGTCCAGCGACGCCAGTGTGGAATCCACCGCCTGCGCAAGTGCGGTCGGCTCGGCGAACAGCTCTGGCGGCATGTGCAGACCGAACAGCGTCAGGGTGTGCATGCCGTCGAGGTCGGGACCGAGAATGCTGCGGTCGGACAGTGTGTGGCAATAGATCTCACACGGCGCGGGCGACGGGATCCGCCCCGCGGCGGCTGCCGCGTACGCCGACTGGACCTGGGAGAAGTCCTCGTTGATGTGGAAGGTGCCCGCGAACGCCGCGGTCGGGTCCACCGTGGTGTCTCGCAGGCGGGGGAGTCGCGTCAGCAGCAGGTTGATCTTCAACTGCGCACCGCGCGGCGCCGTCTCGGTCGGAAGCGGCTCGTCGAGCATCGTGTTCAACACCGCCGGCGCGCAGCCTGCGTGCACCATCGACGCCCGTGCACTTCCGCCGTCCCACTCGACGACGCCGGTGTCGGGATCCATGGTCATCACCCGCGAGCCGGTACGGATGTCGGCCCCGGCGGCCGCCGCGGATCGGGCGAGAGCGCCGCTGACCGCGCCCATCCCGCCGATGGGGACGTCCCAGTCGCCGGTTCCGCCGCCGATCAGGTGGTACAGCATGCAGATGTTCTGCCGGAGACTCGGATCGTGCAGGTCGGCGAACGTCCCGATCAGCGCATCGGTCGCGACCACGCCGCGCACGGTGTCGTCGGCGAAAGTCGTCTCGATCAACGCCCCGATCGGGACCTCGACCAGTGACGACCACAGGTCGTCGTCGTCGACGAGCGCCCGCACGTCCTGCGCACTGCGCAGTGGCTCGGTGACGGTGGGGAAGACCCGCTGCGCCAGTCGCTCCATCCGACCGTAGAACCGTTGCCACGCATCGTGATCGGCGTCGGATCCGGTCGCCGCCGCGAACGATGCTCGCGTGGCCTCGCCGTCGCCGTTGTCGACCAGCAGGCCGTCCTCGGGTCGGCGCGGCAACGGTGTGTACGACGAATAGCGCCGTCGTACCAGGCGGACGTCGAGATCGAGGTCGGTGATGATCTGCCGCGGCATGAGCGACACCAGATAGGAGTACCGCGAGAGCCGGGCGTCGACGCCGGGGAACGTCTGGGCCGAGATCGAGGCGCCGCCAACATGATCGGAGCGTTCGAGGACGAGCACCCGACGCCCGGCGCGGGCCAGGTACGCGGCGGTGGTGAGTCCGTTGTGACCGGCGCCGATCACGATGTCGTCGAAGGTCTGCACGCCGTCCACGTTATCCGGTGACGACACCCTTCGGAGTGACTGCGGCCGTCCGGCGCTCGAGGTGATCGAACAGCCCCCACAGCGCGATCCCGATGACCGCGGCAGTGACTCCGATGCCGCACACCGCGAGCCAGCCTCCGGCCTCGTAGGCGACACCGGAGCACACCGATCCAGCGACCGCACCGAGGAAGTACGTCACCATGTATGCCGTCGTCACCCGGCTGCGGGCGTCGGGGGCGAGCGCGTAGATCGCGGTCTGGTTCGACAGCTGCGACGCCTGGATCCCCAGGTCGAACACCAGCAGCCCGATCACCAGGGCGATCAGTGAGACACCGGACCAGCCCAGGAAGACCCAGCCGACGATGATGACGATCCACGCCGAGGTGGTCGCCAGGCGGGAGCGCCCCCGATCGGCGAGACGCCCGACGAGTGGTGCACCGGCGGCACCGGCGGCGCCGGCGAGGCCGAACAGTCCGATGACCGTCTCGGAGAAGTGGTAGTCCTCGCCGCGCGATCCGGCCAGCAGGAACGCGACCGAGGTCCACATCGCGCTGAACCCGAACATCGTCAGAAAGCCCAGGGCCATCCGGTGCCGCAGCACCGCCTCCTCGCGGACCAGTGTCGCCACCGACAGCAGCAGTCGCCCGTACGGCTGGGTCGAGCGCGGGCCGTCGGCCGGCGTCGTCGCGAACACCAGGATCGCCAGCGCCACCATCAGGCCACTGGCCACGAACAGCACCAGGCGCCATCCGCCGAGACCGGCGATCAACCCGCTGACGACGCGGGCCAGCAGGATGCCGATCAACAGGCCGCTCATGACGGTTCCCACGACCCGACCACGCTCGGCCGGTGCCGCCAGCGACGACGACCACGGCACCACGACCTGCGCGGTGGCCGCGAAGACACCCACCGCGAACGACGCGACCAGCAACATCGGGAAGCCCGGTGAGACGCCCGAGAGCAACAGCGCCGCCGCGGAGGCGAGCATCAGCAACGGCGCGAAGACGCGTCGGTCGAGGCGGTCGCCGAGCGGCACCAACAGCAGCAGTCCCAGCGCGTACCCGAGCTGTGGTGCGGTGACGACGAGGCTGGTCGTCGACGAGCTGATGTCGAAGTCGGTGCGGATGTCCTCGAGCAGCGGCTGCAGGCAGTAGATCGCCGACACCGTGACGCCTGCGGTGAGCGCGAACAGCGCCACCAGCCCGCGGCTGATGCCGCGTTCGGTGGGCTCGACGGTCGTCGCGGTGTCGGTGGTCGCCATGGTGTCAACGCTGCGCGATCGGACCGGGCGTGTCGAATCGGACGTCTCGCGGCTCAGTCGTAGATGACGTCGAGCCCGCGTCGACGGAGCCCGTCGAGACCCGCGCGCATGGCCTGCAGCTGGTCGGCTGTGTGACCCACCCAGTCGGTGAGTTCCCCGACAATCAACACCGGCTCCTCGGTGCGGTACGAGCAGGTGGGGTTGCCGGGCAGCTTCTTGTCGGTGACGTTCGGGTCGTCCTCGATCTCGCCCTGGGGTTCGACGAGGTAGATGCGCGGTGGTCCGTCGCCTTCGGCCATCTCGGCGCCCCACGCCGCGGCGTCGAGAGTTCCGGTCATGTACACGTGCTTCAGACGGCGACCCTTCTCGTAGTTCGACTCATGCCCGGTGACCAGCAGATCGCCCGGCGCGAGGTCGGCCCGGGTGCCGTGCAGATAGGCGCCGGATTCATGCACCACAAAGGGTTTCGGTGAATTGGTCATGGTGTCCGTCCGTCTCGATGTCTGATGGCCGGATGATTGTGCGGCAGCACAGGGGTCTTGCCGCAAGGCCCCCCGTGCGCTATACCGTGAAGTGGGACGAGGACACCGCAGTCGGTGCCGTCCCGATTCGAGAGCCACCATCCACGACGCCGAGGGGGTCGCACCGTGATGTCGTCGGTGCGGTGGACCCGCTCACGCCGGGTCGCGATCGTCGGGCTCGCGGTGGTCGCCGCGGTCGTCACCGGTGGCTGCACCGCTCAGTCGAGTTCTTCGTCGGGGCCGGGATCGTCCTCCGCGGCCCCGTCTACTGCCGCACCGGCCGCCGTGGACTGGGCGAGCCTGGAACAACGGTTCGGCAGCCGGATCGGTGTGGTCGCACTCGACACCGAGACCGGCGCCATGATCGGCAACCGCGCCGACGAACGCTTCCCGATGCTGTCAACGTTCAAGGTCCTCGCCGTCGCGGCGTTGCTGCGGGCGCACCCACTCCGGACGGGATACTTCGATCAGGTCGTGCGCTTCACTGCCGCCGACATCGTCTCGAACTCGCCGGTGACGAGCACCCGCATCGACACCGGCATGACCGTGGCCGACCTCGCTCGCGCAGCACTGCAGTACAGCGACAACACGGCGGGCAACCTGCTCCTCGACCGGCTGGGCGGGCCCGATGCCCTGACGGCGTTCGCCCGCTCGATCGGCGATCCGGTCACCCGCCTCGACCGGCGGGAGCCCGAACTGAACACCGCCATCCCGGACGACCCACGCGACACCTCGACGCCCGCGGCGCAGGCCGAGAACCTGCGCACGCTCCTGCTCGGGGTGCCCGACCCGACGGTCGCGCCGACGAGACCAGAACGCGAACAGTTGACGGACTGGATGATCCAGAACACCACCGGAGCTGCGAAGATCCGGGCGGCTCTGCCCGGGTGGACAGTGGCGGACAAGACCGGCGGCGGGGACCACGGCTCGGCGAACGACGTGGCCGTGGCGTGGCCGCCGGGCGGTGGCGCAGCAATCGTGGTGGCCGTGATGACCATCCGGCCTGCTGATTCGACCCTCGACGCCGACCCGAACCTGATCGCCGAGGTCACCCGTACGGCGGTGGGCGCACTCCGTCCGCCCGCCGGCTGACGAACTACCGACCGAGCGTTCGGGACAGCCGCCTCGCCTGCGGATTCGACGCACCATTAGGTTGGGGACATGACCGATGAGTCGCCCACCGCCGTGACCGAGGCCTGGCGCGACTACGGCCGGGCCAACCTTCCCGCTCCGCTCGCCGCCGCGCTGTCGGCTTTCGCCGATCAGGGATATCACGGGACCTCGGTCCGCGAGATCGCGGCACGCGCCGGATTGTCGGTCCCCGGCCTCTACCACCACTACCCGTCCAAGCAGTCGATGCTGCAGGGGCTGCTCGAGCGCACGATGTCGGACCTGCTGTGGCGCACCGAGTCGGCCATCGCCGCCGCCGGCGACGACCCGGTGGACCAGTTCGACGCCGTTGTCGAGGCACTGCTGCAGTTCCACATCCACCGCCGCGAACAGGCGTTCATCGGTTCCACCGAGATCCGCAGCCTCGACGCGGACTACCGCCGGATCTATACCGGCCAGCGCAGACACCAGCAGACGATGGTCGATCAAGTGGTCCACGCCGGGGTGGCGGCCGGGGTGTTCGTCACCGGCGTCCCCGAGGACACCGGCCGCGCCATCACCACGATGTGCGTCGGGGTGTCCACCTGGTACAAGCCCGACGGCCGACTGTCGCCCGAGGAGATCGTCCAGCGCTTCCGACGGATCGCGCGTGACACGGCCGGCTACGTCGGCCCACCCAGAGACTGACCCCGCCCGGGCGGCGCCGAGACCCGGCGGCTGCCCGTTCATCGACACGAAGCACGAGGAGGTGCGTCATGGCCATCGATCTGCGCTACAACGCGGAGGTGACCGAGATCGTCACGGCGACCGAGCAGTTCATCGCCGACACGGTATTGCCGCTCGAGGACCAGTTCAAGGGTGATCTCGAGGCGGCCGGGGGTGACGACCTGCGCGTGGAGATGCAGGGCAAGGCCAAGGCGGCGGGCATCTTCGCCCCGCACGCACCGGTCGAGTACGGCGGCCTGGGCCTGAACATGTCCGATCGCGCTCCGGTGTTCGAGGCCGGCGGTCGGTCGGTGTTCGGTCCGTTCGCGTTGAACATCAATGCCCCCGACGAGGGCAACGTGCACATGTTGGCCCACATCGCCTCTGAGGGTCAGAAGCAGCAGTTCCTCGCGCCGTTGTCGGCGGGGGACGTGCGCTCGGCGTTCGCGATGACCGAACCGTCCCCGGGGGCAGGATCAGATCCCTCCGCGCTGGCCACACTCGCGACCAAGGTCGACGGTGGCTGGAAGATCAACGGACACAAGTGGTTCATCACCGGTGCCGACGGTGCGGGTTTCTTCATCATCATGGCGCGGACGTCGGGTGAGCCCGGATCGCGCGGTGGCGCGACGATGTTCCTCGCACCCGCCCCGGACAAGGGCATCGAGATCGTGCGGCACGTCGGCACCATCGACAAGGCCGGCATCGGCGGGCACTGCGAGATCAAGTTCCACGACCTGTTCGTCCCCGACGAGAACGTGCTCGGCGAGGTCAACGAGGGCTTCCGCTATGCGCAGGTCCGTCTGGGTCCGGCGCGGATGACGCACGTGATGCGGTGGCTCGGCGTGGCCGTGCGGGCGCATGAGGTGGCCGTGGACTACGTCGCACGCCGCGAGGCGTTCGGGACGCGGCTCGGTGACCTCGGGATGATCCAGGCGATGGTCGCCGACAACGTCATCGACCTGTCCGCGTCGCGAGCCCTGTTGATCAAGGCGTGCCACGAACTCGACCTCGGTCACAACGCCGGCGACGAGACCTCGATCGCCAAGACCTTTGCCGCCGAGGCGTATTCGCGCGTGCTCGACCGCTCGATCCAGATGTGCGGTGGCACCGGCGTCACCGACGACCTGCCGCTGGCCCGCCTGCAGCAGGAGCTGCGACCGTTCCGGATCTACGACGGACCGTCGGAGGTGCACCGCTGGGCGATCGCCAAACGCGCGGTCGGCAAGGCCAAGAAGGCGATCGACGCCCAGGACGTGCGATGACCGCGGCACTGCCGGGCATGGACGCCGCGGCCCTGAAGACCTTCCTCATCGACTCCGGGGTCGAGGTCGTCGCCGACCTCGATGTCGAACTGATCGCGGGCGGGCGTTCCAATCTCACGTTCATCGCGACCGACGGGACGACGAAGTGGGTGGTGCGCCGCCCACCGACGTCCGGATTGACCCCGTCGGCGCACGACATGAACCGCGAGTGGACGGTGACGCGTGCGCTGCAGGACACCGCGGTGCCGGTCGCGAAGACGATCGCGTTCGACGCCGAGGGCACCGTCCTCGGGGCGCCGTGCACGGTGGTGGAGTACATCGACGGGACCGTCATCCGGTCCGCGTCCGACCTCGACGGTGTCGATGATCCGACGCTGGAGCGCAACGTCACCGCACTGATCACCGCGCTGGCCGACCTTCACGAGGTCGACTATGCGAGTGTCGGATTGGGTGAGTTCGGCCGTCCGGACGGATTCGTCGCCCGACAGGTGAAAACCTGGACGCGACAATGGAATCTCGTCAAGACGCGCGAGCTCCCCGACGTGGAAAGGCTCGCCGAGGCGCTGGTGGCGAACACCCCGACCGACAGCACGAACTCGATCGTGCACGGCGACTTCCGGGTCGACAACACCATTCTCGCCGCCGACGACCCGGGAGTCGTTCGTGCGGTGGTGGACTGGGAGATGTCGACCCTCGGGGACCCGCTCACCGACGTCGCGCTGATGTGCGTGTACCGACAGCCGATCTTCGACCGGGTGCTCGGGTTGTCGGCGGCATGGACCAGCGACCGCTATCCCGACGCCGACGGTCTGGCGCAGCGGTACGCAGCCATCGCCGGGATCGACATGGCGCACTGGAACTTCTACATCGCGCTGGCGAATTTTAAACTCGGTGTGATCGGGGAGGGCATCGCCTACCGGGCGCTGCAGGGGTCGTCGTCCGGCGAGGGCGCCGAGCACGCGGCCGAGGCGACCGCGGAGTTCATGGCCGCAGGTCTGGCCGCGATCAACTCCCGCGACTGAGTCTCAGATCGTCACGGACTCCCCCACGGTGAGCGTGAGCAGCGTTGTGCCGGTGAGGCCCTGCTCACCCAGGAACATGGTGGCCGAGGCGGTGCCCACGTCACTGAGCATGACGTCGTGGATCTGGACGCTCTGTCGGGGGCGAACCGCGCGGACGTAGTCGATGGCGTCGGACATCTTCGTCCAGGGGCCACTGGTGGGTACCAGCAGTGTGTCCACCGGCGCGTCGACCTGCAGATACGCATCGCCGGGGTGCAGGACCGAGCCGTCCACCAGGTAGCCGATGTTGTCGATCTGCGGTATCTCCGGATGGATGAGGGCGTGTTCGCCCCCGTAGGCGACGACAGCGAAGCCCGCGGCGGTGAACTCGTCGCCCGGTGTCACCACGTGGGTGCGGTCGTCGAAACCGTCCAGCGACTCGATGACGGCAGAAGGCCCGTAGAGCTCCAGTTCCGGATCGGCGTCGAGAGCGGCGAGGACCGCATCCCGATCGAAGTGGTCGAAGTGGTCGTGCGTGACCAGGATGACGTCGGCGTCGCGCGCCAACTCGAGGGCATCGGGGGTGAACGTGCCGGGGTCGATCAGGAGCGTGCGGCCATCCCGGTGGAGCGAGACGGTCGCGTGAGTGTGTTTCGTGAGTCGCATCGGGTGCCTTCCGCTGTATATGTGCAGTTTGACTGTACATCTTTTTATACAGTTTGGCTGTACGATTTGTGGATGGAGGCGAACTCGGACGGGGCACGTGGCTCGGCATCGGAATTGGACACGGCCGAGCGACTGCGGCATGCCGTCGGCGCGTTCGTCCGTGCTGTCCGGTCGGTGTCCGATGCGGTGGGAGCCGGTCAGATCGAGACGCTGGGACTGCTGGAACGCGGCGGAGAACAGAGCATCGCCGACCTGGCTCGCCGTCGCGGCGTGCGACACCAGACCATGAGCGCGACGGTGGCCGAACTCGAGTCCGCAGGTCTCCTCACGCGCGCACCGGACCCGTCCGACGGGCGAGGCGTGCTCATCCACCTCACCGACACCGGCCTCGAGACCGTTGCCATGGAGCGTCGCGCGCGTTCGGGCACGATCGCCGACGCGATGAGATCGCTCGACGAACGACAGCGGATGGTGCTGGACGACATGCCGGGCGTGCTCGATCAGTTGACGCGGGAGATCAGCGGAACGTCATCAGCCGACGATCGTCGGCGTGATCGACGTGCGCGTGGTCGTTGATCGAGACGACCGATGCGCCCGATGATCCGATCAGGATCTTGGTGACCGACGTGTTGATCATGGTGCGGGCGATCGCGAGCCACCGGTCGTCGTCGATGCCCCACAGGCGCGCGATGATCGCGGCGATGGTGCCCGCCGACGACACGGCCAACACGGTCTTGCCGGACCCGGCGTGCGCGATGAGGTTGTCGAACGCGGCGTCGGCGCGCTGCCGATACTGCTCGTAGGTCTCCGACCCGACGGCGATCCCGGCGATCCAATCCGACAGCGCCCCGTCGAGTTGGGCTTGGAATCCGCGTTCGGTCGCGTTCTCGGTGCGTTCGCGGTCGCCGAGGATGGAGTCGATGTCGTATTCGTTCCATCGCGCGTCGATCGCGGGGTCGGTGGTGCCCGGCAGCTCATCGACGATGCGCCGCAGTGTCTCTCGCTGACGCGCGAGGTCCCCGGACACCGCGTGGTCGATCCGGCCGAGCCGCGCCGCCAACGCGGTCCCGGCCCGCCGTGCCTGCTCGGCGCCCAGATCGGTGAGCCCGCCCTCGGCCTGGGCCCACGCTCCCGCGCCGTACGCCTGCGCGCGGGCCTGACCGTGCCGGACCAAGTAGAGGACTCCCATGCGCACCATCATCGCGCGGCGGGTTCACCCGGTGGCAGGCACCTGCGCGGTTGCGAGGACAGAGCCGTCGGCGCGCCGGATTTCCACACCGGTGACGTCCTCTCGCAGGACGGCCGCGTTCATCCGGCAGTCGATGGTCACGGTGCTCCCGAGGAAGGTGCCCGAGGTGAGACGCGCACCGGATCGCTCGACGAGAAAGACGCCGTACCGACCGCGATCGGGGACGCCGTCCATCTCCAGGACGGTCTCGGTTCCCCAGGTGTGGGCGACCAGGCTGCCGTCGATGTCGAGGCCGGACGCCACGTCGGAGAAGTCGATGCTCTCGTAGGCGCCGAGAGTGCCCGGTGGACCCGTCACCGGGGAGTCGGAACCGGCCGAGGTGATGCCGAGAACCGTCCCGGCACCCACGACGAGCCCGAGTACCACCGCCGCCGCGAGAAGCAGTCGGGGATGACGTGGCCGTCGTCGGGGCGACGGTGTCACGGTTGGTGCCGGTTCCGTGGCGCCGAAGTGCTGACCGCCGACGACGCGCGAGCGCAGTTCCGGCGACGGCTCGGCGCTCACCCACGGCAGCGACGGATGATCGCCGATACGGCCCACCACCGCGCGGAGCTCGGCGATCTCGAGGTCGACACTCGGATCGTCTGCCGCGAGGGCGCGTAGTTCTTCGTTCTCGGCGGCGGTCAGGTCGTCGCCGACCGCGCCGGCGATGAGCTCGCCGCGACGGCCATCGTCCTGGCTCATCGGTCCTCCTGGTCGTCGAGATGATTTCGCAGCGCGCGCAGACCGTAGAACGCGCGCGTGCGCAGAGTCCGCACCGGCACGCCGGTGGACGCGGCGAGTTCGGTGTAGGTGGTACCGGTCAGATGCACCGCCACGATCACCTGCCGATGCTCCGGGCTCAGCAGGGCGAGGGCCTCGACGATCCGGAGCCGTTCGATGGTGTCGTCGTTGCCGTCACGGAGCTGACCCGGATCGTCGGTGAGCAGGCTCATCGTCGGGACCGGCAGGCGCGCGGCGGACCGTTGCGCATCGATGATGACGTTGCGTTCGATCGCGAACAGCCAGGTCCGGACGCTACCGCGACCCGGATCGAATCGCGCTCTCGCCCGCCAGGCCCGCACGAACGTCTCCTGAACGCAGTCCTCGGCCAGCGTCCTGTCCCGCAGGGCGTTGACGGCGAACCCCAGCATGACCGAAGCGTGCTCGTCGAATGCGGACGCGACGTCGAAGTGCAGTTCGATCACGCTCCCGAGGCTCATGTCGGTGGATACGTCGGCGCCATTCGTGGCGTTCACGGTCGAGCTGACAAAAGTTCTTTACCAACTCTTGAACATTGTGGCACCGGTCGTCGTAGACCCTGCTGAGGGCTCGCCTGCCCCACACCCCACCGGAAGGCACACGACATGACGCGACAACTGAGTACCCGACGACCGATGACAACCGGACCGATCGCTCTCGCCGGAGGAACCGTTGCCGCCGCCGTGCTGCTGTCGGTGACCGCGGCACCCGCCGGCGCGGAGACCACGGTTGCCGAGCCGAGCTCGTTCACCAGTGCATTCACCGCGATGGCGACCCCGGATCAGGTGCTCGACGCCAAGGGCGCCCCGAAACCGGGGGAGCCGGGCGCGACCGGCACCTTCACGTTGCGGATCAATTCCGATCAGAACATCGTCTGCTACGACATCACCCTCAACGGGGTCAGCGGCGGCTACATGAGTCCGGCCAAGACCGCCACCCACCTCCACCAGGCCGCCGCGGGCAAGGCGGGACCGCCGCGACTGGCGTTCCCCGATCCGACCCCGATCGGTGATGGCCCGCGAACCAGTAGCGGCTGCATGCAGGGCCCGTTCACCACCGGTCTGACCCCGGAAGGTGCCGACGCGGACAGCGGGACCGGATTCACCCTCGCGCAGATCGAGGCCGATCCGGCATCCTTCGCAGCCGACACCCACACCACCGCGTTCAGCGCGGGAGCCGTCCGCGGCCAGCTGACGCAGATTCCGGTGGGTGGGGTCGACGCCGGTGGCGGCGGCACCGCATCGAGCTCGAACGTCGCCCCCGCGGTCGGTGTCGCGGCCCTGGGCGTCGCCGCACTCGCGGGCGCCGGACTCGTGATGCGCAAGCGAAACGGGACGCAATCCTGACCCGTACCCCACTGCAGGCCGCGGCGGGTGTCGTCGCGGCGGCGCTGATGATGACGGGTTGTGCGGCGGCGCCGGACCCGACCGGTTCGGAACCGGCGGCAGCGCAATCCGCCGCCGCACCGGCGCCCGCCGCACGCCCCGCCCCGGTCGCGGTTGCGCCGCCGCCATCGCGGGTCGTCGTGCCGGCGATCGATCTCGACGAGCCCTTGATCGATCTGGGTATCGCCGAGGACGGCGAGATGGAGGTGCCCGCCGACTACGGCGACGTCGGGTGGTTCACCGGGGGTGGTCGCCCCGGCGCTCGAGGTCCGACCGTCCTGGCCGGCCATGTCGACTCCACCACCGGGCCGGCCGTCTTCGCTCGTCTCGCCGAACTGACTCCCGGCGCGGAGGTGACACTGGTCGACACCGCGGGCGCCACCGCCGTCTACCGCGTCGAGCGAACCGGGGAGTACGGCAAGGATCGCTTCCCGACCGGCGAGGTGTTCGGGGCGATCGCCGCCGACGAGATCCGGCTGATCACCTGCGGCGGCGACTTCGACAGCGACGCCGGGAGTTACGAGCGCAATGTCGTCGTCTTCGGTGTCCGCGTCTGAGCGGGGTGATCGGCCGACGGCTCATCCCGTCGTAGGAGCAGCCCGGCCGCCACCGCGGTGGCCGCGAGCAGGATCGCGCCCGCGATGGCCGACCCGTGCAGGCCCCCGACGAAGGCCTCGCGGCCGGCGCGCAGGATCTGTGCGCCTGCCTCGCCGCCCACCCGACCCGCAGTGGCGACCGCACCGCCGAGACTCTCCCGCGCCGAGGTGTCCACGCCGGGCGCGCTGCTGTCGAAACCGCTGCGGTAGAACATGTTCAGGACGCTGCCGAGGATGGCGATGCCCAGGGCACCGCCCAGTTCGCTGGTCGTCTCCAACAGACCGGCGACCGACCCCGCGCGATCGGCGGGCGCGACCCCGACGATGTGGTCGGCGACCAGAGCGGTCGTCGCGACGAGGCCCGCCGCGAGCAGTCCGGCACCGATGAGCACGGCGAGCAACGACGACGTCCCCGTCGTCGTGGCCAGCACCACGAATCCGGATGCGGCGACCGACAACCCGCCGCTGATCACCGCCGGCCTGCCGAACCGCGCGGCGAGTGCGGTCGATGCGGGCGCGGCGAACCCGACCGCGACGGTCGGCGCCAGGCTCCACAGCGCGGCGATGAGTGGCGAGTACCCGAGCACCGACTGCAGGTATTGCGTCATCAGGATCGCGTTGCCGATGACGCCGAACATGGCGATGAGATTGATCCAGATCGAGGTCGAGAAGCGGCGATCGGAGAACAATCGGAGATCGATCAGTGGGTGATCCAGGCGCAGTTGTCGTATCGCGAAGGCGATCCCGGCGACCACCCCGGCGACGACGATCCCGCCGTTCGTGAGGCTCCACCCGTCGGTGGCCATCGCCTTGATCCCACCCACCACCGGCAGCAGGGTCGCCAGAGCGAGCACCGAGCTCGGCAGGTCGATCTTCCGGGTCGGGTCGCCGGTGCCCGCCGGCAGCAGGAACGGGCCGACGAACAGCAGCGCGATCATCACCGGGACGTTGATCAGGAACACCGAGCCCCACCAGAAGTGATCGAGCAGGAAACCGCTGATGATCGGTCCGACCGCGACACCGCCGGACATCACGGCCGTCCACGTCGCTATCGCTGTGGTGCGTTGCCGCGGGTCGTCGAACAGGTGTCGGATGAGCGCGAGCGTGGACGGCATCAAGGTCGCGCCCGCGACACCCAGCAGGGCGCGCGCCGCGATGAGCGTGGTGGCGCTGTCAGCATAGGCGGCCAGAATCGACGCCGCGCTGAACCCGACGGCCCCGATCAACAGCAGTCGACGGTGCCCGATGCGATCGGCCACCGCGCCCATCGTCAGCAACAACCCGGCGAGGACGAACCCGTACACGTCGAAGATCCAGAGTTGTTGCGCCGGAGTGGGATCGAGGTCGGCGGAGATGTAGGGGACGGCGAAGAACAGGACCGAGACGTCCATGGACACCAGCAGCATCGGCAGGCACAACGCGACCAGGCCCCACCATGGCGATCGTCGAGCGAACATCGAGAACTCCTAACTGTGTATTACATCATCTGTTTATTGCGTACACGGATGCTAGGACGTATCTGCGTACGAGGCAAGCAATTCGTTACGATGGCGTCATGACCAGCGACGTCGCCCTCATGCCGCGGTATCTCCAGCTGCTCTGGGATCGAGAGACGAAGGTTCGCCGCGGCCCCAAACCCGGTGTCGGGATCCGGGACATCGGTGCCGCCGGGGTGGCGATCGCCGACCGCAGTGGACTGGAGGCGGTGTCGATGAAGGCGGTGGGTGCCGCGCTCGGGATGACGACGATGTCGCTGTACCGCTACGTCGACTCGAAGGACGAGTTGTGGATGGTCATGCTCGACGAGGCGTATGGACCACCCGCGGTGCGTTGGGCCGACCGGGAGGACTGGCGTACGCGCGCCGAACGCTGGTCTCGCGCGCTGGCGGCCGCGCTCGTGGCACACCCGTGGGTGGTGTCGGTGCCGATGCACCAGGCCCCGGTGACGCCGAACGTCCTGGCCTGGACCGAGTCGGGGGTACGGGCATTCGACGGCACCACTCTCGCCGCGCAGGAGAAGATGTCGTCGCTGTTGGTGCTCGACGGGTTCGTCCGAAATCACGTCCGGCAGTCGTTGCAACTCGGTGCCATCGGCCACGACGGCACGACGTCACGCGACGACGGCGCCTATGAGGCCACCATCGAGGCGGTCGTCGACGAGGAGCGGTATCCCGCCCTGCTGGCCGCGGCCCGGGAGATGCGGTCGGGCGGGGACTCGACGTTCTACGACGACGAGCTCGACTTCGGTCTCGGGGTCCTGCTCGACGGCCTCACCGCCCGCGTCGGCACCGAGCTGCGGAGTTAATCCGCTGTGAGCGGAATCGCCGAGCGACACGGGCCGACTGCGCGGGGCACCACTAGGTTGGAGGACATTCCCGTATCGCAGACACCGGAGGCATCGATGGCAGATCTCCATGTGGTTCCCGCCGAGCAGACCACCCCGGCGCGCGCCGAGGGTCCGTTGATGCGCGAACTGCTCGGAGACACGCTTCGCTCGGCCCGCCGACGCCAGGAGCGCACCCTCAAAGACGTCGCCGAACGTGCCGGCGTCTCGATGACCTACCTCTCGGAGATCGAACGCGGTCACAAGGAGGCGTCGTCGGAGGTCATCAGCGCGATCACCCGGTCCCTCGGCGGTGAGCTGGTCGACCTGCTCACCGAGATGACCACGCGCGCCGTACCGGCCCGTCCGACCGGTGTCGCGATGCGGGCGGTGGCCTGAGCGGACTGCTCAGCCCCCGATGTTCGGGTTGTCGTCTTCTTTGATGTCGACGCCGTTCTTGCTCGATGACGAGGTGATCGAGCTGATCGCGGAGTTCACCGAGTCGACCCCGGATGCGTCCCCGCCCTTGACCTTGTCGAAGGCGTCCTGCACGGTGTCGCCGATCTTCGCGAGCGGCGCCGCGATGGCTTTGCACAGAGTCGGGTTGGCCTTCACATCCTCCGACGCCAGGCGCACCTCACGTTTGATGAACAACGCCGCGACACCACCCTTGACGAACGCGGTCACCCGCCCGTCGGCTCCCTTGGAGAACGTGCCGGCCTTGTAGGGCTTGTAGAGGTAACGGTGGAACGCGCCGAAGGCGAGCCCGCTGTGCAGCACGAACTTGGTCTTCGCGAACGAGGTCGTGTTGGACGTGGGGCAGTCCGCCCCCTCCGATGACGACGCCACCGCGCTCGCCGACGGTGCGGTGCTGCTCGCCGCGGAATCCGACGAGGACTTGCAACCGGTGGCGATCAGCGCCGGCGCCAGCAGGATCACCAGGACGAGCATCAACTTCTTCATCGCATCTGACTACCACACCACCGCTCCACGGCCCCGTGATGTCCGAATCTGTTGGCGCACAACCGGTCAGAACGGACGCCGAGGCGGCAATCCGGTCAGCGGATGCCAGGACCGCCGATGTCGGGTTCGGCGGCGGATGCGGTCGCCGGGGGTTCGGTGACGACGCTGTCGGCGGCGAGGGCGGCGAACATCGCCGCGATCGCGGCCGGGTAGGAGTACTCGGTCATGGTGACCTCCAGATGGAACTGAGAAGATTCCGACTATCACCTGGTATCGCTGCGTACCGACGCGTCGTTACCGTCGTGCGGTGACCGTCAGCCGACCTTGTCCGGCATCGCGTCGTGCACCAGCAGTGCGATCTGCACACGGTTGTTGAAACCGAGCTTGTCGAGGATGTGCGAGATGTGGCTCTTGACCGTCGCGATCGACACGAACAGCTCGCGGGCGATCTCGGCGTTCGACGATCCCTGCGCCACGGCGACGGCCACGCGTACCTCGCTCGGCGTCAGCTCGCTGATCTGACCGGTCGCCCTGACCTTGCGTTCGTCCGGGTCCGGGTCGGTGACCTGTTCGATCAACCGGCGCGTCACCTGCGGCGAGAGGATCGGGTCTCCGGCGACGACGGAGTGCAGCGCCGCGATCAACTCGCGCGGCGGGGTGTCCTTGAGCAGGAACCCGCTCGCGCCTGCGCGCAGCGCACGCACGACGAGATCGTCGGCGTCGAAGGTCGTCAGCATCACCACGTGGGGCGGATCGGGGAGTGCGCGCAGACGCTCGGCTGCGACGAGACCGTTCACCCGCGGCATGCGGATGTCCATCAGGACGACGTCGGCGCGCGACTCCACTGCGAGGTCGGAGACATCCTCACCGTCGGCCGCCTCACCGACGATCTCGATGTCGGCCCCACCGCTGAGCATCGTCCTCAGCCCGGCACGCACCAGCCATTCGTCGTCGACGAGCAGCAGTCGGATCGGATCAGACACCGATGGTTCCCTTCTCCCAGGGCAGTTGGGCGGACAACACGAAACGATGTTCGACGACGCCGTGCGAGAGGGTCCCGCCCGCGAGTGTGACCCTCTCGTCGAGCCCGGCGAGGCCGGAACCCGCGCCGGGGATCTTCTCCCGGTCGCACGTGTGGTTGAGCGGCTGGCTGATCGTGATCGACAGGCCGCTGCCCGGCCCGCCGACGATGTCGACGCCCACCGCAACGGTGCCCGCGTGCTTGCGTGCGTTGGTCAGCCCCTCCTGGACGACCCGGAACGCCGTGCGTCCGACGACGCCGGGCACCTCGTCGCCGTGGGCGACCTCGACGTGGGCGTGGACGGGACTACCGGCCTGGCGCGCCTCGTCGAACAGGGTGTCCACCGTCGCCAGTGAGTTGGTTTGCGCGGCGAGGTCCTCGGAGTCGTCGCGGAGCATGGTGATGACGTCGCGTAGGTCCTCGAGCATCTGGTGCACACCGCTGCGGATGACCCCCGCGGCACGCGCGATGTCGGCGGCCGGGGCGTCCGGCCGGTACTCCAGCGCGCCCGCGTGCACCGACAGCAGGCTCATCCGGTGGGCGAGCACGTCGTGCATCTCCCGCGCGAGGCGTTCGCGTTCGACCGCCCGGGCCGCGGCGAGGCGTTCGCGCTGCTCGGACTCCGCCCGCCGGGCGCGTTCGGCCAACGAGATCAGCAGCTGACGACGGTTACGGATCGACGTGCCCCAGCCGATCGCGCCCGCGATGAGCAGGACGAGGAAGAACGCGTTGAAGAGGAAGCCGTTGTCGACCCCGACGATCATGTAGTTGACGAACCCGGCCCCGATACCGAGCGCGCCGACCGCCAGCGAGTAACGCGGAGGCCGGTGCACGGCGAGGGAGAAGATGGCGAGGTAGGCCGCGCCGCCGGCCCCGGCGAACGGGATGGAGACCAGGTTGATCGCGACGGCCACCGGGACCGGCCAGCGTCGGCGCCAGAGGAGCAGGACGCAGCACGCGGCTCCGACCGCCAGATCTGCGATGAGGTTGAGGGTGTGACCGTGGAACCGTGGAACCGCACCGAGCAATCCGATGCCGACGGCCAGCAGGATCATGAGCACGTCGACCAGCACGTCGCGCGGTGATCTCTTCCCGGTGAGCGGACGCGGATCGTTCTCGAGTTCGGCTCGGACGGCACCGGGCAGCCAGGGGCGACGTGTCGCGAGGCGAACCGGGACGTCGGAGATCAGGGCCATGGTGTGTCCATAGTGGGCCATCTCCCGAAGGACGCGCATCCGGCCAAAGGATGAACGACGCCGTTCCGCGTCGGGTACCGATGAGTTCACCGGACCGACGGTGTCTGTACCGGTGAACCCCCCCACCTCCCGACCCCAGGAGCCCACCGTGTCCCGAATGCTGTTCGTCAATCTGCCCGTCGCCGATGTCGCGGCGTCCCGAGCCTTCTTCACCGGACTCGGGCTGTCGGTCAACGAGGCCTTCTCCGATGAGAACACCGTGTCCCTCGTGCTCAACGACCAGTGCACGATCATGTTGCTCAACACGCCACGCTTCACCGACTTCATCGTCGGGGACATCTGCGACACGTCCTCGGCGCACGAGGTGTTGCTCGCGATCTCCGCGGACAGCCGCGACGAGGTCGACCACCTGGCCGACACCGCGCTCGCCGCGGGCGGGTCGGCGTGGAAGGACCCGCAGGACCACGGATTCATGTTCGGCCGCAGTTTTCGGGACATCGACGGGCACGTCTGGGAGGTGGTGTGGATGGATCCCGCGGCGATTTCCGGTGAATCCTGAGAGGGCCTCTGCCCTCTGAGCTGGACTTTCAGCGTCTTAACGGCGGAATCTCAGATTATTTCGACATCCCGACCAAGCCGCTACCGCACCGGCTGCGAATGCCCTACATGGAGACGCTGCTCCGCTGTACACGATGAAAATCGGACACAGAGCGGCTTCCTGCGTCGGTTTTGTTGCAATCGAGTGATTGTCGCGAACTGATGCGTCGGTTCGGTTGCGATCGGGCGTTACCGCGTTCGATCTGCCTCGGAGCCGTCATGATCTCGATGACTCGAAATGCAGTCGCCAACGAGCTTCGTTGCCGCACACAGTGAAAAGAAGGAATCACCCACATGATGATCAAGTACCGCAAGACCGTGGTGGCCGCCGCCATCGCCGCCGTTGCCATCCTCCCCGCCGCTGCCTGCTCGAGCGACGACTCGTCCGACTCGGGCTCGTCGAGCGCCGCGGCCTCCGCCCCGGCCTCGTCCGCCGCCGCCGAGTCGAGCGCACCGGCGCCCGTCGCCGAGATCCCGGCCCTGACCGGTCGCGACACCGCGGTTGCGTTGGACACCGGCTTCACCGATGCCCTCACCGCACTCAAGCTGACCCCCGGCGTCGTCGGTGGAGCCAAGCTGGAGAACGGCTCGCTGGTCTTCCCGATCACCGGCGGCAACGTGACCTACTACACGCCCGGCAGCATCCAGCCGTACGTGCAGGGCAAGATCGAGCACGCCGGCGCCGGCTTCTCGCTGACCGCGGGTGAGACCAAGGTCGACATCACCAACCTGACCATCGATCCCGGCACCTCGAAGCTGATGGCCGACGTCGCCGTCAACGGCCAGGTCGCCGCCACCCAGGCGATCGTCTTCGACCTGGACGGCAGCACCCTGAAGCCGCTGCAGGCCAACGAGGCCGACGGCACCGCAGTCCTGGAGGGCACCCGCGTGCTGATCTCCGAGACCGCTGCCGGTCTGCTCAACCAGACCTTCAAGACCGACGCTGTGAAGGCCGGTCTGCTGGTGGGCATCGCGAAGATCACCGTCAACACCAAGTGATCTCCCGCTGCCTCTAGGTAGCACCGCACGAACAACATCGGCCGCCGGGTTTCGCACCCGGCGGCCGATGTGTGTTCTGGGTCAGGCCGGTCAGTCGATCG
This sequence comes from Williamsia phyllosphaerae, assembly GCF_014635305.1. NCBI lineage: Bacteria > Bacillati > Actinomycetota > Actinomycetes > Mycobacteriales > Nocardiaceae > Williamsia > Williamsia phyllosphaerae. Next base: position 884,023 of record NZ_BMCS01000001.1, on the reverse strand, counting down.
GGGCGACGGTCTCGGGCAGACCGAACCGAGCGAAGTCACCGACCATGTCGTCGGAGAAGAACGCGATCGCGTGGTCGACCTTGCCCTGCGCCGACAGCTCCAGCACCTGGAGTTGGAACGGACGGTGGACGCCGTCCTCGCCGCGCATGTACAGCCCGAACGCCGGCTGACCGTTGGCGGTGGTGGGCAGCAGGATCTGATCGCCGGCCTTCTCTGCCGGGCAGTTGCGCCGGATGAGTGTGCCGATCTGCTCGCCGCCCTGATACCAGCCGGTGAACGGCGGCATCTCCCAGATCGATTTGTCGGTGAACATCGAGACGATGGCGTCGACGTCGTAGTTCTGGAAGGCGGCGCAATAGCGCTCCAATGCCGCCTTCTGCGTGGCCTCATCCGGTTCGGACACCGAGTCGCGGGTGGGGGCGACCTCTTTGACCTGTGCGCGAGCTCGCTGCAGAAGGCTGTTCACCGTTGCGACGGTGAGATCGAGGGTGTCGGCGACCTCGGCGGCGCGCCATTGCAGGACATCACGCAGGATCAGGATCGCGCGCTGACGCTCGGGGAGATGCTGCAGTGCCGCGATGAACGCCAGCCGGATCGATTCCCGTGACCCGATGACCGCCGCGGGATCGGCGGTGTCGGCCGGAGCCGCGGTGTCGTCGTCGGCGAACGGCTCCAGCCAGGGGACTTCATGGTCCTGCAGGAGCGGGGCGGTCGGGTCGTATGCGTCGCCGCCCAGCCCGGACGGCAGCGGGCGCTTCTTCTTCGTCTGCAAGGCCGTGAGACACGTGTTGGTGGCGATCTTGTGCAGCCACGTGCGCACCGACGCGCGCTGGTCGTAACCGGCGTACCCGCGCCACGCGCGGATATAGGTCTCCTGCACCAGGTCCTCGGCGTCGTGATGCGACCCCATCATGCGGTAACAATGCGCCATGATCTCCCGGCGATACGGCTCGGTGATCGCCAGGAAGTCGTCATCGGTCGTGGTCTGCACGGTCATGGGCAGAGATTACGGCAGAACTCGGACATCCGACCAGGGAAAGTGGCCCTCGATGCTGCCTGTGTGGATGCCGCACCGTCAGCGGGTTGTGGACTCGCGCTGCGCTGACGGGTAGCCGCCGACTGTGCCGAAACGCCCCGTCGAGTGTGCGCTGTTTTGTGGGCAGCTCGCGTCGCGCCGCGAGCACACTCGATGGCTCGTTTCGACACAGTCGGCTCAGGGGTGCTGACGTGCTTCGAGTGACCGGGGTGCTGACTGTGTGGAAACGCGCTTCGAGTGTGCTGACAGCGCCGGGCGAGATGACCACACAAACAACGCACACTCGATGCGGGGCTTCCGCACCGTCAGCGGTGGTGAATTGGAACGACGCACGACGTCGAGCCGCCGACGGTGCCGAAACGCGCCGTCGAGTGTGCGCTGTTTGTGTGGAGCTCGCGTCGCGCCGCGAGCACACTCGATGGCCCGTTTCGACACAGTCGGCTCAGGGGTGCTGACGCACTTCGAGTGACCGGGGTGCTGACTGTGTGGAAACACGCTTCGAGTGTGCTGACAGCGCCGGGCGAGATGACCACACAACAACGCACACTCGATGCGGGGCTTCCGCACCGTCAGCGGTGGTGAATTCGAACGACGCACGACGGGAGGCCGCCGACACAGTCGGTTCGCGGTCTCCGCACCGTCAGCGATTCGGGGACTCACCCTCATCGCCGGGTTCGGTCAGCGCTCTCGCGTATGCAGCGGCCGAACGCTGGTAGCGGGGCAAATGAGGGATCAGGGCCTCGATCGCGACCCGCAGTGCCTCGTCCGGTTGACCGGCGTCGCGTAACGCCAGCGCGAGGAAGACCGCGCGAGCATCTCCGATCGAGGGGTCGGGTTCGGTGGCACGCAGCATCGTGACCGCCTCGTCCACCAGTCCGATGTTGCGCAGGGTCGAACCCTGCTGAATGTTCAGCTGCGCGAGCCGAGCTCCCTGCAGACCATGTGCGCGTGCGGCCGCATACTCGGCGGCGGCCTGCTCCTCGTACCCGCAGGAGTCGTACGCGCCACCCATCTCGAACCGGGCGTCGGGATCGTCGGGTGCACGTTCGGCGACGAGCCGCTGCATGTGCTCGATCGCGCCTGACCGGTCCTCGAGATCGGCAGTGCGCCAGAACTCCTGGATCCGCTCTTCCCATGTATCGGAGGCGGTGTCATGGCGACGCTCGTTCACGGAAAACAGATTACTGTCGATCGGCTGACGTTTCCGTACCGCCGGCAGCGGTGGTGCACAGGTCAGATGATCGCGCTCAACGGTGGTGGCGTGCCGTGCAACACGTATCGACCCAGGTGTTGGTACTTCCACCGAACCGGATCGTGCAGCGTGTGGATACGCGCATTACGCCAGAAGTGGTGCAGGTTGAGGTCGTCGGCGGCGCTTCGTGTGCCCGACACCTCGAACAGCGCGCTGGACACCTCGTTGGCGGCGCGATCGGAGACCACCTTCGCTGTCGCGACCGCCACCGACGCCTCGGCGGCCAGCAACACCGGATCGTCGGCGGAGAGCTGCATGGCGTCGACGGCGCGTCCGGCCACCTCCAGGGTTGCCTCCGCAGAGGCGACCACCACCGACAGTTCGCCGAAACGCTGGATCAGCAGCGGGTCGTCGACCGCACGCTCGACCCCCGCTTCCCACCACGGCCGCGAGAGGGTGCGGACACAATCGACTGCGGAATGCAGTGCACCGGCGGCGATACCGGTGTCGATGGCCGCGTGCAGCAGTTGGGAGAACGCACCGAAACCCGTGGGGGCGTCGACCGCTGCGTGGCGCGCGATCACGTCCTCTGCGGCCACGGCGACATCGTCGAGCACGACTGTGCCGCTACCGGAGGTGCGTTGGCCGAGCCCGTCCCAGTCGTCGATGATCTCGACCCCATCGGTGTCGGATCCGACGAAGACGGTGTACTCGCCCGCCGAGAGACCGCCGGCCGGGGCATCGAGGCGCGCCAGCACGGCCAGGGTGTCGGCGTGTAGCGAACCGGTGCAGTAGAACTTGGTTCCGCGCAGACGGAAGTGGTTGCCGTCAGGCGTTATCCGGGTCTCGACGAGGTTCGAGGAGGTGGTGTCCCGCTCGGCGTGTGCGTTGGCTAGGAGTCCGCCGTCGACGATGTGTGAGAACAGTTTCCGGCGCTGATCGGTTGTCCCGACGATCCTCAGCAGGTTCGCCTGCACGAAATGGCTCTGCGGGATCTGCGCGATGTTCGGGTCGGCGGCGGCGAGGATGCGAAACACCTCGGCCACAACCGACGGAGGTAGACCGGTCCCCCCATACTCGACGGGCACGGTGATCGCGAGCAGTCCCGACGCGGCCAGCTCGGCGATCTCCGCCTGCGGGAGACGACGATCGCGGTCGCGGGCCGCCGCCCCCGGACCGAACCGGGCCGCGAGCAGGCGCGCGGAATCCAGTGCCTGCTCGCGTGTTCCGATCCGGGGGGCGGCGACCGCGGTCATGACTAGGCCGAGACCTTCTCGGCGGCCTCGAGCTCGCGGACGAGCGGCATGACCTTCTCGCCGAAGTACTCGACCTCCTCCTGGAAGTGCAGGAAGCCACCGAGGATCATGTCGACACCGAGCTTCTTGTAGGCAAGGATTCGCTCTGCGATCTGCTCGGGCGTACCGATCAGCTGCGTCTTGAAGCCGTCGTTGTACTGCACGAGATCCTCGAACTTCGAGTCGGCCCACATGCCCTTGCCGTCGGAGGTCGACTTGCCCGCCTGCTGCACGGAGTCCCGGAAACCTTCCACCGCAGGCTTGTTGGCCTTCTCGATGATCTCGCGCAGGGTGTCGCGGGCTTCCTTCTCCGTGTCACGGGCGATGATGAACCCGTTCAGGCCGAACTTGGTCTCACGGTTGTGGGCCTGGGCGACCGAGCGCAGATCCTCGATCTGCTCGGTGACGCCGTCGAAGTCCTTGCCGTTGGAGAAGTACCAGTCGGCGAACTGGCCGCCGTTGCGACGGGCTGCCGAGGAGTTGCCGCCCTGGAACAGCTCCGGGTTCGGACGCTCGGGGGTGTTGAGCGGCTTGGGCTTCAGGGTGAAGTCACGAATGCGGTAGAAGTCGCCGGCGAACTCGACGTTGTCCTCGGTCCAGATCTTGCGGATGACCTCGAGGAACTCGGCGCTGCGACGGTAACGCTCGTCGTGCTCGAGCCACGGCTCGCCGAGGGCCTTGAACTCGCCGGAGAACCAGCCGGAGACGACGTTGATCGCGAACCGACCGTTCGACAGGTGGTCGGCGGTCGCGCCGAACTTCGCCAGCACGGCGGGATGCCACAGGCCGGGGTGGATCGCGGTGATGACCTTGAGCTTCTCGGTCGCCATCATCAGTGCGAGTGAGAACGACGTCGACTCGTGCTGGAACTCGGCACCGTAGGACGCCATGTACCGCACCTGCGACAGCGCGTACTCGAAGCCGACGCGCTCGGCGGTCTGCGCGAGCTTCTTGTTGTACTCGAACTCCCAGTTCGTGCGCTGCTCGATCTCGCTGGTGACGAGACCGCCGCTGACGTTCGGGACCCAATACGCGAACTTGACCTCGTCCGCGATCTTCTCGGTGCTCATTGCTGCTCTTTCTTGTCGACGATCGATCGATGAATACTCGGCGCTCGCTGCCTCACGATGCGCCTGACGGCTCCAGAGTAGAGAGGAACGCGCCCCGGACAGGCTCGGTGGTCTCCGGATCGGAATGGAGCAGGCCTCGCCGACGCAACGCCGGTCGTACGCCCTCGCCCACGTGGTACGCCTCCTCGACGTGCGGGTAGCCCGAGAGGATGAAGTGGTCGATGCCGAGGTCGGCGTATTCGGAGATGCGCTCGGCGACCTCGTCGTACGACCCCACCAGCGCGGTGCCCGCTCCACCACGGACGAGACCGACGCCGCTCCACAGGTTCGGGTAGATCTCCAGGGTGCGCGCGTCGCCGCCGGCGACGTAGGCATCCCCGCCGCCATGCAGGTCACGCATCCGGCGCTGTCCCTCGGATTCCGAGCGCCGCAACGATGCCTGCGCGTTCTCGATCACCGTCGGATCCAGCGAGCTCAGCAGCCGGTCGGCCTCGGCCCACGCCGCACCGGAGGTCTCGCGTGCGATGACGTGCAGGCGGATCCCGAATCCGGGTGACCGGTCCAACGGTGCTGCGAGCCCGCGGATCCAGTCCAGCTTCTCGGCAACCGCGGCGGGCGGCTCCCCCCAGGTGAGATAGGTGTCGGCGTGCGCAGCGGCGACCGCGCCCGCGGCGAGTGACGATCCGCCGAAGAAGATCGGGGGCAGTGGATCGGGACGACGGGCGAGCGACGCGCCCTCGACCCGCAGGTGTTTGCCGTTGAACGACAACGGCTCGTCGGACGTCCACAGTCGGTTGATGATGTCGAGGTATTCCCCGCACCGCTCGTAGCGGGCGTCCTTCGACAGGAAGTCACCGAACGCGCGTTGCTCGCTCGACTCGCCGCCGGTGACGACGTTGAGCAGCAGACGTCCCTTCGACTGCCACTGCAGGGTCGCGGCCATCTGAGCCGACAGCGTCGGGCTGGTCAGCCCGGGACGAAGCGCCACAAGGAACCTGAGGGTCTCGGTCGTCTCCACGAGCATCGCCGTCGAGAGCCATGCGTCCTCACACCACAGCCCGGTCGGGGTCAACACCGACTCGAATCCGTTGACCTCGGCCGCTCCGGCGAGCTGCTTGAGATAGCGCAGGTCGGCGGGTCGGTCGCCCGACATCGACGACCCGTGGCCGCCTGCCATCAGATTCCGGGAGTCCCCGTACGTGGGCAGGAACCAGTGGAGACGAACGGACACACATACACCTTTCGCGAGACGGGCTCGGGGAGAGGAACAACTGCTGACGTAGGCGAGGTCGCCCTCCAGTCTCACCGCCGGGGGCGCAGCGCCCTGGTCTTTGGATCGGCGTGATCGCAACCCCTCTGGCGGTGCTGTGAGCTGGCTAGAATCCGCGCAGAGCGGGTCTACCTGCAGGTGTGTCGAACCCACTGCGGAGGCGCTGACCTTTGCCGCCGAGAGTTCATGTTGCTAGATTGCAGTTCATGCCGAGCTCGACGTCGCACATCCCGGAGGTCACCTACGTGATCACCGCTTTGGGCTGCCGTCTGCCGTTCGTGCGTCTCTTCTGTTGCTGAGCGTTCTGACCCGACCCCGAGTTCGCCGATCCCCGGCCTCTCGGCGATTCAGACATTCGCTCCCTTACCTGCGCTTTCCGCGCCCGGTGTGGCAGATTCAACGAGGACGACATGACCACGACGCTCGACCACCTCTCCAATCGCACGCGACAGCCCGCGGCGGCACGTCCGACCGAACAGCCGGCCCGGCCGGCTGCACGACGCACACGTCAGACCGGTCCGTTGGCGTACGGCGGCTCGCGGGCCCTCAACGCAGGAGCGGCGACCGGGCCGCTGCCCACGAGGACGCCGAAAATTCACATCGCAACCCCGCAGCTGCATCTGTCGACGAAGCCGTCGGCCGTCGTGTTGCGCACCGCGCGGTTGCAGGGTCCGATCTTCCGTGACGACGCCGCGGCACAGTCGGGCCTGAGCATCTCGACGGTCAACCGCCAGGTCAGCGCCCTGTTGAGGGCGGGCCTGCTGCGCGAGCGCGCCGATCTGGCCCCGGCGGGTGCCATCGGTCGCCCCCGCCTCCCGTTCGAGCTCAACGTCGACAGCTTCCTGACCGTGGGCATCCACATCGGACTCAAGGTCACCTCGATCACCACCCACGACCTGCTGCACCGGGTGGTCGGAGCGATCCAGATCCCGACCCCGGCCGGCGACTCCGCCGAACAGACCCTCACCGCGATCGGTGTCAGCGCACGCCGTTTCGCCTCGCGATGGCCTGCGCAGCGCGTGCTGTGGACCGGCGTCGCCATCGGCGGCCGGGTCTCCGAAGGTGGACTCGTCGACCATCCGCGCCTGGGTTGGACCGGCGCCCCGGTCGGACCGGTGCTCTCGCAGGCCCTCGGACTGCCGGTGTCGGTGGCGTCGCACGTCGAGGCGATGGCCGCGGCCGAACTGCTGGTCAACCCCAAGGACGAGAGCGGCAGCTTCCTGTACTTCTACGCCCGCGAGATGGTGGGCATCGCGTTCACCGTCGGTGGCACGGTCTACACCCCGACCGCCGGCCCGCCGGTGATCGGTCACTTCCCCAGCGGACCCACCACCCTGCTCGATCCGCACCGCACCGGTCAGCTCGAGCCGTCGGCGAGCGACACCGGGGTGGTCGAGGCCGCTCGGGCCGCCGGTCTGTCCGTCGAGAACATCGACGATGTCCACGCGGCGGCAGCGGCGGACGACCCGACGGCGTCGGCGATCCTGCTCGAACGCGCCGAGGTGCTCGGTCGCGCGGTGTCGCTGGTCGCTGACATCTTCAACCCCGACCACGTGATCCTCGGCGGTCAGGCGTTCACCGATTCCCCGTCGACGTTGCCCGCGGTCGCCAAGGCCGTCCGCAACACGCCCGCCGCCCCGAATCGCGATGTCCGGGTGACCCGCGCCGGTGCGTCCGTGCAGCAGCAGGCCGCCGGCGCGGTGTCGCTCGACGCGATCTACAGCGACCCACTGGAGGCTCTCGCGCTCACCGCGTGAGTCATCCGACGGGCACTGGTTCCTTCTCGTCGGTGAAGTCGACCGCGGTGGCCTGGCTGCCGATCATCGTCAGCACGGCAACCGCCACCGCGGCGACTCCCACCGTCACGGCCAGCGCCGTCGGATAGCCCCACCTCTCGGAGAGATGTTGCTGCAGCGGCAGATTCAGTGCTGCGACCACGTTGCCGAGCTGATAGGTCACGCCGGGATAGAAGCCGCGGATCGCGTTGGGCGACATCTCCGACAGGTGTGCAGGTACCGACGCCCAGGCGCCCTGGGTGGCTGCCTGTATGAGAAACGAACCGAGGCAGAGCATCCCGGCAGTGGTGGAGTACGCGAAGATGGGGATGATCGGAAGCGTCAGCAGGGCGCCGATCAGGATCGCCCCCTTACGGCCGATACGATCCGACGCCCATCCCAAGACCAACCCGCCGATGATCGCACCGACGTTGTAGAGGACTGCGATCCAGGTGGCGGTGGAGGCGCTCAGACCGGCGCCGCCGTGCTCATCGGACTTGAGGAACGTCGGATAGAGGTCCTGGGTGCCGTGCGAGAGGAAGTTGAACGCCGCCATCAGGATCACCAGGAAGACGAACCTCCGCAACACCTTCCGGTTGAGAAAGACGGTGCGGACTGATGTCTTGTTCTTCTCGAGCAGCGCCTTGGTGTTGACCCACACCTCGGATTCCTTGACGTTCATCCGGATGATCAGACTCACGAACGCGGGCAGGATGGACAGGGCGAACAAATACCGCCAGCTCAGGCCGAGCCACGAGTTCGTGCCGAGGAACGCGACCGACGCCAGCAGATAGCCACCTGCGTAGCCGCCCTGCAGGATGCCCGAGAAGAATCCGCGTCGCGCGGCAGGCACCTTCTCCATCGACAGGGCGGCCCCGAGTCCCCACTCGCCGCCCATCCCGATCCCGTAGAGGAGTCGGAGAACGAACAGCACCCAGTAGTTGGGCGCGAAGGCGCAGGCGAATCCGATCACCGAGTAGAGGCAGACGTCGACGATGAGCGGGGTGCGTCGACCGACCTTGTCCGCCCAGATGCCGAAGAGATAGGCGCCGACCGGGCGCATCACCAGGGTGACGGTGGTCAGATACGCCATCTTGTCCAGGGAGACGCCGAAGTCGTCGGCGATCTCCTTGTAGACCAGGACGAGGATGAAGTAGTCGAACGCGTCCATCATCCAGCCGAGATAACTCGCGGCGAACGCCGATCGCTGATCGGAGTCGAGTGTGTCGGTTCTCGTCGTCGCCATGCCGCATCATCCGTCCGCGCCGGTGGTGGTACCTGTCCCTAAGGACTTACCGGAGCGGGCGTGAAACACAAAGCGGTGCGGCCGATTTGACCGACTTGTGAACTATCCGGCTGGGGTGGCGGGTGGGGACGCGACGGCCGCGCGGCGCTCCCGGCGGCGTCGGATGACACCAGCCGTGCGTCCCGAGGCCACGAGACACACCGTCAGCGCGATGACGCCATGCCCGGCGAAGAGGTATGCGGCCGGGGCGGCAACGAGGTAGGCGAGAAGATCGCAGACGAGATCGGCCGTGCTCGACGCGCTCCGGTCCTCGTCGGCGGTCAGTCGGCGGGACTCGCGGTCGACGCTGAGCAGAGCGAGCAGGGCGGCGGCGTTCACCCCGGAGTAGATGACCACCGCGATCCCGCCGGTGCTCCCGTGCTGGCCGAGCAGGGCGGCCGCGAACGGCATGGCGGTGATGGTGAACAGCAGGGCGATAGTTCGGCCGACGAGTGCCGGCGTAGAGGTGACGACATGACGCATCTCCCGGTGATGACGCACCCAGTACTTCGCGATCAGATAGAAGCTCAATGCGAAGGCGACGTAGCTCGGCCACTGTTCCCCGATCGCCCGTGTCAGCTCGGCCGAGGTGACGTCCGGTGGGAGATCGGGGACCTTCAGATCGATGGCCAACAGCGTCATGGCGATGGCGAAGACCGCATCGGTGAGCGCGAACAGACGTAGGGCCGCACGCTCGTCGGCCGGTGTCGACTTCTCGGTCACCGGCGAAGCCTACCGAGACGAACGGGCGCCGCACCTCGTGTGGAGGTACGGCGCCCGGTCGAGCGATGGCGACGTCAGTCGGCGGTGCGCTTGTTGTAGGCGCGCAGGGCGAACGGCGCGATGATGACGGTGAGTGCCACCGCCCAGATGATCGTCGAGAGCACCGGGTGGTGCAGCGGCAGTTGTGCGCCGGGCGCCGCGGCCGGCCCGTTGCCCCAGAGTTCGCGCATGGCCTGGACGAGCGACGAGATCGGGTTCCACTCGGCGATCACCCGCAGCCAGGTGGGCATCGGACCGGTCGGTACGAAGGTGTTGGCCAGGAAGGTCACCGGGAACAGTGCGGTGAACATGACGCCGTTGACCGCCTCGACCGACCGCATCAGCGAACCGACGAGGATGCCGAACCAGATCATCGCGAAGCCGAACAGCAGGATCAGCAGGAACGCGAGGACGGCGTCGAGCACACCGTTGCGGATGCGCCACCCGATCAGCAGCCCGGTCACCGCCATCACCGCGATACCGATCGACGAGTGCAAGAGACTGGCGATACTGCGGCCGATCAGAACCGAGGATCGTGCGATGGGGAGCGAGCGGAACCGGTCGATGATGCCCTTGTCGAGGTCGGACGTGATGCCCGCGGCGACGATGAACGCCGAGAAGACGATCGTCTGGCCCATGATGCCGGGCAGCAGGAACTCGCGGTAGGAGACGCCGCCGGTGTCGGTGATCGAGGCGCCGAACACGAATGCGAACAGCAGGACGAACATGATCGGTTGGACCGTGACGTCGGACAGCATCTCCGGCTGTCGCTTGGTGTGGATCAGGTTGCGCTTGACCATGATCCACGACTGCTGCGCGAGATTGGTCGAGCTGATGTCGGGTCGGGTCGACGGTGTGGTCGGTGCCGCTGCGGTGGTGGTCATGCCGAGGTCTCCAGGGTGTCGGTGTCGGAATCGTCTTCGGTGCGATGACCCGTGAGGGACAGGAACACGTCGTCGAGGCTGGGGCGCGAGAGGCCGATGTCATCGACCTCGATGCCGCTCTCGGTGAACCACCCGATGATGCGGTTCATGTCGGCCAGGCCGTCGGCGGGTGCGGTCAGGCGGCGGGCGCCGAGGTCGACGAACACCTCGCCCCCGGTCTTGCGGAGCAACGCCTCGGCCGGGGCGATGTCGTCGGCATGCGAGACGGTCAGCACCAGGCTGGCCTTGCCCGCCTGCTCCTTGAGCTGCAGCGGCGAGCCCTGGGCGATGATCGTCCCCTTGTCGATGACGACGATGTTGTCGGCGAGTTGATCGGCCTCTTCGAGGTACTGCGTGGTCAGCAGCAACGTGGTTCCCTGCTTCACCAGACCGCGTAGGACGTCCCACAGCTCGGATCGGCTGCGCGGATCGAGCCCGGTGGTCGGCTCGTCGAGGAACAGGACCGGGGGAGCGGCGAGCAGACTGACCGCGAGGTCGATCCGGCGGCGCATGCCCCCGGAGTACGACTTCACGGTGCGGTCGGCGGCGTCGGTCAGGGAGAACTGTTCGAGCAGCTCGCCGCTGATCTTCTTGAGCTGCTTGCGGGAGATCCCGTACAGCCCGCCGATCATCGCGATGTTCTCGCGGCCGGTGAGCAGCTCGTCGACCGTCGCGGCCTGCCCCGTGAGCCCCATGCTGCGTCGGACCATGTCCGGGTTCTCGCGGACGTCGTAGCCGGCGACGCGCGCGGTACCGCTGGTGGGCGGGGTGAGAGTGGTCATCATGCGGACGGTGGTGGTCTTGCCGGCGCCGTTGGGGCCGAGGAGCCCCAGGACCGAGCCCTGCGGGACGGTGAAGCTCACCCCGTCGACCGCGGTGTTGTCGTCGAACTTCTTGACCAGATCGATGGCTTCGATCGCGGGGGCGGAACCGGGTGCGGACATGCCGCCAAACCTAGCGGCAGAGTCGGACATCTGGCCATCGTTTTTCGGCGCTGTGGCGCCGAGGTCGGAGCGGTCTGTGGTGGATGCTGGCATCGTGCTCTCCTCGAGGATGCGGGTGTGCAGATACCGACCACGCCGGCGCGCGGAACTCATCGGTCTGCTCCCACTCATCGCTCCGGACCCGCGGAATCCGACGCTCGCGGGCCCAAAGCCGGTTACGGTACCGTAGGTTTCGTGAAGGTGACGGTGGAGAACGCAGACAAGGTTTACGACTTCTACACCGATCATCAGCAGCCGCGGATAAAGGCGACGTTCGCGTACTTCGCACTCGCGGCCAAGTTTCGTCCGCGGGTGTCGTTCGACGACACCGCGCGGTCGGAGATCAAGCAACTCGTCGACGAGCAGGTCAGACTGATCATCTGCATCAATCATCTGTCCAGCAAGGACCAGTACATCGCCGCCGCCACGGTGGCGCGCTCGCCGATCCGACGGCTGATCGGCCGCATCAGGGTGTTGGCGAAGAACGATCTGTTCGACGATCCCAAGCAAAAAGCGAACCTCGACATGATGGGCTGCATCCCGGTCTTCCGCGCCCGCGACAATCATCCCGAGACCGCGGCGGCGGCCAGTCGCCGCATGATCGCGGTGTGTGTCGAACGCGGCGTCCGCGGCGACAGCATCGCGATCTTCCCCGAGGGGACCCGCAACGACGTCGACCCGTCGACGCTGCTGCCGATCGCGTCGGGGGTCGGTCAGATCGCCGTGGGTATCGCTGCGCAGGCGCGGGTCGCCATCCTGCCGATGGCGATCGCATACCGCGACGGCACCCGCGTCGGCGCCGACGTCGTGCTCGGGCGCCCGCGCGAGGTCAGCGCGGGCGAGACAGTCGCCGACGTGACCGATGCCCTGCGCGGTCACCTGCAGCACGCCGTTGATCTCGCCTGGGCTCGCTCGCCGCGCTGATCGAGACGGCCGCGTCGCGCGGTTACCGGTGCAGCCCAGGGCTGCTCGGTCACTCGGGAAGCAGAGCCTGGGCCGTTTCGACGAACTCGTACACCAGCGGTGTGCGTCTGTCGATCGGACAGGCGAGGGCCACGCGGTTCGGTCCGAGGTCGTCGACCGCGAGTGCCACCACACCCCGCCGCGTGTAGAAGCCGGCGGTGGAGGCGGGGAGTACCGCGATACCCGTGCCGTCGGCCACGAGTTCGAGTTTCTCCTCCACGCTGTGAATTGCGGGGACGGAGGGCCGCGAGCCGGTTCGGATCTCGACCGCCACGTCTCGCCACTCGGGTACAGCGTCGGGATCCTGCAGGAGATGGTCGTTTGCCAGCTCGGCGATGCACACGGACTCCCGCTGCGCCAGTGGATGGTTCGTCGCAACCATCGCAAGTCTCGGCTCGGTGAACAGAGGGTGGAGTTCGAGACCGGTCTGGTCGATCGGCAGTCGTACGATGCTGACGTCGGCGCGACCGTCGTGCAGGACCTCCACCTGGTTGTCCCACCCCGTCCGCAGTAGTCGGGCGCTCAGGTCCGGATGCTTGGCGCGCATGGCCTTGACCACCGAGGTCAGCGTTATGCCCGGCATGAAACCGATGGTGAAGGTGACGCCACCGTCGGTGGCCGCCTGCACCCGGCGGGTGAGTGCCTCGGCGGACATCAGCAGAGGGCGCGCGTCGTCGAGGAGCTGCTGACCGGCCGGTGTGAGCGTGGTCCCACGACGATCGCGGTCGAACAGCGGTACACGCAACTCGTCCTCGAGCGCCCGTATCTGCCGGGACAGCACCGGCTGCGCGATGTGCAGACGGTCGGCAGCGCGGCCGAAATGCAATTCATCGGCCACTGCGACGAAATAGCGGAGCTTACGCAGATCGACGTCCATCGCTCACCTCATCCCCTTCCTCCGGCGTCATTGTCTCAACTGCGGGCGAACTCTCCCAGCGGATCGCCGTGCGTGGGCGCCCAACCCAGATCCGACTTGGCCCTGGCTGAGGTGAGTTGCTGGTCGAGGACGAAGGCGTCGGCAACCGGTCCCATGTCGGCGCGGGCCTGGTCGAGGGAGATCGAGGTGGTCTTGTTAGTGAGTCCGGCTCCCCGCGCACAGGCTTCGACGACCTCCCTCGCGGTGGGGCTGACGTCGCCGACGCCGATGTACACCGAACCCGCTGTGGCCGACAGTGCTGCGACGTAGAGCCGAGCCAGATCGTCGACGTGGATCAACGCCCAGTGGTTGCCCCCGTCGCCGATGTAGGGGAGAGCGTCGACGTCCCTGCCCGGTCGGATGAAGAACTCCTCGATCAGTCGGTTGTCGCCGCCGTAGAGCAAACCGGGTTGGATGATCACCGGCCGTCCACCCGCCGAGGCACGCGCGAGCACCGCGTCCTCCACCGGCCGCCGCCAGGCGACCAGACCCGGCGGGTTCCATGGGGCGTTCTCGTCGACCACGCCGTCGGTGTTCCCGTAGACCCAGCTCCCGCCGGTGTGGATGTAGACCCCTGCGCCGATCCCGTCCTGCATCGCCGTCGCGGCAGCCAGATCCTCGTCTCCGCCCGACGCCTGAGCGAGGTGGATGACCGCCTCGGCGCGTGCGGCGGCCTGATTGAGGACGTCGAGGTCGCCGAGACCGCCCCGAACCGCGGTGGCGCCGACAGCCTGGACCGCGGTGTCGGCGCGCTCGCTCCGGGCCAGCGCCTCCACGCTGTGGTCCTGCCGGACGAGCTCGCTGATGATCGACTGTCCGATGTACCCGGACCCTCCGGTGAGAAAGATCTTCATGTCAATTCCTTTCCATCGCAATTGGTTCCACTTCACCGTGCCGCGATGTCGCGCCGACGTCCAATACCTGCTCGGTCGCCTGTGATGCCCGCTGGGCATGGGCGGGATGTGGGGCCAGTCGTCGAGCACTATGTGTACTGTGAGTACAGTACGTTCAGGTTGACGAGAGGAAGACCATGAAGGTGTGGATGGTGACCGGTGCTTCACGAGGATTCGGCCTCGAGATCGTGCGGCAAGCCCTGGATGGTGGTGATGCTGTTGTCGCGTGTGCGCGGCGCCCGGAGGAGATCACCGAACGCATCGATGTCACCGGGTCTGCCGATCGGTTGATGACCGCAGCGGTCGATGTGACCGATAAGGCCCAGGTCGAGGCGGCCGTGGAGTCGGCAATCGAACGATTCGGACGAATCGATGTGGTGGTCAACAACGCCGGGCGTGGCATGGTCGGTGCGGTGGAGGAGGTGTCGGACAGCGAGACCCGTGCGTTGTTTGAGGTCAACGTCTTCGGGGTGTTGGCGGTGACTCGTGCGGTTCTGCCGGTGCTCCGCCGACAGCGTTCAGGGCACCTGATCATGATGAGTTCGATGGGAGGTTTCAGTCAGCCCGGCGCCGGCTGGGGCATCTACGGGGCGTCGAAGTTCGCGGTCGAGGGCCTCGGTGAGGCGTTGCGTAACGAGTTGTCACCGTTGGGAATCGCGGTCACGCTCGTCGAACCGGGCGTGTTCCGCACCGACTTCCTCGACGGGAGTTCATTGGACACGGCGCGCGCGATCATCGCCGACTACGCCGACACCTCGGGACGCACCAGAGAGGGCGCGGTCGCGCGCAACCGAACTCAGCAGGGCGACCCCATCAAAGCGGCGGCCGCGATCGTCGACGTGGCAGGGCGTCCGGACCCTCCGTTGCGTCTTCCCCTGGGCGCTGATGCGGTGGCGGGGATGGAGGCCAAGATGACCGCCGTCTCGGCGGATCTGGATGCCACCCGTGCCATCGCGACGGCCACCGCATTCGCATGAGTGGCGCACCACAGCCGTCGTCGCGGCTCGACCGCCCACGGTCGCGGCGGGTGCACGAAGCGGTACTCGAGGCAACGGCCGAACTCCTCGCCGCGGGAGGGTTGGCAGCGGCGACAACAGATGCCGTCAGCGCGCAGTCGGGAGCCAGCAAGACGACGCTGTACAAGCACTGGCCCAACAGGCTGACGCTCGCGGTCGAGGCATTCGCTCACCACATGACCGACACCGTCACGCCCCCTGATACCGGTAGCACGGAAGGTGATCTGCGCGCCCACATGCGTATGGTCGCCGAGTTCTACGCGACCGCGCAGGGCCGCATCTATGCTGAGTTGCTCGCAGCCGCCGTCACCGATCCGGTGGCCGGAGATCTGTTGCGTACCCGCTTTCTCGACCACCGCCGTGAGGTGGTTCTCGCGACGTGGCAACGGGGCATCGATCGCGGTGAGGTCGACCCCGCATTGGACTTCCAGGCCGTGAACGATGTCCTGTTCGGTCCCATCATCTTTCGTCTGGTCTCGGGGCATGCACCCCTGAATCGCGCCGAGGCCGACCTGCTCGCCGACGTGGCCCTGCGCGGCGTGCTGATCAGCTGATGCTCACGACTGCCTGATCGGTGCAGTTCAGCCGTCGAGTTCCACCGCGCTCTCGAGGAAGACCTGGGCCACCGGAGACTGTTCGCCGGGTCGGTGCATCAGGGTGAGCGGATAGTCCAGCGGCGGTCGCAATTCGATCGCTCGGATCTGCGAATCATTGTGCGGCACGGACTTCTTCGTGACGATCGCCGCCCCGACACCCGCGGCCACGAGACCGTGGATCGAGGCGAGGGGCGCGTTGGTGACGACTGCGCGTGGCCGCGCACCGGCGCGCCGCAGACGGGCCATCGCGTGGGTCGAGGAGGTGCCGGGTCGGCCCGCCACGTAGGGGAATTCGCCGAGCCAGCGCAGCTCGTGGTCGTCGGTGACGATGCGCCCCTTGTGGATCCACGCAGAGGGGATGATCAAGGTGAGTTCGTGTCTGCCGATGTGTACCCCGGCGAGATCGGGCGGTGTGGCCAGGCGCGGCACCAGGGCAAGCTCGCAACGACCGGCCCGCAGCGACTCGACCGCCTCGGTCGACGACTGCACCCGCTCGATGTCGACCGTGAGGTGCGGGCGTCCGCGCAGCGCGGCGGCGATCAGCTCGGGTAGAGGGGAGCCGGCCGCACCCGGCGGCGCCGCGATCGTGATCGTTCCCGCCCGACCACCGGCGGCATCGGCCGCGACAGACGACACGAGGTCGAGATCGGTGACCACGCGTCGAGCCGCACGAAGCAGATCCCGACCGACTTCGGTGGGTTCCAGACGCGAGCCCTGACGGCGGAAGACCGTGAGCTGCGTCTGTTCCTCGAACCGCGCGAGGGCCCGCGAGAGCGCGGACGGACTGAGCCCGAGCTCCTGCGCCGCCGCGCTCATCGTTCCTGCGTCTGCGATCGCCACGCACTGGCGAAGCAGTCGGGAGGAGATCTCCATCGGGTCCCATCGGTGGTCGTCGGACATCAACGATCACAATTGTGCCGTGAACGTGACGACATCGATGCTCGAGTGCCTGGTTGCCATCGCCGACGAACAGGGGCTCGGCAACGCGGCTCGCGCACTCGGGGTCAGCCAGCCGACGGTGTCGAGCGCTCTGAAGAACCTCGAGGCCGAACTGGGGATCACCCTGTTCCATCGCACCGGCAACGCGCTCGTTCTGACCCCCGAGGGTGCCGCAGTGCTGCCGCCCGCGCGGCAGGCGGTTCTGGATCACCGGGTCGTCGAACGCCTGATTGAGGGGTTGCGGGAGGGGCGATCCGGGCCGATGACGTTGGCGGTCACCGTCGGGGTCTCCTACGGACTGGTGATGCCTGACCTCGCCCTGTCGTTCGCCGCTTCACGCCCCGAGGCGCGCATCGACGTCGTGCCGATCACCGATCCCGCAGAGGCGATCGACGCCCTGCGGGCCGGGACGATCGAGACCGCGATCGTCCTCGACGCCGACGCCCCCGACGATCTGGAGAGCGAATGGCTGTTCGATCAGGTGCTGGTGTTGGCGTTGCCGCCCGCCCTCGGACACATCGAGAGCTTCGAGGAGTTGGTGGCCGCCGGTCCCCTCCGGATGGCGACCAGCGCGCGCACGGTCGGCGGCGACGAGGCCTTCGTGGCACTGCAGTCGGTCCACGTACAGCCCGTGATCGTCCTCAGCGGGATACCGCTGGTCGCCCTGCCCGGTCTGGTGACCGGTGGCGTCGGCGCCGCGGTGATGACCGAGCCGATGTCGCGGTCGGTGGTGGCCGCGGGCGGACGAGCGTTGCCGCTGCAACCGGCGATGGTCGCGCGCGCAACGCTGGTCTATTCGGCCGTCTACATCCCGCCCCTGCTCGCGTCGTTCCTCGAACAGCTTCACGGTGACGACGTCGAGGCCGTGCGTCGTTCGGGACCCGTATGACACTGCTGTGCGTTTTGGCTATGGCCACTTGCATCTTCGACTAACGCGGTGGGCGTGGCCGGGTGGGCGCCTTTAGCGTCGGGAAAGACCGCGACTCCCGACCTTGAGGACGATCATGAGCACGCTCGCCGCACCGCCGACCACCGATCCGATTCCCGATCTGCGCGCCGCCGTCGAAGGTGTCGTCGCCGGCCCGGGCGAGCCGGGGTACGACAGGGCGGTCCCGTGGAGACTGGATGTCGAGGTCAGCCCGAGTGCGGTGGTGCTCGCCACCTCCGGTGATGACGTGAGCGCCACCATGCGAGTTGCTGCTGCGCACGGACTCACCGTCGCGGTCGCCTCGACCGGTCACGGGGCCCTGCCGATCGATGAGTCGTCGATCCTCGTGCACACCGCATCCCTCACCGGCTGCGTGATCGATCCCGAGACCCGTACTGCCCGTGTGGGAGCCGGTGTGCGGTGGCAGCAGGTGATCGACCTGGCCGCGGTGCACGGTCTGGCACCGGTCGTCGGATCGGCACCGGATGTCGGTGTGATCGGCTTCCTCACCGGCGCGGGCGTGGGTCCCCTCGTCCGGTCGGTCGGGCTGGCCTGCGACCGGGTCCGGTCGTTCGACCTGGTGACCGGTACCGGCGAGCAGCTGCACGTCACCCCGGCCGCCCGGCCGGATCTGTTCGCCGGACTGTGTGGTGGCAAGGGCACCTTGGGCATCGTGACGTCGGTGGAGATCGACCTCCTCCCGATCGCCGAGATATACGGCGGTGCGTTGTATTTCGATGGATCCGACTCCGCGGCGGTTCTGCGCGCCTGGCGCAGGTGGACCGCTGATCTCTCCGACGACGTCACCACCTCCATCGCCTTCCTGCAGTTGCCGCAGGCACCGGATGTGCCGCCACCACTGGCGGGGAGATTCACCGTCGCAGTCCGATATGCCTCGGTGGGCGATCCAGACGCCGCAGAGGCCGAGCTCGGTCCGATGCGGGCCGTGGCCACCCCTGTCGTCGACACGATCGGGGTGATGCCCTACCGCGACATCGGCGCGGTCCATTCCGATCCGGTCGACCCGATGCCCGCTCACGAGCGGCACACGTTGCTCTCGGAACTGACAGTCGACGCAGTCGAGACGATGATCGAGGTGGCCGGTGCCGGCTCCGGCTCGCCGCAGGCGATCGTCGAACTCCGTTTGCTCGGAGGGGAGATGGCGCGCGGGGGCGCCGCAGACGCCTTCTGTCACCGTGGCGCGGCCTACTCGCTTCTCACGATCGGTGTGTTGGTCCCCCCGGTCGCCGATGCGATTCCCGCACACGCGGCGCGGGTGATCGAGGCGATGGCCCCGTGGTCGACAGGTGGTGAGTTCCCCAACTTCTCGCCCGCGGCGGATCCCGATTCTCTCGCCCGCTGCTACGACGAAGAGACCAGGGCGTGGCTGGCTGCGTTGGCCGAGGAGCACGACCCGAACGGTGTTCTCCGCGTCGGGCATGTGGTCAGGACTCCGCGGGTGTGAGCGTCTCGGGCCGCGCGCGGTGACACTGTGCGTTTTGGCTATGGCCGGTTGCACCTTCGTCTAACCAGGTGGCCGAGCCGACACGGCGGACATAACGTCGAAAGTGATTGACGGGGGCGGTATTCGATCGTTCCGAACATGAGTAGGGGAGTCGACGTGGACACAGGACAGCGCGTGTTGCGCGATGCGCACCGCAATCGGGGGACGGCGTTCTCGGCCGAGGAGCGGGGTGCGCTCGGCTTGACCGGCCGGCTCCCGGCCGCGGTCGAGACACTCGCGGAGCAGGCCGCGCGAGCCTATGTGCAGCTGTCGGCGCAGCCCGATGACCTGGCGAAGTACGTCTATCTCAACGCGCTGCACGACCGAAACGAGACGCTCTACTTCCGACTGTTGACCGAGCACCTGTCCGAATTGCTCCCCATCGTCTACGACCCGACCATCGGCGACGCCATCGAGCACTGGAGCACCGAATATCGCAGGTCTCGTGCCGTGTATCTGTCGGTCGACCGCATCGAGGACGTCCGGACTGCCTTCGAGACACTGGAACTCGGCCCCGACGACGTGGACCTGATCGTCTGTTCCGACGCCGAGGAGATCCTCGGTATCGGGGACTGGGGGGTCAACGGCACCGACATCGCGGTGGGCAAGCTCGCGATCTACACCGCTGCCGCCGGCATCGACCCCAACCGCGTGATCGCGGTGAATCTCGACGTGGGCACCGACAATCAGAAGCTGCTCGACGATCCCGCCTACCTCGGCAACCGGCATCCCCGCGTTCGCGGCGAACGGTACGACGAGCTCATCACCACCTATCTGGACGTCGCGACCGAGCTGTTCCCGAATGCGCTACTGCACTTCGAGGACTTCGGCCCGAGCAACGCCCGGCGCATCCTGGTCGAGCACGGTGACGACCACCGGATCTTCAACGACGACATGCAGGGGACCGGCGCGATCGTGATGGCCGCGGTGATCTCGGGACTGAAGGTCACCGGATCATCGTTCTCCGATCAACGTCTCGTCGTGTTCGGCGCGGGTACCGCGGGAACCGGTATGGCGGATCAGATCTCGGCGGCGATGGTCCGCGACGGATTGTCCGAGTCGGAGGCGCGCGAACGTGTGTGGTTGATCGACAAGAACGGTCTGGTCACCGACGACATGGACGACCTGCCCGACTATCAGCAGGCCTACGCGCGGCCGACGTCCGAGGTGGACGGGTGGAGCGACGGCCCAATTGATCTGCTGACCACCGTCGAACGGGTCAAGCCCACGATCCTCATCGGGACCTCCACCGTGAGTGGGGCGTTCACGAAAGATGTGGTCCGTGCGCTGTGCGAGGGCGTGGACCGCCCGATCCTGCTGCCGCTGTCCAACCCGACCAGCCGTATCGAGGTCATGCCGCATGACGCCATCACCTGGTCGGACGGTGCAGCGCTCATCGCCACCGGCATCCCGGCCGATCCGGTCGACCACGACGGCGTCACCTACACGATCGGTCAGGGCAACAACGCGCTGCTCTATCCCGGGCTCGGTTTGGGCACGATCGTCGCCGCCGCGTCGCGCGTGACCGATGGGATGTTGCTCGCGGCCGCGAATGCCGTGGCAGGCCAGGTCGACGTCAGCGACCCTGGTGCGTCCCTTCTTCCACCGGTGGACGACCTCCGGGCGTCCTCGGCGATCGTCGCCATTGCGGTGGCCCGGGCCGCCGCCGACGACGGTGTCGCCACCCGTACCCACGACGACCTCGAGGGCGCGGTGCACGCCACGATGTGGACGCCCGACTACCCCGATCTCGACCTCGAGACTGACCGATGAGCGCCGACACCGGTCCCGACATCGTCGACGTCCCCATCGGGATCGACGCCACGGGGACGCGACACGAGACCGACTCCATGGGCGGCATCGACGTGCCCGCCGATCGCTACTGGGGGGCGCAGACGCAACGGTCGCTGGTGCACTTCTCCATCGGCGACGACCGCATGCCCACGGCCGTCTACCAGGCATACGGTCACGTCAAGAAGGCCGCAGCGATCGTGAACGGTCGAGCCGGGCGGCTCGAGGAGTGGCGATGGCGCCTGATCGCGGGGGTGGCCGACGAAGTGATCCACGGACAACTCGACGACAGCTTCCCGCTCTTCGTCTGGCAGACGGGCTCGGGCACGCAGTCGAACATGAACGTCAACGAGGTCATCAGCAATCGGTGTATCCAGCTGGTCGGTGGCGAACTGGGTTCCAAGACGCCGATCCATCCGAACGACCACGTCAACATGGGGCAGTCGAGCAACGACACCTTCCCGACCGCCATGCACATCGCGACGGTCTCGACCATCGTCGATCGGCTGCTCCCCGCGGTCGGCGCGCTACGGGCGGCGGTCGACACCAACGCGCGACGGTGGCGGGACGTGGTGAAGATCGGGCGTACACATCTCGAGGACGCGGTGCCGCTGACGGTGGGTCAGGAGTGGTCCGGGTACAGCGCGCAGATCCACCAGGCGGCAGACCGGGTCGAGTCCGTACTCGTCGGGTTGCACGAGCTGGCGATGGGCGGGACCGCGGTTGGAACGGGGCTCAACGCACCTGCCGGGTTCGGCGACGACGTCGCCGAACAGATCGCGACGCAGACCGGGCAGCCCTACATCTCCGCGGAGAACAAGTTCGCCGCCCAGGGCGGTCTGGACGCGATGGTCGCGGCCAGCGCCGGATTGCGTTCTCTCGCGGTGGCGTTGATGAAGATCGCCAACGACATCCGATGGCTGGCATCGGGGCCGCGCAGCGGTATCGGGGAGCTGAGTCTGCCCGCGAACGAACCGGGCAGCTCGATCATGCCGGGCAAGGTCAACCCCACCCAGTGCGAGGCGATGGTCATGGTCTGCATCCAGGTGCTCGCCGACGACACCGGCGTCGCGTTCGCAGGCACCCAGGGCAACTTCGAACTCAACGCGATGCGGCCGATCATCGTGAACAACGTGCTGCACTCGGCGACCATCCTCGCCGACATGTGCTCGAAATTCACCGAATACTGCGTCAGTGGAATCGAATTGAATCGTGATGTCATCGCCGGATACGTCGACCGGTCGCTGATGCTCGTGACGGCACTGTCGCCGGTCATCGGCTATGAGAAGGCCGCGGCCATCGCCCACCGTGCCGCCGCCGACAACTCCACCCTTCGTACGGCCGCGCTCGCGACCGGATACATCGACGCCGATGACTTCGATCGGATCGTCGACCCCGCAACGATGGTCGGCGCCGACGCCGGCCCGGAACAGGAGTGATCATGTGGTCTCTGAGGAATCGAATTCCGCTCACGGTCCGGCTGGCCGGCCTGGCGCTGTTGGTGATCGTCTCGGTGTTCAATGCGACGTGGTCCGCCGTCGACGGCGATTTCGGTCATGATTTCTGGATCCCGCTGATCCTGCTGGGCTGCTTCATCTACTGGTTCGCCGATGCGATCGTCACGCGCAAGCGTGACAATCGATTGGCGGACGAAGAAGTGTCCGCACACGTGTGAGGGTCGGCTGGCGGCGAGCCCGTACGTCACGCGGGTGCGATCACCGCGTCGATGATCCCGGGGAAGCGGGCGTCGAGATCGTCACGACGGAGACGTTGGAACAGGAACCGGCCGTCGCGGCGTTGCTCGACGATCCCGTTCTCGCGCAGAACCTTCCAGTGATGACTCGCGCTGCTCTTGGTCATGTCCGGCAAGATCTCGGTACAGGTCATCTCGCGCTCGGCTGACGCAAGAGTGCGCACCACGCGCAGACGGATCGGATGGTCGAGCGCAGCGATCACCGATTCGATACGTAGCTCGTCGCGACCGGGATGCCTCAGATCCTCCATGAGCAAAGGGTACGACTTCATTTGAACTGTTGCCGAATCTCCCTTACTGTTCGAATGGATTCGAACCTTTAAAAGAGAGGCGCACCATGACGACCAGCACCCGGACCGACCCCGCCGAATCGATCCAACACCGGCTCGCAGTCACCTTCCATCGGGCATTGACCAGCAAGGACTGGTCTCTTCTCCGAACGATCATGAGTCCGGAAGTGACGTGGGTGCTGCCCGGCGACAACACCATCTCCGGGCCGGCAGTCGGCATCGACGCCGTCATCGAACGCGCGGAGCTCATCGCGAGTTACGGACTGACGTTCACCCTCGAGCACATCCTGCTGAGTCGGGACAACATGGCACTCGCCTTGCACAACACGGCGCAGCGGCCGGATGCCGTTCTGGACGAACATCTCTCGACCGTGTGTCGCGTCGTCGACGATCAGATTGTCGGTGTGGAGACCTACCTGTCCGACGTCGAGGGCATGAACGCATTTTTTGTACCCCGAGCCGGCGGGGCGTGAGCGAACTCGTCGAGAGAACTGATCATCGGCAGAGACTGCCCAACAATGAGGAGGCTGGGACGAGTTGCGGCACCAGTTCCGCGCCGCGTCGGCCGCCTTCGACGTCTACACCACCCGGGCACACGGTCGGCAGTTCCCGATCTTCCGGCTGTCACCGGTCTGACCTGCGTCACGCGCCGATCGACCCGACCCACAGGTCGGGAACGATCTGGTAGCCGTCCCCGGTGCGCCGCACGAGGCTGACACCGGGGAACTCGGTGTGGGCGCCTGCGATACGGAACTCGTCGCGGTCGGCCTCGACGAACAACGTCTTGCGCGCGTGCACTGCGGCGTCGGGATCGACGTCGAAGATGACGGAGGCGTCCGGCCGTGGGCCCTGGACGGCGGGGACGTGCACGATGTCGCCGACGACCAGGATGGAGTCGGAGCCGGTGCCCACCCGGTATCCGCTGTGCCCGGGGGTGTGTCCGATCAAGGGAACGGCGGTGATGCCCGGAACGACGAGCTGCTCGCAGTCGAAGGTGCGCAGCCGATCTCGATAGGGGGCCACCGCCGCAGCGGCGCCCCGCCGGGTGACCGACTCCGCCCAGGGTGGGTCGTCGTCGGACGGCGTCGCGCTGTCTCCCTCGAGCCAGTACTCGACCTCGGCGGCGTGCACGACCAACTCCGCGTTCGGGAAACGAGCCGTGCCGTCCCGGTCGGTCAGGCCGGCGCAGTGGTCGAGATGGAGATGTGTGAGCAACACCGTGCCGACCTCGTCGGCGCCGACACCGATCGACGACAACGCCAACGGCAGATGCCCCATGGTGGGCCCCCACCCGTCTCCCATCCCCGCGTCGATGAGCACCGGCGCGTGGTCTGGGCCCCGGACCACATACATGTTGTGCGAGATCCGGGGCTCGGTCCTCCGGTGGGCGGCACGCTGCAGGCCACCGGCCACGTCGCGGTCGAAGGTGGGGAAGACGAAGAGGTCGGTCTGGAAGTAGCCGTCGCTGACCGAGGTGAACGTCTGACGGCCGACGGGCCAGTGGACTGCGCTGGTGAACGGGATGGGACTGGTGGTTGGCATGCCTCCACGGTATCCGTTAGGAACGTGGTGTTAAATAGAAACCATGACCTCACCAGGTATCCCCCAGGTGGCCGCGGCGCCGGCCTCTATGTCGGCGCTGCAACGGGATTGTCCGGCACGGCTACTCCTCGACCAGATCGCCGACAAGTGGACCGTTCTGGTGATCTGCGTCCTGGACGAGGGGCCGAGCAGATTCAACGAACTACGCCGTCGTGTGGACGGCATCTCGCAGAAGGTGCTGACGAGCACCCTGCGTGGACTCGAACGCAACGGCATGATCGAACGCACCGTCGCGACGAGCGGACCCGTCGCCGTCACCTATCAGCTGACGTCGTTGGGATCCTCCCTGTACGAACCGATGCTCGCCCTCTACGGGTGGACCACCCAGCACATCGAGACGGTGGTCGATGCGCAGGATCGGTTCGACCAGCGGTCACATATCGCGACTCGCTGACGCGAAGGCGGTCGATGCGCCACCATGGACTGGCGAAATCGAATCCCGACGCGGAGGTCTGATGTCCACTTATATCGTCACCGGTGCGACCGGCTTTCTCGGTCGCCGAGTGGTCGCCCGCCTGCTCGAACGCGAGCCCGCGGCGCAGGTGTACGCACTCGTGCGGTCGTCGTCGGTGCCGCGGATCGAACGACTCGCCGCGACGTGGCTCGGTGGTGAGCGCGTCACCCCGCTCGTGGGGGACCTGACGCAGCCCGGACTCGGCCTGGGGGACGACACCCCGGATGCCGACCACATCATCCATCTCGGTGCGGTCTACGACATGACCGCCAGCGCCGCCGAGTCCGAGGCCGCCAACGTCAACGGCACCCGCGCGGTCATCGACCTCGCGCTGCGTCTCGACGCCACCCTGCACCACGTGTCGTCGGTCGCGGTGGCCGGTGACCACGTCGGGAAGTTCACCGAGGACGACTTCGACCTCGGTCAGGGGCTGCCGTCGCCGTACCACGCGACCAAGTTCACCGCGGAGAAGATGGTCCGCGACGCGGAGGGGCTGCGCTGGCGGGTATACCGCCCGGCGATCGTGGTCGGCGACTCGGTGACCGGCGAGATGGACAAGATCGACGGCCCGTACTACTTCTTCACCGCGCTGCGCCTGCTCGGAGCGCTGCCCTCGCTGCTGCCGACGCTGGTCCCCGAGATCGGCAACACCAACGTGGTCCCGGTCGACTACGTCGCCGCGGCGATGGTCGAGCTCGTGCACGGCGACGACCTCGACGGCCGCGCATTCCACCTCGTCAACCCGCGTCCGCAGTCGACGCGCGAGATCTACGGTGCGCTCGCGGCCGCGGCCGGCGCCCCGATGGCCGTCGGCTCGGTACCCGAGGCGATCGCGGGTCCGGCCCTGCGGTTGAGCGAGCTGCCCGGCCTCAAGATCGCGCGCGACCTCGTGCTCGATCAGCTCGGCGTGCCGCCGGTGGTCATCGACCACCTGACCTTCCCGTCGGTCTTCACCTCCACGGAGACGCAGAAGGCGTTGGCGGGCAGCGGTTTGTCGGTGCCCGAGTTCACCGACTACGCCGACGTGCTGTGGGAGTACTGGTACGACAACCTCGACCCGAACCGCGCGCGGCGCCCCAGTCCCGCGGGTGAGCTGGCCGGTCGTCGGGTGATGATCACCGGCGGATCGTCGGGCATCGGACTGGCCACCGCGCACAAGGCCGCCAAGCGCGGCGCACGCGTGATCCTGGTGGCGCGTGGCGTCGAGGACCTCGAGACCGCGGTGGCCGAGATCCGCGCGGAGGGCGGCGACGCACACGGGTACCCGTGCGACATCACCGACACCGAGTCGGTGGAGACGATGGTGAAAACCGTTCTGGACGAACATGATCACGTCGACTACCTGGTCAACAACGCCGGTCGATCGATCCGACGCGGTGTGGTGCGGTCCACCGACCGGATGCACGACTACGAGCGCACCATGTCGGTGAACTACTTCGGTGCCGTGCGCCTGGTGCTGGCATTGTTGCCGAGCATGCGGGAACGACGATTCGGCCACGTCGTCAACATCTCGTCGATCGGTGTGCAGACCAAGGTCCCGCGGTTCTCGGCCTACGTGGCGAGCAAGGCCGCGCTCGATGCGTTCAGCGACGTCATCGCCTCCGAGGTCCACGACGACGGCATCACCTTCACCTCGATCAAGATGCCGCTCGTCCGGACGCCGATGATCGCACCGACCACGATCTACCAGTCGATGCCGACGTCGTCGCCGGATGACGCCGCGGAGATGGTGATCCGGGCGATGGAGAAGCGTCCGGTGCGCATCGACACCCCGGTCGGCACCATCGCTGAGTTCACCGGGCTGTTCGCGCCGAGGTTCAAGAACGCTCTACTCCACCAGGCGTACCGGCTGTTCCCGGAATCCATGGCGGCCAAGGGCGAAGCACCCGATCCGGCCACCGAATCCGGGAAGTCGAAGAAGTCGCCGGTCCCGGCGTCGATACAGAACGCAGGACTGCCGAAGTCGGCCAAGCGGATCGCGCGACTGGTGCCCGGCGTCTACTGGTGATCGTCCGCGCGGCGCGTGGCCCGGACGACCACGTCGTGCAGTGTTCCTGAGTGCGCGTGGCCACCGCCGGTGTTCCGGGTGCGATCAGCGGCCGTCTCGATCCGCCAGATCGCCGCGTCGAGACGACTCGTGATGCCGTCGAGCGTCGCGGTGGCCTCGTGTGGCGGGTGACCCGCCTCGTCATGTGAGCCGTGGTCGTGGTCGCCACTGCGGTGGCCGACGATCAGGATGGTGCCGCCGGGCGCGACCCACTGCGCCAGTCGGAGATAGAAATCCAGCTGTGGGATCGCCGGATGGGCATAGTTGGTCATCACCAGATCCCAGCGCTGCGACGGCTCCCATGCGCTCGCGTCGGCCTCGATCCACTCGATCTTCTCCGACACCGCAGCGGCGTGCGCTCGGTCGGCCGCCGCCTCCAACGCGGTCGCTGAGATGTCGACGCCGGTCACCTTCCAGCCCTGACCGGCGAGCCAGATGGCCTCCGAGCCGACGCCGCACCCGGCGTCGAGCGCTGTTCCCGGGGTCAGGTCACGCGTCTCGTCGACGACGTACGGATTCGGAGGTGGGACGCGGGACCCTGCGGTGGGCAGCGGGGATTCGCGCCAGTGGGTTTCCCAATACGTCTGATCGAAGTCATGCACACCACCGAGCGTGCCGCCACTGACCCTCGGAGGCAACTCTCTTTGCCAAAACGGCAACTCCGGTTCAGAGCGTCAGGTCGGCGGAGGCCACGCGCTCCAGGTGGGCCGCGACGCTGTCGTCGAGATGGCCGGTCACCGCCACGGCACTCAGGCTTACCAGCCCCGACTTGACCGCCGCGGTGTCGGTGCCCTCCTCGGCGGGCGGGCCGGGGGCGAAGGTGAGTGCGAACTCGCCGTCGCCCTCGCCCTCGCTGTAGCCCATGCGGCCCATCGGGAGTCGGTCGGGTTGTGTCGCAGCGAGTTCCGGCGTCCGCTCATGTCCGGGAGCAGGGACGTTGACGTTGAGGACGGTTCCCTCGTGGACGAGGTCGGCGGGGGTGCCCCACTCGAAAAGAGCCACTGTGACACGCGTGGTCGTGTCGAAGTCGGCGAGTTCCGCGGCGTGGTCCCACGCGAGGTCGGTGGAGACCGCGATGGCCGGGACCCCGAAACTGGTGGCGCAGACGGCTGCGCCGACCGTGCCCGAGAAGTGCACCGCCTGACCGGCGTTCGCGCCCGCGTTGGCGCCGGAGACGACGATGTCGGGTGGCGTCTCGGACAGGACGTGCGACAGACCGAAGATCACCGAGTCCGCAGGCGAACCGGACACGGCCCAGACGTTGTCGTGCCCGTCGGGCCGCATGACGGTCAGCTTGCCGGTGGCGCCGATACGGGCACTCGCGCCGCTCTGGTTCTCGGCCGGCGCGATGGTGAACACCTCATGGCCCGCGGCGCGCAACCCAGCCTCCAGGGCGCGGATACCGGGGGCGGCCCACCCGTCGTCGTTGGTCAGCAGGATCCGCAGGCTCATGGTCCCCGACGCTAGCCGACGCCCACGCCGTGCTGCCGTCCTGTCAGCACGAGACGTGGCAACCGTGACGCCGCGAGTTCGCACGTGCGGATACGATGTCCGCAAAGAACCGCAGATGCGACGACAACGAGGTGTGATGACCCAGATCAGGATCCGCCGGGCGGCTGAACTGCTCGGGGTCAGCGACGACACCGTGCGGCGCTGGGTGGCGAGCGGCGATTTGAGCGGGAGTACCGACACGTCCGGTCGCGCCGTCGTCGACGGCGCGGAGCTGGCCGAACTCGCCCGCGGGCGGGCACCCGAACCGGCCGCCGACGGCACCGGCGTGGAGAGCTCGGCCCGCAATCGGTTCGTCGGTCTGGTGACCGCGGTCCGCTCCGACACGGTCATGTCGCAGGTGACCATGCAGTGCGGCCCCTTCGAGGTCACGTCGTTGATGAGCACCGACGCCGTCGGTGATCTGGATCTGCGGGTCGGTGTTGTCGCCGCTGCGGTCGTCAAGGCCACCACCGTCATCGTCGAACGACCGGACACATCCACGAAAGAGGAACAGTGACACTGTCATTCACCACACGACCGCTCATCCGGATCGCCGCCCTGGCGGGTGTCGCGGCCGTTGGATTCGCTCTGACCGCCGGGTGTTCGTCGGACTCCGAGAACGCCGCCGGTCCGGTCGCGTCCGGATCCGCGGGCGGGAGTTCGTCGGCGGCGTCGTCGACGACGCTGTCGGTGTTCGCGGCGGCGTCGCTGAAGAAGGGCTTCACCGAGATCGCCGACGACTACATGAAGGCGCATCCCGAGGTCACCGTGAAGCTGAACTTCGACGGGTCGTCGTCGCTGGTCACCCAGATCAAGCAGGGCGCGACCGCCGACGTGATCGCCACCGCCGACCAGAAGACCATGACGAGCCTCGGCGATCAGGCCGTCGACCCGCAGATCTTCGCGAAGAACGTGTTGACGATCATCACCGCGCCGGGCAATCCCAAGAAGGTCACCTCGGTGGCCGACCTCGCGAAGCCGGGTGTCACCACGGTGCTGTGCGCGGTCGCGGTCCCGTGCGGCAACGCCGCCGCCCAGGTGGAGCGCATCGCCGGCGTCGACATCACACCCGCCAGCGAGGAGACGTCCGTGACCGGTGTGGTGTCCAAGGTGACCTCGGGCCAGGCCGACGCCGGTCTCGTCTACACCTCCGACGCCAAGGCGGCGGGGTCGAAGGTGGCAACGGTGAACGATCCCGCGTTCGCGGCGGTCGTCAACTCGTACCCGATCGCGACCGTGAAGGACTCGAAGAACGCCGGGGCCGCGGCGACGTTCATCCAGGAGGTGCTGGGCACGACCGGGACCGGCGTGCTCCGGGATCTGGGGTTCGGCGCGAAGTGATGCCCCCGCATTGACGTCACAGTCGGGTCTTCGACCAGTTCCGGCGTGGCTCTACGTGCCCGCCGTCCTCGGGTTCGCGCTCATCATTCTCCCGCCGATCGCGCTGGCGCAGCGCATGCCGTGGGACGACTTCTGGGGCTCGATCACCTCCGAGGCGTCCCTGCAGGCGCTCGGGTTGAGTCTGCGCACCGCCGGCGCCAGCACACTCGCCTGCATCGTCATCGGCGTCCCGATGGCGACCATCTTCGCCCGCAGCGACGGAATGGTGTTGCGCATCATCAGGTCCGCGGTGTTGCTGCCGCTGGTCCTCCCACCCGTGGTCGGCGGTATCGCGCTGCTGTACGCGTTCGGGCGCAAGGGCCTCATCGGTGAGCACCTCACCGTCTGGGGCATCGACATCGCCTTCTCGACCACCGCCGTGGTCCTCGCCCAGACCTTCGTCGCGCTGCCCTTCCTGATCATCAGTGTCGAAGGGGCCCTACGGGTCTCGGGGTCGTCGTATGAGCAGGTCGCGGCCACCCTCGGCGCCGGACCGACCCGCACCCTGCTCACGGTGACCCTGCCGCTGGTCTTCCCCGCGGTGCTGTCCGGGGTGGTGCTGGCGTTCGCGCGGGCCATGGGTGAGTTCGGAGCGACGATCACGTTCGCGGGGAACTCGCCCGGCGTGACGCAGACCGCGCCGCTCAAGATCTACGTCGACGAGATCAGCGATCCGCAGCAGGCCCTGCCGCTGGCGCTCGTGCTGGTGGTCCTCGCGCTGATCGTGGTCGTAGCAGTCCACCTGCGGCGTCCCGGACAACGGCGAACGGCCGTCGTGTGAGCACGGGTCTGAGCGCGTCTCTGCAGCTGGGCACGCCTGCCGTCGACGTCGACTTCGAGGTACCCGCGGGGGCCACGGTCGCGGTCCTCGGCCCCAACGGGGCGGGTAAGAGCAGTGTCCTGAACCTGCTGGCCGGACTGCTGCGGCCAGATCGTGCGACGGTGCGTGTCGGCGACCGGGTCCTGGTGGACGACACGACCTTCGTCGCCCCACACCGACGCTCGGTGGCGTTGCTGTCGCAACAGGCCCGACTGTTCCCGCACATGACCGTTCGTCAGAACATCGCGTTCGCGCCGTCGTCCGCCCGCCTCGGTCGCGCCGAGGTGCGCAGCCGGACGCAGGACTGGATGAGAGCGGTCGGCGTCGTGGACCTGGCCGACCGCAAACCGACGCAACTGTCCGGCGGTCAGGCGCAGCGGGTCGCGGTGGCACGGGCCCTCGCGGCCGACCCCGATGTGTTGTTGCTCGACGAGCCGTTCGCCGCACTCGATGTCGATGTCGCCGCGCGATTGCGGACACTGATCGGGGAGGTACTCGCCGACCGCGGACGCATCACCCTGTTCGTCACCCACGACATCGTCGACGCGGTCAGCCTCGCCGACACCGCGTTCGTGATGGCCGGGGGCCGGATCGTCGACCGCGGACCGGTGCGCGACGTGCTCGCGAACCCGGTCAACGACTTCGCCGCGCGGCTGGCCGGTCTCAACCTCGTCGGCGGGCTGTGGCGGTCGGATCACGTTGCGGGCGAGGGCATCGCCGTGATCGGGGAACCGGTCGACGGGGTCCGGCCCGGTGCATCCGTCCTCGCGGCCTTCGCGCCGCGCTCGGTCGCGGTCTACCGCGAACGGCCGCACGGCAGTCCGCGCAACGTGTTCGCGGGCACGGTGGCCCAGGTGGTCCCGCACGGCGATCGGGCGCTGGCCCGAGTCGAGTGTGCGACGAACACCATCGCCGCCGAACTGACGTGGGCCGCGGTTGCCGACCTCGGGCTGACCGCGGGTACGCCTGTACATCTCGCGATCAAGGCCTCCGAGGTGACCGTCTACCCCACTGCGACCCGAGAGGTCAGCTCGGGTTGACGACGTCGAGGACCTGCTTGCAGATGCCGTTGCCGTAGACCTCGTGTTCGACGACCCTCAGGTGCGTGGTGTCCTTGTCGGCCTGACTGAACAATCGTCTGCCTGCGCCCAGCAGCACCGGGAAGACCAGCAGGTGGTATCGGTCGACGAGGTCGGCGTCGGCCAGGGCCGCACCGAGAGTTGCGCTGCCCTGCACCAGGATCGGTCCGCCGTCGGCCTGCTTGAGAGCTGCGACCTCGTCCACCGACCTCAGGATCGTCGCGGGCCACCGCTCATCGTCGGAATCGAGGCTGGTCGAGACCACGTAGCGGGGGAGGGTGTTCATGTGCGCGAACTCCTCCATCGTCGGCCATACGGGGGCGAACACCTCGTAGGAGGTGCGGCCGAACAGCAGGGCACCGGCTTCCTGCTGCTCGCGACCCTTGATCTCGTACGCCGCGGGGTCGAACTCGATGTCGGTGAACGTCCACCCCGAGTTGCGGTAGCCGGGTTCTCCACCAGGAGCCTCCATGACACCGTCGAGTGAGACGAATGCGGTGACGATCAGTTGGCGCATGACTTTTCCTCCGAGGCTTGCTGTGGTGCGGTCAGCGATACAGACCGGACCCGACCCGGGAACTCATCGCGCCCGGCACGCCGTCGTCAGCTGTCGGGTACGTGATCGCGGTCGTACTCGATCACTCGGGCCTTGAGGTGGCGGTACCCGCGGACGCTCAGCGAGCCGATCGACTTGAAGAAGAAGCGGTCGTCGTCGACGACATCGGCGAACTCCGCGTCGCACAGGGATGTCCCGGGACGAGCGGAGCCGGTGAGTCTCGCGGCGATGTTGACCGGTTCGCCGAACACGTCGCCGAAGCGCGTGAGGACCCGCCCGTAGGCGAGCCCGACCCGCAGGGCGGGGATCTCCTCGCGCTCGGACAGTGTGTGCAGCTCGAGTGCGATCTGCGTCGCCTCGAGTGCGTCGTCGACGGTGAACATCACCGCGTCGCCCAGCGTCTTGACGATCTGACCGCCGTGGGTCGTGATGATGTCGCTGGCCCGCCCCTCGAATGACTCGAGCAGTGCGGTGAGTTCGTTCATCCCGATCTTGCGGGACAGGCTGGTGTAGCCGACGATGTCGCAGAACCCGACCGCCAGTTCGTGTCCCTCTCCGCCGCCGGCGTCGGCGATGCGGCCGGCGTCGAGTCCGCGCAACGCCGACGCGAGATGCCGCCGCCAGATGAGTGTCTGGACGCGGCCCATGGCGAGGGCCATCTGCGCCAGGCTGACGTCGACGTCGGGGTCCTTGTCGAGCTCGTCGAGCCGGAAGGCCTGCCAGTCGGCGAGTCGTGACATGGTCTGACCGATCGCCCTCGCCGCCGCGAGTGCCGACCCCTCCGGCGACGCGCGGTAGGCCGCGATGACCAGCCCCATGGCCGAGAGGTCGTCCTCGGTGAAGATGGCCTCGTCGCGGGCGTCGTGTGCGAAACCGAAGGCTCGCCATATCTCGTCGGCGAACGCACCGTCGATGTCGAGTTCGTCGACGGCCTGGTCGCGGGTGAACACGCGGGGACCACCGAGGAGCACCTCCTCGACGTGGGCGAGGCGATCGTCGGGCCCGTTGCTGTCCGAGGTTGTCGAATCGGGTTCCGTCACAGTCCCAGAACGCCTTTCATGAGGTACGCGAGCTGCCCCGGAAGGGCGGGTCGCTCTCTGCCCCGACGCATCCGCACCGTGTCGTTGGCGATGGACAACGCCGCGTGCACGGTGATCGCCGCCTCGGCCCGGGGGAGTCCGGGCTCGATCTCGGTGACCAGCGCGATCCAGCGTGCCACGTAATGGTGCTGCGCGGCGAGCAGATCGCGCGCATCCAGATTGCGCAGTACCGCGCCGTTGTTGAAGGCCACAGAAAGATCCGGTGTGCTTGTGAGGACGGCGACGTAGGACTCGGCCAGTGCGGCCAACAACTGCCTCGGTGAGGTGGTCACCGCGCCGGCGGCCATCGCGCCGGCCTCGAGTCTGGCGGCACTGCGCCGGCCGATACTGGTCAGGATCGCGATCTTGCTGGGGAAGTGTTTGTAGACACTCGGCCCGGTGATCCCCACGGCCTCACCGATCTCGTCGACCCCGACGTTGCCGAAGCCCTTGCGCTGGAACAGCTCCGACGATGCGTCGAGGATCTCCTCGCGCCGCCCGACGGCCTCGCCGGCGGGCATGGTCACCGCGGTGAGCTCCGGTGCGGTGGCCGGGCGCAGGGCGATCGCCCGACCGACGAGTGTCCGCAGCTGAGCCCGGGCCCGAGTGGCCGGGATGCGCGTCGTGTGCACCGACAGGCTGCCGGTGATGCTGAGCACCGCCCACGCAAGTTGTCGGATCTCCCACGGGCTCAAGTCGTCTCGGCCGAGGAACAGGGCCTGCGCCCAGCGCTCGAGCACCACCGTCGTGCGCGCGGCGACCTCGCTGTTCTGCTCGTCGGAGAGGAACGCGCCGTTCCACCGCCACAGCACCGCGGCCTCCGGACGGCGGATGCCGAGGTTGCAGATCGCGTCGACGAGGACGTCGAGCCGACGTGGGTCGTCGGCCGCGTACCGCTGCGTCGAGGTCAGTGCGCGGTCGGTGCACGTCTCCAGATCGTCCACACCGGTCAGCACGGCGGCGGTCAACAGCGCCTGCTTGTCGTCGAAGTGCCGGTAGAGCGACGGCCCGGTCACGCCGGCCGCCCGCGCGATCTCCGCCACCGACACCTGGGGGTAGCCGCGCTCGAGGAACAGCTGCGCCGCCCGATCGATCAGCTGGCGCTTGCGATCGGCCGGTCGGCGGCTCGTCGAGAGGGCCGGGGGCTCTGGGGTGGCGGACATGGTGAACAGACACTAGCGCAGAATCGAACACCTGCGAAGCAGTCTGACAAGCGGGTATAGCCAAATAAGTTATCGCGCGTTAGCCTATGGCGAACACGGTTGGAAACGTAGAGAGTTCCGAAGAGGAACTGAGAGGAACACCCACCATGAGTGACGCATTCATCTACGAGGCGATCCGCACGCCGCGTGGCAAGCAGCGCAACGGTTCGCTGCACGGAACCAAGCCGGTCGACCTGGTCGCCGGTCTGATCGGTGAGCTCCGCACCCGTTTCCCGGACATGGACCCCGCTGACATCGACGACGTCGTGCTCGGTGTCGTCTCCCCGGTCGGTGAGCAGGGCGCCGTGATCTCGCGGACCGCTGCGCTCGTCGCCGGCCTGCCCGACACGGTCCCCGGTACCCAGATCAACCGCTTCTGCGCCTCGGGTCTCGAGGCCACCAACCTCGCAGGCCAGAAGGTCGCGTCCGGTTGGGACAACCTGGTGATCGCCGGTGGTGTCGAGTCGATGTCGCGCGTGCCCATGGGCTCCGACGGTGGCGCGATGTTCCAGGACCCGGCCACCGCCTATGACCTCTACATCGCCCCGCAGGGCATCGGGGCCGACCTGATCGCCACCCTCGAGGGCTTCAGCCGCGAGGACGTCGACGCCTACGCCGTGGAGTCGCAGAACCGCGCCGAGGCCGCATGGTCGGCCGGCTACTTCGCCAAGTCGGTCGTCCCGGTCAAGGACATGAACGGCGTCCTGATCCTCGATCACGACGAGCACCGTCGCCCGGGCTCGTCGGTCGAGTCGCTGGGCAAGCTCAAGCCGGCCTTCGCGGGCATGGCCGAGATGGCCGGATTCGACGAGGTCGCCAAGCAGAAGTACCACGCCGTGGAGAAGATCAACCACGTCCACACCGGCGGCAACAGCTCCGGCATCGTCGACGGCGCCGCGCTGGTGCTCGTCGGTTCGGCCGAGGCGGGCAAGCGTGCCGGCCTCACCCCGCGTGCGCGCATCGTCGCCACCGCGCAGACCGGCAGCGATCCCACGATCATGCTCACCGGCCCGACGCCTGCGACCGAGCTGGTGCTCAAGAAGGCCGGACTCACCGTCGAGGACATCGACGTCTTCGAGCTGAACGAGGCCTTCGCCTCGGTGGTCATGAAGTGGATGAAGGACCTGAAGATCCCGCACGAGAAGACCAACGTCAACGGCGGCGCCATCGCGATGGGCCACCCGCTGGGTGCGACCGGCGCGATGATCCTCGGCACCGTGGTCGACGAGCTCGAGCGCAGCGGTGGCCGCTACGGCCTCGTCACGCTGTGCATCGGTGGCGGCATGGGCGTCGCGACCATCATCGAACGCGTCTGATCGCACTTCTCCCTTCCACGACTGCATCACATTAAGGACCTTCGAAACACATGAGCGACAACATGATTGCCTGGGACAAAGACGCCGACGGGGTCGTCGTCCTGACCATGGACGACCCGAATCAGGGCGCGAACACCATGAACGACCTGTTCATGACGTCGATCGCCGCAACGGTCGACCGTCTCGAGGCCGAGAAGGACGACATCACCGGTGTCGTGCTCACCTCGGCGAAGAAGACCTTCTTCGCCGGCGGCGACCTCAAGGACATGACCAGTGACCGCGGTGACCGCGACAAGGTCGAGATCGCCACCGAGATCACCAAGCGCACCAACGACATGAAGAAGAACCTCCGTCGTCTGGAGACCTTCGGCAAGCCGGTCGTGTCGGCCATCAACGGTGCCGCCCTGGGCGGTGGCCTCGAGCTCACCCTCGCGACCCAGCACCGCATCGCAGCCGACGTCAAGGGTGCCTCCCTCGGCCTGCCCGAGGTCACCCTCGGTCTGCTGCCCGGTGGCGGCGGCGTCGCGCGCACCGTGCGACTGCTCGGCATCCAGAACGCACTGATGGGCGTCCTGCTGCAGGGACCCCGGCTGCGTCCGGAGAAGGCCAAGGAGATCGGCCTGATCCACGAGGTCGTCGGCAGTGTCGAGGAGCTCCTGCCCGCCGCGAAGGCGTGGCTCAAGGCCAACCCCGAGGCCGTACAGCCGTGGGACGTCAAGGGTTTCAAGATCCCAGGTGGATCGCCCACGAGCCCGTCGGTCGCGCAGTTCCTGCCCGCGATGCCTGCCATCCTGCGTCGTCAGCTCAAGGGCGCCCCGATGCCCGCACCGCGCGCGATCCTCTCGGCCGCGGTCGAGGGCGCGTTGGTCGACATCGACACCGCCACCGAGATCGAGACCCGCTACTTCGTGTCGCTGGTGACCGGCCAGGTCGCGCAGAACATGATCAAGGCGTTCTTCTTCGACCTCAACCACATCAACGGCGGCGGCTCGCGTCCCGACGGCTACGACAAGTGGACCGCCACCAAGGTCGGCGTCATCGGCGCCGGCATGATGGGCGCGGCCATCGCGTACGTCTCGGCCAAGGCCGGCATCGACGTCGTGATCAAGGACATCGATCTCGATGCGGCCAAGCGCGGCAAGGCCTACTCGGAGAAGCTCGAGGAGAAGGCACTCTCGCGTGGGAAGACCACGCAGGAGAAGTCCGACGCGCTGCTCGCCCGCATCCACCCGACCGTCGACGCGGCGGACTTCAAGGGCGTCGACCTCGTCATCGAGGCCGCCTTCGAGTCGGTGGACGTCAAGCACAAGGTGTTCCAGGAGATCGAGGACATCGTCGAGCCCGACGCCGTGCTCGGATCGAACACCTCGACGCTGCCGATCACCATCCTCGCCGAGGGCGTCAAGCGCTCCGAGGACTTCATCGGCATCCACTTCTTCTCGCCCGTCGACAAGATGCCGCTGGTGGAGATCATCAAGGGCGCGAAGACCTCGGATGCCGTGCTGGCCAAGGTCATCGACTACACCCTGGCGATCAAGAAGACCCCGATCGTCGTCAACGACAGTCGTGGCTTCTTCACCTCGCGCGTCATCGGCACGTTCATCAACGAGGCCATCGCGGCCGTCGGTGAGGGTGTCGAGCCGCAGATCGTCGAGCAGGCGGGCCAGCAGGCCGGCTACCCCGCAGCGCCGCTGCAGCTCTCGGACGAGCTCAAGCTCGGTCTCATGCAGAAGATCCGCAAGGAGACCCAGGAAGGCGCCAAGGCCGAGGGCAAGGAGTTCCCCGAGCACGGCTCCTACGAGGTCATCGACCGACTGCTCGAGCAGGGCCGTGACGGCAAGACCGCGGGCAAGGGCTTCTACGACTACGACGAGAACGGCAAGCGCACCGGCCTGTGGCCGGGACTGCGCGAGGAGTTCAAGTCGGGCAGCAAGGAGGTCCCGTTCCAGGACCTGATCGACCGGATGCTCTTCGCCGAGTCGCTCGAGACCGTGAAGTGCTTCGACGAGGGCGTGCTGGAGTCGATCCCCGACGCCAACATCGGCTCGATCTTCGGCATCGGCTTCCCGGCGTGGACCGGTGGTGTCATCCAGTACATCAATCAGTACCCGGGTGGGCTGCAGGGCTTCGTCGATCGTGCCAACGATCTGGCGTCGAAGTACGGCAAGCACTTCGAGCCGCCGCAGTCGCTGGTCGACAAGGCCGCAAAGGGCGAGAAGTACTGATCTGACCCGACAGCAGATGCTCGACGAGCGGCCCGGTTCCTCACAGAGGAGCCGGGCCGCTCTCGTGTGCTGACCAGGACCGGCTATCCGACTTTCGAGGGCGATCGTCGTGCGGCGGGCCGTAGTTCGGAGCCCGCATTGCGGGGGAGCAGCCAGACCGTGATGGCGGGCACGAGACCCACGGCGGCGATGAGAACGAATGCCCATGCGAACGCCGTGTGCGTCCCGGCCTCGGTGAGCCTGCCCCCGAGACTGATCGCGATGGCTGCTGCGGCGACGCCCAGTCCCGTCGCGATCTGTTGGTTGACCACGACGACGGTGTTTGCCGCGCGGCGGCTCTCGGGCCCTATGGTCGCGAAGCCGACCACGGAGAATGCGGTGAGCGCGATGGACCGCAGGATCCCGCCGATGAACGCCAGTGCCGCAAGGGGCACAGGACCCGCCGACGCGGTGCACAGGCCGGTGAGGGCCGTGACGAGGACGAGCCCCGCGGTCGAGAAGGCGAGGAGCGGACGGAAACCGAAGGCTCGGATCAGGGCCGTGGTGAAAGGTTTCGCGCAGATGTTGCCCGCGAAGACGAACATCACGACGACGCCTGCGGTGACCGGACTCCACCCGAACACCGTCTGCATCATCAGCGGCATGAGGAAGGGAACGGCGGAGACGATCATCCAGAAGCCGGAGACGCTCAATTGGGAGATGCCGAGAACACGATCGCGGAGGACTCCGATGTCGACGATCGGCGAGGCATGTCGCCGTAGATGCGCCACCGCCGCTGCGCAGGCCAGACCGGCGCCGAGCACCCATGCCCAGGTGGTCGTCGACGTCGCGGCCGTGTCGCCGATGAGGTGCGCCGACCAGGTGACCCCACCGAGCCCGCACCCGAGCAGGACGAAACCAACCGCGTCGAAACGGCCTGTGCCACCGTCGGTGACCGCCGGTACGAGGCGAAACGCGGCCACGGCCGCGAGTATCCCCAGCGGCACGTTGATCCAGAAGATCGTCTGCCAACCGGCATGAGTCGTGATGAGACCGCCGGCGAGAGGTGCGATGACCGGAGCCAGCAGCCCCGGCCACACGATGAAGGACATGATCGCGAGGACCTTCTCCTTCGGCGCCTCACGCAGCACGGCCTGTCGCCCGACTGGAACCATCAGAGCGCCGCCGATCCCCTGCAGCACGCGCAGTGCGGTGAGTGTCGTCAGGTCGTCGGCGAACGCGCAGGCGAGCGACGCGGCGGTGAAAATCAAGACAGCACCGACGAACACAGTCCTCATGGGCAACCGGGTGATGAGCCAGTTCCCCAGGGGAATGACGACCGCCAGCGCCACCACGTAGGCCGCGATGATCAGGCCGACCCCTGCGGCCGGTACTCCCAGGTCCCGTCCGATGGATGGCGCGGCGGTCGTGACGATGGTCGCATCGAGGTTCTCCATGAAGAAGCATGCCGCCACCACGAAGGCGAGTGAGCGTTTCATACTCGCTAGGCTAGACGCACCGTTGCGTCTCGTCTAGTAGTATTTAGGCATGACCGGTCATCAGGGCAATCGCTACGGGCGGAGCGAGGAGGCGCGCGTGAAGATCGTCAATGCCGCTGATGATCTGCTTGCCGAGAAGGGTTTTGCCGCAACGACGATCGAGGGCATTGCCAAACGTGCGGGGGTGTCCAAGCAGACCATCTATCGCTGGTGGCCGGCCAAGACGGATGTCCTCCTCGAAGCGCTGGTCACCGACGCGACAGAGCGCCTCTCGATCCCCGACTGCGGTTCGCTCGCCGCCGACGTACGTGCGGCCGTCGCGGCGCATGTCCACTTCCTGGCCGAGGACGACGCGGGGAGAGTGCTGGTGGCACTGGCCGCGCACGCTCGCCTTGATCCTGCGTTCGCGGTCGACTTCGACGCATCGTTCCTGATCGAGCAGCGTGAACGTGAGGCCGAGCCGCTCCGAAGGGCGATCGCTCGCGGTGAACTCGGCGGGGACACCGACGTCACCCTTGCGTGCGCGACGCTCTACGGCCCGCTCCACATGATGACCGGAGAGCAGCTCCTGCGCATCGACATCGACGACTACGTCGCGCGCTGGCTGCGAAGTGTTCGTCGAGACTGACGTCGGCGTGACTCTGCGGGCTTTCCTTTCGACGCGTGGTCAGCAATAGTGACATCCATGAATGGCAACGTTGCGCAGTCCGTGCCCGACCACGACGTCGTGATCGTGGGTGGTGGGTTCTCCGGCATCGGCGCGGCCATCATCCTCGCTCGCGCCGGATTCACCGACTACCTGCTCGTCGAGGACGGCGACGGGCTCGGCGGCGCCTGGTTCTGGAACACCTATCCGGGTGTCGGGGTGGACATCCCGTCGTTCAGCTACCAGTTCTCCTTCGAGCAGATCTCCGACTGGTCGCGGGTGTACGCGCCCGGCGACGAACTCAAGCACTACGCCGACCACTGCGTCCGCAAGTACGGCGTCGACTCACACACCCGTCTCAACACCCGGATCGTCGGCGCGGTGTTCGACGACGACACCGACATCTGGACGCTGACCACCGCCGCCGGCGACACCATCTCCGCGCGCCACGTCGTCGGCGCGACCGGTGTGCTGACCCAGCCAAAGCCGCCCGCCATCGACGGACTCGACGACTTCACCGGCACCGTGATGCACACCGCGCGGTGGGACCACGACGTCGACCTCGCGGGCAAGAGCGTGGCGATCGTCGGCACCGGGGCGTCGGCGGTGCAGGTCATCCCCTCCATCGCCCCCGAGGTCGAGCACCTGACGGTCTTCCAGCGCACCGCGATCTGGTGTCTGCCCAAACCCGACGCGATCCTGCCGGGTCCGGCGCGCCTGGCCCTGCGGCGGATCCCGGGACTCAAACGCGTCGCGCGCACGGTGAGCCAGGCCTTCGTCGAGCTGAACTTTCCCGCCCCGGCCCACTTCAACGGCATCGTCCCGATCGCGACGGTGGGGGAGCGGATGGGTCGCAGGCACCTGAAGAATCAGGTGACCGACCCGGAGACCCGGGCGAAGCTGACCCCGCACTACGCACTCGGCTGCAAGCGCCCCAGCTTCTCCAACGCCTACCTTCGCGCATTCAACCGCGACAACGTCACGCTCGAGACCTCGGGCATCGAGTCGGTGACACCGACCGGCATCCGGACGGTCGACGGCACCGACCACGACGTGGACATGCTCATCCTCGCGACCGGGTTCAAGGTGTTCGAGCACGGCAACATGCCGCCATTCCCGGTGCAGGGATCGGGCGGACGCGACCTGGAGACCTGGTGGGACGAGAACCGCTTCCAGGCGTTCCAGGGGGTGTCGGTGCCGGGCATCCCCAACTTTTTCACCATCCTCGGCCCGTACGGCTTCAACGGCTCCTCGTACTTCAACCTCATCGAGACCCAGTCGAACCACATCGTCCGGGTGCTGCGGCACGCACGCGAACAGGCGGCGACGCGGGTCGAGGTGACCGAGAAGGCCAACGCGGAGTACTTCGAGTCGGTGCTGGGCCGGCGGAAGAACCAGGTGTTCTTCCAGGGTGGTTGTGGCAACGCCAACAGCTACTACTTCGACGTGCACGGCGACGTCCCGTTCCGTCCCTCACCCACGCTCGAGACGATGTGGGCGAGCCGTCGTTTCGATCTCGACAGTTATGACTACAGCCGACCTGCGTACGGTCGATCGGCCTCACCCGGCCACTGACACCCGGGAGTCTCTCGGTGGTCGATTGATCGTGGTGTCGATGCGTCGGCGGTGTGCGGCCGAATCCATCGCAGCCACAACGATCATGTGCGGTGTGGTCAGGGCGAGCAGGACGACGATGGCCGTCGCGACCGCGCCGGTGGACGAGCCGTACCCGACGACGACACCGACCACGGCTGCGAGGGTGGCGTAGGCGCCCAGGGTGGCAGGAGCCGCACGACGGATGGTCGCCGTCCACGCCTGCCGGGTGGTCGATGATCGGCGGCCGTCGGCCAACTCGTGTTCGACGAGACGCGCAATGTGCCTGGGGCCGTGCCAGAGTCCGAACCAGAGCGCGAAGGCGACCAGCGGTGCCACCACCGATCCGACCACGCCGATCGCGGCGACGTCGACCAGGACCAGCCATCGTCGCTCGACGACGAGCCGATGTGCAGACACCAGTGCGCTCACTGCCCAGATCGCGATCAGGACGAATCGGGTTGTGCCGCTGCCGAACAGGTCGGCCAACGTCGGCGACAGTGTTCGCAGGGTCTCGTCCCACCCCGGCCCACCCCGGGCGAGGGGCAGTATCAGAGCGCCGGCTCCCGTGAAGAGCATTGCCGTTCGGGCAAACATGCTGGTGCCGAACGGGATGTCCATCGTCTCGACCTCGCCGAGTCCGAAATGCACGATACTGGCGACGATCATCAACGCCAACGGCACCGCTCCACCCCAGTGCAGGACGGCCCACGCCGCGGCTGCGAGCGCCGCGTATCCGACGGTGGCGGTGACCGCCCGCACTGCCAGTACGTTCGCGGCCAGCAGGTGATCGAGCGACCCGTGGGGGACGCCGAGCGCCAGGCCCAGGGCGATGAGCGCGACGTTGACCGCGGTGGCGTCAGCCAGCAGATGCTCGGCCACGATCGCCACGATCGCTCCGGTTATGAGAGCGGCACGGGTCGCGGTTGCTGTGAAGCGAACGGCGCCAACGGATTCTGTGGAGGACACGTCGCCAGTATGCGCGTCGTGCGTCCAGAACCGAGGTCACGAACCGATCACGGTTTGTGAGCCGCATCACGGTTTGACGCCAGAAATCATGAACCATTGATTCATTACTGGACAAGGCGTTCATTTGACGGGTGGGCGTTCGCGACGTGCGAACGGAGCTCGAAAACCGCAGAACCGAAAGTCGAGTCCGATGATTCCCGACGTATTGACCAAGGGGCAGTTCGACACCGTCTACAACGTGCTGTCCCTCGCGATAGCCGCCCAGCTCTTCACGGCGGTGTTCCTACTCGCGGTGCAACCCCGTGTGCTGCAACGATATCGACAGGCCCTGGTCATCTCCGCGATCGTCTGCGGGATCGCGGCCTACCACTATTTCCGCATCTTCGGATCGTTCAAGGCGGCCTTCGTCTCCGACGCCAAGGGCGGCGACGGCACCTACACCCAGGCGATCGGCGAGTCCTTCAACGAGGGCTACCGGTATGTGGACTGGTTGCTGACCGTACCGCTGCTGCTGACCGAACTCGTGGTCGTGTTGGCTCTCGCCCGCAAACTGCAGGCATCGCTGCTGTGGCGGTTGATCCCGGCGTCGGCACTGATGATCGCACTCGGCTACCCCGGCGAGCTCAGTGCCGACAACGCAACGCGTCTCATCTGGGGCACCCTGTCGACCATCCCCTTCCTCTACATCCTCTACGTGCTGTTCGTCGAGCTGACCCGATCGCTCGACCATCAGTCGCCGTCGGTCCGAATGACCGTGTCGCGCATGAGGATCCTGCTGTTCGCAGCATGGGGCGTCTACCCGATCGCGTACCTGCTGCCGGTACTCGGCGGTGACGGAGCGATCGCCTGGGTCAGCAAGCAGGCCGGGTACTCCGTCGCCGACATCGTGGCCAAGTGCCTGTACGGAATCCTGATCTACCGCATCGCTCGACTCAAGTCGTTCGCCGATGACGCCGGCTTCGCGAAGGCTGAGGGCAAGGAAGAGATGGACGGCACCCACGAGGAGATCATCGAGACCCGCCGCTGAACCCGACCCGACACCGACACGAGACCCGGACGCAGCCCTCTGCGCCCGGGTCTCGTGTGCGTTCGACGCGCCGCGGTACCGCATAACTGAAACACGTTCTAGTCTGTCGGTGTGGACGTGACATTCGAGGGCACCGCGCGGGAACTGACCACCGACAACGGCGTGCTGCGCTATCACGAGGCCGGCGAGGGGCCGCCGCTGATCCTGCTGCACGGCTCCGGTCCAGGCGTCACCGGCTGGCGCAACTACCGCGGCAACCTCGGCACCTTCGCCGACCACCACCACTGCTACGTCCTGGAGTTCCCCGGATTCGGGGTGAGCGACGCATGGGGCGGGATGCCGGTGCTCGACGCGGGCAAGTCGGTCAACGTCTTCATGAAGGCGCTGGGGATCGAATCGGCGGCGTTCATCGGCAACTCGATGGGCGGTGTCGTCGGGGTCAACCTGGCCATCCGCAAGCCCGCATTGGTGTCGAAGCTGGTGACCATCGGCGGCGTCGGCGCCAACCTGTTCAGCCCGCAGCCCACCGAAGGACTGCAGCTCCTGCAGGAGTTCGCCGACGCCCCCGACAAGGACAAGTTGGTTCGCTGGCTACGCGGCATGGTCTTCGACAAGGCGCTGGTCACCGACGAGCTGATCGCCGAGCGGTGGGAGGCTGCGAACAACCCCGACGCGCTCGAGACAGGCCGATCGATGTACGGCTCCGCGGCATTCGAGATGCAGCAGCAGTTCATGGCCTCCTCCGACACCCCGCCCTACTGGTCGATGCTGCACAAG
Organism: Williamsia phyllosphaerae; assembly: GCF_014635305.1. Lineage (NCBI taxonomy): Bacteria > Bacillati > Actinomycetota > Actinomycetes > Mycobacteriales > Nocardiaceae > Williamsia > Williamsia phyllosphaerae. The sequence continues at coordinate 839,102 of NZ_BMCS01000001.1, read as the reverse complement.
GTCGCGTGCCCCACGCTCCTCACCTGGGGACGCGATGACCGCGTCAGCCCACCCGACATGGCGCTGCTGCCGATGCGAACCATCCCGGACGCCGAGCTGCACGTGTTCCCGCGCTGCGGGCACTGGGTCATGATCGAGGCCAAGGCCGCGTTCGAGAGCGCCGTGCTGGCGTTCCTGGGCCGCTGACCAGGAATATCTTTACCATCTCTTTGCCATTGCTACTCTGGGCGGGTGTCCGGGGGGAACAGAGAGATCGACCTTGTCGATGAATGGGATCAACTGTCAACGGCTGTGGGGGCCCGTTTCACCGACGGCGCCGTCTACGGGGCTGCGGTTGCCGAGAGGCGTTCGGTTGCAACTGTATTGGTGCCGTCACGCGAGCGCGGAGAGCTACGCGCGATAGCGGCCCTGTCGACCCGCCGCGTCGGACCGGTCTCGGTGGCGAGGCTCGCCGGCCACGGCCTGGGGCAGGGGGGTGACGCCGTGACGGCCGATGCGTCGGCGGCGCGAGGGCTCGCGGATCGCCTGGCCGAGCGCCGGCTGATCCTGCACCTCGATCAGATGGCCACCGACAGCGATCTGCTCCACGCGCTGCGGGATCATCCGCAATGGCGCGTACACACGCGGGTCACCAGCGACATCCCCATGCTGACGCTCCGACCGGGATGGACCGCGCGCGACGTCCGCAGTGGGCGCACCCTGAGCCAACTCCGGTCGGTGCGCACCAAGTACGCCGCTGCCGGCGACGAGGTGCGGTTCGAGCTCCTGCAGACCACGGCCGACCTCGATCGCCGGTGGGATGACATGCGTCGGGTCGCGTCGAAGCGGGCCGAGTCGCGCCCCGAGTGGGACCAGTGGCTCGAGGGCGAGCGGGGCACGCTGGTTCGCGCGGTTCTCGACGGGGAGGCGCGTGCCGGTCGGATGCGGGTTCTGGGGATGACGGCCGGCGGCCAGTGGATCGGGCACGACATCGCCGTGAAATGCGGCACCACCTGGGCCCGGTACCTCACCCACTTCGACCCCGACCACGCCCGCGTGCAGCCCGGCCATCAGCTGATGGTCTGGATCATCGACCACCACGACGAACTCGGAGTGGACCGGATCCATCACGGTCGGGGAGTCACACCGGTGAAGAAGGCGTGGTCGGACGAGGACCTGCTCGATGCGGTCGACGTCTGGGCCGTTCCCACCTCGATCCCGGCCGCTGGCTCGGTGCTGGCCGTCATCACCGGGATCACGATCGCCCGGGTCCGTACGATCACCGCGCTCAAGCGTGTCGCGCGACGGTTGCTCCGGCGGAACAGGTAGTCGCTACTCGCCGGGGCCGGCGTCGACGACCTGCAGGGCCACGTCGGCCAGCTTCGTGTTGGAGTCCTGCGACAGCCGCGCGAGGAGTCGGAACGCCTCGTCGGAGTTCAGGGTGTAGCGCTCCATCAGCATGCCCTTGGCCTGGCCGATGATGTCGCGATTGGTGAGTGCGGCGCGGATCTGTTCCTTCTCCCGAACCGCGGAGAACGCGATCGCTGCGTGGGCGGCGAACAGACTGCCGATCGACCGGGAGTCGTCGTCGTATGCGTCGACCTGGGTGGAATGCAGGTTCAGGGCACCGAAGTTGTCGCCCTCGACATAGAGGCAGAAGCACAGCATCGAGCGGATACCCAGGTCGGCCGCCGCCCGGGAGAACGCGGGCCACCGATCCTCGGACCGCATGTCGCTGATCCAGACCGTGTCGGAATCGAGCGCGGACCTGATGCACGGTCCCTCGCGGAGTTCGGCCTGCAGACGGTCGGACTCGCGGGCGAGGTCGCCGATGAGCACCGGGCTCTCGACGGTCGCGTCGCCGGTGACCAGCGTGATGCTGGCGTACTCGGCGCCGGGAATGGACTCGACGGCCGACGTGCTGATGGCGCGCAGGATGGTCTCGGTGTCCTTGCTCTCCGACCGGAGGCGACGGGCGATGTCGGCCATCCGTGCGGGTAGGGCGGCGATCGGCGTCACATCGACCGCGCGCGGTGTCTGTGCCAGGACGCCGGCGTCCACGATCTCACCGTTCGATTCGGCGATGGTCTCCATGATCGTTCCCCCTGCGGTCTTCTCCGCGACTTCCTCACTCAACTGATCCATCTCATCTGCTGTTCGTTCGAGGCGCACGGCCACTGTTCGGCGACGACTCCACTCCAGACGACGTCAGTGGTGAGGTCAGTGGTGAGATTGTAGCCAGCGTTTCGCGCCGGTGGCCGGGCGATCGGATAAAGACTGCTTCGCCGACCTCGGTCGACGCGGGTCGAGCGCCTGACCTGCGCCGTTCGTCGGCCGCGGATTCGCACTCGGGTACGGCGCTCACCAGATGTGGACGCGTTGCGACTCCTCGAGATAGAGCGCGTCACCGGGGGAGACCTCGAACGCGTCGTAGAAGGCGTCGATGTTGCGGATGACGCCGTTGCACCGGAACTCCGGCGGCGAGTGCGGGTCGATGGACAGCCGTCGGATGGCCTCGGCCTCGCGGGTCTTGGTGCGCCACACCTGCGCCCACCCGAAGAACACCCGCTGCAGTCCGGTCAGACCGTCGATCACCGGCGGTTCGGAGTCCTCGGTCGCGATCCGGTAGGCGGCCAACGAGATGGACAGCCCGCCGAGGTCGCCGATGTTCTCCCCGATGGTGAATTCGCCGTTGACCGTGTACTTCTCGTCCAGGCCCTTCGGGGTGAAGGTGCTGTACTGCTCGATCAGGGCCCGGGTCCGCTTGCCGAACTCGGTGCGGTCGGAGTCGGTCCACCAGTCGACGAGGTTGCCGTCACCGTCGTACTTGGCGCCCTGGTCGTCGAAGCCGTGGCCGATCTCGTGGCCGATCACCGCACCGATGCCGCCGTAGTTGGCGGCGTCGTCGGCGTCCGGGTCGAAGAACGGAGGCTGCAGGATCGCGGCCGGGAAGACGATCTCGTTCATGCCGGGGTTGTAATAGGCGTTGACCGTCTGCGGTGTCATGAACCATTCGTCGTGGTCGACCGGTCCGCCGATCTTGGCCAGCTCGCGATCCTGCTCGAACGCGTTGGCGCGGGCGACGTTACCGACCAGATCGGCGCGATCGATGTCGAGGCCGTCGTAGTCGCGCCAGGTCTCGGGGTAGCCGATCTTCGGGGTGAACTTGCCCAGCTTGGTCAGGGCCCGCTCCCGCGTCTCCGGGCTCATCCAGTCCAGATCGGAGATGTTGCGGCGGTACGCCTCGACCAGGTTGGCGATCAACTCGTCCATCCGCGCCTTGGCGGCGGGTGGGAAGTGCTTGTCCACGTACAGCTTCCCGACCGCGAACCCCAGTCCGCCCTCGACGAGACCGACGCCGCGCTTCCAGCGTTCGCGCATCGCGGGCGTGCCCGACAGGTTGCGGCCGTAGAAGTCGAAGTTCTCCTCGACGACGTCGCCGGAGAGGTACGGAGCGGCCGAGTGCAGCAGCCGCCACTGCGTCCAGACGATCCACTCGGCCAGCTCCCGCTCGCCGAACAACGCGCCCACCCCGGAGATGAACGACGGCTGTCCGACCACGATCTCGGCGAAGGCCGCGTCGTCGGCACCGAGTCCCCGCAACCACGCGGCGATGTCGAAACCGCCTGCCTCCGTGGTCACCTCGGCCAGGGTGCGCAGGTTGTAGGAGAGTTCGGCATCGCGTCGCCGGACCACGTCCCAGTGGTGGCCGGCGATCGCGGTCTCCAGGGCCATCACGGTCTGCGCACGGTTCTCGGCGTCGTCGAATCCGGCGAGCGTGAACATTTTCCGGACGTGCTCGACGTACTGCTCACGGGTCTGTGCGTGCTTTTCGTCGTGGTAGTAGGACTCGTCGGGCAGCCCGATTCCCGACTGCGTCAGGTGCACCACGTAGCGGTCGGACTTCTTGGAGTCGGTGTCGACGTAGAAGCCGATCGCCCCACCGGTGCCGGTGCGCTGCAGCCCGCCGATGACGCCGGCCAATTCGCTCACCGAACCGACCGCGGCGATGCGGTCGAGGTCGGCGCGGATGGGGTCGATGCCCAGGGCGTCGGCGCGCGCGGCGTCCATGAAGCTCGCGTACAGGTCACCGATCCGTGCGGCGTCAGTGCCCGGGGCGGGGTCGGACTCGGCGCACTCGACGACCAGATCACGGACGTTCTCCTCGGCGGCGTCGCGCAGCGCGAGGAACGATCCGTCCAGCGGACGGTCGTCGGGGATGGCGTGGTCGCGGATCCAGACGCCGTTCACGTGCTCGAACAGGTCGTCCTGGGCGCGCACCGATTCGTCGACCCACTCGAGGTCGATGCCCGAGGGCGGTGTGGAACCGGAGGCGTTGGCAGTGTCAGTCGCAGAGGTCACCCGACCATCCTGGCACCGGTTTCGCGATCCGTCAGGTGCCGGTCATCTGATCGGTGAGCCCGCGGTGCATCTCCCACACCATGATCTCCGCGGCCGACGAGGCGGTGACCGACTCCGCGCCGTGGTCGGTGAACCGGACCGTGTCGCCCGCCGAGAGGGACGTCCCGTCGGACAGCTCGACCTCGCCCGCGACGACGAACAGATGCACGAACCGTGCGACCGGCAGCGCAACCGACCTCCTCGGCGCCGGCCGCCCGATGTGCAGGGACGCATCGCGGTTGCCGATGCCGATCGCGGGGTCGCGGCCCGGATCGCCCGAGGCGACCAGAACCAGCTCGCCCGCGCCGAGTTCGGCGGTCACGTCGTGCTGTTGGTAGCTCGATTCCCCACCCGGACGATCGGGGATCACCCAGCTCTGCACCAGGTGCGCGGGCGCCGCTCCCACGTCCGGTGAGTCGGGCCACGGGTCATTGCGTTCGGTGTGCTCGGTGCCCGAGCCCGCGCTCATCCGCTGCACCAACCCTTGGTGCAGCACGCCGGAGTGTCCGTCGGAGTCCGAGTGCACCATCGTCCCGGACACCACCCACGTGAGGACCTCCATGTCGCGATGCCGATGGGTGTCGAAACCCGCGCCGGGCGCGACGACGTCCTCGTTGAACGCGAGCAGCACACCGTGATGGGTGTTGTCGGGGTCGTAGTGGTCGCCGAAGGAGAAGCTGTGGCGCGACTCGAGCCACTCGGTGGCGGTCCGGGCGCGTTCATCCGAGCGGATGACCCGGCGCGACGATGCGGCAACCATCAGCAGATCCCTTCCGTGCGGTCGGCCCCACGGTAGTACCCGGTGAGTGCGGTGCGGCAGCGGTCGACCACCACATCTGGTGTCCACCCGGCCCCCTGCCCATACGTGCATTCGCCCTGGTTATGCGTTCGTGACGGGACTGTAAGCGAATCGGGAACACCAACGGTGTCATTCGTGATGTGACCAGAGTGAAATGAGTGACGTGAATGTGGCAGTGTCCGGTCGCGCGCGTGTCGCCGCGGCCTCAGTGGTCAGTGGTGTCCTCGTGCTGGCGTCGTGCGGGGTGTTCACCGACGCACCCAAGACCGAGTCGGCGCGCATGCTCGACACGTTCGCGGCCGCCCTCGGGGCGCAGGACGCCTCGCGAGCTGCGCAGCTGACGTCGGCGCCCGGACAGGCGGCCGAGCAGATCGGTGCGACCCTGTCGGGGATGCACGCCGCGACGGTGTCGGTGAAGGTCACCGACCCGGTGGAGTACTCCGACCACACCGCGACCTACAACCTGACCACCCGTTACGACCTGGGCAAGGACCGCGAGTACACGACCCAGACGACCGGGACCGCACGGAAACTGACGTCCGGGTGGCGGGTGCAGTGGGAGCCGACGCTGCTGGCCTCGGGGATGCAGGCCGGCGGTCATCTCGCCGCCGTCCGCACCGACGCCACCCCCGCTCCGGCGGTCCGCGACGGCGCCAACCGCCCGTGGATGGCGCTGCAGCCCGTCAACGACATCGTCATCGACCCGTCGACGACACCCGACCTCCCGCGGACGACCCGCGACCTCGCCCGGGTCATCGCCCCCATCGCGCCGCTGATCACCCCCCGCGTGATCTCCGATCGGCTCGCCGCCGCCCCGGGCAAGCCCGTGACCGTGGTGTCGCTGCGCGACTCGGACATGACCGTGCTTGCGGGCGACCCGAACCGCGTCGCCGGCGTCGACGTCGACAAGACGTCGGCACTGCTGGTGACCGACCGCCGCATCACCTCGCCGTTGACGGCGGGGACGACGAACTACTGGCAGGCCATCCGTGACGCGACCGCGGGATGGGCGGTACAGATGGTCGCCCCGAACGGCGCCACGAACCGTCTCGCCGGCGCGCAGGGTCCGGCCTCCCCCGACGTACGGACGACGTTGAACTCGGGAGTTCAACTGTCCCTGGTCGATTCGGTGGTCGAGGTGGCCCAACCGGCCACGATGTTGGTTCTCGACGCACGGTCGGGCGCCATCCTCGCCGCCGCGGCCAACGACGCCGCCACCTCCGCCGGGATGTCGCTGACCACCTCGACGACGCCGGGCACCACGCTCGATCCGGTCATCGCGGCCATCGATTCCGCGGCCGGTGGCGATCGCGGCGCCGCCGAGGAACAGCTGCACCGACTCGGACTGGGTGTCGGCTACAAGATCCCCGGGGTCTCGATGCCGCTGTCGGACGACGACAAGGCCGCCTCGGTCAGCGCCGCGTCCTACAACCCGAGTTCGTTGACGGTCTCGCCGGTGTCGATGGGTGCGCTGGGTGTCGCGATCGCCCGGATGAGTTCGGTCGCTCCGACCTTCGTTCGTGGGGTCGCCACGACCGTGACCGGCGGCGATCTCGGGCCGGTGGACGCGAAGGTGGCCTCGGCCATCGCCGCGGCGATGCGCAAGACGGCGACGAGCGGTGACGCCAGCGACCTGACCGGGGTGTCGGGCCTGCGCGCGCTGGTCGGTACGAACGGCCCCCAGGGGCCGGGCTGGTTCGTCGGTATCGACGGCGGCAAGGTCCTCGTCGTCCACTGCGCCGGCGAGCGGTCGGGATCCGCAGCACTGCAGGTCGTCCAGAAGTACCTGCGCGTCCGCTGATCGGACTCTTGACGGGTCGGGTGACTCCGGTCACAGTGGGGCGCATGTCCCGGCCCCGCGCGCGATCGTCGACCGTCGCGGCGACGGTGTTGCTTCTGATCGTCACCCTGTGCGGATCCTCTCCGCTCGCGGGGGCGGCACCGAAGCCCCGGCCGTCGGACAGCGGCAGTGTCGGCAGCCTCCTCGATCGGGTGATCCCGCCACCGAAGCTGCCGCCGAGGCCGCGATCCTCGACGCGCGCCGCGCAACCGCCGGCGCAGGCCGAGGAGTTGTCGGTGTCGGAACTGAGCGCGGCGATGATGCCGTCGCCGACCGGTGACCGGTTCTTCGACGAGATGCCCCCCGGGATCGCGGGGCTGCGCAACGGCGAGTTGATCGGCGCACCCCGCGACATCACCGCCACGTCGGCGGCCCTGGTGGGCGCACCGTCGCGGGTGTTCCAGTTCAAGTTCCGGTCCGAGGACTCCTCGGGCGCACCGACATTCGGCACGGCGTCGCTGGTCGTCCCCACCAGGCGGTGGGTCGGTCCGCGACCGGTCGTCGTGAACAACCTGCCGATCGACTCCCTGGGCACCAAGTGCACCCCGGGGTACACGATGTCGCACGGGGTGGGACTCGAGACCGGCGTCACCGACTACATCCCGCCGATGACGGCGCTGGCGGCTGCACGGGGATACGCCGTCCTCATCCCCGATCACGAGGGCCCGCGCATGGCCTACGCGGAACCCACCCTGGCCGGTCACATCGTGCTCGACGCGATCCGCGCGGTCCGGGCGCTCTACCCGGCGGACTTCGGACGTAGTCGGTACGCCATGACCGGGTACTCGGGTGGCGCGATCGCCACGAACGGAGCGGCCAAACTGCTGGACTCCTACGCACCCGAGTTGAAGCTGTCGGTGGTGGGTGCCGCGATCGGCGGCACACCGATCGATCAGAGAGTGCTGTCCGGCAGCATGACCGGGCCGCTGAACTGGGCCAAGGGCGTCTTCATCGGTGCCGGTTACGGCATCGCGCGGGAGCAACCGGAGATCCTGACCAAGCTCAACAACGTGAGCAGGCAGGTGGCGCCGCAGCTGCGGGATCTCTGCATCATCCCGGTGGCGCTGCTGGGTCAGCTGCCGTTCCCCATCGACGTGCTCTCGACCATGCGCGATCCGTTGAACTCGTCGTTCGCGCGAGCCGTGTACGAGCGGAACTCGCTGAAAGACAGGCGGTACGGGACACCGCTCTACGTCTACAACGGAGCGCAGGAGTTCTGGATCCCGTCGCAGATGGCGACGGCGCTCTTCCGGGAGCAGTGCCGACTCGGCGTCCCGTCGGTCCTGCGCCTGGTCCCCGGCGAGCACGTGATCGCCGCCCTCGTCGGTCTCCCGGACGCGTTCACGTGGCTCGATCAGCGCCTGCGTGGACGGTCTGCACCCGACGACTGCTGACGCGGGAACCGAGACGGCGCAGGGTGCCGTTCGACCCGCCGTCCCGGTCACAGGTCATCATGGGGGCATGCGTAGGTTCTCGAGGGTCCTGGCCGCGGTGGTCGGTGTGGTGCTGGTGCTCTACGTCGTCGTCGGTCAGCTCCTCGCGCTGACGCCGGTGCCCTGGATGTCGTGGACGTTGAACGCGAGCTTCCTGCAGTCACTGTGGCTGGCCATCGGCATCCTGCGCGACAACCTCGGCATCTACAACGTGCTCATCGCGCTCGTGTCGGTCGCGCTGATCCTCCGGACGGTTCGTCCGTGGCGATGGCGGCCGTCGGGGCTGAGCCGTCGGCGCACCGTCGCCGCCGGTTTCGCCGCCTTCGGGGTCGCCGCGTCGCTCGTCACCGCCATCGTCATCAGCATCGGTGTCGCCAACGGCGGCGCCGGTTTCGCCTTCTTCACCCCGCCCGGACCGGGCGGTGATCTCGGTGCGAAAGCCGACCGTCGCGTCGTGGTCGGCAGCCCCGACGGAACACCCATCCACGCCGATCTGTACGAACCGACGTCCCCGGGTCCGCACCCGGTGGTCGTCTTCGCACACGGTGGCGGTTTCGTCGCAGGTGCACCCGGTCCGACGCCGTACAACCGCTACCTCGCCGACCACGGCTACGCCGTCCTCGACGTCGACTACCGACTCGCCTCGGACACCGTGCACAACTGGAACACGCAGGTCGGCGACGTGGGGTGCGCGCTGACCTGGGTGACGCGGAACAGCGCGGCCGCCGGTCTCGACCCCGACCGCGTCGTGACGTTCGGTGAGTCCTCGGGAGGCAATCTGGCCATCAACGCCGCCTACCTGACCGCTGCCAAGACACTGAAACCGACCTGTGGGACACCGGAGGAACTGCCCAGGATCGTCGCGACCGTCGGCGGCTATCCGGCGGTGGACTTGACTGCTGCATATGACGATTCGGCGCTGGGGAAGGTCACGGGTCGCCAGTTCATCGGAGGACCGCCGGAGATCTATCCGGACCGTTACCGCTTCGTCGACGCCGCGAACAACCTCACCGCGCAGTCACCGCCGACGTTGATCGTCCAGGGGGGCGCCGACCACCTCGTCCTCGCCGCGCCGGTCAAGCGGTTCGCGGACAAGGTGAAGGCCGCGGGGGTCCCCGCCCGCTACATCGAGTTGCCCGCACTCGACCACGGCATGGGTGACTCCGCATCCACGGGCACCGCAGGCACCATCACCCTGCGCCATGCGCTACTCGACTGGCTCGGCCGATACGCCCGCTGAGTTCGGCGGAGCGTCCAGGTCGATCACCCGGGTGATGTCCAGGTCGTCCACAAAGTGATCGTCGTGGCTGACGACGATGAGCGCGCCTCGGAAGTCGGCCAGAGCCTGCGCGAGGTGATCGCGGGTGACGATGTCGACGTTGTTCGTGGGCTCGTCCAGGATCAACAGCCGAGGGGCAGGGGCGGCGAGCAGGACCGCCGACAGCGCCGCGCGTACTCGCTCGCCTCCGGACAGGTCGCGAACCGGCCGGTCGGCGTCGTCGGCACGGAACAGCATGCGCGCCAGCCCGGCTCGGCGTTGTTGCGCGGTCGACGGCGGACTCGCGACGGCGACGAGGTCGTACGGGGAGGCGTCGGGGTCGAGGCCGTCGGGCACCTGCGGCAGATACCCGACGGACACCTCGGGTGGTGCGGCGAGAACCGCCCGGATGAGTGTCGTCTTGCCCGCGCCGTTGCGACCTCGTAGGTGGACGCGCTCGGGCCCCACGATCGACATCTCGACTTCCCCTGCGGGCAGGTCGATCCGGCGTGGGGCCAGCACCACCTGTCCGGGATGTACGGCGGTGTCGGGGAGTTCGATTCGTACCTCGCGGTCATCGCGGATGGCTTCGGCGGCCATCCCGGCCTGCGCGCGTGCGTCCTCCAGCCGTCGTTGATGGCCGCCCGTCAGCTTGCCCGCCGCCTCCTGCGCGAACCGCTTGCGCTGGTTCATCACGATCTTCGGCTCGCGCTTCTGCTCGTTCATCTTCCTGCCGTACCTCTGCCGCCGCGCGATGACCGTCTGCGACGTGATCAGCTCCCGCTTCTGTTTGGCCGCATCGCTTTTCGCGTGAGCGAGGACCTCGCGGGCACGGTCCTGTTCCGCGCCGACGATCTCGACGAAATCGGAGTAGTTCCCCGTGACGACGCGGACGGTCCCGTCGCGGACCTCGGCGATGGCGTCGGCGTGCTCGAGGAGGTCGCGATCGTGACTGACCGTCAGCACCTGTCCCGGATACCGCCCGATCGCGGCCACCACGAGACGTCTCGCCGCGGGATCCAGGTTGTTGGTGGGCTCGTCGAGGACGAGTAGTTGCGGACCGGCGATCAGCGCGCCGATCAGCGCGATCAGGGTCGACTCCCCGCCGGACAGCTCATCGACCACACGGCTCAGATCGCCCGGATCGTCGACCAGGTGTCCGAGGCCGAGCTGATCGAAGAGGGTGACCGCGCGCTCGTCGACGTCCCAGTTGCCCTCGGCGGCTTCGTGATCGGCTTCGAGGGTGGAACCCGACTCGACACGTGCCAGTGCCTTCCGGATCTCGGCGACCCCGATGAGTTCGTCGACACGTCGATGTCGGTGCATCGAGATGTCCTGCGGCACGTAGCCGACGACGGGCGGACGGTCGACGGACCCTGCTGTCGGTGCCAGCTCCCCGATGATCAGGCGCATCAGCGTGGACTTGCCGCCACCGTTGGAACCGACGATCCCGACGTGGTGTCCGCTCAGCGACACCGACACGTCGTCGAAGATCGGGCTGCCGTCCGGGAAATGAAAGCCCAGCGCGGACAGGGTGACCGATCGCGTGGACATGAGGGGCAATGCTAGGCAGCGGCGCGGCGCCTCGCGACCGATTTTCTGACCAGCCGCCAGCCGATCAGGAACAGACCCAGCACGATGGTCGCGACGATGACGAAGCTGACCGCGATGCCCTGACCGAACTGATCGCGCATCACCATGCCGATGATCAGGGTGGACAGCCAGATGACGACACCCTCGGGGAGGAGTCGGGACGGGCGGAAGTCCGGTTCCGCGAGGTCGCCGGATCGCAGGTGCGAGACGAGGTAACCGATGGCCCAGCCCAGGGCGGCGCCGACCGCGAAGGGCCAGAAGGTGCTGAAGATCCCGCCGACGCTCAACCCGTCGTCGTGGTTGAAACGCCCGATGACGACGAAGACGAGTATCGCGATCAGGTCGAACGCGCCGGCCTCGACGGCCGGTCGGAGCCGGCGACGGCGCGGGGTGGCGGACGGGCGGTTCATGGGCCCACGGTAGCCGGTGTGGGGTGCGCTCAGCTGCCGGACTCGGACTGGTCCCGGCGGCCGCCGGTCGGCGGGTCGGTCCCCGACGTGGTGGCCGGGCCGGGCTCGTCGGTGTCACGGGAGGTGTCGTCGTCGGGGCCGGTGTCGGCGTCCAGATCGGACTCCACGTCGCCGATCGCCTGCCGGAACATGAAGAAGATGACCACCCAACCGACCAGGGCCACCAGCAGGTAGCTGATCAGTCGGTAGACGAGGACGGCGGTGATCGCCTCGCCCGCGCCCATGCCTGCGGAGGTGAGGGCGGGGACCAGTACGGCGTCGACCACGCCCAGACCGCCGGGCAACAGCGGGAACGCGGTTCCGACAGCCTTGCCCGCGGCGTAGGCGACGGCCAGACCGGAGATGGAGGGCTCGCCGCCGACGGCGTAACAGGCGAAGGCGAGGCAGGCGACGTCGGCGACCCAGTTGAACAGCGACCAGGCGAACGCCTCGCCGGTGTGGCGGCCGTTGAGCTGCACCGCGCGCAACTGCTCGAGGATCTCGTACCACCGCTTGACGCCGTGGTCCTCGGGCTTGTCGCGGAAGTGGTTGACCACGTGCAGGAGCCGGGTGCCGAGCCCCTGGATCGACTCGGGATGCCCGGCCACGTACTGCGCGGCGATGACGAAGGCGATGAACCCGCTGATCGAGAAGATCACCGAGAACGGGCTGGTCTTCGCGCCGGCGAGCAGCGCGCCACCCAGGCCGAGGACCGCGAGACCCACGCCCATCAGCAGCCCCGACATCACGACCTGCCACGACGCGACGACCGGGGTGGCGCCCCACTTGCGGGTCTGGCGGTAGGTGAACGCGGGTGCGAGGACGTTGCCGCCGGGCATCGTCTGGCTGACCGAGTTGGCCGCGAGGACGACCGAGAGCGACTTGAGCTGCTTGACCTTGACCCCGGCCGATCGGAGGAGGGTCCGCTGCACCTGGGCGAAACTGTCCATCGAGAACCCCGCGGCGACGATGCACGCGAGGATCCACAGCCAGTTCAGCCGATCCATGCTGTGCCACGCCTCTTCGAGCTTCGGCCAGACCAGGATGGCCTCGACGGTCAGGACGATGATCACCAGGGCGATGGCGACCCAGCGCAACCACCAGAAACGGCGGCGCCCGGGGGCCGTGGAGGGTGCCGATCCTCCGTCGCCGGAGTCGGTGGGCTCGTCGGCGGCGTCACTGTGGTCGGCCGTCATGGACTCACACCCTATCGACCGGCCCACGCCCCCGGGTGCACCGCGCCCGATTTCTCCAGTCTTGCGAGGCTGCCCCGCGGGCTAGTGTTGCGAGGTGACAGAGCGTAGATCGGGTATCGCGGCCGCCGTCGGCGCTGCGCGGAAACGGTCCCCAGCCGAGAGTGCCACGGCCGCATCCGACCGCGAGAAGGTCCACCCGTTGGTGCGCGCGGCGGCCGAGTGGTCCTGGCGGCTCATCGTCGTCGCGGTGGCGATCTTCCTGGTCGCCGCACTGGCCAATCGCTTCGAGGAGGTCATCGTCCCGGTGGCGCTGGCGGTCCTCGGCACGGCGTTCCTGATCCCGTTGGTGGACTGGCTCGACCGCCACGGGCTCAATCGTGGGGTGGCGGTGGCGTTCACGCTCATCGTGTTCCTGGGCGCGGTCGGCGGGATCCTGACCTTCGTGGTCCAGCAGTTCATCGACGGTCTGCCGGATCTGTCGACGCAGGCGACCCAGTCGGTCGACTCGGTGAAGGACTGGTTGGTCAACGGCCCGCCCGGGCTCAAACAGGCGCAGATCGACAGGGTCGGCGACGACATCATCGCCATGATCCAGCGCAACCAGGACAAGATCACCAGCGGCGCCATCGCGACCGCCGGGGTGGTCACCAAGATCGCGACCGCAGGCGTGCTGCTGCTGTTCCTGATGATCTTCTTCCTCTTCGGCGGCGGACACGTCTGGGAGTTCACGACGCGACTCATCCCGTCGGGCAGTCGGCCGAAGGTGTTGGAGGCCGGTCGGGCCGGGTTCGGCACGCTCGTCGGCTACGTCCGTGCGACGGTCGCCGTCGCCCTGGTCGACGCGATCGGCATCGGTACCGGCCTGGCCATCCTGCAGGTCCCCCTGGCCCTACCGCTGGCGTCCCTGGTGTTCATCGGCGCCTTCGTCCCCATCGTCGGGGCGCTGGTGACCGGCGGTCTCGCCGTCCTGGTCACGCTCGTCACCAAGGGATGGATCGCGGCGGTCATCGCGCTGGCCGTCGTCGTCGCGGTGATGCAGATCGAAAGCCATGTGCTCCAGCCGTTCCTGCTGGGCCGGTCGGTGCGGTTGCACCCGGTGGCCGTGGTGCTGGGCATCGCGGCGGGCATCGTGTCCGCGGGGATCATCGGCGGGTTGCTGGCCGTGCCGCTCATCGCGTTCCTCAACACCGCGGTGCGGTCGATGTACACCCAGACCGCACAGGCGGCCGAGTCCGCGGACGACGAGGTGCAGGTCGGCATCTACGCCGCGAAGGCCGACCCGCCCACCTGGGACTCGTCGGATGCCCCCGGTCTCAACGGGCCGCCCGAGACGCCGGACGGAGATGGGACCGACGATCCGGATCCCGACGACCCCGAGCAACCGACGCGTCCCGACACGAGCGACTGACCCCGACCCGCCATGACCGCCGCCGATCGCACGAGCCTGCCGACCCGGCTTGCCCGGTTGGCCGACACCGCGGCCGATGACGCCGTCGCACCGTTGTGGCGTGCGGCCCAGGCGTTCCGGCTGCTGAGCTACCTCTACGCCCTGGGATTCCAGATCGCGGTCAACAACGATCTCGACCACCGCGCCCTGGGCGCGACCCTGTTCGCGGTGCTGACCGTGTGGACCGGACTGTGCACCGTCGCCTACCTCGCGGGCTTCGGTCGGCGCCCGGCGTGGGTGATCGCCGAGGTCGTCGTCGTGTGCCTGCTGATGATGGCCACCGTGTTCATCGCATCCTCCGGGTGGCGGGAGGCGAACCAGTCCATCCCGACCACGCTCTGGGCGGCCAACGCCGTCATCTCCGCCGCCATCCAACTCGGCGCGGTCGGTGGCGGGGTGGCCGCGGTGGCGGTGATCGGCTCCAGCACGGTCGCGAAGGGTTTCGTCAACGTCGACCTCGGGCGCAACGCGGCCGTGGTGATCCTGCTCGCGGTGGGTCTGGTGATCGGCATGGGCGCGGTGACCGCGCGGCGGGCACAGGAACGCCTCGCCGAGGCCGCCCGGCTGACGGCCGCGACGGCCGAGCGGGACCGGTTGTCGCGGCACGTCCACGACGGAGTCCTGCAGGTACTCGCGCTGATCAGCCGTCGTGGTCGGGAGATCGGCGGTCCGACCGCGGATCTGGCGGTGTTGGCCGCCGACCAGGAACGCGCGCTGCGGTCGCTGATCAGCGAGGCCGGGCCGTCCGTCGAGACCGCAGGGGACGGGATGGGTGACCTGTCGGCGTTGCTGCGTGCGCGGGCGTCGGACCACGTCACGGTCAGCGCTCCCGCCGACCCGGTGCTCCTGGATCCGCTGAGGGTGTCGGAACTGCTTGCCGCGGTGGACAATGCGTTGGACAACGTCGTACATCACGCCGGTGACGGTGCGAAGGCGTTCGTGCTGCTCGAGGACCTGTCGGACGAGGTGGTGGTCAGTGTGCGCGACGACGGTGTCGGGATAGCGCCCGGCCGACTGCCCGAGGCGGTCGCCGCCGGCCGGATGGGCATCTCGCAGTCCATCGTCGGACGCATCGAGGCGTTGGGCGGCACCGCTGTCCTCGACACCGGGCCGGACATGGGGACCGAGTGGGAGTTCACCGTGCCCACAACAGGAGGGTCGTCGAAGTGAGGATCGAGCGTGGCGATGGCTGAGCGGACGACGACGGTGATGGTCGTGGATGACCATCCGATCTGGCGGGAGGGGGTGGCACGCGATCTTGCCGAGGACGGGTTCGATGTCGTCGCCACCGCCGACGGGGTGCGTGCCGCGGCCGCACGAGCCGCGGCCGTCCGACCGGACGTGGTCCTGATGGACATGCAGTTACCGGACGGCTCCGGCGTCGACGCGACCCTCGCGGTGCTGGAGGTGTCGCCGTCGACCAGGGTGCTGGTGTTGTCGGCGTCGGCCGAACGCGACGACGTGCTCGCGGCTGTGAAGAGCGGCGCCAGTGGCTATCTGGTGAAGAGTGCGTCGCGGACCGAGTTGGTCGACGCCGTCGTGGCGACCGCGGACGGACAGGCCGTGTTCACGCCGGGCCTCGCCGGTCTGGTGCTGGGGGAGTTCCGACGCATCGCCGGTGACACCGGCCGGGACGAGCAGACGCCGGTGATCACCGAACGCGAGACCGAGGTGTTACGCCTCGTCGCGAAGGGACTCAGCGCCAGGCAGATCGCGACGCGGCTCGGCCTGAGTCATCGGACCGTCGAGAACCACGTGCAATCCACGTTGCGAAAGCTGCAGTTGGCCAACCGCGTCGAGCTCACGCGATACGCCATCGAACACGGTCTCGACGAGTAGCCGGCGGTCGGCCGATCTGCGGACTCACGGTCGGCCCCCGGCCTTCTTCCGTTGCGACAAGCCGCGGGCGACGGCGAGCGCCGGTGCGGCGATGGAGGTCGTGAGTGCGATGGCGGTCGGGATGCCCCGCGGCAACGACCGCCCGAACGCGGCGGGGAAGAACGCTGTCGCGATGACCGGCCCCACCATCGCGGCGCCGATGATCCCGGGGTACCAGAGCTTCTCGATCGTGGGCCAGTGCCGCGACTGCTGAATCCGTTCCTCGCTCACCACGACCGCGTAGGAGATCGGCGAGAAGACCATCGCATAGGCCAGCGGCGCTGCCGGGAGGCCTCGACGCCCCAGCACCTCGTGGACGACCGTGCTCGAGAAGACGCTACCCACGAAGAAGGTCGCGGCCAGCGTGACTGCGATCGCCGGCGTGGACGGGTCATCGTCGGATCCGACATCGTTTGCATCGCTCATCATCTGAACCTAGGGGCTCAGGACCGGGACCTCAAGCGCCTACGCACCCGACCGACACCGACGATGCCGACTGAGATCGTCCGAATACGGGGCCGTCGAGGGCAATATGCCCTTGGTGACCTTCATGTCGGACGATTTCGGTGGCGGAACGCCCCGGGGAAGTCCCCAGGCCGACTGAGTAGTCGTACTCATCTGCCGACGGTCGATTCTGGCGAGGATCGACGGCATGACCGAATCAGATGCTCGTCCCGATCGCCCGGACTGGACCGTCCTGTCCCGGGTCTCTGCGGATTTCGAATCCTTGTCGCGCCAGATGGCGCAGATGTCGTCGCACCTCACCGAGATGCAGTCCACGATGACGGCCCCACGCCCCGGACCGGCACCCGCACCCCAGCCGGCGCCCCGACCCCAGCCGGCGCCGGCTGCTCCGCCCGTTCCGCGGGCACCGCACCCCGCACCGCAGATGTACCCGCCGGATCTCCCGCAGTGGATGCGGCCGGGTTCGGGGCTGGAGTCGCCGACGGCGCAGTTCCCGCCGCGACCGAACCAGGGTCCACCGATGCAGGGCCCGCCCCCGCGACCGATGCCCCCGCGGCCGATGCCGCCCCGCGCACCGATGCCGCAGTACCCGATCGGCCCGCCTCCACCACCGCGACCGGGACTGCTGAAGCGGGCGGCATCGGCCGCCGACGGACGCCTCGTCGGCGCGATCCTGGCGGCTGCCGGTGTAGCGGTGACCCTGGTCGGCGTGGTGCTCCTCCTGGTCCTCGCGGCCCAGGCCGGCATCCTGCGACCTGAGGTCCGGGTCGGTGCCGGTGCCGTCCTCGCCGGTGTACTCGTGGCGGCCGGATGGCGGATGCATCGCCGCGCCGAGGGGCGGATCGGATCGCTCGCACTCGCCGCGACGGGCATCGCCACCGCCTACCTCGACGTCATCGCGGTCACCCGTATCTACGAATGGTTGCCGGCCGCAGCCGGTCTCGCGATCGCCGCGGTGGTCGGTGGTGCCGGTCTGGCCCTTGCACGCCGGTGGGACTCGGAGTACCTCGCACTGGGGGTCCTGGTCCCGCTGATCGTCCTGGCGCCGTTCGTCGCCGACGGTGTGAACCTCACCCTCGTCGGGTTCATGTTGGCGCTCTCGTTGGTCACCCTGCCCGCGCACCTCGGCACCGACTGGCTGTACCTGCACATCGTGCGCGTCGTCGCCGGGACCATCTGGCTCATACCGGCCACCGCTCTCTCGGGCACGGCCACCGACATCGACATGTGGTTGCTGGCCGGCGCGTGTGTGGTCAACGCCGCTCTCACGCTGGGCTCCACCGTCGCGGTGCTACCGCGCCTGAACTCTCGGGTCGCGACCCTCGCCACGGCGGCCACCTCGGTGGTCGGGACGATCCCGCTGCTGGTGTCCGGCGTCGCCGTCGACCGCCACCTCGCCGCCGGCGCGATCGCCCTTCTCGCGCTGACGCTGCTGGCCCTGGTCCTGCTCGCCGACACCATCCCGTCGATGACCGTGGTGCTCCGACACACCTGGGCCGCCCTGGCCGGGGTCGCCGCGCTGATCAGCGTGGTCTCGGCATTCGATGCGCCGGTGGCGGTTCCGGCCCTGCTGGGCCTGGCCGCGACGATCACGGTCGTCGGACGCCACGATGCCGTCGGGCGGTACGTCGGACTCGCGTTCGCCGTCATCGGGGGTCTGGCGTTCGCGGCGCAGTCGCCGGTGTCGGTGTTGGTCGACCCCGTCGACATCAGTCCGTCGCTCGCCGCGTCGACCATCGTCTCGGGTCTGCTGCTCGCGGTGACCGCGGGTGTGACGGCATGGGCGTGGGTCCGCTCGGAGGCCGTCGCCCCGGCCGCTCAGTGGCTCTGGGCGCTGACGGGAGTGGTTGCGCTCTACGCCATCACGAGCGTCTGCGTCACCACCGGCGTGGCCACCGGCGGCGTCGACGCAGGCTTCTTCGCCGGGCACATGGCGGCGACGATCTGCTGGGTCATCGCTGCCGCGGCCGCGCTGGTCCAGGCGACCCGGGTACCGGCGGGGGCGGCGCGGATCGTGCCCGTCGGCGCCGGTCTGCTCCTCGCCGCCGCCGCGGTGGGCAAGCTGATGCTCTTCGACCTCGCCACCCTCGACGGTGCGTTCCGGGTGGGTGCGTTCATCGTCGTCGGACTGATCCTGCTGACGATCGGTTCCCGCTACGCCCGGGTGCTGGGTCGAGACGCGACCGACTCGACCGACACCCCCTCACCGGTGACACGCTAGGTCCGCGACAGAGCTACCCGCCGTTGTTGTTCCGACGACGCAACAGCTCCTGAACGCTGATCTGACGATCATCGCCCCGCTCGTGCCGACGGCCACTGGAATCGTGGTCGTCGGTACGGGCGTCTGTCCGGTCGGCGTCGCGCGGATCGTCCTCGGGACTCAACGACGCGATCAGCGGACGGCCGTTGCGCTGGTCCTCCAGCGACGGACGCCGACCGAGCGGGCCGCGGTCGGCCGACCCGGACGGACCGACGGGGGCGGCAGGGGGACGGGCGCCGGTGCGCTCGGGCGGCACCGGACGTCCACCCCGTACCGGCATCGGCTCCGGACCGCGCCCGGTGGTCGGGCCCGCGGATGTGGGAGCACCGTTCGATACTGCCGACGAGCCGTTGGAACGGGGCTGGTCGCCGCCGCTCGGCGGTCGGGCACTGATCGCGCCTCCGAGACGGATGCCGCTGTCGCCGAGGCTCCAGCCGCCGGTGTCGGGACGCGCACTGCTCGCGCGTCCGCGGGGCGCGCCGGTCCCGGCGGGCGCAGGCGGACGAGCGCCGGTCGTGGTGTCCCGGCTGGGGCGAGACGGTGCGATGGGGCCGCTGTCCTGCGGGGGCGGTGGGCGTCGAGGACCGGCCGGGGCGTCGGCGTCGACCCGACGCACGTTCGGCCGGACCGGACCGTCGTGTGGCGACTGGTCCCGCGAGGGAGGTCCTCCGCGACCGACGACGGGTCGCGGGGGCAGCGGTCGGCCGTCGCGCGGCGGGACGCGGTCCGGGGCGGAGCGTTCCGGACCGACCGGGCGTGGTGCGGCAGGACGGGGTCCGGCACCGCGCCCGCCCGCGGTGGCCATCGCCATCGTGGGCACCTGCGCGACAACGGTTCCCGCGTCGCGACTCGATCCGGGGATGGTCGCGCGACCGGGCTCGTCGTCCAGGACGGTCTCGCCGAGGCCGATCTTGCGCTGGACGGCCTGCATCCACTTCGGTGCCCACCAGCAGTCGTCGCCGAGCAGTTTCATGATCGCGGGGACCAGCAGCATGCGGATGACGGTGGCGTCGAGGATGAGCGCCGCGATGATGCCGAACGCGATGTACTTCATCATCACGATCTCGGAGAACCCGAAGGCCCCGACCACCACCACGAGGATCGCCGCGGCCGCGGTGATGATGCGACCGGTGTGGGCGGTACCGCTGCGGATGGCCTCGGTGGTGGTCGCGCCCTTCTGTCTGGCCTCCACCATCCGGGAGAGCAGGAACACCTCGTAGTCGGTGGACAGCCCGTAGATGATCGCGATGATCAGGACCAGCACCGCCGACATCAGCGGTCCCGGCGTGAAGTTGAACAGCGACGAGCCGTGCCCGTCGATGAAGATCCAGGTGAGCACACCGAGCGTGGACCCGAGGCCCAGCGCCGACATCAGCGCCGCCTTGATCGGCAGCACCACGGACCCGAACTGCAGGAACATCAGCAGGAACGTCACCGAGATCAGCAACACGACCATCAGCGGCAGGTTGTCGAGCAGGGCGTCGATGGAGTCCTGGGTCAGGGCCGGGGTGCCCGCGACGTACATCGTGAGGCCCTGGGTGTCAATCGCCCGCAACGCCGTGACCGCGTCGCCCGCGGTGTTGCGGTCGATGAGACCCGCGGACATCTGGACCACGCCGGTGTTCGTGCCCTCGATGCTGCCGGTCTGGGCGCCCTGGGCGCTGTCGAGGCTGAACTGCTTGGTGAAGCCGGGGATCTTGTTGGCCTCGTCGGCGATGGTCTGGAGCTTGGTGCCGTCGTCGTTGCTGTTCTCGTCGTAGGGGATGACGAGCTTGATGTCCTCGGTGCGCTGCGTCGGGAAGATGCGGTCGAAATCCTGCTGCGCGCTGCGGAAGTCGTTGCCCGGCGGAAGGTACTTCTCGGTGATGCCGCCGAACGAGATGTTGCTGAACGGGATGATGAGCACGAGGAGCAGCAGGACCGTCGGGATGGCGGTCTTGAGCGGGTG
This sequence comes from Williamsia phyllosphaerae, assembly GCF_014635305.1. Classification (NCBI taxonomy): domain Bacteria; kingdom Bacillati; phylum Actinomycetota; class Actinomycetes; order Mycobacteriales; family Nocardiaceae; genus Williamsia; species Williamsia phyllosphaerae. The sequence continues at coordinate 818,156 of NZ_BMCS01000001.1, read as the reverse complement.
GCGCATGACCCAGCCGGCGAGCTTGCCCCAGAAGCCGTCCTCGATCTCCTTCTTGGTCTTGGTGCGACGCAGGAACTTGAAGCCGAGCATGTCGATGCGCGGTCCGAGGATGCCGAGGATGCCGGGAAGTACCGTCACCGACAGCAGCGCGGCGAGGCTCACCGCGCAGATCGCGCCGTAGGCGACCGACTTGAGGAAGCCCTGCGGGAAGATCAGCAGACACGCCAGGGCCGCGACGATGATGGTCGCCGAGAACACCACCGTCTGACCGGCGGTCATCACCGTCCGTTTCACCGCGAGTTTCGGCGGATAACCCTCCGCCAACTCTTCTCGGAACCTGCTGACGATGAACAACCCGTAGTCGATGGCGATACCCAGACCGATGAGCGAGATGACCGGTTGGGCGAAGAAGTTGACCTCGGTGGTCTGGGCGAGGGCGTTGAGGATGCCGGTGGCGCCCGCGATGGTCAGGCCACCGATGATGACCGGCAGCACCGCGGCCACGACACCGCCGAAGATGAAGAACAGCATCAGTGCGACCAGTGGCAGCGCGATGACCTCGGCGCGCGTGGTGTCCTCGGCCGTGCCGTTGGAGATCGCGTTGGCGATCGGTTGCAGACCGGCGAGCTGGAACTGCGCCCCGGGCAGGTCGTAGCGGCCTGCGATGTTGTCGAAGGCCGGCTCGAGCTTCTTGTAGTTGTTGAGGACGGTGGTGTCGTCGTTGCCGCGGACACCGATGCTGATGAAGGCGTGGTCGCGGGAGGCGTCGAAGGTCTGCGCCCGGATCTGGTCCTGGGCGGCCTTCGCTGCGGTGCTCGTCGCCGGTGCGAACGGGTCGATGATGCCCGGATCGTTGCGGTCCACGACGTCGCCGTGGTCGCGGATCATCTCGTCGACGAACTTCTCGACCTTGGTGCCGAACGCGGCGTCGTCGACCTTGGTCCCCGACGGTGGCGTGATCAGCAGGACGATGTCGGACTTGTGATCGCGGCCGAACGTGGTGTCGGCGAGCTGCGATCCCTTCACCGACTGCGACCCGTCGTCGAAGAACCCGCTCTGGGAGAGGTTCTTGCCGAGACCGAGGCCGTACAGGCCGAGGCCGCCCATCAGGACGATCATCACGGCGATGACGGCGAAGCGCATCCGGAACACGAATGTGCCAATGGCTCCGAACACCGGTTACATCCTCTCGAAGGTCGTGGGGAAGTCGTCGCAGAACAGCGCGCGAAAGTTCACACGGGGGTTGCCCGCACCGATTGTCTCAGCTCACCGAGGCGATCGGTGCTTCTGCCAGCGACTCCTTAGCGTTCCCACATTGTCGGTCCCGAGGGACCCTGGCTAGTTCTGACGGCCGGAGAGCAGCGCCGTCAACGGACGGAACGGAGCCAACCAGGCGCCGTCGTCGGGCAGCGAATCGAGGTTGATCCGCGGCAGGGGCTCCCGGAACACCCCGGAGATGTCCTCGAGATCGACGAACTCGACGATGTCGGAGGTGACCGCCCAGCTGGCGTGCTCCCGGAAACCCAGGACCGTGACGGGCGTGCCGTCGGCCGCGACGTCCTCGAGTGGCTCCCGGAAGGCCTGACCGTCGGCCGACGCCACGATCAGCCCCGCCAGCCCCACAGTGTGCCTGCGCAGCTCGATGTGGTCGAGCATGTCCGAATCGACGTCGGTGTCGTCGGCGAGCTTGGGCTTGGCGAAAACGGCGAAGCCCACGTTACGCAACGCCTCGACCCACGGCCGGACCACTTCGGCGCTGCCCGGGACGATGTTGGTGAACACGGTCGCCTCGGGTTCGACCTCACCCTCGTGGGTGTCGGAGATGTCCGCGGTCCGCGCGAGCAGCCACCGACCGAGCGCGTCGAAGCGTGGTCGGTGGGCGGTGGTGGGACGTCCGCCGAGGATCGCGCCGAGACCCATGTCGAGGTTGGGGGCGTCCCAGATGAGCAGGACCCGCGACGCCGGGCTGGTGCCGGAGATGGTCCGGGCGACCCCCGGCCCCTCGGCGATCCCGGTGCCGTACCCGCCCATGTTCGGTGACGCGTCGTCGCCCATCAGTGCTCTCCTGCCCTGGGGATGCGCCGGAGGACGAACTCGGTGACCGAGCGTCCCTCACGGTCGGCGCGGCCCTCGAATTTGGTGGTCGGACGATCCAGCGAGAACGGCGCCTCGCCCTCGAGCGGGACCAGCAGTTCCTGCGCCGCGAGCTCCTCGGCGATCCACTCGGCGTAGTCGGCGTGGTCGGTGGCGATGTGCACGACACCGTCGTCGACGACCGCGTCGGCGATGAGTCCCAGCGTGCCGGACTGGATGAGTCGACGCTTGTGGTGCCGGGCCTTGGGCCAGGGGTCGGGGAAGAAGATGCGGATGCCGGCGAAGAACGCGGTCGGGACCATCTCGCGCAGCACCACGACGGCGTCGCCACGCACGATGCGGATGTTGTCGATGTCCTCGCGCTGTATGAAGCCCAGGAGTTGGGCGAGTCCGGGTTTGTAGACCTCCACCGCGAGCACGTCGATCCCCGGTTCGAGTTTCGCCATCGCGGCGGTCGAGGTGCCGGTGCCCGATCCGATCTCCATGATCACCGGCGCGCTGCGTCCGAACCACTGCTCGAGATCGAGGCGTGTGTCCGTGGCGTCGCGACCGACGATCGGCCACAATGTCTCCCAGTTGTGCTGCTGGGCGGGGGTCAGCGACCCGCGGCGCGACCGGAAACTGGTGACCCGGGGATACAGCCGAGCCCGGTCCCGCAGATCCTCGGCGGTCATCGGGGCCGGATCGGCGGTTGCGGCGGGTCGGTCGGTGTTCTCCACCCTGACATGGTGGCGTATCCGGCCGGTTGTGCACAGCTGGGTCGGGTGTCGGGCAGGCATGAACGCGCAGGAGGGGACGGTCGTGACGCTGGATGTGTCGGGCGCCGAACTCGATCGCGCATCGGAATTCGTGACCGGTCTGCTCGGCCGTTTCCCCCACTCGGCCGATCTGCATCGCGCCGCGCGGGAGCTCGACGTCCGACTCCGGGTCGCCGTGCGCGGGCGTGCGGGTACCGGCCGCGACACCATGGCGCGTGCCGTACGACGGCAGCTCGGGGTCACCCCGATCGGCCCCGGTGACGACGACACCGACGCCGACGTCTGGCTCTACGTACTCGTGGGCTGGCCCCGGCCCGCCGACCGCGTCGCGCTGCGGGGGCTGCCACCGGAGCGCACGGTGCTCGCCCTCGGTAAGGCCGACACCCTCGGATCGTGGGACGACGCCGCCCAGACCGCCGACGCATGCGCTCGTGACCTGGGCCGATCGGTCCGTCCGACGATGCCGCTGCTCGCGTGCGCCGACCTCGTCGACGACGAATTCGAACTGCTGGCGCAGATGCTGCGCGACGACGAGCCGATGCCGTCGATGGCTGCGCACTTCATCAGCGGCGACCGCGCCGAACGCACCCTGCGGATCGGTCTGCTGCGACGACTCGACCAGTTCGGCATCCTGAGCGCGCTGGACCTCCTCGAGGCCGCCGCCGAGGCGGGCAGTCCGCTCGATCGCCCCGCCCTCGAAGCCCTGCTGCACCGGCAGAGCGGCGTCTCGGCGCTGGCGGACCCACTCGCGGCGACGCTGGACGCGGTGCGCCTGCGCCGACTGCACCGCGTCGTCGCCTCGCTCGATCGTGTCGCGGCGAGCGGCACGGCCCGCGATGAGATCGAACACACCCTGTCCCGACTCGTCAGGGTCGACGCGTGATCGGCCGTGTCGTCGTCGCCGGCGTCGGACGATCCGGGGCCGCGACGTTGATCGACGCCCTCGCGGTCGTCGATCCCGGCCTGCGCGTCGAGCGGTGGTCCGAGGGCGTCGCGGCGCAGGCGTCGGTCGGGCTGCTCGTCATCGACCCGTCGTCGGTGGCGGGGGAGTCCGAGCGCGCCCTGCTCGACGAACTGCGGGCCTCGGTCGGCGCCGCCGCGATCGTCTGCACGAAGGTCGACGCGTTCTGGGACTGGCCGACGATCGCGAAGGCGAGCCGACGCGTCCTCGACCCCGCCGAGGCGCTCCCGGTGTTCGCGGTGTCGGGAGCCGCGGCGGTGGCCGGCGCCGCCGACGAGTCCGGCGTCGACGAGCTCGCACGCTGGATCCGTGAGCACCTCGAGGACGTTCCGAGACGGGTCGACGCACGGGCACCCGTCGCACGGGCGCCGGTCGGTGACGCCAGCGATCGGCGTCCCCTCAGTGCCACCACACCGGTCACCGTGGCGGCGCTGACCGCGACCCGCGCCCGGTTGGTGCGCTCGCGCGACCGGGGACGCGCCGATCGGCTCGGTGCGCTGCGCGGTGGCCTCAACCGTCTGCGGTCGGAGGCGGTCGCGGAACTCGACGCCGGTATCCGCGACATCGGCGCGCGGTCGCGGGATGCGATCGGCGGACTGCGCCGCGCCGACGTCGACCGCCACGCGACGTGGTTGGCATCGGCGGTGACCGAACTGAGGGACCGACTCGATGCACGGGTGCACGACGACCTCGACCGCATCCGCTCGGTGACGCTGCTCGGGGTCGAGGCCATGTCGACCGGCCCGGCCTCGGTTCCGAAACGTCCGCCGATCGCCCTACGGCCGCACACCGAGCGCAGGCGCGCCGCCGAGGACGCGCTGGTGGTCGTGCTCGGGGCGTCCGCGGGCATCGGGATCGGCCGACTCGTCGTGACGCCGCTCGCCGGGGTGCACACGCTGCAGTGGATCAGCATGCCGCTGGCGCTGATCGTGGGTGTGGCGATGGCGGCCCTGGTGGTGCGGCTGCGCCGGGTCGGTGCGCTGCGCGCGCAGATGCGGTCCTGGTCCGCCGAGGCGTTGGCCGAGTCCCGCGCGAGCATCGAACACGACGTCGTCGGGGCGGTCACCGCGGCCGAGCCGGTCATCGCGGGTCAGGTCATGCGGCACCACGAACGGCGGTCCCGGATGATCGCCGACGAGGTCGCCCGGGTCGACGCCGACATCCGGGCGCACCGGGCGGGCGGACGCGATGGAACCCCGATCGCCCGCGCCGCGTCCAACACGTCGGGCCCTGCCTGAATTCCGGGCACTGCCTGACCCGAGGGGAGATCAGCACACATGGACGTCAGTTCACCGTTCGACGGACCCGACGACGATGCGACGGACGTCGCGCACGGGGCCGGATCCGGGACACACGTCGATGCGGCCGAACCGCTGCTCGCGTCGGTACCGGTCCACGACCCGCACGACAACCTGTGGATCGCCGACGGTGACCGTGTATGGGACCTCGGACCCGCCGACGTCGATTCCGACGCCGACGGCATCCCGGACTCGCTCACCCGCGTCGGTCCGGGTGGGGTCACCGTCTACACCGACACCGACCACGACGGACGCGTCGACGCGATCACCGAGGTGCACAGCGACGGTGCGTTCGAGTCCCGGCGACTCGACGTCGAGACCGGCGACTGGGTGCGCACCGACATCGGCAGGCTGGACTGATCGGGGCGCCGACGGTGACCCCGATCACCCCCGATCGCTCGATCGGTCCCCCGTTGGTGGATCGGTGCACGCAACCAGTAACCTGGTCAAACACATACGGCGGGTAGATACGCGGCGCTCGCTGGTCGGCCATCCCAGGAGACACATCATGACGTCAGCGACCATTCCCGGACTGGAACCCGGAAGCGCCCCGACCCGGCATCAAGAGCTGCTGGAGTGGGTTGCCGAGGTCGCTCGGCTGACGCAGCCCGACCAGGTCGTGTGGTCCGACGGCAGCGACGAGGAGTGGACGCGGCTCACCGACGAACTCCTCGCGGCCGGCACCATCACCAAGCTGGACGAGGAGAAGCAGCCGAACTCGTTCGCCGCGAACTCCGACCCCGCCGACGTCGCGCGCGTCGAGTCGCGGACCTTCATCTGCTCCAAGCGTGAGATCGACGCCGGACCGACCAACAACTGGGTCGATCCCACCGAGATGCGCGCCACCATGACCGAGCTCTACACGGGCAGCATGCGCGGCCGCACCATGTACGTCATCCCGTTCTGCATGGGCCCGCTCGGCGCCGACGACCCGAAGCTGGGCGTCGAGATCACCGACTCCGCCTACGTGGTGCTGTCGATGCGCATCATGACCCGCGTCGGACCCGCCGTCCTCGAGACCCTCGGCACCGACAAGTTCTTCGTCAAGGCGCTGCACTCGCTGGGCGCGCCGCTACAGCCCGGCGACACCGACGTGCCGTGGCCCTGCAACACCGAGAAGTACATCACCCACTTCCCTGAGGACCGCGAGATCTGGTCCTACGGATCGGGTTACGGCGGCAACGCCCTGCTGGGCAAGAAGTGCTACTCCCTGCGCATCGCCTCGGCGATGGCGCACGACGAGGGCTGGCTGGCCGAGCACATGCTCATCCTCAAGCTCATCAGCCCCGAGGAGAAGGCCTACTACATCGCCGCGGCGTTCCCCAGCGCCTGCGGTAAGACCAACCTCGCGATGATCCAGCCGACCATCCCGGGATGGCGTGCCGAGACCCTCGGTGACGACATCGCCTGGATGCGATTCGGCGACGACGGTCGGCTCTACGCGGTGAACCCGGAGTTCGGTTTCTTCGGCGTCGCGCCCGGCACCAACTGGTCGTCGAACCCCAACGCGATGGAGACCCTCAAGCAGGGCAACACCATGTACACCAACGTCGCCGTCACCGACGACAAGGACGTCTGGTGGGAGGGACTCGAGGGCAGCCACGACCACCTCATCGACTGGCAGGGCAAGGACTGGACCCCGGAATCCGACGGTCCCGCCGCGCACCCCAACTCGCGCTACTGCGTGCCGATGAGCCAGTGCCCGATCATGGCGCCGGAGTGGGACGACCCGCAGGGCGTTCCCATCTCGGCGATCCTGTTCGGTGGACGCCGCAAGACCACCGTCCCGCTGGTGACCGAGGCCCGCGACTGGCAGCACGGCGTGTTCATGGGTGCGACGGTCGGCTCCGAGCAGACCGCAGCCGCCGAGGGCACCGTCGGCGCGATCCGTCGCGACCCGATGGCCATGCTCCCGTTCCTCGGCTACAACGTGGGCGACTACCTGCAGCACTGGATCGAGCTGGGCAAGAGCGCCGACGAGTCGAAGCTGCCCAAGGTCTTCTACGTCAACTGGTTCCGCCGCGGCGCCGACAAGCGCTTCCTGTGGCCCGGTTTCGGTGAGAACAGCCGCGTCCTGAAGTGGATCGTCGAGCGCATCGAGGGCACCGTCGGCGGCGTGGAGACCCCGGTCGGCATCGTCGCGACGCCCGAGGCGCTCGACCTCGACGGACTCGACGTGAACCTCGACGACGTCGCCGAGGCGCTCGCGGTCAACGTCGACGAGTGGCGCGAGGAGATCCCGTCGATCGAGGAGTGGTTCTCCTTCGTCGGAGACAAGCTGCCCACCGGCATCGCCGACGAGTTCGAGGCCCTCAAGCAGCGACTCGCGTAGCGGTTCGCGTCCGCATTCGACGGCATCGCCGGGTCGCTCCGCGACGGCCTTGTGGTCACTCGGATAGCGCTGCGTATCGCTGATTCGGTAGCATCCCGACCCATGGGTCTCAGCCGTCTCGGCCAGCGTGTTCAGATCGGCTGCCTCGTCGGCGCCGTCGCAGTATCCGGACTGGTCGCCGCGGCGCCCGCGAACGCGGCGCCGAACGGCCCCACGGCACGCTACGTCGACACGATGACCGTGCCCGACAACTTCGTGCCGACCCCGTTCCGCTTCGGTGGGCTGTCGGGCATCGACAACATCGGTGGCGGCAATTACGTGGCCGTCAGCGACGACAAGGGCGAGTACGGCCCGGCCCGGTACTTCCAGTTCCGGCTCCCCATCACCCGAAACGGGCAGTTCGCGACCCGGGCCCCCGTGCTGACCAACGCCGGCACCATCCTCGGCCCGGGCAACATCCCGTTGCTGCCGGGGCAGGCGGACCTCGAGGGCATCCGCAAACTGGGTGGCAACTTCGTCGTCAGCAGCGAGGGTGCGCGGCCGTTCGTGCGCGTCGTCAGCCCGCCCGGACTGTACGTCCGCGACATCCCGATCCCGGCCGCGTACCGGCCCGGCCCCGGCCGTGGCCTCAAGACCAACGACGGCTTCGAGGGCCTGACGGTGACCCGCAGCGGCCAGGTCGCGCTGATGACCGAGTCCGCGCTCGTCCAGGACGGCGGCGACCCGACCAAGGCGGCCGGAACCCGATCGCGTCTGCTGATCACCGGCGGCCGGGGCAACAGCGAGTACGTCTACCGCACCGACCCGATCGCCCGGAACGCGAGCAGTCGCGCCACCAACGGCGTCTCGGAGATCCTGTCGATCAGCAGCACCGACTACCTCGTGCTCGAGCGTGGGTTCGACCCGGTCGCGAATCGCAACAGCATCAAGGTCTACGTCGCCACCACGCGCGGTGCGACCTCGGTCACCGGCGTGAACAAGCTGTCCGGCCGCGAGGTGCCGATGTCCAAGCGGCTGGTGTTCGACTTCGCCAAGCTGCCCATGCTGCGTCCCGACAACGTCGAGGGCATGGCGTGGGGTCCGACGATCTCGGGCGGCCGTCGCACACTGATCCTCATCAGCGACGACAACTTCAACAACCCGGCGCAGCACACCAAGCTGCACACGCTCGCGCTCACCTTCTGACGCCGCGGCGTCCGTAACCGCCCACTCGACGTCCGTAACCGCCCACTCGACGGTTCGGGGTGGGTTCATCCTCTCGACCGATGCCACCGGGGTCGAACGCGGGAAAGATCAGGGGATGCCCTGATGGTCACGACTATCCTGGCGAACCAGGATTGACGGCGTGACCCCCACACGGTTCGAGGAGAAGGCATCAATGAGCGTCCCCCAGGATGGTCGGACACCCGGCGCACACGCCGCGACGGCGCAGATCGCCGCGCGCGCAACCGATGTGACCAAGGTGTACGGCTCCGGAGACACCACCGTCGAAGCTCTCAAGGGGGTTTCGCTGTCCTTCGCCGCCGGCGAGTTCACCGCGATCATGGGGCCGTCCGGCTCCGGCAAGTCGACCCTCATGCACTGCCTCGCCGGCCTCGACGACGCCACCGGCGGCACGGTGACCATCGGTGACACGGATCTCACCACGCTCAACGACAAGGACATGACGCGGCTGCGTCGCGACCGGATCGGCTTCGTGTTCCAGTCCTACAACCTCGTCCCGACGCTGACCGCACGGGAGAACATCACCCTGCCGCTCGACATCGCGGGCCGTGAACTCGACCAGGAGTGGTTCGACACGGTGATCGGCCGACTCGGTCTCACCCAACGTCTCGGTCATCGCCCCAGCGAACTGTCCGGCGGACAGCAGCAGCGCGTGGCGTGTGCCCGCGCGTTGGTCGGCAAGCCGCAGATCATCTTCGGCGACGAGCCGACCGGAAACCTGGACTCGCGTTCCTCGGGTGAGGTCATGAGCATCCTGCGTGCCGCGGTCGACGAGTTCGGCCAGACCGTCGTCATCGTCACCCACGATCCGCGGGCGGCGAGCTGGGCCGACCGCGTCGTGTTCCTGGCCGACGGTCGCATCGTGCAGGAACTGCAGTCGCCCTCGGCCGACGACGTGTACGCGTACATGAAGAACCTGGATTCCTGATGGCGGCTCCGGCCATGCGGCGGGTCTCCCTGCGAAACCTCGCCGCGCACAAGGTCCGTCTCGTCCTCACGGTTCTGTCGGTGGTCCTCGGCACGTCGTTCGTGGCCGGGTCGATCATCTTCACCGCCACCATCTCCAGTGCCTTCGACGGCATCTTCGACAAGGTCGCGGTCGGCGTCGACACCCGGCTCAGCCCGAAGGACAGCCAGTCCACCGGGATCGACGAGGCCGTCGTCGCCCAGTTGAACAGCCGCAAGGCCGAATTGGGCATCAGCCGCATCGTGCCGCGCTACAGCGCGCCGGTCACCATCGCCAAGGCGGACGGGACCGCGTTGCAGACCGGTGGCGCGCCGAGCGTCGGCACGGCGTTCCTGCCGCAGGACCAGGCGCTCTCACCGACGGAGAGCAAGCTCTATCCGGGCGGCCGTGCCCCGGTGGGTGCAGGCGAGATCGTGCTGAACAAGTCGGCCGCCGACAAGGCCGATCTCACGGTCGGATCGACGACCAAACTCGTTGTCGCACGGGGGAACAGCACCCCGCAGACGGTCAAGGTCGTCGGTCTGGTCGATCTCCCCGGCGACACCAGCGGCTTCGTGAACGTGCAACTGCAGGAGTCGGTGGCCAAGCAGGAACTGTCCGACGGATCCCGCGCGGCCTACGTCGAGATGTCCGCGGTGCCGGGTGTCTCCGCGCAACAGCTCACCGACCGCGTCGCGTCGGCCGTGGGTGACGACTACAAGACGCAGACCGGCGCGCAGGTGCGACAGCAGGAGAAGGACAACGTCAACCAGTTCCTCGATGTGTTCAACTACATCCTGTTGGCGTTCGCCGCGATAGGCCTCATCGTCGGCACGTTCATCATCTACAACACCTTCTCGATGATCATCGCGCAGCGGGTACGCGAGCTCGCGCTGCTGCGGGCGATCGGCGCGAGTCGTCGCCAGATCACCCGGTCGGTTCTGTTGGAGGCGTTCGTCGTCGGGCTGTTCGGCGGTGTGATCGGTCTCGGGATCGGCATCGGGTTGGCAGCGATCCTCAAGGCCGTCACGTCGTCCACCTCGGGCCTGCCCACGGCGTCGCTGCAGATCACCCCGGGCGCGATCATCTCGTGCATGGCCGTCGGGATCGTGGTCACGATGGTCAGCGCGTACGCTCCGGCCCGCCGCGCGGCGCAGGTCTCCCCGGTCGAGGCGATGCGTGAGAGTGCCACCGACGGAGCCAGTTCGCTGCGTATGCGGACGTCGATCGGCGGCCTGCTCGCGGTCGTCGGTATCGCGCTCGTCCTGGTCGGGACGTCGGGTCAGGGTGCGAAGTTCGCAGCCACCGTCGGCGGCGGCGCTCTCGTGCTCATCTTCGCGGTGGTCTTCGCCGCCCCCGCGCTGTCACGCCCGTTCGTCGGCGCGCTCGGCCGCGTCATCGGCCGACCGTTCGGCAAGATCGGACAGCTGGCCCGTACCAACGCGGTTCGCAACCCACGTCGAACCGCGGCCACCGCATTCGCCCTCACCCTCGGGCTGATGCTCGTGGCCGTGGTGGGTACCTTCGGGTCGAGCCTGAAGGGATCGATCGACGACACGATCAACAAGGAGTTGTCGGCCGATCTGGTGCTCGCGACGTCGGACCAGGGCTCTCTGCCCACCTCGGTTGTCAACGCCGCCAACAACACCGAGGGGGTCGCGTCGACCGTCTCGTTCCGGATCGTGGCGGCGAAGGTGGGCGACGAGACCATCACCGGCGTCTCGCCCAAGGGTGATCTCAGTGCGGTGACACCGTACGAGATGCTCGACGGCGCATCGAAGTCCATCCCCAGCGACGGGATGATCATCTCGGAGAAGACGGCGAAGGCCAAGGGCTGGAAACGCGGCCAGGTCATCGATTTCGTCAGCTTCGACGGCACGCGCGCCGACGTCAGGATCTCCGGGATCTTCAAGGACTCGCAGATCCTCGATCCGTTCCAGATGGGTGACGGAGCGTACGGGAAGCTGGTGCCGGCCGGGTTCCAGAGCGACCGGCTGATCCTCATCAAGGCCGCCGACGGCGTCTCGGTGAATGCGCTGCGCGACAAGTTGACCGCGGCTACGAAGGACTTCCTGACGGTTCAGGTGAACGACCGGGCCGAGTTCGTCGGGCAGGCGTCGTCGCAGATCGATCAGATGCTCGCCGTTCTCTACGGCATGCTCGGGCTCGCGCTGGTCATCGCGGTCCTCGGCATCGTGAACACGTTGGCGCTGTCGGTCATCGAGCGCAAGCGCGAGATCGGGATGCTGCGTGCGATCGGCATGGCGCGATCCCAGATCCGCCGGACCATCTACGTCGAGTCGGTGCTCATCGCCATCTTCGGTGCTGTTCTCGGGGTCATCCTGGGCAGCGTCGTGGGCATCGCCGTGGTCCGGACGTTCAAGGATCTGGGCATCACCACGGCGGTCTTGCCCTACGAGTTGATCGGCATCACGCTCGTCGGCGCGGCCGTCGTGGGCGTGCTCGCCGCGCTGTGGCCCGCGGTCCGGGCGGCGCGGACCAACCCGCTGGAGGCCATCTCCGACGTCTGAGATCGGCGCCGGACGAGCACGGGGCACACTGGGGGACGTGAGCGCAGACGACACCGTGGAACCGTTCCGGATCGAGATCGATCAGGCCGATCTCGACGACCTCGCCGACCGACTGGCCCGCACCCGCTGGGCCGAGCCGGAGACGGTGGACGACCGCAGTCAGGGTCTGCCCGAGGCCTACCTGCGCGACCTCGTCGCGTACTGGGCCGACGGCTACGACTGGCGTCGGCTCGAGCAGCGCCTCAACGGCCTCCCGCAGTTCCGCACCGACATCGACGGCCTGGGCATCCACGTCATCCACGTGCGGTCGTCGCGTGCCGACGCGACCCCGCTGCTGCTGACCCACGGGTGGCCGGGCTCGGTGTGCGAGTTCCTCGACGTCATCGGGCCGCTGACCGAACCCGCGGACACCGAACCGGCGTTCCACCTCGTGATCCCGTCGCTGCCCGGTTTCGGGTTCAGTGACAAACCGACTCGACCGGGCTGGAACATCGAGCGGATCGCCGACGCCTGGGCGACGCTCATGGCGCGCCTGGGCTACGAGCGATACGCCGCCCAGGGTGGCGACTGGGGCGCGATCATCACCACGGCGCTCGGAGAACGCGACGCCGACCACCTGCTGGGCATCCACCTCAACATGCCACTGGCGCCGCCGGATCCCGACGACACCCCGACCGCGCAGGAGGCCGAGATCATCGCGGCCCAGAACGAGCACCGCTGGTACCGGACCGGATATCAGAAGCAGCAGTCGACCCGCCCGCAGACCATCGGCTACTCGCTGGTCGATTCACCGGTCGGACAGGCGGCCTGGATCGTCGAGAAGTTCTGGGACTGGACCGATCACGACGGCGACCTGTCGGCGATCCTCACGCGCGACCAGATCCTCGACGGCGTGATGATGTACTGGCTGACCGCCTCCGGGGCGTCGTCGGCGCGGATCTACTGGGAGGCCGCGCAGGCGGGTACCCGTCCGGATGTGACGGTCCCGGTGGGGGTGTCGATGTTCCCCCGGGAGTTGTTCCGCACCTCGGAGCGCTGGGCCCGCAAGCGGTACCCGACGCTCGCCTACTTCAACGAGCTGGACCGCGGTGGCCACTTCGCGGCGCTGGAGCAGCCGGAGCTGTTCGTCGGCGAGATCCGGGCGTGGGCGTCGCAGTGCCTGAGTTCGTCGTAGACGTAGGACCGCCGTGCAGACTGGATGGCGGACACCACGGAGAGGACCGATGAGATGACCGATCGACCGGACGGCGGGCACGGCGAGCCATCGCCGGGACAGCAGCCCGACGACCCCACCTGGGCGGCGCCTCCGCGCGACGATCAGTGGACCTCGGTCGACGGTCCGCAGGGGCCCGGGTACCCGTACCAGCCCGAACCCGGATACCAGGGCCCCCAGCACCCACCGACGCGCGCGTTCGATCCGGCCGACGGCGGCTACCCGGCCACCGGCTACCAGCCGGACCCGTACACGCAGAACCCGTACCCACCCACGCAGTACGGCTACCAGCAGCCCTACGACCAGGGCGGATACGGCGGCGGCCAGTACCCCCCGAACCAGTACCCACCGAACCAGTACCCCCCGAACCAGTACCCCGGAGACGGTGCGGCCGCGGCACCGCCGCCCGGCGGCGGATCGTCGCGCACGTTGTGGCTGATCGCGGCGGTCGTCGCGCTGCTGGTGGTCATCGTCCTGGTGGCCGGCTACTTCCTCGTGAGCGGCAGTGACGACGATGTCTCGACCCCGGCCGCCTCGTCGACGATCGAGACCACCGAGGACTTCCTGCCGACCGAGGAGTCGACGCCTCCTCCGACCTCCGGGATCCCCGGTGCGCAGCCGTCCGCGTCTGCTGCCCCGGGACAGATCCTGTACTCGCTGAGCGGGAACGGGCAGATCCTCGGACTCACCTACGCGGCCGGCTCCTCCATCAAGATCTCGCCGCGGCCGATCACCCCGCCGTGGGCGGTCGCCACGGACGTGACCGGGACGGCATCGCTGACCGCGGTGGTGCTGCAGGGGCAGGTCACCTGCACCATCACGCTCGACGGCCGCGTGCTCGACACGTCGACCTCGTCGACCGGTCTGCTGCGATGCGAGGCGCCCGCAGGCTGAGACCGCCCGCTCAGGTCCGGTGGAAAACGAGAACGAGGTTGCTGCCCAGCAGTTCTCGTAGTCCGGGGACCCGCATGACCCACCACATCCAGCGGGGCAGATAGCGCGGGAAGGCGGCGATCAGGGTTGCCCGCTCGGGCGGGACGGTCGCGGCCCACCGGAGTCCATCGGCCGCGGTGACCGCGAAAAGGCTGGTGCCGTAGAGGTTCTTGGGGGGATGGCCGTGTCGGCGGGTGTACCGCCGGGCGGCCCGGGCCCCGCCGAGATAGTGCGTCAGCCCCATCTCGTGGCCGCCGAACGGTCCGTACCAGAGGGTGTAGGACAGCACCATGATCCCGCCGGATCGCGTGACGCGCAGCATCTCCGAGCCCATCCGCCACGGATCGGGCACGTGTTCGGCGACGTTCGACGAGAAGCAGACATCCAGCGAGCCGTCGGCGAACGGCAGGTCCATGCCGGAGGCGCGGATGCTCGCCTGGTGCGGCAGCGCGGCCGCGTGCATCTCGGCCGGGTCGGGCTCCACCGACACGTACCGGGCGCCGCGGGCGCGGAAACCGTCGGCGAAGTATCCCGGGCCGCCACCGACATCGACGACGACCGCGCCGTCGAGGGACCCGGGGTACAGGTCGGCGATCAGCTCCACCGAATCCCGCGCCAACGCCGAGTAGAAGCGGTCGGGATCGGTCTGCTCGAACCGGAAGTCGTCGAGCAGTCCGGCCGCGCGTCGCAGCGTGGCCCGACGGGCGAACCGACGGGCGCCGTGCTGGGGCACAGGGATCCGGTCGGGCACGGCCACGACACTAGTGGCACCGCCCTGATCGTCGGTGTCCGGACGTCGGGCCGCTACCCTCGCGGAGAAGATCCGCCCGTGCGGGGGAGTGATCGTGGAGAGGTCGTGAGAGTGGAACAGCAGGTTGTCGAGGCATCGTTGCCTCGCGAGGTGCTGCTGCTCTGCTGGCGCGACACCGACCATCCCCAGGGTGGCGGCAGCGAGCGCTACCTCGAGCGGGTCGGCGCCGAACTGGCCCGCCGCGGCGTCGCCGTCACCCTGCGTACCGCCGGTTACCCGGGTGCGAGCGCGACCGAGATGCGGGACGGCATCCGCATCTCGCGCGGCGGTGGTCGGCTGTCGGTGTATCCACGCGCCCTCGGCGCGATCCTGGCCGGCCGCCTCGGGCGCGGCCCGCTGGCCGGTGTCCGACCCGATGTCGTCATCGACACCCAGAACGGCATCCCGTTCTTCGCCGCGGCCGTCACCCGCGCGCCCGTCGTGGTGCTCGTGCACCACTGCCACCGCGCCCAGTGGCCGGTCGCCGGACGATTGCTCGGTGGCCTGGGCTGGCTCATCGAGTCCCGCATCTCGCCGTGGGTGCACCGACGCAACCAGTACCTGACCGTCTCCGACCCGTCGGCCACCGACCTGCACGCGCTCGGTGTCGAGGCCGAGCGGGTCGCGGTGGTCCGTGCCGGCAGCGACCCGATCCCGGCGCACGCGCGGCCCTCGACGACGACGACGCCCGGCAACCGGCTCTGTGTGGTCTCGCGGCTGGTGCCGCACAAGCAGATCGAGGACGCCCTCGAGGTCGTCGCCCGGCTCCGGGAGTCACGACCCGAGATCCACCTCGACGTCGTGGGTGACGGTTGGTGGGGCGAGCGACTGCGGGTGGTGGCCGCCGACCTCGGCATCGACGACCACGTCACGTTCCACGGCTATGTCGACGAGACCACAAAGCATGCGGTTCTCGCCGCCGCAGATCTGCATCTGATGCCCTCGCGCACCGAGGGCTGGGGACTCGCGGTGATCGAGGCGGCTCAGCACGGAGTCCCCACCATCGGCTATCGGTCGTCGCGGGGTCTGACCGACTCGGTGGTCGACGGGGTCACCGGGGTGCTCGCCACCGACCGCGACGACCTCGCGCGGGTCACCGCGGACCTGCTCGCCGACCACACTCGGCGCGCAGCGCTCGGCACGGCCGGGCGCGAGCGGGTGGAGGGCTACTCGTGGTCGGCGACCGCCGACGCCGTCGCGCTGGTGGCGTCCGCGGCCGTCTCGGGCAGGTGGATCGCCGGTCCGGTGGACAGCGCGAAGCTGGGCACGTCGGCCAGCGACACCGTCGCCTCGTAGGTCCGCTCGTACCCGGTCGAACTGATCCGCCACCCCTCCGGTGTGCGCCGGTAGGTGTCGGCGTAGATCGCGGCCCCGAACAGCATGAACTGGGCGCCCGGCGCGATCACCCGGTCCTGCAGATACCAGCGACCGGTGGCGGTGTCGCCCGTGACCTCGATCTCCGGGTGCCCCACGTGGTGCTCGGTGATGATGTCGGCGGTGCCCAGCGACGTCCGCATGAACGTCACCAGGGTGTCGCGGTCGGAAAAACTCAACGACGCCCCGTACTCACCGGTGACGTCCTCGGTCAGGGTCGCGGTGAACTCGTCCCACCGCTTGGTGTCGAGGGTGCGCAGATAGCGGTACTTCAGCGCGCGGATCTCGGCGGCGTCGGCGATGCTCTGCAGGGTCTCGGCGATGTCTGCGGTCACGCGACCCATTGCACCAGTCGGCGCCCGGCCCCGATGGCCGCTCCGAGAAATCCGAGCACGATGATCCCGAGCCAGATCCCGTGCGCGGTCCACGACACGGCGCGGTCGCCGGCCGACGCCCGGACCACGTCGGGGGCGGGCACCCGGTACAGCGTGAGTGTCGGCCCGCGGAAGGCGACAGCGAGGCCGCTCACCGTCGCCGGTGTGGATCCGTCCTCGACGAGCACCCACCCGACCCCGAGTTCGGCGAGGCGGTCAGACGGCTCCCCGCGGTCGAGGACGTCGGCCACCTCGGTGGCCCGGGAACGGTCCGGGCGGTCGACCGTCGTGCCTCCGACGCTCAACTCGCCGGTGGTCACCACGGGGGCGCGCAGCATCCGGGCCGCCGGATCGAGCGACACGACGCCACCGGTGAAGGCGTAGCGCCGGTTCGTCCCGGCCGGGACGACGGCGACGTCACCCTCGTCCGCGGGCACGATGTCGGCGACGGCCGACCAGTCACGCGGGTAGGCGACGGTCTCGATCGATCCGCCGACCCCCCACGCGAGGTCGGGCAGGGGGAGCGCGATCAGCCCGATCGCGACGACCGCGGCCAACCCACGGGGCACCCACCGGCCGATGGCCTGGACCGCGAAGGCCGCGGACACCGCGTAGAACGGCACCAGCAGCGCGACCCACTTCTGGGTGTCGCGGAGCAGCCCGGCGCCCGGAACGGTGTCGACGATCCACCCGAGCACCGCACGGCCGGGACCGGTCGCGGCCAGGACCACCAGGACCACCGTCGTCGCCCCGAGCCAGAAGAGGTTCGGCAGCAACGGGATACGCCGTCGCCGTCGCCAGGCCTGTGTGCCGCCGATGGCGACGACGGCAAGCAGACAGGCGACCGCCACCGGCGCCCAGACGCCGGAGCGGGTGGACGGCACCGCGTCGGCGTTCCATATCCCTCCGAGGCCTGCGATCGATCCGAGCGTGCCCAGTCCGGTCTCGGCGCGCGCGGCGAACGCGTCGACCGCGGCGCTGTCGGACGTCGCGCCCGCGGATGTCAGGACGGAGGCGACGAGCCACGGCAGGCTCGCGAGGACGACCACGGCCGCTGCCCCGATGACGCGCAACACGCCCTCATGCGCGGTCGCCGACGGGTTCCACAGCACGGGGATCACCAGCACCGCGAGCACGACGAACGCGGCGAGCACTGATCCGGTGGGTGTGAGACCGGCGACCGCCGACCACGCGAGCAGGCTCAGCCAGGTGCCGCGGGTCGGCGCCACGAGGCATCGGTGCGCCGAGACGACGATCCAGCCGAGTGCCCCGTAGCCCACGAGAAGGCTCCACTGACCCTGCAGAAGACGTTCGGCCACATAGGGGTTCCAGATGGCGAGGGCGGCCGCGGCCAGCGCGCCCGGGGTGCGGGCGGCGGGGACGACGCGTAGCGCGAGCAGGCCCGAGCCGACCCCGGCGAGGACGAGCGCACCGAACGTCAGCCCGGCGACGATGAGCGAGCCGTCGACGGCGTGGCTCGCGAGCGCGAGCAGCCAGTCCTGCGGGACGGCGCGGGCCGGGGTCTCGCCCAGCCCCATCGCGGTGTCGGTGACGAAGCTGCGCGGCGTCGACACCGCGTCGCGGTAGAGCAGCGCCTCGCCGTCTCCGATCACCCCGCCCAGCACCGGTGCCAGGATCAACGCGGCCAGCGCGACGCTGAATGCCCACAGCGTCCCGAGGCTGCGGACGCGAGTCATGGGAACCGACACTAGTTGGGACTGACAGACTCGACCCCATGGCGACGGGGCAACGGGCGGGCGGACCCCGCGTGATGTCCGGCGGATCGCTGGCGTCGTCGATGGGCCAGGTCGCGGTCGGCAGCATGGTCGCCAACGTCTGCGCCTATCTGGTGCACCTGCCGGCCAGCGCATGGTTGTCGACGAGTTCCTACGGTGAGTTCGCGGTGTTGCTCCAGGCCACGCTCGTTCTCGGCGTCCCCGCGCTCGCGCTGCAGGCGGTGGCCGCGCGCGAGGTGGTGACGGGTCGTCCGATCGGCTCACTGTTGCGCCTCGGGGGCGTCACCGCCGTGGCCGTCGCGATACTCGCCGCGCTCGCCGTCGCGCCCGTGATGACGTTCGCCCACACCGGTTTCACCGCCACCGCCGCCGCGATGGCGGTCGCACCGTTGCTGGTGCTGATCAGTGTGGGCCAGGGGATCCTGCAGGGTCGCGGACAGTTCCACCGCCTGGCGTGGGTGATCGGGATGGTCGGTGTCGTGCGCACCGTGCCGCCGTTGATCGCGCTGGCCGTCGGCGGGGGATCGGCCGACGCACTGGTCGCGACGATGCTCGGTGCGGTGGTCGCAGTGGTCATCGTCGGGTGGCAGACCGGTGTGCGCGGCCTCGGACCACGATCCGCCGACGCCCCCGTCGGACGACTCTCCCCGACCACGGTGCTGCACGCCTCGCAGGTGCAGCTGGTGTTGATCTCGGCGACGTCGGTGGACCTGCTGCTCGCCCGAGTGGTCCTCAGCGAACACGATTCGGGCGTCTACGCGCTCGGGACGGTGGCGAGCAAGGTGGCGTTCTGGCTGCCCCAGGCCATCGGCCTCGTACTGTTCCCGCGTCTGGCCGACGCACAACGATCGGCGGGCGCGCTGCGCACGGGTGTTCTCGTCCTCATCGGGCTCGCGGGGGTGACGACGGTGGCGGCCCTGATCGGCGGTCCGCTGGTGCCGGTCGTCATCGGCGACGACTACCGGCCGGTCGCGGGACTGCTGTGGCTGTTCGCGATCACCGGTGGCGCACTCGCGATCCTGCAGGTGGCGCTGCTCGCCGCCATCGCCCGGGAGCGCACACGTATCGCGGTGGTGCCGTGGGCGGTGGTCGTCGTCGAGGTGGTCGTCATCCTGACCGCCGCGCACACGGTCCTCGGCCTGGCCGCGATCGCCGCATCCGGAGCCGTCCTCGCCGCGACGCTCACCGTCGCCGCCACCATGCGGACCGCGAGCGTCACGCGCTGAGCGCCACGGACGCAGCAATGCGGGCGGAACATTTGGCTCAGCCGCTCACCGCGGCCAACATCGCCAGTTTCTGGTGGCTCTCGCTACCCGGGGTGGCGGTGTAGACCAACAGGAATTGCGACTGGTCGGGATCGAGCAGTGTCTGACAGTGCACCTCGATCAGTCCGAGTTCGGGATGCAGCAGCCGCTTTCGCTGATCGGGCAACGTGGTGTCCACGTCGTGCCTGCTCCAGTGCTCGGCGAACGCGGGGCTCACCGCGAGCAGCGCGGTGGCGACCTCGGCGGCCCGAGAGGTCGGCCCCTCCGCGGTCGCCGCTGTCCGTAGCCGAGCGGTGTGCGCCCGAGCGTGTATCGCGTGGTCGTCGACGGGGTGCTTGGCCCGGGCGCCGGCGTCGGTGAACCAGCGGTAGGTGACGCTGCGGGCCAAGCCGGTGTGGGCGGTCTCGTCGCCCAGGAGCGCGGTCGCGGGTGCGGTCTGTAGCAACGTCTCGCCCGCGCTGTTGACGACCATTGCCGGGGTGTCGCCCAGGCGGTCGATGATCCGCATCATGCCCGGGGTCACGTGGTCGCCGCGCGCTGCGCGTCGGGGCGTGTTCTGACCGGCGAGCAGGAACAGGTGATCGCGCTCGGCCAGCGACAGGTGCAGGGCCCGGGCGATCGCCGCCAACATCTGATCCGACGGGTGCGGTCCGCGTTGCTGCTCGAGGCGGCTGTAGTAGTCGGTCGACATCCCGGCCAGCAGCGCCACCTCCTCGCGGCGCAACCCGGTGGTCCGTCGGCGGGCACCGCGGGGCAGTCCCACGTCCTCCGGTTGCAGTGCGTCCCGACGTCGCGTGAGGAACTCGGCCAACCCTGCGCGATCCATCGCGTCCACCTCCTGTGTCGCACCCCACGATCGTCGGTCGGGGCGATCTGAACCAGGACTCGTCGGTCCCTGGCTCGCGAAATCTGGTTGCCCTGATGTGTAAGGCTTACCCGCATGGCACGCCAGATCCGTCAATCGCAGAGACTCCGGAACGTCCGCTACGACGTCCGCGGCCCGATCCTCGTCGAGGCCGAGCGGCTGGAGGCCCAGGGGCACCGCATCCTCAAGCTGAACATCGGCAACCCGGCGCCGTTCGGGTTCGACGCGCCCAGCGCCATCCTGCACAACGTCGTCGAGAACATCTCCACCGCGCAGGGCTACAGCGACGCCCGCGGCATCATGTCGGCGCGCACCGCGGTCGCGCAGTACTACCAGACCCGTGGTCTCAAGTCGGTCGACGTCGGCGACATCCTCATCGGCAACGGGGTCAGCGAGCTGATCACCATGGTGCTGCAGGCGTTCGTCGACGTCGGCAACGAGATCCTCGTCCCCGCCCCCGACTACCCGCTGTGGACCGGTGCGGTCAGCCTCGCCGGCGGCATCCCGGTCCACTACCGCTGTGACGAGTCGAACGGATGGAACCCCGACCTCGCCGACATCGAATCGAAGATCACTCCCGACACCCATGCGCTGGTGCTCATCAACCCCAACAACCCGACCGGGGCGGTCTACAGCGAGGACATCGTCCGCGGGTTCGTCGACATCGCCCGTCGCCACGACCTGGTCCTGATGAGTGACGAGATCTACGAGAAGATCCTGTTCGACGGCGCCGTCCACCACCACACCGCGACTTTCGCCGGCGACGACGTCCTGTGTCTGACCTTCAGTGGGCTGTCAAAGGCCTACCGGGTGTGCGGTTACCGCAGCGGCTGGGTCGCGGTGACCGGCCCGCAGCACATCGCAAAGGACTTCCTCGAGGGGCTGCAACTGCTGGCCAACATGCGCATGTGCGCCAACGTCCCCGCCCAGCACGCGATCCAGACCGCCCTCGGTGGCTACCAGTCGATCGACGAGCTCATCGTGCCCGGCGGTCGGTTCTACGAGCAGTCGATGACCGCCTGGCGTCTGCTCAACGAGATCCCCGGCGTCAGCTGTGTGAAGCCGCAGGGCGCGCTGTACTGCTTCCCCCGACTCGACCCCGAGGTGTATCCGATCGTCGACGACCAGCAGTTCGTCATCGATCTGCTGCACGCGGAGAAGATCCTGGTGACCCACGGAACCGGCTTCAACTGGTTCGATCCCGACCACTTCCGGCTGGTGACGCTGCCCGACGTGGCCACGCTCACCGAGGCGATCGGTCGGATCTCGCGCTACCTGGCCCAGATTCGCGCCTGACCCGGACCGGCGATCCCTGGATGAGGGCGTCCTTGTTGTCCGGGCGCTGGCGGCGTGGACTCGAGAAGAGTTCACACCACGCGCCGACAACGGCCCGACCCCCAGGAGTCCCCAATGAAGACCACCGGCAACACCATGTTCATCCCCGGCGGCACGTCCGGGATCGGACTCGGACTGGCCCTGCGCTTCCACGCCGCGGGGAACACGGTGATCGTCGCCGGACGTCGACGCGAGAAGCTCGAGGAGATCGCGTCGGAGCATCCCGGTATCCACACCGTCGAGCTCGACGTCAGTGACCCGGGCTCGATCACCGCGGTCGCCGCCGACGTCCAGGCGAGGTTCGGCGACCTCGACGTCCTCATCGCGATGGCCGGGGTGATGAAGACCGAGGACGTCCACACCGGCGACTTCGTCGACACCGCCGCCGAGGTCGTGACCACCAATCTGCTCGGGTCCATCCGGCTCATCGGGGCGTTCACCGAGTTCTTCGCCGCGAAGTCCGAGGCGACGATCATGACGGTCTCGTCCGGCCTGGCCTTCACCCCGATGGCGGCCACCCCGACCTATTCCGCCACCAAGGCGGCCGTCCACGCGTTCACCGATGCGATCCGTATCCAGCTGGCCGACACCGGTATCCAGGTGATCGAGCTGGCACCGCCGGCCGTGCAGACCGATCTCATGCCGGGACAGGCGGAGGCCGATTGGGCGATGCCGCTCGACGATTTCCTCACCGAGGTGGTGTCGATCATCGACGCCGATCCGACGGTGCGCGAGATCCTCGTCGAGAACGTCAAGCCGCTGCGTCATTCCGAGACCAACGGGAACCGAGACGCGATGATGGCCCAGCTCGCCGGGCAGGTGCACTGAGTCGCTTGAAGGTCAGCAGTCTTTCCCGCTCAGCGGGAAAGACTGCTGACGATCCGCGGATCTACCGCGACTCCCACGGATACCCGTGGCGTCGGAAGGCCTCGCCCGCACGCTTCTTCGCGCCTTCGACATCCTCGTCGAACAGACGGCGGCCGTCGGCGGAGTCGATCACGATCGCCGATCCGTCGAGGTAGGCACCCGACACCTGCTCGCGTCGGATCACCCGCTCGGATCCCTTGTGTTCGAAGATGATCTCGTCGTCGCTGATGGTCAGGCGTGGTTGGGTGACCGCCCAGATCCACATCAGGACGGCGCCGACCGCCGCGAGCGCGGCGGGTCGCAGGAACGCGATGGCGGTGATGTCCACCGACATGATCGCCGACACGAGGTCGTGCGCGGGGACCCAGTCGGCGTCGTCGATCGAGTTCCAGACCAGCGGGAGCAGGGCGCCGATGGCCACGCCGATCGCCGCGCCGAACCCGATGGCCCAGTTGCGGTCGCCCGCCTCGACGCCCAGCACGGTCTCGGTCGGCTTGTGAAAACCCATGCGTCGAAGTGTTCTCGCCGGACGAAACGAACGAAACGGTCAGAAGTACGAATGACGGGCCTGGGCACCATCCGAAAGGATGAGCCACCTCCCGGCGAACTCCTGTCCAACCCTTGCCCTGGAGTGCACTCCAGGACTTAGCGTGGATGCATGAGCATCCGCCTTGGCTACCAGATCCCCAACTTCACCTACCCGGGAACGCCCGCCGACATCGTCCCGACCGTCCTCGCGCAGGCACGGGAGGCCGAGGCGAACGGTTTCGACACCGTCCTGGTGATGGACCACTTCTACCAACTGCCCGGTATCGGCAAGCCGGAGGAGCCGATGCTCGAGGCGTACACGCTGCTGGCCGCGATCGCCGCGGCCACCGAGTCGGTGCAGCTGTCGACGCTGGTCACCGGCAACACCTACCGCAACCCGGCGATGTTGGCCAAGACCGTCACCACGCTGGACCTGGTGAGCGCGGGCCGCGCGGTGCTGGCCATCGGCGCGGGCTGGTACGAGCTCGAGCATCAGCAGATGGGCTACGAGTTCGGCACCTTCACCGACCGCTTCGAACGCCTCGACGAGGCGCTGCAGATCATCGAGCCGATGCTGCGCGGCCGTCACCCCGAGGTCGACGGGAAGTGGTACCAGGCGCATTCGACGCTCAACGAGCCGCGTGTTCGCGACGACCTCCCGATCATGCTGGGTGGTGGCGGCGAGAAGAAGACCTTCGGTCTCGCGGCCCGCTACGCCGACCACCTCAACATCATCTGCAACGCGAGCGAGCTGCCGCGCAAGCTCGACGCGCTCGCCCAGCGGTGCGAGGAAGCGGGCCGCGACCGGGACAGCATCGAGACCAGCTTCCTGGCGTTCACGATGATCGACGAGGACGGCGACACCGCCCGGAAGATGCAGCGCGAGTACCTGATCAAGACCGGTGTCGACTATGACAACCTCGACGACGATGCGCGAGCCGCGGCCACCGACCGGATGTTCGTCGGTTCACCCGACGAGGTCGCCGAACAGATCCAGCGTCGTGTACTCGACGTGGGTGTCGACGGTGTGACCATCAACCTCGTGCCGAACGGACACATCCCTGGAGTGGTCGAGCTCGCGGGCAAGACGCTCGCGCCGTTGGTGGCGTGACCGTGTAGCCCAACTGAAATCGTCCGCCTGGAGCGTCACCTCGGGCGTATTGCCCGAAGCGAGCCTCCAGACGGACGATTTCCGTCGCTGAGATACCGCTAGCGGTTGTCCGGGCCCCGCCAGGGATCGTCACGGCGGGTCTCGGCCGACCCGGGACCGTCCGGGTCGGACCAGCCGGCCTGCGACGGGTCGTCGGTGACACGCGGGATGTTCTGTGTCGCATCGTCATCGGTGCCGCCCGAGCCGCCGGCGTTCTTGCGCAGGTCCGGGAACACCGTGGTCGGTCGGTCGGACGCCCCGTCGTGATCGGGGTCGCGGTATCCGGGGTCGCGGTAGTCGGAGTCACGGAACGCCGAATCGTCCGGGCCGTCGTCGTCGTGGGTGGCGACCGGGTAGTACGGATCGGTGTCACCGCCCGCGGTGGCGGCACGGCGACGCGGTCCGCGCAGCAGCAGGAAGACCCCGGCGACCAACGCGATGGCACCGAGCACGCCGAAGACGATCGGCAGCCAGCGGCCCCACAGCCGGATCGGCGACGCGAGATCCTTGGCGTCGTCGGCCAACGACTCCTGCGTCTTCTGGTCGTAGACGAAGGTGGCGTCGAGGTTGGTCAGTTTGTAGTCGCGCAGGGCGGCCGGTGCGTCGTCGCTGACGCCGGAGATCTTGAAGTACTCCTCGACGTGTTCACGCGCGTTGATGATCGTGCCGCTGACCGGATCGACGTACAGATCGCGAGTTGCCTTGTGGTACAGGTCGGCCGGGAGCTTCTGGGTCCGGTCGATGTCGGGGAAACCGCCGTACCAGGACGACGCCTGGCTCAGCGTGGTGCCCTGCGGCGACTGGCCGTTGGCGTCCTTGAGGCTCGCGAGGTTCGCCTCGGGCACGTCCTGTGTGTAGTGGAAGACCTTGACGCCGTTGATCTCCGAGGAGTCGACGTACTTCAGCGGGCTCGAGGTACGGGTCGTGAGGTCGAAGTAGTTGTAGTTCTTGGACTTGTCGACATCGAACGGGAACCGGTACTGCAGGCCGGTGCGGTCGGGGATGGTGACCGTCTTGTCCGACGCGTCGAGCTGGACCTCGGAGCTGCCGCCCCCGCCGAGGGCGGGCAGTGCGGTGCTCCGGTCGGTGGTGACGCGGTCCTTGGTCGCGAGCAGGAGGGCGCCGAGGCAGCCGCCGCCGCTGGTCGAATCCGAACTGGGCGCAACGGTTTCGCCGGAGATCTTGACCTGGTTGATCCTCGTCGAGGTACCGGCCTGGAAGGTGACCTTCTCGGAGTTGGCCGGCTTCACCACGACCACGCGCTGCTGGCGGGTGAGGTTGGCGTCGGAGACCTCGGGCTTGGTGTCCGACAGCGAGCAGCGGTTGAGGATCTGTGCGGGCAACGCCTGGCTGCCGGTGCCGCCATCGGGTCGCTGCGACGACGCCACCGTGGTGAAGTCGGTGTCCATCGGGGTCTTCTCGAGCTGGCCCACGAGGTACAGCGGGGAGGCGATCGCGACCACCACCAGCAGTGCACCCACGAAGATGAGGACAGGCCCCACGAGTTCCCGGACCGACATTCGGCCTGACGCCATGGCGCAAACTCCTTTTAGAACTTCTCGTGTCGGTGTGGTGAGCGAGCGCATTCCACCTTGCGAGCGAGACTAACAGCCTGGCCGATCGCTCCGGCGCTGCTAGACGGCGATTTGTCGCCTGTGACCGGACCCCGGGTAGTTTCGGCGCATGGTCACCAGTGTCGGCGCCGACGACCGCCCCCGCGGGGCGCCGCTCCGTCCCGGCTTCATCCCGGCCCTCGAGGGCATGCGGGCGCTCGCCTCGATCGGCGTGCTCACCACACACGTCGCCTTCCAGACCCGGTCGGTGGACGGCTCGGTGCTCGGGGCCGTCTGGGGGCGCCTCGACCTGGCCGTGGCCCTCTTCTTCGCGCTGTCCGGGTTCCTGCTGTGGCGTCCACATGCTGCCGCGGCCAGGGGCGGACCGGCCGCGCCCGGGTTCCGTCGCTACCTGCGGCATCGGGTGGTCCGGATCTGGCCCGCGTACCTGGTGGTCGTGGTGTTCGTCCTCGTCCTGCTCCCAGACGCACGCGGCGCGACCCCTACCGTCTGGCTGGCGAACCTGTTCATCGCCCAGATCTATGTCCCGCTGTCGTTGACGCTGGGGATGACGCAGATGTGGACGCTGTCGGTGGAGGTCAGTTTCTACGCACTGCTGCCGCTGATCGCGTTCTCGGTCGTGCGCCTGCGCGGAGACCGCGCCCGGCTGCGGATCCCGCTGCTCCTGGCCGCCGCCGGGATCAGTCTGACGTGGGGATGGGTGGCCGAGGCCCTGCCGCTCGCCGCCGGGGTGGCGCCGAAGAACTGGCTGCCCGGTCACCTGCCGTGGTTCGTGGTGGGGATGGTCCTGGCCGAGATGGCGGCCGCACCGACGCGGGGTCGGATTGCACGGTGGCTCGCCGGGCACCGGATGATGACGACGGTGGTGGTCATCGCCGCCTACGCGGCGGCGTGCACACCGGTGGCCGGTCCCACCGGGCTCGCCGAGGTGTCGTCGGCCCAGTTCGCGGTCAAGATCGTCCTCGGTGCGATCGTCGGCTTCGGCTTACTGGCCCCGATCGTGCTCCGCCCCGACGGTCGGTTCCGATTCCTGGACTCGGCGGTGATGCAGGCTCTGGGACGGTGGTCCTACGCGATCTTCATCTGGCACCTGGCCGTGCTGTCGGCGGTGTTCTCTCTGTTCGGGTTCGGGGTCTTCGGTGGATCGATGTGGGCCGTCTGGTCCCTGACGCTGCTCATCACCATCGGGGTGTCGGCGGCCAGCTACGGCCTGATCGAGGAGCCGGCACGTCGAGCGATGCGCGACGCCGAACGTCGCCGCAGCGAGCGGCGCCAGACCGCGACCGATCGCGAGGCGGGCAGGGCCCCGGCGGCGACGAGCGTGAGCGCCGCCAACGCGGGGAGCTGAACCCACCAGCTGAAACCGGTGTAGCCCGACGGTGACTGCCACGGGCCGAGCGACAACCCGGCTGCGGCCAACGTGAACAGCGCGGCGACCACGAGCGGGAGCGCGCGGGGACGACGCCGCCGGATCCACTGACCCGCCGCGGCGGTCGCGAGCGCCGCCAGGGCGCCGGGCCATCCGGTGAGCAGGGTCAGTGCGACGACGAGCGCACCCGCAGCGGCAAGCGGTGCGCGGATCGGCGTCGCGACCGGCAGGCGGTCGTCGCGGGTCGGGCGCCGTCGGCCGATCAGCGTGGCGCCGAACAGGGCCGCGACCGCGAGCAGCCCGATCAGCAACGACCACCGGTAGGGGCGGTCCAGCGGGTAGTCCAGCGTGATCGTCCCCGCGACACCCGCGGGCACGATCCACCCCTGCTGCCAACCGTCGACGACGATCGGCGTCAGTTCCTGCCCGCCGGCCCGGGCGTGCCAACCCGGGTTCTGTGACTCCGGCACCACGAGGACGCGGGACTCAGCCGAGGCGGGAACGGAGACGGTGCGGTGATCGGCACCCCACTCCTGTGGTGCCAGGGCCTGCTCTCGCTCCGAGCCTTGCTGCGCTCGATTCTCACCCGGCGACCCGGGCCCTGTGCGCGTCAGTGTCGCCGAGTCGACCGTGAACGCCGCCCCGGGGGTGATCGACACCTGCTGCTCACCCGCGGGCAGGGCGAGCGAGTCCGCGCCGCAGGGGACCGCCGGGACCGGGTCGCCGTCGAGAAGGCTGCGTGCGGTGGTGGTCACCGTCATCGGGACCACGCGGCCCGCGACGGCCAGCCCGACGCCCGCGTCGCAGCCCACCGTCACGACACGGTCGGGCGACGGTGCGGGCGGTGCACCGTCCACGGTGATCTCGGCGATGCCCACCGGGGACTGCTTCGCGAAGCCGAGGCTGTTGACGTCGATGAGGTCGGCCGTCGCCAACACCGTCACCGACACCCGGTCGGTCACCGCGGGGTCGAGGGTGATGCGACCGCTCGCGGGCAGCGTCCGGACCTGGCGCCCGGTACCCAGATCGACCGCGACCCGCACCGGCGCAGCCGGATAGAGCCCGCGGGGTCGGGTGATGGTCATCGCGGAGACACGCTGGGGTGCGGGCAGCGTCAGCCGTAGCGACGGCGGCGCGGCGCCCGGTGTGGTGGTCGACTCGGGTGCGATCCACGCCGTCCGGGGGTCGCCGTCGACCGCCGCCGAGGCTGTCCCGCGGGGATCGACGACCAGCGAGGCGCCCTGGGCGCGCACCGATCCCGCGGCCGTCAGCAGGGTGGTCAGGGCGGTGCCGGGAGCACTGCGCAACCAGACCCGCGGGGCGACGTCGACGGACTCGGGCACCGACAGCACCCGGGTGAACACGCCGGGCTCCTCGGGCGCCAGCGCCAGCGCCGCCGAACACCGCGTGACGTCGGTGTCGGCCGCGCACGCCGTCCGACCGCCGAGCTCGGTGCCCAGATCCCACCCGGCGACGGCCCGTCCCGCGACCAACGGCGGCAGGACGACGCTGTGGCGGATGGCCAGGTCGGCGCCCGCCCGGGTGTCGGTGAGCGACATCTCCGCGACGGCGAACTGGCTACCCGCGGTGTTGTTGTCGGTGCCGATGGCGCGCACCTGGATCCAGCGCGTCGGTCCGCTGGGTGCGACGATGGTCGTCTTCGCGCCCGGGGTGATGCCCTGGGCGACCGAACTGCCCGCCTCGGTGGTGACCAGCAGACTCGTGACGGGTGCGCCCAGGGCCTTGCCCGGGGTGACGGTCACGGCGAGGTCGGACCGTGGGCGGGTGAAGTTCACCTGCAGCCACTGACCCACCGCGGAGTCGATTCCCCGGCTGATCCACGACGTGTTCGGGTCGTCGTCGAACGCCGCCGCGGTCGAGTTGGCAGGCGACGTCTGCCCCAACTGCGTTGCGTCCGATGCCGATCCGGACGCGGTCACCGACACCTGATCCGGGGCGCCGTCGAGCAGCCACTGCCCGCGGACCAGACCGGCGCCCGGTACGGGGTAGTCGGGCACGGCGTTCTGGGTGGAGCGTCGGTCCCCGGGGGCGCGGATGGCCGAGCTGTGGTCGTCGACGCGACCGAAGTCCGTCTCCCGGTCGGTCGGCGTATCGGTCACGATCGCCCCGGACGCGCCCGAGTCGTCGACGCCGGCGCGGCGCGCGTCGGCGTCGAGCAAGGTCGGTCCGAGCGGCGTCGCCCCGGTTCGTGCGGCGTGATCCTGCAGGCGCGCCAGCGATTCCGGACCACCGACGATGCGCGGCATCGCATCGAGGTCCACCAGCGACGGCCCGGTGCCCCCGGTGGCGGTGCCGTCCGGGGATGCGGACGCCGACCGGACCGCGAAGATCTGGATCGCGGGCAGCCGCGGCGCCAACCCGTCGTCGCCGACGATGCCCTTGATCGTCCGAGGACCCACCTCGGGGCCGAACCGCGCGACGCGCACCAGCCCGGGCGACGAGGTCAGGGCCTGCTGGGCGAGTATCGGTCGCGCCGACCGCGATGCGGTGGGATCGAGGTCGGCCCGCAGGACGACGTAGCCGACCCCCTGTCGGGCCAGGGTCGCCGCCATCCCCGCCGACCCCCGACCCGAACTGATCAGGCGCTGCACCGAGTCCAGCGCCCGGATCGCGCCGGGCGGCACCAGCGGGATCGCGTCGCGCACGGCCCACGGCACATCGGCCAGGGGTTGCAGCGGCTCGTCGCGGGTCAGTCCCCAACTCTGGTCGGCCAGTGGCGCCCCCGGCACGACGAGGCTGCGTTCGGGGTGCTCGGCGGGACCGGAGTTCTCCTTCAGCCAGTCGGCGGTCTGTGACCAGTAGTCGGGGATCGCGTCGTAGGTCCCCTGCGGGGCGATGCGTCCGGTCCACACCAGCGACCCGGCGCCGACCACGGCGACCAGCAGCGCCATGGTGGCTGCGAGCGCCGGCGACCGTTCCGGATGGGCCGCTGCCCGACCTGCCTGCGGCCAGGAGACGGTGCCCGGCAGCGGGATACGGGCGATCAGATGCGCGATGCCCAGGACGAGCGGGACGCGGATCATCGGGTCGAATTTGTGGACGTTGCGCAGGGGCGCGCCCGCACCGTCGAGGAACACCCGGATCGGTTCGGCCACCGGCGAACCGAGCTGCCCGGCGAAGCCCAGACACATCAGCAGCAACCCGACGACGAGCGCGGTGACGAGTCGTCCTCGTCCGGGCATGCGGCGCATGGCGAGTCCCGCGAGTCCGGCCGCCGCGACCACCCCGGTCGCGACCACGGCCGCCGGCTGGTTCACCAGCAACGACCCCGCCACCCGTTCCGGTGAGACGAACGGAGTCCACGAGCTGGTACCGCGCAGGACCTCGGTGAGCGAGGTCCACTCCGTGGTCACCCGCGACGACTCGATGAAGTCGAGGAACGGCGGGCTCACGCGCGACAGGATCAGCAGCGGGACGATCCACCAGGCGCACGCCAACGCGACCCCGAGCGCCCACCAGCCGGTGAACCGGACCCACCGCGCGGCGGGCCCGGCGTGCGCGGAGCCGAAGGACACCGGGGCGTGCGCAAGCCACCACACGACGGCGATGCCGCAGGCGGCCAGTGTCGCGACGGCGTTGACCGCACCCATCAACGCGACCGCGCAGGCCGATCGGAACGCCAACTGACGCAACGACGATCGCAGTTGTGGGTGGTCCAGGGCGATGACGACCGGGATCAGCACCCACGGCGCGAGCATCATCACCGTCGTCTCCGAGGAGATCGATCCCAGGGTGGTCAACACGCGGGGACTGAGCACGAACGCAGCGGCCGCGACGATCCGGGAGCCGCGGGAACCGATGCCCAGCGCCTCGGCGAGCCGGACGATGCCGAGGAAGCCGACGAAGACCAGCACGGCCCACCACAACCGCTGGGTGATCCACGGCGACAGACCGACGACGTCGCCGAGGACGAAGAACGCGCCGTGCGGGAAGAAGTACCCGTAGGCCTGGTTCTGGACCTGACCGAGGGTGGCCTGCGACGTCCACAGATGCGTCGCGCGGGCGAGGAAGCCGACGGGGTCGGCGGTGAGATCGAGTTTGGTGTCCGCGGCGATGGCGCCGGGGGACTGGACTAACGCGAAGACCAGGGCGGCCACGGCCGCGAGAACGACCCCGCGCCGGGTCAGACGCTGATCATCCACCGAGCGGGGACGAACGTCAGTTCTGCACTCCGGCGTTGTCACGCGTGCCGTAGTCGACCGAGCCCTTCACGAAACCATTGTCCGCGTTGAAGCTGTTGACGTCGGTCGACGGGTTGTCGTCGGAGGAGATGTACCCGCCGAGGAACACGACCGCGATGGCGACGATGACGCCCATGATCCCGGCGATGGCTCCGGCGATGAGGCGGTTGTCGGTCATGGGTGTGGTGCTCCTGAGGTCGACGTCGTACTGCTCGCGTCGAAACTACCATCCGGCCCGTCCGGTTCCGGTGCCGCTCAGGGGCGCGTGGCGGCGGTGGCGTTCGCGGTGCACCGGGCGGGCACGACCAGCACCGGTCGCCGGCAGTGCTTGAGGACCGCCTCGGCGACACTGCTGTGCAGCAGCGCCTTGAGTCCGGACGCGCCGCGGGTGCCCGTGACCAGCACGTCCACCGCCAGCTCGTCCGCGGCGTCGACCAGCGCACCCCACACCGTGGAGTCGACCTCGGCCAGGCGTCCGTCGGCCTCCATCCCGCAGGCACGAGCCCTCTCGACACCCCGCGCGTTGAGGGTGGAGGCCTCGATCCGGAGCAGTTCGTCGACCTCGGTGTCGACCGAGACGCCCACCATCGTCTGCATCCCGCCCGACAACGACGACAACCGCGCGGTCTGATGCGACCCGGTCTCCCAGGCGGTGACCACGACAGCTCGCCGACCGGCGAGGAACCGACCCGCGTAATCGATTGCCCGATCCGCGTTCTCGGTACCGTCGTACGCGATCATGATCAGGTCCGAGGTCTGCTGGTCCGTGGCTGCCATGATGGTCTCCTTCGTCACCTGCGGTGTGGGACGAGAATAGTCCGTGGACTGGGCATTCGTGCGGGAATCATGCCGTGTCAGACTGCTTGCCATGCGGAAAACGGAGGCGCGTCGCCGTCAGGGTGTGGCCGTCGGTGTGGTGGGTCTTCTCGCCGTGCTGGTGGGTTGTGGCAGCGGGGCCGACGGTGTCGCGACCTCGACCAGCAGTGCCGGTTCGACGAGCTCCGCGGCAGCTCCCTCGGCGACGTCGTCGGCGCCGAGCAGCTCGAAGGCGGTCGCCGCCGGATGCGCGTCGCCCGTCGTGGCGTCGATGTCGTTGCGCGACAAGCTGGCCGCGATGCTGGTGGTCGGGGTGAGCGGAACGCAGGACGCGCGTCGCGTCGTCGACACCTATCACGTGGGCGGGATCTTCGTCGGCAGCTTCACCGACTTCTCGATCCTGGCGAACGGTCGCCTGAAGGCGATCGCGGCGCAGTCGAAACGGCCGCTGATGGTGACGGTCGACCAGGAGGGTGGCCGGGTCTCGCGGCTCTCCGAACTGGGTATCGACAGCCCGTCGGCGCGTGAACTGGCGTCGACCTCCACACCTGCGCAGGTGCGCCGCATCGCCGCGAAGACCGGTGCCGGACTCAAGCGTCTCGGGATCAACGTCGACTTCGCGCCGGACGCCGACGTGAGCGACGAATCCGACGACGAGGTGATCGGCGACCGGTCGTTCTCCGACGACCCGGCGGTCGTGGCCCGCTACGCGAGCGCCTTCGCCGACGGACTGCGCGACGCCGGCGTGATGCCGGTGTTCAAGCACTTCCCCGGCCACGGTCACGGCTCGGGCGATTCGCACACCGGCACCGTCCGCACGCCGCCGCTGTCGGAGCTGAAGAACGACGACCTCGTGCCCTACCGCACGCTGCTGCCGGGACCGGCGACCCGCGCGGTGCCGACGG
Source organism: Williamsia phyllosphaerae (assembly GCF_014635305.1). Classification (NCBI taxonomy): domain Bacteria; kingdom Bacillati; phylum Actinomycetota; class Actinomycetes; order Mycobacteriales; family Nocardiaceae; genus Williamsia; species Williamsia phyllosphaerae. The sequence continues at coordinate 784,716 of NZ_BMCS01000001.1, read as the reverse complement.
CCGGGGTGATGGTGGGGCATCTGATCGTGCCCGGACTCACCGGCGATGAACTACCCGCGAGCATCTCGGCCCCGGCGATGCGGCTGTTGCGGAGCGGGGCCGGTTACGGCGGGAAACCGTTCGACGGCCCGATCTTCACCGATGACCTCAGTGGGATGGCCGCGATCAGCGCGCGGTACGGGATCGAGGAGGCGGTCGTGCGGGCGTTGACCGCCGGCGCCGACCTCGCGTTGTGGCTGAGCACCGACAAGGTCCCCGATGTGCTCGCCGCTCTCACCTCGGCGGTGCGGGAGAAGCGGCTGCCGCAGGCCCAGGTCGACCGGTCGGTCGCGCGCAACCTGCGAGCGACCGGTGCGGGTGCCTGCTGACGCAGCTGATCGAGACGGCGTCAGCGGGCACTACGCGGGTAACGCATCCGGACACGAGCTGTCCGCGTCACCACCGGACTGGTGGGACGATAGATGCGTCTCCGAACGAAGTACCCCACGTAGAATTCGTTCGGAATCGCGTAGTGCCCGCAGGTCCGTGCGCGTCGGATGTCCCTGTGTGGGACGCGACGCCGCGAGCTCCGCGGCCCCGGGAGTACTCCCCAATATCCCGAAGCCGCGAAATGACAAGGAGGGTGACGGTCGAAACAGCCAGTGAGCTCACGATCGTCATGAGCACCACCGTCCACATCAAGACATCACCCAACGGAACTTTCCTTCCGATTGACCGAGCAGTGCCCCCCGAGACATTCGTCCCTCCGCACTGCTACTGTCGTCCTCATGCACCGTTACGTTACAGCTTGTAATGTATGATGGTCAACACCGGGAGACCACGAGATTCATCGATTGACGACGCCATTCTCGATGAGGCAGCGAGAATGATCGTCGAGATCGGTTACGGCGCGACGACCATCGATGCGGTGGCTCGCGCCGCCGGCACGACGCGTCCGGCGATCTATCGCCGGTACGCGTCGCTGGCGCAGATCGTATCCGCGGCCATGAGCTCGCGCGTGGTTTTCGACCCCCGCACGGACTCGGGTGATCTGCCCTCCGACTTCGACGCACTGCAGAAGCAACAGATCGCTTTCTTCACCGATCCCCTGGTCGTCCGGGCCATGCCCGGCCTGATCGAGGAGAGTTCGCGCAACGACACCCTGCGTTCGCGTCTGTTCGAGGACATCATGACGCCGCGTCGAGCGGCCGTCCGCCGGGCCCTCGACCAGGCCGCCCGCCGCGGGGACATCACCGCCGGTTCCGATCCGGACGAGATCTGCGACCTGCTGACCGGGCCGCTCCTGCTCCGTACCCTGATGCCCGCTCTCGGCGCGGTCGACACCCACCTGGCCGAGGTCACCGTCGCCGCGGCGCTCGACGCGGTGGGTTATCGTCGGGCCGACGTCGCCACGGTCGAACGTTCGTAACTTACTGCCTGGTAAGTTGAGGTCTTCGGTTCGGACCGGGCGGAAGGCGGTGGACCATGGCCGGTGGCACGAAGAGGCTCCCCCGCGCGGTGCGCGAACAGCAGATGCTCGATGCCGCCGTATCGGTGTTCGCCGAGAAGGGCTTTCGCGACACCGCGATGGACACCATCGCCGCCGCGGCGAACATCAGCAAGCCCATGCTGTACCTCTACTACGGATCCAAGGACGAGCTGTTCGCCGCCTGCGTGAACCGTGAGGGCAGCCGGTTCATCGAGGCCATGACCACCGGGTTCGACCCGAACCTCAAGCAGCGCGACCAGGCCCGCACCGTCATCTACGAGTTCCTGCACTTCGTCGACACCAACCGGGCGTCGTGGCGGGTGCTCTACCGGGTGGCCACCGCACAGTCCAACTTCACCGCGATCGTCGACGCGAGCCGCGCCCGACTCATCGAGATGATCGCCGACCTGCTCCGTCGGGGTACGACGGTCGAGGGCGCGACCGAGACCGACTTCGAGTTGATGGCGGTGGCGCTCGTCGGAGCCGGCGAGGCCGTCGCCGATCGGATCACCGAGGGCGACATCGATCTCGACAGCGCCACCGATCTCGTGTTCGGCATGGGGTGGCACGGTCTGGCCGGCGACAAGAAGGTCAGCGGCGAGCACGTCTCACAGATCGGGTAGCGGCAGCTCCATGTTGGGTTTGACGATCCCGCCGTCGATCTCGAGGATCTTCCCGGTCGTGTAGGACCCGGCCGCCGACGCGAGATACAGTGCCGCCGCGGCGATCTCGTCGGTGTGGCCGATGCGACGCAGTGGCGTCGCCTGCTCCAGTCCCGTGCGCATGCCCTCGTCAGAGGTGACCATCTCCAGTGCCGAGGTGGCGATCGCACCGGGTGCGATGGCGTTGACCCGGATCCGCGGTGACAGGTCCTCGGCGGCCAGGCGGGTGTAGTGGGCGAGTGCGGCCTTCGCGGTCCCGTAGGCGGCGAACGCCCGACCGGGTAGCCGTCCCATCGCCGAGGTGATGTTGATGATCGATCCACCGTCGGCGTTCTCCAGCATCAACGGCACCGCGGCACAGGTCAGGGCATGCGCGGTCGAGACGTTGAACCGGAACGCCCCCTCGAGCGCCTTGACGCTGGTGTCGAGCAACGCGCTCGGCATGGTGCCGCCCACGTTGTTGACGACGATGTCGAGCCGGCCGAGTTCGTTCTTCGCGGTGCCGGCCAGACCCGCGGTGACCTCTGGATCGCTGAGATCGGCCGCGACCACGACGGCGCGGCGCCCCAGTGCGCGTACCCGCTCGGCGACCTCGTCGAGCTGGGACTCGGTCCGCGATCCGATGACGACGTCGGCGCCCGCCTCGGCGAACGCGTACGCGATGGCGGCCCCGAGTCCGCGACCGGCGCCGGTCACCACCGCCACCTGCCCGTCCAGTCGGAATCGGTCCTGGATCATCGGCGCTCCCTGAGAGTGATGACGAATATTCGTCGTTACGTGGTCTATCATTTCGACGCGCCGCTCAGTGTAGGGACGGCCGTTCGAACTGACAAGCATGTTCCTTGCCGTGAGAGGACTCGCCCTGTGGTCGATCGATCTCCGTCGCCGCCGACGCGTCGGGTCATCGAGGTGGTGGGGATGCTGGCGTCCGCCGACCGCCCGATGGGGGTGGGCGAGATCGCCGCTGCGTTGGGCATCGCCCGGGCGACGGCCACAGCGGTGGTTCGCGAATTGGCCGACGCCTCGTGGGTCACCCGGGACGCCGACCGTCGTTATGCGGTGGGACCGGCACTCGCCGGTATCGGTGGGCGCCTCCCCGTGGGCGGCTCGGTCGCCGAACGCCTCGAGGTGCTCGCGAGGCAGGTCGGGTGCGGGGTGACGTTGAGTCGCATCGATGTCGGTGCGCTCAGGGTGGTGGCGAAGGCCCACGGCGGTGACCGGGACATCCCCGGTGTGCCGGTGGGACAGCGTGTTCCGCTCGCCTACCCCGCCGGCGCCGCGGTCATGCCCTGGCGCGAGGGTGCCGAACGCGACGGGTGGGTGGCCGGCGCCGACGACGGTGATGCCGCCGAGCGCCTGCTCGGACTGGTGCAACACCGTAGGTACGCGATGTTCCGGCCGACGTCGGGGGACGCGGGACTGGTCGACGTGTTGGCCGACCTGCTCGACGTCGTCGGCGGCGATCTGTTGAGACCACGACTGCGTACCAAGGTCCTGACGCAGTTGTCGGCGCTCACGGCCCGGGCCTACACCGCGGCCGAACTCGACGACGACGGTTCGCTGCCGGTCAGCTACCTCGCGGCGCCGGTCGTGGTCGACGGGAAGGCGATCCACGAACTTCAGATGGGACCGCTGCGGTCGGCCGTCACCCGCGATGAGCGCAATGCCTACATCGGTGCGCTGACCTCGGCGGCGGCCGATCTGGCGCGCGATCCCGGCATGGGGAGCCCCTCAGTGTCCCGTCCGGTCGAGCCGGTAGTGCAGTCGTAACGCGAGGCGTCCGAACACGCGGAGGTGATGGTCGGTGCGTAACACCCCCTCGTCGTCGACGAAGACGTGAAACGTCTCGTGGAGCGGGAGCATGGCCGCGTACCACCGGTTTCGCACCCGCGCGGTCACGTAGGCCCCGTCCGCTCCGTGGGTGCGTGAACGGGAGTGCAACCACAGCGAACCGTCGTCGCCGAGACGAGGGGTGAGGAACACCTGGACGTTGCCCTCCTCGAGCGGGAAGGTGACCTTGACGTGCGGCTGGACCGCGTCGCCGGGTGCAGCCACCTGGTAGAAGCCGCTGTAGACAGGGGAACGGTCCGAGCGGAGTGTGCGCAGCCAGGCGGCGCCGTCGCGACGACCGTCCGGGGTGTCGATGACATGGACCCCGCTGGTCATCCCGCGGCTGACCGACATCGGCGAGATCGGCAGTGCGAGTTGCTGGATACGACGCCCGAACACCCGTGTCACCAGTGCTCCGCCCGGCGCGAAGAGCGGGTTCCACTGCGACCACACCTCCATCCGCCACGCCGCGGTGTGCTCGTAGAAGTCACGCACCAGTGGGTCGATGCCCGCGGACTCGAACTCGGGTCCGTCGAGCAGGTCCACACGGTCGATCAGGCCGTGGTCGGCGGACCGTGGGCGGACGAGGCCGCGTCGATCGAGGGCGTGCAGCCAGTCGTCCCCGACCTCGCCGCGCTCGTTGTGCGGCGCGGCCAACCATCGGGAGCCGCCGGTGAGGTCGACCCGCGTCCCGGTGACCCGCCACCACAGACGGGTGGACAGGTCCAGCGCACCGAGGGAGCGTGTGCGGGTCGGCACGGCGTCAGGCCGTCGGGTAGCGCCCGCGCAGGCGGAGTCGGAGGCCGTGTGCGGTCGATCGGATCGAGATCCGCTCGGCCAGAGGGAATTCCGATGCGTGCGCCGCCACGTCGTCGATGAGCTGTTCCGCGTCGGCGACCTCGTCCGGGGGTGCGCCGGGCCCGGTCAGCGCGGCGTAGGCGCGGTACTCACGACCGAGCGTCGCCCGGCACAGATCCCGGTGGACGTGCGCGGTCGGAGCGTCCGCGGACACGGCCTGCTTGTACGACTCCTGCGATGACGTCTGGGCGGCGTGCCTGCGGTAGGCCACCGACGGGAGTGACGTACGGCCCATCCGGGTCCCGTTGAGCGCCAGTCGCATCCAGAGATCCCAGTCCTCGGCCGGCACGGTTCGATAGCCGCCGGCGTCGAGGATCGCGCTGCGCCGACCGGTGAGCGACGGTTGCATGACCGCGCAGTTCAGCAGCAGCTCGTAGGTGAGCGAGCGTGGGTCGGCGCCGAGCAGGGGCTGCGGTGCGGCGCTGAACCGTCCGGGGCCGATGAACAGCGCGGGCGAGAACACCAGGTCGAGATCGTGTCGGTGCATCAGCGACAGTTGGGACCGGAACCGCCAGGGGAGACTCACGTCGTCGGCGTCCATCCGCGCCACCAACGGGGTCTCGGCCGCGTCGAGCAGGGCGTTGGCGGCACCGGTCACGCCGAGGCGCTTCCCGCCTACGTCGAGGAGGCCGACCCGTCGATCCCGCCGGGCGACGCGGTGCACCACGGCCGCCGTGTCGTCCTCGCTGGCGTCATCGACGACCAGGACCCGCCCGTCGCGGTCGAGTGACCGGGCCACCGACCGGATCGCCTGTTCGACGGTGCGCTCGGCGTTGCGGGCGGGGATCATCACAGTCAGTGCGTCCATCGGCTGCGATGTTAACGAACTGTCGTACCGTTGTCCTGTAGAGCCGTCGAGTCCGCAGGGTGACTCGGCCACCAGATCCGCTCACCGATCAGCGTGAACAGGGCCGGGACCACGACCGTTCGAACCACGAACGTGTCCAACAGGATTCCCAGACCCACGATGATCCCGAGTTGGGTCAGCGTGATGAGCGGCAGGATTCCCAACACACAGAACACCGCGGCCAGCACGATGCCTGCGCTGGTGATGACACCACCGGTCGCGGAGACGGCACGGATCATCGCCGTCCCGATGCGGTGTCCGGCGCTCTCCTCACGCGCGCGGGTGACCAGGAAGATCGTGTAGTCGACGCCGAGTGCGACCAGGAACAGGAACGCGAACAGGACGACGTTGTTGTCCAGGGCGGGGAAGCCGAAGACGTGCTCGCTGACCCAGCTGCCCAGACCCAACGCGGCGACGGTGCTCGACACGGTGACGGCGATGAGGACGAGGGGCGCGAGGACGGCTCGCAGCAACGCGAACAGGACGGCCAGGACGACGGCGAGGATCAACGGGATCAGCAGCAGTCGGTCGTCGCCCGCGGCGTCGCGGGTGTCGAGAGCCTGGGCGTCGCTGCCGCCGACCAGCGCGTCGGCCGAGTCGATGCCGGACAGGGTGGACCGGATGGACTCGATCGTCTCGAACGCGCCGCTCGATGCCGGGGGTGAGGTCAGGACGACGCTCCACCGGGTCTGGCCGGTCTCGGAGGTGCCGGTCTGTCGGACCGATTCGACTCCCGGGGCTCCGGTGATCGCCGCGTCGACCTGACCGGCCACCGCGGTGGACGCGGTCACGGTCGTCGGGTCGGACTGACCGGCGGGGAAGTGCTGGTCGAGCACGTCGAAGCCGACGACCGAATCCGCGCTGACCCGGAACTGCTCGGTCTGCGACAACCCGATCGAGGTACCGAACAGGCCGGCGGCGCAGACGATCAGCAGTGCGAACGCCGCGATCGCCGCCCGGACGGGGTGGCCGACCACGCCGGACGCGACCCGATGCCACACGCCGCGCTCGACGGTGTCGTGATCGGAGTCGGTGCCGGCGCGCGGGATGAACGGCCAGAACAACTTTCGACCGAATAAGCCCAGCGCAGGCGGCAGCACGAACAGGACGAACACCGCCGCGATGAGCAGTCCGACCGCGGCGAAGGCGCCGAGGCTGCGGGTGCTCGGCAGCGCGGCGAGTAGCAGGATGAGCAGGGCGAGGACCACAGTGAGGTTGCTGGCGACGATGGCCGGACCCGCCCGTCGGACCGCTGCGCGCAACGCGTCGCGGTGATCGGGGAAGCGCCGCAACTCTTCTCGATATCGCGAGATCAGCAGCAGCGCGTAGTTGGTACCCGCGCCGAAGACCAGGACACTGGTGATCCCCGACGTCGAACCGTCGAAACTCAGGCCGGTGGCGCTGGCGAGTGCGGTTCCCGCGGAGCTGGCGATGCGGTCGGCGAGACCGACCACGATCAGTGGGACCAGCCACAGGATGGGGGAGCGGTAGGTCGCGATCAGCAGCAGTGCGACGACGAGGGCCGTGACCGCGAGCAGTGTGACGTTGGCGCCGGAGAACGAGTTGGCGATGTCCGCCGCGAACGCGGGGCCGCCGGTGACGTGGGTCTGCAGGTCCGAGGGCAGTCCGGCGTCGGCGGCGTCGCGCAACTCGTCGACGGTGTCGCGCAGGCCGAACCCGCTCAGTGACGAGGAGACGCCGACGGTGGCGAGGGCGGCCTTGTTGTCCGGCGCGACGACGACGGTCGGGCCCTCGGTGGGGTCCTCGCTCGCGGGAAGGGCGCGATCGACGGCGAGCATCCGCGTCCGCGCCTCGTCGATCGCCGAGCGGTCGGTGTCGGTGAGCGCGGCACCGTCCGGTCGGTCGACCACGAGGATGGCCGGGGTGACGTCGGCGTCGGGGAACGCGGCGAGGACGTCGTCGATCTGTGCCGACTGTGCCGAGTCGGGCAGCGACACCGGGGAGTCGTCGCCGGAACCGTTCTCGCCGACGACGGTCATGAACGCGATCGCCAGGATGAGGATCACGAGGCCGATGGCCCACGATCGGCGGCCGCTGACGACGGTGGCAAGGCGATCCCAGGCGGAGGAGGTCGGAGCGTTCGAGTCAGTCCCGCTCGTGCTGTCGTTGCTCGGGTTGTTCACGAATCAGACAATCTCAGAAACTGAACTGTTAAGCAAGTGAGACTTATGTCAGGGTCGTAGGTAGGCTGCCGACGTGGAACGAGCGGAACTCGAGTCGGCGATGGCGGCGGACATGCGTGCCCTGGCGGCCGCGTCCGAGCAGTTGGGTCGGGTCTTCGCGGGCCGGCACGAGCTCGGGGCCAACGATTTCCAGGCCTTGCTGCGGATCATGGTGGCCGACGTCGAGGGAACGCCGTTGACGGTCGGTCGGCTGGGCAGCTCGCTGGGGATGTCGTCGGCGGCCATGACCTACCTCGTCGAGCGCATGATCAGCTCGGGGCACATCCGCCGCGAGCACGATCCGGGCGATCGTCGTCGGGTGATCCTGCGCTACGACGACCACGGTATGGAGGTCGCGCGAGAGTTCTTCGGTCCGCTCGGCGAACTGACCCGTGGTGCGCTCGCCGACGTCGACGAGGCCGATCTCGCGACCGCCCATCGGGTGTTCGGGATCCTGATCGACGCGGTGCGCACGTACGAACAGCGCCTGGCCTCAGGCTGAGGTCGTCGCCTCCGCGCGGCGGACCGTGGCCTCGATCCCGTCGAGCACGACGTCCCAGTGCCGCCGGGCCAGATCGTGGCCCATCCCCGGGATCGTCAACAACTCGGCGCTCGGTATCGCGGCCGCGGTGGCCCGTCCGCCGGACGGGGCGATGACCCGGTCGGCGTCGCCGTGGATCACCAGGGCCGGGATCCGCAGGTCCCGGAGGCCGCGGGTGCGGTCGGCCTCGGCGAAGATCGCCGCGATCTGCCGCCCGGAACCGGTGTCGTCGCCGCCTGATCGGGCCAGCGAGCGCGGCATGATCGTGCGGACGTCGTTCTCGTCGGCCTCGGTCCGGTCGCGGGATCCGATCCGCTCGAACGCAGCGACCATCTCGTCGACCGGGTCGGGTTTCGGGGCCCGCAGCCCGGACAGCAGATAGCGCTTGGACGACTTCCCGTTTCGACGATCACCCGGGCGGCCCATGATCGAGACGAGCGATCGTGTCAGGTCGGGATGCCGGATCGCGGTCTGCTGGGCGATGAACGAGCCCAGCGAGACGCCCACGATGTGGGCGCCGCGGGGTGCGACCGCCCGGATGAGCCCCGCGGTGTCGTCGGCCATGTCCTCGAGTGAGTAGGTCACCGGCGCCGACCGGCGGAGGTACTGCCACGCGGTGGGCGCCGGGCCGGACAGATGTGTCGAACGGCCGACGTCACGGTTGTCGAACCGGATGACGCGGAAGCCGCGGCCGACCAGGTCCTCGCAGAACTCGTCGCGCCACCACAGCATGTCGAGCCCGAGACCCATGATCAGCACGACGGTCGGGTCGCCCTCGGCACCGAAGACCTGGTGGCACAGTCGGATGTCGCCGACGTGCGCGAACTGCTCCGGCGCATCCTTCTGCTCCGCCCGACCCCCGTCAATCATGATCACAGTCTAAACCGGAGGTCCAACAATCGGTTTGAGTTGTCCACACCCCGCCGAGCGTGCCGAAACAACCTACCGACCGTGCCGAAACTCAGCGCTCGATCATCCGCATCTGTGCTTCGTTGTGGTGGTCACCGGCGGCAGGCGGGAGCGAGTCGAGTCGTTCGAGCTGTTCGGCAGACAACGAGATCGCGTCTGCGCCGACGTTCTCCTCGACGCGTGCAATGCGCTTGGTACCCGGGATGGGGACGATGTGTTCACCACGGGACAGCAGCCACGCGAGCGCGACCTGGCCACTCGTCGCACCGACTTCCTCTGCCACGGCCTCGACGACGCCGACGAGCTCGAGGTTGCGGGCGAAGTTCTCGCCGACGAAGCGTGGGTTGTCCGATCGCATGTCGTTCTCGCCGATCTGGTCCGCCGAACGGATCTGGCCGGTCAGGAACCCTCGGCCCAACGGCGAATACGGGACGAAACCGATCCCGAGCTCGGCCAACACGGCCAGGACGCCGTCCTCGGGGTCGCGGGTGAACAACGAGTACTCCGACTGCAATGCACTGATCGGGTGAACGGCGTGGGCGCGGCGGATCGTGGCTGCCGCGGCCTCGGACAACCCGAGGTTGCGCACCTTGCCTGCGGTCACCAGTTCCGCCATGGCGCCGACGGTGTCCTCGATCGGCACGGTCGGGTCGACGCGGTGTTGGTAGAGCAGGTCGATGTGGTCGACGCCGAGGCGACGAAGCGAACCCTCCACCGCGGCCGCCACGTTGGCCGGGCTGCTGTCCAGGCCGGCCTCGTCGCCCTCGGAATGCTTGATCAGTCCGAATTTGGTCGCAAGGACCACCTTGTCGCGGTGACCCTTCAGCGCCTCTCCGACCAGTTCCTCGTTGATGTACGGTCCGTACACCTCGGCCGTGTCGATCAGGGTGACACCGAGATCGATCGCGCGATGGATGGTGCGGATCGATCCGGCGTCGTTGTCGCCGGATCCGCCGTAACCGTGGGACATCCCCATGGCGCCGAGTCCGATTCGTCCTACTTCGAGATCGCCGAGAGTGGTTTTTCGCATACCTCCGTTGTACCGGCCTCCCTCAGACACAAACGCTCCACTTACATCGAAACGCTCCGGTTGCAACCGGAGCGTTTCAACGAAAGTGGAGCGGATTGCGTCGGGGTCAGCGGCGCTTGATCACGATCGCCGCGATGATGCCGGCGATGACCGCCACGATGCCCGCGATGACCGCCGGGTTGGTCGCGGCCTTCTCGACGTCATTGCTGTCGATGCTGCGGATGTTCGACGCGACCTTGTCGGCCACCTCGTTCGCCTTCTTCTCGGCGTTCTGCGCGACGTCCTTGGCCTGGGCCTTCGCGTCGGCGGCGGCGTCCTTGGCCTTGTCTGCGACCTCGTCTGCCTTGACCTTCGCGTCCTGGGCGACGTCCTTCGCCTGCTCCTTGGCGTCCTGCGCGGCGTCTTCGGCCTTGGCTTTGACATCCTTGGCCTGAGCCTTCACGTCAGACGCGACATCTTCGGCCTTGTCCTTCGCCTCGTCGGCGACGTCGGCGGCGGCGTCCTTGGCATCCTCGGCGGCGTCGGAAACCTTGGCGCCGGCCTGCTTGGTCTTGGCGCCGGCCTTGTCGGCGGTGCCCTCGGCCTTGAGGTCGTCGTTGTCGGTGGCGTCACCGACCGCCTTCTTGGCCTCGCCGGCGACTTCCTGCGCCTTGTTCTGTGCCTTGTCGATGAAATCTGCAGCCATGGAACTCACTCCTTCGTGATCGGCCCGACGTCTTCGAGCTCATTGATTGTGTAGTCGTAACGAACAACCTAGATGCACGAACTCCCCGCCGTGACATAGATCACGACGGGGAGTTCATGTCGATCGAGCGCGGTCAGGCGCCGCGCAGGGTGCCGGTCAGGTGCGGGTAGCCCTTGCTGCGGTTGAGAACCGACACGTCATAGCCGTCACCGACCGCGTCGACGTATCCGTTGACCTTGGCGGGCAACAGGATCGGCTTGCCGAACTTCGCCTCGTAGACGACATCGTCGGGCAGGTGCGCCTCGATGCTGCCCAGAATTGCTGCTGCGGTCCACATCCCGTGCGCGATGGCACGGGGGAAACCGAACGCCTTCGCGGTCAGGTTCGCCATGTGGATCGGGTTCCTGTCACCGCTGGCCCCGGCGTAGGCGCGGATGCGCCCCAGGTCGACCGCGAGGGAGACATCCGGTGCCGGCGGACGATGATCCTTCGGCGGCGCGGAACGCTCGCCGTCGGACAGGCTCGTGCGCTGCTGGCTGAGCAGCGTCGAGACCTGCTCGGTCACCAACTCGGTACCCACGCTGATGCGGCTGACCACGTCGACGAGGATGCCCTTGCGGTGCTCGCGCAACTTCTCCGCGTGCGTGGCGATGGACAGCGGCTCACCGATCGAGATCGGGCGCAGCCGGTGGATGCGGTTCTCCAGATGCACCGAACCGACCGCGCCGAACGGAAAAGCCTTGGCGACCATCGTCTGCATCATCAGCGGGAACTGTGCGACGAACGGGAACGTCAGCGGCAGGAACTCACCGAACTGCAGACCGGTGGCCGAGCAGTACGCGCGGACCTGGTCGGCGTCGGTGGTCAGGTTCGACACCGTGTAGGTGGTGTCGGGCAGCGATGCGTCGGGACGCACCGGGCCGCTCTTGCCGATGCCGGGGAGCATTCCCAACACGGCGCTGCGGTAGACGTCCGAGGTCGCGGGGAGGCGCGTGAGCGCGACGGTTGCCATCTCAGGCACCCAGCAGGGCCTGGCCGCACACGCGGACCACGTTGCCGGTCACGGCCGACGACGCCGGGCTCGCGAAGTACGCCACGGTCTCGGCGACGTCGACGGTCTGACCGCCCTGCTGCAGCGAGCTCATCAGGCGGCCCGCCTCACGGGTGGCCAGCGGGATCGCGGCGGTCATGGCGGTCTCGATGAAGCCCGGGGCCACCGCGTTGATGGTGATGCCCTTCTCGGCCAGGATCGGCGCGTAGGCGTCGACCAGCCCGATGACGCCGGCCTTCGAGGTGCCGTAGTTGGTCTGGCCGCGGTTGCCCGCGATGCCGGCGATCGACGAGACGTCGATGACCGCGCCACCGGACTTCAACGCGTCGGCGGCGATGAGGTCGTCGACCAGCTTCTGCGGTGCCAGCAGGTTCACGGCGATGACCGAGTCCCAGCGGGAGGCGTCCATGTTGGCGAGCAGCTTGTCGCGCGTGATGCCCGCGTTGTTGACGATGATGTCGATGCCACCGAAGCGCTCCTTGGCCAGCTCGGCCAGGGTCGCGCCCGCATCGGCGGCGGTGACGTCGACCGGGAACGCGGTCCCCTTGACCTTGTTCGCGGTCTTCGACAGCGCCTCACCGGCGGCGGGGATGTCGGCGACGATGACGTGGGCACCGTCGCGGGCCAGGACCTCGGCGATGGTCGCGCCGATACCGCGTGCGGCACCGGTGACGACGGCGACGCGGCCTTCGAGGGGCTTGTCCCAGTTCGCGGGCGGGGTGGCCTCACCGGTCCCGATGCGGATGACCTGCGCGTCGACGAAGGTCGACTTGGCCGAGAGGACGAAGCGGACGGTCGACTCCAGGCCGGACAGACCGGTCGGGGCGTCGGGGGCGACGTAGACGAGCTGCACGGTGGCGCCCTTGAGCAGCTCCTTGCCCAGCGAGCGGGTGAAGCCCTCGAGTGCGCGCTGCGCGATGCGCTCGTTCGGGTCGGTGATCAGCTCGGGCGTGGTTCCCAGCACCAGGAAGCGTGCGGACGGGGTGACCGACCGCAGCGTCGGTGTGAAGAACTCGTAGAGCTCCTTGAGGTCGGCCGGGGAGGTGATGCCGGTGGCGTCGAGGACCACGGCGCCGAACTTGTCGGCCGACTTGCCGGTGACGTTGTTGTGAATCACCTCATAGTCGGGGGTGTCGAGCAGCTCGCGCAGGGGCTCGATCAGCCGGCCGGACCCGCCGAGCAGGACCGGACCGGTCAGCGCCGGGTCCGACGGCTTGTACCGACGCAGCGGCGGCGGCACGGGCAGACCCGCCTGCTTGGCGATGAACGCGCCCGGAAGAGAATGAACGAATTGCGAGTACAGGCCGGTGTTTGCCACGTCATGACTCCTTGTTGGTTTGGTTTTCCCCACCCCACCCGGCGGTTGCGCATTGGCACCCGGCGGGGTTCGACAAGTAACTTACTCGCGAGTAAGAATACGCTATAGCTTCCATCCGACACCCGGGGAGATCAGCAGTGGCAACAGCAGGAACATCCAAGAGCACTCGAGCCAAGTCCGGCGCCGCCAAGGCGAAGACGGTTCGGCCGGTCGCGATCGTCGGCGGCAACCGAATCCCGTTTGCCCGCCAGGACAAGGCCTACGCCAAGGCCAGCAACCAGGACATGTTCACCGCCACCCTCAACGGCCTCGTGAGCCGTTTCGGTCTGCAGGGTGAGCGTCTGGGCATGGTCGCAGGCGGTGCCGTCCTCAAGCACTCGCGCGACTTCAACCTGATCCGCGAGTCCGTCCTCGGCTCGGCGCTGTCGCCGTACACCCCGGGCATCGACGTCCAGCACGCCTGCGGCACCGGTCTCTCGGCCATCTCGCTCGTCGCCGACGGCATCGCCACCGGCAAGTACGACGCCGGCATCGGCGGTGGCGTCGACACCACCTCCGACGCGCCCATCGGCGTCTCCGAGCCGCTGCGCAAGGCGCTGCTGGAGGTCAACCGGGCCCGCAGCACCGGCGACCGCCTCAAGGCGATCGCCGCACTGCTGCCCAAGATCGGCATCGAGATCCCCAAGAACGGCGAGCCGCGCACCGGCATGTCGATGGGCGACCACGCCGCCATCACGGCCAAGGAGTTCGGCATCAAGCGCGCCGATCAGGACGCGCTCGCCGCGGCCAGCCACCAGAACATGGCCAAGGCGTACGACGCGGGCTTCTTCGACGACCTGATCACGCCGTTCCTGGGCCTGACCCGCGACGAGAACCTGCGTCCGGACAGCTCGGTGGAGAAGCTGGCCAAGCTCAAGCCGGTCTTCGGCGTCGGACTCGGCGACGCGACCATGACCGCGGGCAACTCGACCCCGCTCACCGACGGTGCGTCGGCCGTGCTGCTGTCCAGCGACGAGTGGGCCGCGGAGAAGAACCTCCCGGTGCTCGCGCACCTGGTCGACGTCGAGACCGCCGCGGTCGACTACATCAACGGGCCCGACGGCCTGCTGATGGCGCCCACCTACGCGATCCCGCGTCTGCTCGAGCGCAACGGCCTCACGCTGCAGGACTTCGACTACTACGAGATCCACGAGGCGTTCGCATCGGTCGTGCTCTGCACGCTCGCGGCCTTCGAGTCCGACGAGTACTGCAAGGGACGTCTCGGCCTCGACGCGGCCCTGGGGTCGATCGACCGCGCCAAGCTCAACGTCAACGGCTCGTCCCTCGCGGCCGGGCACCCCTTCGCCGCGACCGGCGGACGCATCGTCGCCCAGACGGCCAAGCAGCTGCACGCCAACGGTGGCGGCCGCGCATTGATCTCGATCTGCGCCGCCGGCGGCCAGGGCGTCACCGCCATCGTCGAGGCCTGATCACCCGTCGGTGACCGTGACCTGCGCGGAGTGACTTCCGAGGGGTTTGCGCAGGTCACGGCACCGGCGAAACAATTTCAGAGAAATGTGTAACGCCTGACGGGCGTCACTCGATATCCAAGACAGCTTCGGCTGAGCTGCCAGACCCCCGACCCGGCAGCTCGGTCGAAGCTTTTTAATGCCCGGGTTCGCCCGCCGACCGGTCGCCGAGATACTTAGGCTAGCCTACGTTCATGGGAACCGTGTTCGGAGCCGTCGTGGCCATCACCGACCTGACCCCACGCCTGCGTCGCGTCGTGTTCGACGTGCCGGATCTCGCGGATCTGGGTCTGCCCGATGCCGGCGACGACGCGGTCGGGATCTACTTCCCGTCCGACGGGCGCAACTGCCCGCCCGCGATGGAGCAGCGTGACGGCGTGTGGGCCTACTTCGATGTCGACACCGCCCCGCCCGGCCGGAACTACACCGTGCGACTGCGCGGACCCGGCCCCCGACAGATCACCGTCGACTTCGTCGTGCACGAACGCGGGGTGGCCAGCGACTGGGTGCGGTCGGTCGAGCGCGGCGATCAGGTCGTGCTGGCGCACGCACGGAGTTGGTACCGGCCCCCGGCCGACACCGACTGGCAACTGCTGGTCGCCGACCTCTCGGGTCTGCCCGCCCTCGCCCGGATCCTCGACGAACTGCCCGCGGGAACCCGTGCGACGGCCATAGTCGAGGTGGGGGACGACTCCGATCTGGCCTATCTCCCCCGCCGCGAGGGCGTCGAGCTGGTGACGTCGGTGGGCACCGGCAACGGATACGCGCAGAGTGCGCTCACCGCCCTGGTCGGCGATGTCGTCCATCCCGAGGGCCGCGGCTACTGCTGGTTCGCCGGTGAGGCGTTGCCGTCGCGGCAGATCCGCAAGAACCTCCGCTCGCAGTACGGGTTCACCCCCGCGCAGTTCGACATCATCGGCTACTGGCGCTTCGACTCCGAGACCTGGGACCGCAAGTTCGAGTCGATGAGCGACGAGCTGGTCGCGGTCTATGAGCGCGCACTCGCCGACGGCAAGGGCGACAAGGTCGCCTCGGAGGAATTCGACCTCGCGCTCGAGCGCGCGGGTCTCTAGGCGACGAGCGTGGTGTCGACCCTGGGTCCGTCCGACCTCGCTGCCCCCGCACCCGCGGGCGGCGCACCGGCCGACCTCGGGCGACGCCGATGGGCGGGCTTGTTCGTGGCTGCCACGGTCCTGGTCGTGATGTGCGTGCTCAGTCTCGCCATTGGCACCGAGTCCGTCGGTCTCGGCACGGTGTGGCGAGCCCTGACGAACTACACCGACACCGGCAACGAGTGGATCGTGCACGATCTGCGGATCCCCCGCACCGTCCTGGGCATCGTCGTGGGCCTCGCCCTCGGACTGTGCGGAGCGCTCATCCAGGGCGTCACCCGTAACCCGCTCGCCGACACCCAGATCCTCGGCATCAACTCCGGCGCGAGCCTGTTCGTGGTGTCGGCGATCGCGTTCGGTGGACTGACCTCGGTGATGTCCTACATCTGGTTCGCCTTCCTCGGCGCCCTGGTGTCGATGGTGTTCGTCTTCCTCGTCGGCATGACCGGCCGCGCCGAGGCCACCCCGGTGCGGGTGCTGCTCGCCGGCGTCGCCATCGGCGCCGTGATGGACGGCGTGGGGTACACGATCCGGCTGCGCAACCCCCGCGCCTTCGACCAACTGCGGTTCTGGGACGCCGGTGCCTTCGACGGCCGCCCGATGTCGGTGGTCTGGGTGATCCTGCCGTTCGTCGTCGTCGGGGTGGTGCTGTCGATCTTCGTCAGCCGGTCCCTCAACGCCGTCGCGCTGGGCGACGACCTCGCCGCCGCGATGGGCGGCAACGTCAGACGCACCCGTGTCCTCGGACTCGTGGCCGTGACACTGCTCGCGGGCTCGGCCACCGCCGCGGCCGGGCCGATCGGGTTCGTCGGCCTGATGGTGCCGCACGCCGTCCGGTGGTTCACCGGCCCGGATTGGCGCTGGATCTGCGCCTACTGCGTCTTCGCGGCGCCCTCGCTCATGCTCGCCGCCGACATCGTCGGTCGCGTCATCATCCCCCCGGGCGAACTCCCGGTCGGCATCGTCACCGCGTTCGTCGGTGCGCCCGTGCTGATCTGGCTCATCCGCCGCTCGAATGCGACAGGCCTGTGACCGCGCCCGAGAAAAGCCCGCCTCCCGTCGATTTCGGCTCGCGCCAATTCGTGCTCCGTCGCGGACCGCGGGTGTCGATGCGGGCGTCGTGGCGCACCATCACCGTCCTGTCCGTCCTCGGCGTCGGCGCACTGGTGCTGGCGGTCTTCGCCCTCGGTGTCGGTGAGTACCCGGTCTCGCCCGCGGGCGTGGTCGAGGTGTTGACCGGTCAGAACCACAGCTTCGACGAGGTCGTCGTCCTGGACTACCGGATGCCGCGAATCCTGCTCGCGCTGGTCATCGGTGCGGCCCTGGGCATCTCGGGTGCGATCTTCCAGGCGCTCACCCGCAACCCCCTGGGCAGTCCCGACGTCATCGGGTTCGAGATCGGCGCCTACACCGGCGCCCTGGTGGCCATCGGCATGCTCGGCGGCAGCTACTACACGACCGCGGCCGGGGCGATGATCGGAGGACTGATCACCGCGGCCGTCGTCTACTCGCTGGCCTACAAGAACGGCGTCGCGGGGTTCCGTCTCATCGTGGTGGGCATCGCGGTCGGCGCCGTGCTGAGCTCGGTGAACCAGTGGATCATCATCAAGATCAAACTGCAGCAGGCGATCACGGCGTCGATCTGGCAGCAGGGGTCGCTCAACGGGCTCGAGTGGGGGCAGCTGTACCCGGTCCTGGTGTGCGTCGCGATCGCTCTGGTCGCGCTCGTCGCCATCGGCCCGCAGCTGCCGATCCTGCAGATGGGCGACGACGCGGCGGGCGCCCTTGGCGTCCGACCCGAACGGGCCCGCATCGCGTACTTCGTCGTCGGGGTGATCCTGGTGGCCGTCGCGACCGCGGCCGCCGGCCCGATCGCCTTCGTCGCGCTGGCCGCACCGCAGCTGGCCCGACGACTGACCGGCGCACCCGGGGTCGGCATGGTCTCCTCAGCCGTGATGGGGGCGTTCCTGCTGTTGTTCAGCGACCTGATCGCACAGAAGATCGTCGCGCCCGCGCAGCTCCCGGTGGGAGCGGTGACGGTGTCGGTGGGCGGCCTCTACCTCATCTGGCTGCTGGTCGTACAAGCCAGGAGAGGTCGATGACACAGGAGAAGTCGATGACACAGAACTCGTTGGGCGCACGCGATCTCACGCTCGGTTACGGCGGAACCGCCATCGTCGACTCGCTGAGCGTCGACATCCCCGCCGGCGCGATCACCGCGATCGTCGGCCCCAACGCCTGCGGCAAGTCGACGCTGCTGCGCGGGCTCGCCCGCCTGCTCAAGCCGACCGCCGGACACGTCATCCTCGACGGCGCCGACATCACCTCCCTCAAGACCAAGGAGGTCGCGCGTCGGCTCGGACTGCTCCCGCAGTCGTCGATCGCGCCCGAGGGCATCACCGTCGCCGACCTCGTCGCCCGTGGACGCTTCCCGCACCAGAAGGTCATGCGGCAGTACTCCCGCGACGACCAGCGCGCGGTGGCGCAGGCCATGGAGGCCACCGGCGTCACGTCCATCGCGGGCCGTCCGGTCGACGAGCTGTCCGGCGGCCAGCGCCAACGCGTCTGGGTGGCCATGGTGCTGGCGCAGCAGACGCCGCTGATCCTGCTCGACGAGCCGACGACGTTCCTCGACATCGCCCATCAGATCGAACTGCTCGACCTGTTCGCCGAGCTCAACGCCGAGCAGGACCGCACCATCGTCGCCGTGCTGCACGACCTCAACCACGCGTGCCGCTTCGCCGACCACATCATCGCCATGAAAGCGGGATCGATCGTCGCGCAAGGTAATCCGGCCGATGTCATCACCGCCGAGCTCGTGGAGGACGTCTACGGGCTGCGGTGCCAGATCATCGACGACCCGGAGACCGACACCCCGCTGGTGATCCCGCGCGCCTCGCGGACCGCCCGCGCCCGGCGGGACCTCTCGTCCGTCCCCGACGTGCGCGAGGCATGAGCGCCGCGGATGTGAGCGGTGCTGCGCAGACCCGTCCGCCCACCGTGCTGACCGGCTCGCGCATCCTGCTGCTCGGGATGGCGCGCAACCGACGATGGCTGACCACCGGCTCCCTGCTGTACGGCCTGCACCAGATCACGCAGGTGCTCGTGCCCGTCGTCATCGGGGTCGTCATCGACCAGGCGGTCAGCACCGGCGACCTCGGTGCACTCGTCGTGTGGATCGCGGTGTTGTTCGGCCTGTTCATGGCGCTGACGCTCACCTGGCGGTTCGGCGCGCGAATCCTCACCTGGGCCGAGGCGGGGGAGGGCTGCACCCTGCGGGTCGAGGTCGCCGCGAAGATCCTGTCGCCGAGGGGCGTTCGCACCGACCTGCGGTCGGGTGAGCTGCTGACCATCTCGAGCAGCGACGCCGACAACACCTCCTACATGCTCGACTACATCCCGCGGATCGTCGAGGCCGTCACCGCCACCCTGGCGTGTGCCGTCGCTCTGATGATCATCAACGTGCCGCTCGGGCTGGGCGTCCTGGTGGGCACGCCCGTCGTGCTCGCCGTCCTGCACCTGAGCGCACCGCTGATCACCCGGCGCGTGCAGGACCAGCAGGAGACGGTGGGTCGGGCCACCGCGGTGGCCACCGATCTCGTCGCCGGGTTGCGTCCACTGCGCGGGATCGGCGCGCAACAGGCTGCTGCGCAACGCTACCGGGACATCAGTCAGACCTCGCTGCAGGCGACGCTGCGCGCGGCGCGGACCCAGCGCGGGTTCGCAGGCGTCTCGGCGACCATCAGCAACCTGCTGTCCGCGGGCATCGCGATCGCGTCCGGCTGGCTCGCGCTCGACGGTCACATCAGCATCGGACAGTTCGTCACCGTCATCGGACTGGCGCAGTTCCTCATCGAGCCGCTCACCCAGCTGACGGTCGTCCCGAGCTGGGTGGCCGAGGCGCGGGCGTCGGCCAACCGGCTGTCGTTGGTGTTCGCGGCGCCGTCGCTGCTGCCCGACGGCGACCGCGACCCGGGTGAGCCGCCCTACGGACTACAGGTGACGGGGCTGGGCTACGGCTCCCTCGACGGCGTCGACCTGACCGTCGAGCCCGGTGAGTTGCTCGGGGTGGTCGCACCGAAATCGGCCGACGCCGAGGCGCTCGTCGCGGTCCTGTCCGGTCGGGTCCCGCCGGAGGAGTACCGCGGGACCGTGCGGCTCGGGGCGAACCACCTCCATGAGATCGAACACCGACAGGCGCGCGAGGCCATGGTCGTCGAACCGCACATCACCGACATCTTCACCGGCACCCTCGGGTCCAACATCACCGCGGGTGCACCGGATCCTGACCCCGAACTCATCACCGACGCCCTGCGCTCCTCGGCGGCCACCGACGTGGTGACGATGCACGACGCCGGCCTCGACGCCCCGGTCACCGAGCGCGGATCGAGCCTGTCCGGCGGACAACGCCAACGGGTCGCACTGGCGCGGGCGCTGCTCGTCGAGCCGTCGGTCCTGGTGCTGCACGACCCGACCACCGCCATCGACTCGGTCACCGAGAAGACCGTGGCCGACGGGATCACCGCGATGCGACACCGCGGCGAGACCGGGTTCACCACCGTCCTGGTCACCAGCAGCCCCACCCTGCTGGCCGGCGTCGACCGGGTCGTGGTGCTGGGCAGCGACGGGGTGGTCGCCGCGGGCTCGCACGCCGAACTGAGCGAGACCGACGACGACTACCGCCGGGCGGTGCTGCGCTGATGGCCGGTCGCTCGACGGCGGCGACCGACGATCTCGCCGACGCCCCCGACACCCTCCTGCCGATCGCGACCGCGCGGGACTCCTGGCGTTGGCTGCGAGCCGAGCTGCGCCGCAACGTCGGTGCGACCACCGCCATGCTGCTGGTCGGGATCGTCGCGGCCGGTGCGTCGGTGCTGCCGACCTACGTCTTCGCCGAACTGATCGACCGCGTCCGCGACCGCGATCCGGTCTCGTCGATCACCGTCATCGCGGTGGTCATCGTCGTTGCCGCCGTCGTCGGCGGCGTGACCACCGGGGTGTCGACGTACCTGGTCAGCAAGCTGGGCGAGACGTTGCTGGCGCGTCTGCGCGAACGCGTGGTCGAGCGGTCGTTGACGCTGCCGACCACGACGGTCGAGCGCGCGGGCAAGGGAGACCTGTTGTCGCGCATCGGCGACGACGTCAACACCATCGGCCGCGCGGTGACCGACGTCCTACCGACGATGATCACGTCGATGCTGATGGCGGTGCTCGGCATCGCGGCCATGACCGGCCTGGACTGGCGACTCGGGCTCGCCGGACTGCTCGCCGCGCCGCTCTACATCGTCAGTCTCCGGTGGTACCTCACCCGGTCGGCGCCGCGATACGCGCTGCAGCGCAGGGCGGTCGCCACCCGCTCGCAGAAGCTGATGGAGGCCATGGTCGGCGCACGGACCGTGCACGCCTACGGACTCGAGGACCGGCATCTCGGTGAGATCGACGCCGCCGCCGTCCGGGCGCGTGACATCTCCATCGGGATCGTCACGCTGTTCACCCGATTCGTGGGGCGCACCAACCGTGCCGAGTTCGTCGGGTTGTCCGCCGTTCTCATCACCGGCTTCTTCCTGGTCCGCGCCGATCTGGTCAGCGTCGGCGCGGCCACCGCGGCCGCCCTGCTGTTCCATCGACTCTTCTTCCCGATCGCCACCATCCTGCACAGCTTCGACGAGGTGCAGTCCGCCGGCGCGAGCCTGGCGCGTCTGGTCGGCGTGGTCGACATCCCCGACGAGGCCACAAGGCCGACCACGGTGCTCGCCGAACCGACAGACACGTCGCTGGAGCTGACCGACATCGAGTTCGGGTACACCCCCGGGCACCCGGTGCTGCACGGGGTGAGCATCCGGATCGCGCCCGGCGAGCGGGTGGCCCTGGTCGGATCGACCGGCGCAGGCAAGACGACGCTCGCGGCGATCGCGGCCGGTCAGTACGCGCCGACGCACGGATCGGCGCGGATCGGTGGCGTGTCGGTCGCCGATCTCACCGTCGATCAGCTCCGACGCCAGGTCACCATCGTGAGCCAGGAGGTGCACGTCTTCGCGGGACCGCTCGTCGACGACGTACGACTGGCCCAGCCGTCGGCCGGTCGGGACGAGGTCCGCGCCGCCCTCGACGTGGTCGGTGCCCTCGAGTGGGTCGACGCCCTGCCCGACGGAATGGACACCGTCGTCGGCGAACTCGGTCGGGAACTGACCGCGGCGGCGGCGCAGCAGCTCGCCCTGGCCCGGCTGGTCCTGGCTGACCCCGCGGTCGCCGTCCTGGACGAGGCGACGGCGGAGGCGGGCAGCCTGGGTGCGCGCGGCCTGGAGCAGGCCGCGGCGGCCGCCACCCGCGGCCGCACCACTCTCGTTGTTGCACATCGGCTCACGCAGGCGGCCGCCGCGGACCGGATCGTGGTGCTCGAGCACGGCCGCGTCGTCGAGATCGGGACGCACGACGATCTCGCCGCCGCCGGCGGCCGCTATGCGCAGCTGTGGGACGCCTGGACCGCACGCTCAGTCTGATGCCCCGGAGCGGACCCGACCGACCGGGTCACCGCCCGCTCGAGCGCTCCCGTTCGAGCGGGGTGAACCCGTCCGCGGGCGGCTCGCCGGCGAGCCGCTTCGACCGCTTGCGACCCTGGTATCCCGACACCGACTCGAACGCCGCGGACACGCCCATCGGTGACGACTCGTAGGTCATGGACTTCTCCCGTTTGAACCCGAGATCGGCCCCCACCTCGACGGCGTCGATGTTCGAACCGAGGAACACGAAGTCCCAGTCGTAGCGCGTCTCCTGCTGCGTGATCAGTTCGCGCACAGCGGTGTTCGACCACTCCCGGCTGGAGTTCTCGTGACCGTCGGTCATCACCAGGATGGTCACCGAACCCGGACGCTCGTGCTCCGGTTTCGCGGCCAGGTCGGTGCCGACGTCGGTGATGAGCTTCGCGATCGCGTCGTACAGCGCCGTCATCGCACGCGGCTCGAGGACCAGCGGCGGCACCTCCGCGATGGGTGTGGCCGAGTAGACGAGTTCGTACCGGTCGTCGAACTGCGCGAGCGTCACGACCGTCTCGCCCTCGGCCGCACGCTCCTTCGCGATGAACGCGTCGAAACCGCCGCGGGTGTCGTCGGCGATGGACTGCATGGAGCCGGAACGGTCGAGCAGGGCGGCGACGAGGGAAAGCTGTGGATCGGTCATGTGCACTCCAGAGAACGAGTCGCCGGGGCGACGCGGACGAACGTGATGGAGCGAACCGTACAAGTGACCACCGACAACCGGCCTCGGTGTGCGCGCCGGCGGTGTCTCAGCGGGGTGTGTTCGTCAGATATCCGCCGCCGCGGGTGAAGTAGTCGAGCGCGGCGTGCTCGACGCCGTCGTCGGTGCGCAGGCGGTCGATGACGAGACCGTGCGAGCCACCGCGGTACGCCTCGCTGCCCGCGACGATGACCATGCCGTCGTCCTCGGCGATGAACACCCGGCCGGGCGTCCCGCCGTAGATGCTGCGCGAGAGGTGCGCGCCGGTGATGCGGAGCCGCTCACCGTGAAAGTACGTGTAGGCGTTGGGATACGGGTCCTGCAGCGCCCGCACGAACCGCTCGATCTCGCCGGCGGGCTTGGTCCAGTCGACCAGGCTGTCGATGTCGGCGCGCTTGTGGAAGAAGGTGCGTCGGCTCAGATCCTGCGGTGTCAGCTCGGCGGTCCCGAACTCGATGGCGTCGAGCGCCTCGATGAGCACCTCGGGGATGAGGTCGATGGTCGCCTGGACCAGACCGGTGCCGGTCGAGGTGTCGGTGATCGGCACGGAACGCTGGGTGATGATGCCGCCGGTGTCGAGATCGTCGTCCATCATGTGGGCGGTCAGACCGGTCTGCGACGCACCGCTGATGAGCGCCCAGATGACCGGCGAGAACCCGGTGAACTCGGGCAGCAGGGAGTCGTGCAGGTTCAGCGTGCCGTGCTCGGGGATGGTGAACAGTTCCGGGGGGAGCCAGGTCCGCCAGTTGTTGGCCACCATCACGTCGGGCGCGATGTCGCGGACTGCGGCGATCAGCCCATCGGTGGGTCGCTTGGCGAGGTGGACGTCGATCCCCTCGCTGCGGGCGAGGTCCTCCACCGAGTCGGCCCAGATCGATTCGTAGGAGTGCTCACTCGGCGGGTGGGTCACCACGAGCTCGACCTGATGACGTGACTTGACCAACGCCTCCAGGGTCTTGTGTCCCCAGGTCTGATAGCCCAGCATCACGACGCGCACAGTCACCCCTTGCCTGGCCCCCGATTTGGTTAGCCTAGCCTTTGATACCATCGCTCAGTTCAGGTATCAAATGCGTCCGTACCGCGGACGCCACGCGTCTTCGCGCCCGATGCCGACCTTCGACGAGAGGAAGTGGATTGTCCAGCAATCCTTTTGACGACGCCGACGGCACCTTCGTGGTGCTGGTGAACGCCGAGGACCAGTATTCGCTGTGGCCGTCGTTCTCCGACGTGCCCGGCGGCTGGACCGTGGCGTTCGGCGACACCGGGACCGACCGTGCGAGCTGCCTCGACCACATCGAGAAGAACTGGACCGACATGCGTCCGCGCTCCCTCCGGGAGCAGATGCAGGCGTGACCGGGGGATGGGTCCTGCGTCGGACCATCACCCGCAACGCCCGGTGGCTCGTCGGCGGTTCGGTGCTCATCGCCGGATATCAGCTGTGCGAGGTCGCGATCCCCGTCCTCATCGGCGTGATCGTCGACCGCGCCGTGTCGTCGGGTTCGGTCGTCTCGATCGCGGTCTGGACCGCCGTGCTCGCCGCGGTCTTCGTCGTGCTCACCGTCCTCTACCGTCTCGGCGCCCGGCAGCTGATGTTCGGGATCGCACGCGAATCGCATCTGCTGCGTGACGAACTCAGCGGCCGCGCGCTCGAACCCGGCGGGCTGGCCGTCGCGGCCGGTCGGGACGACGCCTGGTCGTCGGGTGAGTTGCTGTCGATCTCCACCACCGACGCCGACAACACCTCGTACGTCATCGACTACATCCCTCGCGTCGTGAGCGCGGTGGTCGGGACCGTCGCGTGCGGTGTCGTGCTGCTGACGATCGACCTGGTGCTCGGCGCGATGGTGCTCGTCGGCATCCCCGTCGTGGTGTTGGGTCTGCAGGTCACCGCGCCCCTGATCGCGCGCCGCGTCGAGGCGCAGCAGGACACGGTCGGCCGCACCTCGGGGCTGGCCACCGACCTCGTCAGCGGACTCCGACCACTGCAGGGGATCGGGGCCACCGGTGCCGCGTCCGACCGGTACCGACGGTCGAGCCGCACCTCGCTGGCCGCGGCGTTGCGGGCCGCGCGGATCCAGAGCGTGCACGCGGGCGCCTCCGCCGCGGCCGGCGCATTGGCCGCCATGGGCGTCGCGGTCGCCGCGGTGTACTTCGCGCTCACCGGCGACATGGGTATCGGTGCCCTGATCACCGTCATCGGTCTCGCCCAGTTCCTCATCGACCCGTTCGCGCTGCTGGCCATCGTGCCGAGCTGGGTTGCCGAGGCCCGGGCCAGCGCCAACCGCGTCGCCCAGGTGTTGGCCGCACCCACGCTGCGTGGTCAGAAGGAGACGGCCACCACCGGCTCCGATCCCACGCCGACCGACACCCGTGGTGCGGTGCGCATCGACGCTCGCGCCCACGGCGGACTCACCGACGTCGTCCTCGACATCGCGCCGGGGGAGTACGTGGCCGTGCTGGCGCCGTCGGCACGCGACGCGGTCGCGCTCGTCGAACTGCTGGCCGGCGATCCGACCGCGCCCGCGGGCTCGGTCACCGTCGACGGTCGTCGTATCGAGGACATCGCGGTGGGCACCCGCCGAGACGCGATCGTCGTCGAGCACCACGACTCCCACCTGTTCACCGGCACGCTGGGATCGAACATCGACTGGGGCACCTCGGTGAGCGCCCGACCGGGAGATGTCGCGGCGTCGCTGGCGGCGTCGGCCGCCGACGAGGTGGTCGCGCTGTACCCGGCCGGGCTCGATCACCCGGTGACCGAGCGGGGCGCGAGCCTGTCCGGCGGTCAGCGCCAACGCCTCGCGCTGGCCCGCGCACTCATCGCCGCCCCCGACGTCCTCGTCCTGCACGACCCGACCACGGCCGTCGACGCGGTCACCGAGGCCGCCATCGCCGACGGGATCCGTGCCGTGCGCAGCGGCGCCGGGAAGACGACCGTGGTCATCACCAGCAGCCCCGCCCTGCTCGCCACCGCCGATCGCGTCCTGCTGCTCGTCGACGGCGCGATCGCCGCCGTCGGATCGCACTCCGAGCTGGCCCGCGGACGCGACGACTACCGAGAGCTGGTGTCCCGATGACCATTCCCGACGTGGCGCCGATCCTGCCGGTCGCGCAGTCGCGGCGAACCCTGCGGTGGCTGCGCACCGATCTCGCCCGTCGCCCCCGGACCCTCGTCGCGACGTTGCTCGTCGGTGTCGCCGCGGCCGGTGCCTCGGTCGTCCCGATCTACCTGCTCGGATCGTTGGTCGACCGCGTGCGCGACGGCGCCGACGTGTCCGACCTGTGGCCGCTCGCCGTCGTCATCGGGGTCGCGGCGTTGCTCGGCGGACTCGGCACCGGGGTGTCGACCTACCTGGTCACCAAACTCGGCGAACAGACCCTGGCCGACCTCCGCGAGTCGGTCCTCGCGCGTGCGTTGGATCTGCCCGCCGACACCATCGACGAATCCGGCCGCGGTGACCTGCTCTCGCGCGTCGGTGCTGACGTCGGCGCGGTCGGCAAGGCGGTGTCGCAGGTCGTGCCGACGATGATCAACGCGTTTTTCCTCGGTGTGCTCAGCCTGGTCGGGATGGCGGGTATCGACTGGCGGCTGGGACTGGCCGGGGCTCTTGCCATCCCGGCGTACATACTCGCGCTGCGGTGGTACCTGCCGCGATCGGCACCGCTGTACCGCGACGAGCGGATGGCCATCGCGGCACGCGCACAGGTGATGGTGGAATCGCTGCAGGGCATCAAGACGATCGACGCCTACGAGCGGCACGCCCATCACCGCGACGGGATCAGCGTCGCCTCGGCCCGGGCGCGTGACCTGTCCATCGCGGTGTTCACCCAGTTCACGCGTTTCGTGGGGCGGATCAACCGCGCCGAGTTCATCGGTCTCGCCGCCATTCTCGTCGTCGGCTTCCTGCTGGTCCGCGACGGCGCCGACAGCCCGGGCGGGGGAGTGACCGTCGGTGCGGTGACCGCGGCGGCATTGCTGTTCCATCGGCTGTTCAACCCCATCGGCATGCTGATGTTCAACTTCGACGAGGTCCAGGCCGCCGGCGCGAGCCTCTCGCGGTTGGTCGGCGTCGTCGACATCGCCCTGCCGGACACCGGCGCCACGTCCGGCCGAGGCGACGCCGAACCCCGCGACGCGACGGTCGAGGTCCGCGACGTCCGGTTCGCCTACCACCCGGATCACCCGGTGCTCCAGGGCGTCTCGTTGACGATCCCGGCGGGCACCCGGACCGCACTGGTCGGATCGACCGGTGCGGGCAAGACCACGCTCGCGGCGATCATCGCGGGCATGCGCGACGCCGACTCCGGTTCGGTGACCATTGGCGGTGTCCGGGTGGGTGACATCGACCCCACCCGACTACGGTCGCACGTCGCGACGATCACCCAGGAGGTGCACGTCTTCGCCGGGCCGCTGATCGAGGACCTCCGACTGGTCGCGCCCGACGCCACGCGCGACGAGGTGCTGGCCGCGGTCGGCGCGGTCGGCGCACTCGACTGGGTCACCGCACTGCCCGAGGGCATCGACACCCGGGTCGGCGAGGGCGGTCTGACGCTGACCGCGGCGCAGGCGCAGCACATCGCGCTGGCCCGTCTCGTCCTCGGCGACCCCCGTGTCGTGGTGCTCGACGAGGCCACCGCGGAGGCAGGGAGTGCGAGTGCCCGGGACCTCGAGGACGCTGCTCTCGCGGCCACCGAGGGCCGGACCACACTCGTTGTCGCACACCGTCTCACGCAGGCTGCGGTGGCCGATGCGATCGCGGTCATGGAGCACGGGCAGATCATCCAGTTCGGTTCGCACGCAGAGTTGTTGAGAGATGCGGACGGGCGATACGCCCAGCTCTGGCGTGCGTGGGAGACCGATGCGGTGACTCCGGCAGGGTAGGCTATCCTTACCGGGTGCCCGATACCTCTGTTCTCGAACTTCTCGAAGCCTGGAACGATCGGTCTGCACCTCCGTCGGTGAGCACCGTGCCGGCGATGATCGCCCCGCAGTTCGCCGCGGGCGGCGACACCATCGCGCTCGTGCACCGGGACCTGCGGTTGAGTTACGACGAACTCGGTACCCGCGTCGCGCAGCTCGCGCACCGACTGCGCGCGGAGCATCCCGCCCCCGAGGACATCATCGCCATCGGGGTCCCGCGGAGCGCGGAGATGGTGGTCGGCGTGCTGGCCGTCATGGCGGCCGGATGCGCGTTCGTCCCGGTCGACCCGTCGTGGCCCGCGGCCCGGCGCGCGCAGGTCCTCACCGACTCACGGGCGACCCGGGTACTGGTGGAACCCGGTGACGGCAGGACCGCGTCAGGCGACGGGTGGTCGGTCCCGACCGTCGAGGTGTCGTTGGCGGACTGGGCCTTCGCCGACGAGCCCACCGAACTTCCCGACGTCGAGATCGAGACGAGCCGGTTGGCGTACGTGATCTTCACGTCCGGGTCGACCGGCACGCCGAAGGGCGCCATGATCCGCCACGAGGCGATCTGCGAACGCCTGCGCTGGCAGCGCGACGAGATCCTGCACTTCGGACCCGATGACGCCTCGTTGTTCAAGGCGCCGTTGGCCTTCGACATCGCCATCAACGAGATCCTGCTCCCGCTGGTGACCGGGGGACGGGTCGTGGTCGCCGAGCCGGACGGCGAGAAAGACCCTGAATACCTGCTCGAGCTCATCGAATCCGAGGGCGTCACCTACGTCTACCTCGTCTCGTCGATGCTGGACGCGCTGCTGCAGTTGGATGCGCTCGCGGTGTCCGAACGAGGCGCGGGTGCGTCGGCTCTCGCCGGACTGCGCCACGTGTGGTGCGGCGGCGAGGTTCTCACCCCGGATCTGTTCCGCCGTTTCCGTGATCAGCTGACCACCACGCTCTATCACGGTTACGGTCCCGCCGAGGCCACCATCGGTGTCTCCCATGTGATCTACCGTGACGTCGCCGAACGCATCGCCACCTCGATCGGGTCGCCCAACCCGCACACTCAGCTCTACGTACTCGACGAGGACCTCACGCCGGTCCCGCCGGGCGTCGGCGGCGAGCTGTACGCGGCCGGGTTCCTGCTCGGTCGTGGATACGTCAACGCACCCGCGCTGACCGGCTCCCGGTTCGTGGCCAACCCGTTCGACACCGACGGGTCCCGGATGTACCGCACCGGTGACCTGGCCCGGTGGACGCCCGAGGGGACGCTGGAGTTCCTGGGCCGCGCCGACAACCAGGTCAAGATCCGCGGCCGCCGCATCGAACTCGAGGAGATCGAGGCGGCCCTGGCCGATCACCCGTCGGTACACGCCGCGGTCGTCACCGTGCGCGAGAAGCCGAGCGCGGCGCTGGTCGCCTACGTCACGACGGCGACCGGTGTCGCGAGCGACGAACTGCTGGAGTGGGCGGCGCAGACGTTGCCCGAGTACATGGTGCCGTCGGAGATCACCGTGCTCGATCAGATGCCGGTGACCGCCAACGGCAAGGCCGACCGGGTCGCACTCGCGCGCCGTACGGCGGAACAGGCTGTTGTGCACGCCGTGGGTGAGGCGGCCCCGCCGACCACGCCTCGCGAGGTCGCGCTGTGCGCGGTGTTCGCCGATGTGCTCGACCTCGATCCTGACTGGGGTGACATCGACGCCGACTTCTTCGCCCTCGGCGGCGACAGCATCGTCGCCATCCGCGTCGTGTCCCGGCTGCGCGCCCACGGTTACACCCTGCGACCGCGGGACATGTTCGCCCACCGCACCGTTCGCGCACTCGCGCCGGTGATCGGCGACGCCGCATCGCTCACCCCGCGCACCGACATCGAGGCCATCGGTCCGATCGGGGCCACCCCGATCACCGCCTGGCTCGACGAGGTGGGTGATGCGGTGGAGGGTTTCTACCAGGGCATCACACTGGTCACCCCCGACGATCTCACCGAATCCGATCTCGCCGCTGTCCTCGACGCCGTCGTCGTCCGTCACGAGCTGCTGCGTGCCCACACCGACGGTTACGCAGCGGATCTCGTCGTGGACGGCGATGACGCGCGCGCGCCGCTGACGGTGGTCGACTCATCCATCGCCGATTCGCCAGGCCGTGATCTCGCTGTCGTCGTCGACGACGCGGTGGGCCGTCTCGACCCGACTGTCGGCCGGATGGTCTCGTTCGTGTGGCTCCGCGATCTGCGCCGCCTGCTGGTCATCGCGCACCACATCGTGGTCGACGGGATCTCGCTGCGCGTCCTCGCCGAGGACATCGCCGAGGCACACCGGCGGTTGGTGGACGACGGCGCGGCGGTTGTCGACGACGTCCCGGTGTCGTTCCGCGGCTGGGCCCACGCCCTCCGTGAGGCCACCGGCGACGGCACGTTCGATCCCGACATCGAGTTCTGGTCGCGGGTGGCCGCGACGACCGACGCGCCTCTCGGTGACCGACCGCTGGACGCGGCGGTGGACACCGTCGCCACCGAGGCCCGGCTGCGCGTGGAACTACCGACCGCGGTCACCACCCGGCTGCTCACCACCGTCCCGGATTCGATCCACGGGCGGGTCGACGATCCGATGATCGCGGCGCTGGCCATCGCTATCGAGCGCTGGCGCACCGAGCGTGAGATCGCCGGCACCGCCGGCGAGGTGGTTCTCGAGCTCGAGGGACACGGTCGCGAGGGTGAACTGGTCGGCGACGCCGACGTGTCCAGGACCGTCGGATGGTTCACCACGCTCTATCCGGCGCTCCTGCAG
Source organism: Williamsia phyllosphaerae (assembly GCF_014635305.1). Classification (NCBI taxonomy): domain Bacteria; kingdom Bacillati; phylum Actinomycetota; class Actinomycetes; order Mycobacteriales; family Nocardiaceae; genus Williamsia; species Williamsia phyllosphaerae. The sequence continues at coordinate 753,792 of NZ_BMCS01000001.1, read as the reverse complement.
ATCGGTCCGGCCGCCGACACCGACCTGACATCGGCCCGGCTCGGTGAGCTGGTCCGCTCGGTCAAGGACCAGTTGCGCGCCGTGCCGTCGCACGGATTGAGTTATGGCGCATTGCGATACCTCGCCGGCCGGGACGATCTCGCCGTCGCACCCCAGGTGCTGTTCAACTACCTCGGCCGGTTCACCGACACCTCCCGGCCGTGGTCCATGATCACCGCCGCGGAGACCACTGTCCTCGAGGGTCGCGGACCGTCGATGCCGCTTCCGCGACTGATCGAGGTGAACGCCGAGACCGCCGACACCGCAGCGGGTCCGGTGTTGTCGGCGGTCGTCAGTTGGCCGCGCGACGCGGTAGGGGCCGACGCCATCGCGCGACTGGCCGACCTCTGGGTACAGACGCTCACCGCGATCGCCGACAACGACCACGTCGCCGGACACAGCGTCTCGGACTTCCCGCTGGTCGATCTCACCCCTGACGACGTCCGTCAGATCGACTCGTCCACGCCGGGACTCACCGCCGTCCTCCCGCTCACCCCGGTGCAGCAGGGGATCTGGTTCCACTCCACCTTCTCCGACGCCCACGACCCGTACGTTGTCCAACAGATCGTCGAGATCACGGGCGAGTTCGACGGTGACATCGATCGGGCCCGTTTCGAGGCCGCGACCGCCGCGGTCATCCGCCGCCACCAGGCCCTCGGGGCCGGGTTCACCACCGTCGCCGACGGCTCGCCCGTCGCCGTCCACGGCCGGACCCCCGCTCCGGAGGTCCGCTGGATCGGCGGTGATGCCCACGAACAGGGCGTCGGCGTCGTAGAGAGCGCTGACGTCGTCGAAAGCGCCGCACGCGCGGACCGCGAACGACCGTTCGACCTGTCCGCCCCGCCGCTCATGCGCTTCACCATGGTGCGCGACGGTTCGGGTGCCGGGTACACGATGATCCAGACGGTGCACCACATCATCGCCGACGGGTGGTCGGTGCCGCTCGTCCTCGACGATCTGCGCACCGCCTATCGAGGTGACCGGTTCACCTCCCCTGCACCGCGATTCGACACCTACCTGCGGTGGTTGGCGGATCGGGACGCACCGGCGGACCGTGCCGCGTGGTCGGAGTATCTGGCCGACGTCGACGGTCCCACCCGCGTCGCGTCCGCCGACGGCCCGATCCGGCACGGAGGCGACCCCGCGGACGGCGACGACCGCTACGGCCGCCGACGTCGGACGGTCGATGCCGGCGCCCGCGCGCGCGTCGGTGAGTTCGCTCGCACCCAGTCGGTCACCACGAGCACCGTGGTGACGTCGCTGTGGGGGATCCTGCTGGGCCGCCTCATCGGCCGGTCCGACATCGTGTTCGGCACCGCGGTCTCCGGGCGCGGTGGGGACCTGCCGGGTGTCGACAGCATCGTCGGCCTGCTCATCAACACCGTCCCGACGCGGGTACGCCACGGCGGGGGATCGTCGGTCGCCGACACCGTACGGGCGGTCGCCGCCGCGGAACTCGGTGTCATCGACCACCACCACATCCCGCTCGCGGAGGTCGGCGAGATCGCGGGGCACGGCGAACTGTTCGACACCCTCGTCGTGATCGAGAACCTGGACCGACCGGCCGCCGCCGCCGACGGTCTGCGCTTCGGCGACGTGCGTGTCATCGAGGCACCGCACTACCCGGTGACGGTGATGATCGCGCTACACGACGACATCTCGATCACCGTCACCAACGACCGATCGGTGATCAGCGACGAGTTCGCCGACACCCTCCTCGACGAGTACGCCGCGCTCCTCACCGACCTAAACGGGCCGCGTGTGCCCGCGGAGACCGCGTCCCGCCCGTCGGCCGTCGAGACCCGCACCGTGAACCGTCTTCTCGCCGACGCCGCCGAGCACCACCCCACGACCACCGCCCTCATGATCGGCGCCGCGTCGGTGACCTACGCCGAACTCACCGCGTCGGCCGCATCGATCGCGACACGACTCATCGACGCCGGTGTCGGCCGCGGTGACGTGGTCGGTCTCGTCGCGCAGCGCTCGGTCGACACCGTCGCCGGGCTGTGGGCGATCATCGCCACGGGCGCGGCCTACCTCCCCATCGACCCGAGCTATCCCGTCGCCCGGATCCGCCACATGCTCGATGCCGCGGCACCGGTCTGCGTCCTGGCCGACGCCACGGGGCGTGCGGTCGTCGACGCGGCCGGTGGCTCGATCCGCGTCGTCGACCTCGGCGGTGACCGAGTCACCGACGCCACCCTGCCCGCCGTCGATCTGACCGCGGCCGACGCCGTCTCGGTGATCTTCACGTCCGGATCGACGGGCACGCCCCGCGGAGTCGTCGGAACCCACGGCGCGCTGGCCAACCGTCTCGCCTGGGCGGGCCGCGACTGGCCCGCGCAGGTGCGTCTGGCGAAGAGCTCGTTGTCCTTCATCGACGGCACCACCGAACTGCTCGGCGCCCTGATCGCCGGAGCGACCGTCGTCCTCGCCGACGACCGGGAGAGCCGCGACGGACCCTCTCTCGCTCGGCTCATCGACGCCGGCTCGGTCGAGCAGGTGCTCGCGGTCCCGTCGCTGGCCCGTGTCCTGGCCGAGGAGTTCGCCGACGAGGTCTCCCGTGTCCGCCGGTGGATCCTCAGCGGTGAGGCGCTCGGCGCGGACACCGTCGCCGCGTTGCGCACCGGCACACCGACGGCGACGATCGTCAACTCCTACGGCTCGTCCGAGGTCGCCGGGGACGTACTCGCCGATCACGCGGTCGACGCCGACGCGCCCATCTCGCTCGGCTGCGCCGTCGCGGGCACCGACACCGTCGTCCTCGGTCGTGCCCTGACCCCGCAGCCGACCGGCGTCGTCGGTGAGATCCACGTCGGAGGTGTGCAACTCGCCCGTGGCTACCTCGACGACCCGGCCGCGACCGCGACCCGATTCGTCGCCGATCCACGCCCGGGTGTCGCGGACGGATCACGTCTCTACCGCACCGGCGACCTCGGCTGGGTCGACGCCGCCGGGGCGGTGTTCTACGTCGGCCGCACCGACGACCAGATCGCCATCAACGGGTTCCGTGTGGAACCGCGCGAGGTCGAGACGGCGATCGTCGCCATCGACGGAGTCGCCGACGCCGCGGTCATCCCTCACGAGTCCGCCGGGACCGTCGAGCTCCTCGCCGCGGTCGTCGCGTCCGACCCCGAGCTGACCCCGCAGACCGTCAGCGCCCGGCTCGCCGACGAACTGCCCCGTCACCTCGTCCCGTCATCGGTGGTCATGGTCGACGCGATCCCGCTGCTGCCCAACGGAAAACGAGACCGCGCGTCGCTGCTGGGAAGGCTGGCCGACGCAAGGTCCGGCGGCTCGCACTCCGCTGACGCGGAGTTCGTCCAACCCGCCACCGACACCGAGCGCGCCGTCGTCGCGGTGATGACCGACGTCCTCGGAGTCGACACCCTCTCGGCCGACGCCGACTTCTTCCGTCAGGGCGGCGACAGCATCTCCGCGATCCGACTCACGGGGCGCCTCGCCCGACTCGGTCACCACATCACCGGCGAGGACGTCTTCCGCGGACGGACGGCGATCGGCATCGCCGCACGGGTGGGCCGGGCGCGGTCGGTGCCCCGTGAGCCGGTCGAGCGATTCGGTACGGTTCGTCTGTCGCGCAGCGTGATCGACGCGGTGATCGCCGGAGCCCGTTCGGCGGTGGACGACATCTGGGCGATGACCCCGCTGCAGCAGGGCGTCTATTTCCAGTGCGCCGACCTAGACGGCGCCGACGAGGACGCCACCTACATCGCGCAGAACTCGTTCACCGTCGACCACCGTCTCGACGTCGGCGCCATGCGCACGGCGTTTGCGGCCCTGCTGAACCGGAACCCACAGCTGCGAGCAGGTTTCCGGTCCGTCGACACCGACACCGACGCCGACGCAGAGTCCGAGACGTCTCTGGTCGCGGTCATCGCCGGGAATCCTCCGATTGACATCAGCGTCCACGACCTCACGGCCGCGAACGACCCGGCCACGAGCCTGGGTGCGATCGTCGACGCCGACCGCACCACACCGTTCGACCTCGAGGCGCCGCCACTGATCCGGCTCGGCATCGTCCACCTCCCGGACGGCACCGACCGACTGCTGCTGACCTACCACTTCCTGCTGTTCGACGGCTGGTCGCGCGAACTCGTGCTGCGTGATCTGTTCGCGCTCTACGACGCCGCCCGGACCGGAAGCGACGCGTCGAGCGCGCCGACGGGGTCGGCACCGTTCACCGACTATCTGCGGTGGTTGGACGAGATCGATCCCGCCGCCTCGCGTGCTACGTGGGCGGACGTCCTGGCCGATGTCACAGAACCCACCCTCGTGGCGGGCACGGGCTCGGCGAATCCAGGGCGGGACACCGCGGATTCCGCACCACTGCAGATCTTCTCCGAGATCTCCGCGGAGCTGACCGCTGCGGTCCACACCACCGCCGATCGACTCGGGGTCACCGACAACGCCGTGCTGACCACGGCGCTCGCCGTCGTCACCGGCCACCATGCGGGCACCTCGGACGTGGTGCTCGGCACGACGGTCGCGGGGCGACCCGGCGAACTGGTCGGCATCGAGGAGACCATCGGTCTGTTCCTGAACACCGTCCCGGCGCGTGTCGACCTGACGCCGTCGCGGACCGTCGCCGACGTCATCCGTGGCGTCGCCGACCAGCGTGTGGCGACGATGCCGCACGACCACGTGGGTCTGGGCGAGGTGCAGCGAATCGCCGGACACGCACCGCTGTTCGACTCGCTGTTCGTGCTGCAGAACTTCCTCGACGACGACACGTTCGCCGATCTCGAACGCGCGCAGGGCATCACCGGGGTCGACTACACCGACACCACGCACTTCCCGATCACCTGGGTGCTGACGCCCGGGGAGTCGATGGGCGTCAAGCTCGAGTACCGGCCCTCGTCGGTCGACACCGGGCTCGCGCACTCGATGCTGACCCGGCTGACCACCGTCCTCAGTGCGCTCGTCGCCGACACCGACCGCGCCATCGGTGCGGTCACCCTGGTCACCCCGGCCGAGCAGGCGACCCTCGAGTCCGACCGGCACATCACCGACCACGATTTCGAGCCGCTGACCGTCGCTGAACTCCTCGCCGATCAGTCGGCACGACGTGGTGACACCGTCGCGGTGGTCTCCGGTTATGAACGGGTGACCTACGCCGAACTCGACGCGCGCATCAACCGCATGGCGCGTCTCCTCCTCGCCCATGGCGCCGGTCCGGAGCGGATCGTGGCGCTCGACCTGCCGCGGTCGGTCGACATGGTGGTGGCGTTGTTCGCGGTGCTGCGTAGCGGCGCGGCGTATCTTCCTCTCGAGCGCGAGTACCCGGTGGAGAGGCTCGCGGCGATCGTCGACGACGCCGAACCCACGATCCTGCTCACCGACGTCGGTGGGACCGCGCTCACGACCGCGGCCGCCGAGCGTGGCTGCGACATCGTCGCTCTCGCTGATCCCGACGTGGTCGCCCGCATGGCCGACGCGTCGGCGAGTGCTCTGCGCGACGACGAGCTCGGTGCCTTCGCCTCGGGCGCCGATCGCCTGCGCCATCCGGCCTACCTCATCTACACCTCGGGCTCCACCGGGAAGCCCAAGGGTGTCGTCACGCCGTACGTCGGGCTGACGAACATGTACCACAACCACGCGACCGCGATCTTCGAACCGACCATCGCACGTGCCGATCGCGGCGCGGATGTTCCTCTTGCCGTGGCCCATACGGTGTCGTTCTCGTTCGACATGTCCTGGGAAGAACTCTTCTGGCTCGTCGCCGGCCACGAGGTGCACATCTGTGACGAGGAGCTGCGCCGTGACGCGCTCGGACTCGTCGAGTACTGCCGTGCGCACACCGTCGACGTCATCAACGTCACGCCGACCTACGCCCACCACCTCATCGACGCCGGGCTGCTTGCCACCGATCAACACAACCCGGCACTGGTCCTGCTCGGCGGCGAGGCCGTCACCGACACGGTGTGGTCCCGTCTGCTCGACGCGCCGGGCGTGGAGGGCTACAACCTCTACGGCCCCACCGAATACACGATCAACACTCTCGGTGCCGGTACCGCCGACAGCGCCACGCCCACGGTGGGACAGGCGATCTGGAACACCCGCAGCCACATCCTCGACACCGCCCTGCGACCGGTGCCCGACGGCGTGGTCGGCGAGTTGTACATCGCCGGAACAGGTCTGGCGCGCGGTTACCACCGGCGCCCAGACCTCACCGCGGCCGCGATGGTGGCCGATCCCTTCACCACCGGTGGTCGCATGTACCGCACCGGCGACCTGGTGCGACGCCGACCCGACGGCAACCTCGACTACCTCGGCCGCAGCGACGACCAGATCAAGATCCGCGGCTACCGTGTGGAACTGGGCGAGATCGAGAGCGTGCTGTCGACGATCGAGGCGGTGGCGCGATGTGCCGTGATCGCCCGCTCCGACGCTGCCGTCCCCGGCCAGAAGACGCTCGCCGCGTACGTGATCCCGGTCGAGGCCGACCGCCAGCCGGCCGATCTCATCGGTGACGTCCGCGACCGGCTCGCCCAGGTTCTGCCCGCCTACATGGTGCCGACGCGCTACGGGGTCGTCGACGACCTCCCGCTGACCGTCAACGGCAAACTCGACATCGCGTCACTGCCGGAGCCGGTCGCGGCCACCCGCGCCGACGCGCGCGATCCCCGGTCGGAGAGCGAGCAGATCGTCGCCGAGCTGTGCCAGACCATCCTGGGCATCGACCGCGTCGGTATCGACGACGACTTCTTCGCCCTCGGTGGCGACAGCATCTCCTCGATCTCCCTGTCGAGCCGGGCCGCGGCCAGGGGGCTGCGGATCAGTTCCCGTGACGTGTTCCGTCGGCGCACGATCCTCGCGATCGCCGCCGCCGCGACCACCGTCTCGGGAGCCGGCGACACCGAGGACGTCGCCGTCGGCACCGTCCCGTCGACACCGATGCTGGCCGAGACACGCACGGCCGGGACCTCGCTCGCCGCGTTCTACCAGTCCATGGTGCTGCGCACCCCGGTCGGCATGACCCATGAGCAGCTGAGTGCCGTCCTCGACGCGCTGGTCACCCGACATGATCTGCTGCGTGCCGAGGTCTTCGGTGGAGACGAGTGGGAACTGGTCGTACCGACCGACGTCACGGTGCGCGAGCGCTACCGTCTCGCACTGTCCGACAGCGACTTCGGCTCCGGTCGCCTCGACGCGGCCATCGCCGAGCGTGCCGCCGCCCTCGACGCACACGGCGGGATCATGCTCACCGCGGCGTGGCACCCGGGCCCGAACACGAACAGCAGCGGCACGGGGAGCGGTCAGCTCCTTCTCGTGATCCACCACCTCGTGATCGAC